>NZ_PUBZ01000106.1 GCF_003205875.1 Herpetosiphon llansteffanensis
CCCCTGACCCCTGACCCCTCAGCATTATGGCTTGCGGGTAAACAGATAGGTTTCTGTGCCAATATCCATGGTCAAGGTTGGCTGGTTGTTGGCATCAACGCCTGTTTTGAAGGGAATGCCAGTGAATGGTGGCGTTACTGAGAGGTAGCCATCAGGCTCGCCTTGTTCGTTCAACAAGGGCTTGAATTGAGTTTGAATCGCGCCAATATCGAGCCACAATTCCTCGCCATTGAGCATCAAGGATACATCGCCCAAGGCA
This sequence comes from Herpetosiphon llansteffanensis, assembly GCF_003205875.1. Taxonomy (GTDB): domain Bacteria; phylum Chloroflexota; class Chloroflexia; order Chloroflexales; family Herpetosiphonaceae; genus Herpetosiphon; species Herpetosiphon llansteffanensis. The sequence continues at coordinate 260 of NZ_PUBZ01000106.1, forward strand.
GGGTTGGTATAGCTGCCCAACAATGCTTCAGCGCTAGCAGGATCAAACTCGGGCGCAATTTGTTTGCTGATTTCGCCCAGCGATTCTTCGATACTTTGCGCGCTATAGGCTGCGGTTTCTGCGGCCTTGCTTGGCTGATCAAAGGCCAATTCAAAGTAGCGGTCGCTAATGCTGGTGACAAAATGATTGGCATATTGACCATTGCTCAGCACCACAATCCCAATCTTGGCCTCTGGAATAAAGGCAAACTCCGATGAGAAGCCAAAGGTTGTGCCGCCGTGGGCAATAAATTCCAAGCCATGATAATCGCTAATCATCCAGCCAAGCCCATAGCTAGTTTTGGCATCGATCGCAACTTGTGGCTCCCACAACACATCAAGATTCTGATCGGAGACCAAGCGCTTGCCGCTGGGGGTAATGCCATGATTGAGCAGGGTAATCAAATAGTTGCCCATATCGTTGGCCGTCGACCATTCGGTTGCGCCAGCTGGAGCCACACCCTTGATCGCGAATTCCATACTAATTGGCAAGGTTTGGTAGGTCGAACTGGTCAGATCCAAGCCATGCGGCAAGGCATGGTTGGGGCTGGCTTCGACAACTGCTTGCTCAAGCGTGGTGTTATTCATGCCCATTGGTTTGAGCACGCCTTCGGTCAGTGCTTGGGCAAAAGTTTGATCAAGCTGAGTTGGATCGCCGCCGCTGGCAGCTGCTGCCGCAAAGCCACCAATTGCCACCATCTGATTGCTATATTGGAAGGCCTCGCCAAAATCGGTGAAAAACTCAAAATCAGCAACCGAGGCGATAATGCCTTGGGCATCCAAATCTTCAGCGTTGAAAATCATCTCGAAATCGCGGCGCGGCACGCCAGTACAGGCACAAACCAAGTGGCGCACGGTAATTTGCTTGGTTCGCTCAGGATCTTTAACTTTGAAGTTTGGCAATATATCGACAACTGGCGTATCCCAAGCGAGCTTCCCTTGATCGACCAAGGTTGCCATCAACAAGGTGGTCAAACTTTTGCCAGTTGAGCCAATCATCAGCTGCGTGTCTGCATCAATTGGTGCTTGCGAAACAACGTCGCGCACGCCAAAGCCATTGCTGTAGACGATTTTGCCATCTTGTACAATCGCCACGCTCACGCCAGGAACCTTATATTTGGCTTGTTCGGTTTGAATAAAGTTTTCTAATTCGCTAATTAATTCCGGCCCAACATCAACCCGTTGATCAGCAGTGACGGTGGTTTGGTTCATTGCCAAAATCGTATAGCCCGATTGAATGATGCCAACTTGGGATTGGCGTTTGGTAATCGTCGCATTATCGCCTTGAATCAACATCAAATAGGCTACGCCTTCGTGCAATTGCGCCATTGCCACTGTTGATTGGCTGGTATTTTTGGTATCGTAGGCAGCAACGAAGGCTTTTTCTGCTCCGTTGGGCGAAGGCACTTCTTGGCTATCATCGGGCGTGAGTTTAAAGCTTGGGTCAGCTTGTTGCCAGCCCAATTCAATTGCTTTGGCAAGGTCGGCTTCCTCAACACTCAGCAGAGCAATTTTGATTTTCTGCTCAGGATCGTTGAGCCGCACAATCCCCGCTTCTTCGGCGAGTTGCCAGTTGGTAGGAATTGGCACTGAGAATAATTGGCTGGTGCTAGTATAGATCGTTGAGCTTTCAACGCCAGCGCTTGGACTGGTTGGCGCAGCGGTGGCCGTAGCGGCGCTGGTTGGTGCAACAGTTGCCGCACTAACGCTGGTTGGTGCAACAGTCGCAGTAACGGCGCTTATAGCGGTTGGTTGGGGATTGGCAGAAGTACAACTGGTTAAGAGCATTGCGCCCATGCCAGTGAGCAAAATCCAGCGTTGCCATTGGGGCAAAAATTTAGCAAAATTCGCCATAAACTACCTTTCAACCTAACATAGTACAACAATCACGTTTCCAGAAGAACGTTTATGAACAGTGCAGTGATTGATGGTAGGATAATTGGTTGAAGGTCGTTAGGGCTAGGTTAATAATGCTGAATTGCGCTCGCTCAAAATACAAGCCGAACCACTCAATCTAGCAGGTAGGCTCTCGTACCAAAGATCGAGCTTGGCTCATCTGGTTGGCAGGTTATCAGCACAAAGCCCCCAACCCCCTTGCCTATAACGCAAGCAAAGAGTTGGGGGCAATCTACTCATTGTTTAGGGTGTCCAAACAAGATAGAGTGGGGTTGCAGCATAGACAACCCCATGCAGATCGGTAAATTCCACAGTTAGGGTCTGGCCAGCCCTTGGCAGCAGTACACTCGCTGGCACTACCACCAAGGTTGGCTGTGGTTGCCCGTTGATGCCATATTCGTGGCGGAATATCTCGCTTGAACCAACTTTTAATAGCACCGCATCATCGACTAAACCAGGCACAAGGCTACTCGAATCGGCGGAGAGCCAATACGTGCCAGTACGTGGCAGCACACTTGGCAAGGTGATTGTAGTCGTAGCAAAGAGAAATCCTGGGATTGGCGCTGGGCTAGTTGGCACTGCAGACGTTTCCAGCGTGGCAATCACAGTAGGCTGGCCACGAGTTACCAATGGCAAATATTGAATATAGCTAACTGGCGTGCTGGTTGGTGTACTCGTTGGCGTATTGGTTGGTGTGTTGGTTGGTGTGTTGGTTGGCACAGCCGTGTTGGTTGGTGTGTTGGTCGGCGTGTTGGTTGGAACAGCCGTGTCGGTTGGTGTATTGGTTGGGGTTGCCGTGTCGGTCGGCGTGTTGGTTGGTGTATTGGTTGGGGTTGCCGTGTCGGTCGGCGTATTGGTTGGCACAGCCGTGTCGGTTGGTGTATTGGTTGGGGTTGCCGTGTCGGTTGGTGTATTGGTTGGTGTGTTGGTCGGCGTATTGGTTGGTGTGTTAGTTGGCGTGCTCGTTGGCGTATTGGTCGGTGTGCTGGTTGGGGTTGCCGCTTGGGCAACAATGGTCACAATTCCACCAGCACTGGTCGCACTCTGACCATCAGGGTTGGTTACCGTGACGGTGCGTGTGCCCAAAGTGGCTCCTGCCGCAACACTCACATTCAATGAAAGCTGAGTTGGACTGATGTAACTGACACTATTTACCGTTACGCCACCGCCGTTAATGCTCGCTGCAATGCGGTTTGCAAAGCCAGCTCCAGGATCATAAAAGCCTGAGCCATTGGTTGCTGTCCCATTAATCGTAATCGTGGCGGTTGAGCCTTGTTCGATCGAGGCTACGCTGCTACTTGAAGGAGTGGCTGGGGGTGGGGCGAGCACCTTAACAACCTGCACCCCATACGAATCGGTTGCATTGGTAAATTCCTGAATCGTCCATATGGTCATGTCGTCGCTGGGATCGAGGCTGGTGTATGAAGTATTGCCCCAGAATCGTCCGGTAGCCCTGCCAGGATCGCCTGCTGGATTATAATTAAACGTGGTAGCAGTATAGGGGGTTGGCGCTTGGGCCGTTCCAAGCGTATCACCTGCTAGACGACTGGTCATGGCTGCATCGGCGCGGGCGTTAATTCCTGCTCGGCTGAAGCCAAACACCGCATGGCCTTGACCAGATACAGCAACCGTTGGTACCCAGTAAAAAATCGGGTTTGTTGCCGTCGAATCAAAGATAGTCCCTGATTGCCTTAAACTTGGGGTTGTGGTGAGATTCTGAAACTCATACCAACGCACCGAGTTGCGCGCACCGGTTGCTGTGCTGGCAACTCCAGCGCTATTTGTGCGAAAACTATGCGCCGTCCAGAGGCGACCATTACGAATCATGGCAGAATACAAGCGATCGTCAATTCCATCAAGCTGACCATTCGTCCCGCCAGTATTGCCAAGGTGGGGAACCCGCGTAGGAAAGGTAGTGGTTGGAACAGTAACCGCGATGTTGCCCGATATGCTCGGCGTGCCAGCAGGATCGCTCACCCGCCGAAACATGATCGTGCTAAAAGTGGCATTATCAACGCCAACAAAATAGCCTTCGGTTGCGGTTGGGTCAAAATTATCAACGCCTTGGGGCGCAAATGGGCCGGCGCCAGTGCCAGAGGCAACCAAGCCATTGAATGGGGTTACGACAATTGGCCCAGTTTCAAGAATTGAGCTTTTGCGCACCACATAGCCATTCGTTCCCACAAAGCCCCCGCTAGCCGAAAACAGATTGGCCCCGATATAAAGCGCGTTGACATCAACACCTAGGCTGGGATTGTCCATAATATCGGTGGCGCTGCCTTGAAAAAAGAAGAACGTCCAGACAGTACTAGAGCTAATCACCCCACCACTAGCAACATCACTCACTGCAAGCAGCACTCGATTGGGCTGATTGCCGGTTTGACCAGGCAGATCGATCGCTGTCACGATCCAGCGCTGGGTTGGGCGATCATAGCGAATGCGTGGTTCCATAGTTAGATTATTCGAGATCGGTGGGGTCATGACTGAGGCAAAAAAGCTATCCAAGCTGCTATCGATCACGCCATCGGCAACTCCGGTGGCTTTGTTGAAGCTGCGCACTCGCCCATTGATTGCAACCACAAATTGGCTTGGCCCAACCGTGCCCATGGTGCTTGGCGGAAAGCTATTGCTATCGGCCAGCGTTGCAGCAGTAAAATTGGTGCTCAAACTAGCCAAGGCTGTTGCACGAGATTCAGTCTGGATTGGAGCAGCAGGGCCAATCATGGGCGGCCATTGGCCTACAACAAGGGCTTGAGGATTTTCGGCCAGTTGCTGGCGATTAACCTGTAATTGTGGCTTGGGATGGCGTGAAGCTGCTGGCAATGTATCGGCGATGGCTTGGCTAGCCATAATTGCAGCGGTTGTACGTTGCACGCCACGCGCCCCAGTTTGCGGCATGCCGCGCGTTTCGCCAGCAGCAAGTGAGCGAGGCGGAGCATCGAACTCAGCCCGAGCACGAACGCTGGTGTCGGTGTAGGCCATGGTCACGAGCAGAAAAGTTAGGATAATACAATGAACCGGCTTCAACCGCATGAAGATTCTCCTTACACAGTGGATGAGCATTCGATAATGGTCGAAAAAAGCGCATGCTCTCTCAGATCGCAGCGCGCAGCACAGCAATTCCAAACAGCGATCATCAACTTAACGATCAAACTGAGAAATACTGGAATTAATAAGCGAACCGGAGATTAACAATGCTTTGGGCCAAGCCATCGTAGCATAGCTTGGCCGCGCATACAGCAGCAGATTTCAAACTCAAGCGGCCAAATCCAATCAAGAGCTACGACAACCTATCGCAGCCTAGCCTACTCGGCAGGGTGCAGGCTAAAAATCGGGGTTGGGTTAGCTTTGCCTTTTAAACCGATCGTCCCCAAATCGACACACCGCAACTGAGTATGAATTAACTGCTGCAAACCAGGCTCAAGCAAAATCTGGCCAAGTTCGGCGGCTGCCATCAAGCGCGCAGCAGTATTAACCACATCGCCAAGCAAATTAAACTCGCGCCGCCCACGCGGCTCGCCAATTTCGGCGGCAAAGGCTGGGCCATAGGCTAAGCCAATTTTGCAACCAATCCGTTGTTGATATTGGCGAAATGTTAAGGCTGGGGATTGTTCAACTAAGCGCTGGATTGTCAGCGCAGTTTGGGCCGCCCGCAGCGCATCATCAACATGCGCCCCAGTTACCCCAAAATGAATCAAAATATTCGAGCCAGATTTATCGTAGGTGACGTTTTTGAGCATGCCGCCAGTCGTTTCCACCGCTGCGTTAATCAAGGCAAAAATCCGCGAATAGGCGGTGATCAACAATGGTTCTTCGGCGGGGTCGAGGTATTCGGGCGCGTCGCTGATGCCGCTTAGGTTCATATAAATTACTGGTAGTTGCAGCCATTGCGGCGGCACTTTGCGCTGGGCAGCAGTTTCAACCAACAATCTCAACACCGATAACGGTAGAAAACTGGCCAATGGCTCAATTGCGGTCAGCATTTCTTCAATTTCGCGCACCAGCGCCTCAACGCTGCGATCGAGCAAAAATCCACCTGCTTGGCGACGTTTGGTTGGCGCAATATCGTATTCGCCCAATGTTTGCTCGGCCAAATCATCACAGACCAAGGCATAGCCATCGGCCAACGGCTCGCAACGATACAAACCAGCAATCGCCTGTTGTGCAGCTTGGCTCAAACACACGCGCCCAACTTCGCCAGCACCCTCAGCATATTTGGTGATTTGAACCGCCTCGCCCAACAACACATATTCCATGCGTTTGGGTGTGCCAATATCGGCGGCAATAAAACGCCCTCGATGCAGGCCAATCCGCATGCCAAGCGAAATAATTCCTTGCGGCGTGGTTAATTGATGAAATTGGCTCATTGCCCGCTGCATCCGCAGACCTGCGCGTACAGCCAGCGCGGTATGGTTGCGCTCGCCATCAGCAGGAAACTGCACCAACATCGCATCGCCAGTCCATTCCAATAAATTGCCGCCAGATTTACTAATAATTTCGACCATCTGGGCAAAATAGGTATTCAACACATTCAGCACTTGGTCGGTGGCCTGGGCATCGCCATGAGCATCCATCAAGCTGGTAAAGCCTGCCAAATCGGTAAACATTAACGTGCCTTCTTGCCAGGCAGAACGAGCGATGCCTGGCGTTGGCGGCGTTTCAGCCACAAAGCGCGGCACATAATCGCCAAGCATACGCCGCAACGTGCGCAGATGCTCAAATACCTGAATCAAGCGCTCAGGAATTGGCTCGACCCACACTGAGGCATACAACATTGCTGGCAACAATGAACGTAGGCGCGGCTCTAGCAAGGTTAATGGATGGGTTGGCATAGTCCGACTCCTTGACCACAGGATAGCTGCAACTCAAGTATACAGCGCATCCCACACATCAACCACACAATCTCTTCATTAGTTCCTCACACTTGCTGGCTAGAATTGCTCATAGATTAAACGTTTGAGCAGCCAATTTGCTCAACCACAGATTCTTGGAGATTTCGTATGAAACCATTTGCCCGAGCATTAATCACCAGCATGCTGGTTGCCATATTAACGGCCTGTTCCAGCAATCAAACGACCACAACCAGCGTTAATTCGGTTAGTAGCGGCCAAGAAACCAGTTCAAATTCCGTTGCAGCAAGCAACCCAACCATTGTCGTACCAACCGTCGCATCAATCGACGAAGCAATGGCCAGCAAAGCCACGCCTCACGACACATCAGCTGATTTGGCTTGGCAACATGCCGATCTGGTTGAGATTAAACTCAACGCGAATAGCATCACGGCCAGTAATCCCAACGTGAAGATCGACGGCACGACCGCAACGATTAGCGCAGCAGGCAGCTATCAACTAAGTGGCAATTTGAGCGATGGCCAAATTATTGTGGATACCGCCGATCAGGATTTAGTGCGCTTGATTTTGAATGGCGTAACGATTCATAGCTCGACCAGCGCACCAATTGCAATTATGCAAGCTGAACAAGTGGCGGTCATTTTGGCCGATGGCACGCAAAATACACTTTCAGATACAGTTGATGCTTCGGCCAATGCCACCACGAGCGAAGATTTGCCCAATGCTACCCTCTACAGCAAGGCCGATCTTTCGATTGATGGCAATGGCAGTTTGACGATTCAGGCCAATGGCAACGATGGCATTACCAGCAAAGATGGCTTGGTCGTCAACAGCGGCACCATCAACATCACTGCGTTAGATGATGGCTTGCGTGGCAAGGATTATCTGGTGGTCAACGGCGGCACGATCAGCATCAATGCCCAAGGCGATGGCCTCAGCGCCGATAACGAAGAAGATGCAACCAAAGGCTATATTTCGATCACTGGCGGCAGGTTGAATGTTACTGCTGGCGGCGATGGCCTGAGCGCAATCACCGATATTTTGATCGATGCTGGCGAACTGACGATTAGCGCAGGTGGTGGCAGTAGCACTAGCATTAACGCCGATGCCTCAGCCAAAGGCTTGAAGGCGGGCCAAAATTTGGTGATTGCCGAGGCAACAATTACGATTGATGCAGCAGAAGATGCGCTTCATTCAGATAATAATGTCACGATCAATGGCGGCACAATCGGCCTCGCTGCTGGCGACGATGGCGTGCATGCAGATGCAACCCTGACGATCAACGGCGGCGATCTGACGATCAGCAACTCCTACGAGGGCTTGGAAAGCGCCGTCATCACCATCAACGCTGGCAACATTAGCCTCGTGGCCCAAGACGATGGCGTGAATGTGGCTGGTGGCGATGGATCGAGCATGCAAGGCGGTGGTATGGGGCGGCCAAGCCGCAACGATAGTTTTGCTGCTGGCACCTACTTTTTATATATCAACGGCGGTACGTTGGTCGTCGATGCAACTGGCGATGGCTTGGATGCCAACGGCTCGATTGTGATGAACGCTGGTTTGGTGCTGGTGCACGGGCCAACCGCGCAAATGAACGGCGCATTGGATTATGATGGCGGTTTTGCCTTGAATGGTGGAACCTTGGTTGCAGCTGGCAGCGCAGGCATGGTGCAAGCACCTGATAGCAATTCAACCCAAGCTTCAGTGCTGATCAACTATAGCTCAGCGCAAGCAGCAGCCAACCTTGTGCAAATTCTCGATCAATCGGGGCAAGCAATTGTGAGCTTTACGCCACGCAAACAATACCAAGCCTTTGTCTTCTCGTCGCCTGCTTTACAACAAGGCGCAAGCTATACGATCAATAGCGGCGGCACGCTCGAAACCAGCGCCAGTGGCTATGGAGAAACGACTGCCAATGCTGGCGGCACGGCCTACGCTACCTTCAGCGTCAGCGACATCGTGACCCAAGTTGGCCAACGCATGGGGCGGCAACGCTAAGTAAGGATGAAGGATGAAAGAGCATAGAACATAGAACATAGAACATAGATGTAATGGTACATCTGGTTAACCACGGCTTGCTCCCCTCACCCCAACCCCTCTCCCGTGCGCGGGCGAGGGGCTTTAACACGCTGGTTCTGCGCAATGCGTCGGGGGAAACGCGAACGAGGAGCTTTCACTGCGTGGCTTTTGCATGATGTGTGGTGAAAACCGGTGCTCCCCCTCGCCCGCGTTCAGTGGGAGAGGGGGCTGGGGGGTGAGGGAACATGATTGCTCATCGAATGACCCATTGCACCTAGAACATAGAACATATGAATATGGCTAGAGGCTTTGGGCTAGCGGAAGTTTCGTAGGCCAATAGCCAAAAGTCACAAGCCTATAGCCATCCTTCGTGCTCTTCGCGATCTTCGCGGTTCCAACAGCAAGCCCTTATGTTCTCTGCGCCTCTGCGTTAAAACGTGCTTTTGCGCTCTTTAATTATCAAATTCGGCTAAAATAGGCCTAGTTCGTTAGCTAGGGAGCACATATGGCGGCAAGCAGCAAAACCCAACGTTGGCAGATTGGCCTGATCCTCGGATTTTGGCCAATTGTGCTCTTCGCCTTATTCAACGATTCGGCATGGCTCAACGCGCAAGGCTTCAACGGCCAAATTATTAGCAACCTAGCTGCACCACTCTATTTTGGCTTGATGCTCTACCATTTGCGCCCCGACCAGCGGCTGATTGCGCTGGTATTTGTGCCATTCTCGGCGCTTGGCGAATATGTATTTAGTTTGCTGCTCGAACTCTATAGCTATAAATTTGCGGCAATTCCCATCTATGTGCCGTTTGGCCATGCAATTTTGCTCAGCACAGGTCTGCTGATCAGCGAATTGGATTGGGTTAAGCAACGCACCCAAAAGCTCCGTTGGGGCTTGCTATTCGGCCATGCAAGTCTGTTTCTTGGGGCGTGGCTGCTGTTTGATGATAGCCTGAGTGCGATATTTGGCCTCGTTTTTAGCCTGATTCTACTGCTGTTTCGGGCGCAGCTTTTGCACCTCATCATGGGCTTTTTGGTGCTCTACATCGAATTAATGGGCACATGGCTTGACTGTTGGCGCTGGGATCTGAATCCGCTCAATGGGCTGTTGCATACCACTAATCCGCCGGTTGGGGCGTTTGTGTGCTATGTAATTGCCGACATTATTGTGATTATGAGTTTGCGCTGGGGTCGCTGGATGTGGGGCTATCGCCACAATCGCCATGCCAAAGGTTCAGCCGCCTATTATCAACAAAAATTGGCCCTAACCCAACAAATTTATGCCGATCAGGCCAGCCAAGCAGCAACCAATGAGGCTGATGGCTTTGGCAAAGGCTATGCGCTTGGCACAGTTGGCCTGCGTTATGTCGAATTAAGTCAATTACCTGCGGCAATCACCTGCTTCGAACGCACGCGCCAATTGGCCGAAAGCCGCAACGATTTGGCAATTTTCCATTTGGCGGGCTGGCATTTGGGCAACATATTCTGGCAACAAGGCCAAACAGAACCAGCATTGCAATTAATGAATGCTTATGTCAATTATCTTCAAGCGGTCAAAGCGCCTCAGGCTGAGCATTTCGCTGCTCAATTGCAATCACTCACCACAGTTTAGCTGCTCGCTTGACGAAAGTCAGGCACTTCGCTTTCAACCCGCCGCACCCGAGGATTGGCATAGGTCAAGGTAATCAAACCCAACATCAACACGCCCATTAAGCTAATGACCAACCCCGTGCCACGCCCCGTTGTTTGGCTCCAAGAAAGGTTGGTTAAATTGCTAATCCAGCCATCGGCCTGTACACCTGGCTCGAAAAGGCGTTCAGCCAACGGGCCAGCCAGTAAAAATGCCACCGGCAAGCTTGATTGGGCCAACATGCGCCGAAAGGCCAACACCCGCCCTTGCAACTTTGGCGACACTTTGGTTTGCCAAATTGCTTGAGTAGATGAGGTTGCCACGGCGATGCCAAAATAATAAAGCCCATTTGCCAGCGCCAAAACCCAAATTGTAGGATACAAACCCACCGCAATAAAACCTAGCGCAAAAATCAAGCGCACGCCAACTACGCCGTGAATCCGTTGTTGCGGCCCGCCCCACGTACTCATCAACAAACTGCCAAATAATAAGCCCCAGCCGCCAGCCGAAACTACAAACCCAAAATCAGCAGAACTGCCAAGCGTCAAGGCCAATGGCCCAGTCAAGGCATCGACAATTCCCAACAGCAAGTTATTCAGGCTATAAAAAATCAATAAGCCAAATAATCCTGCATAGCTGCGAATAAATTGCCAACCTTCGCCTAATTCACGCCAAATCGAGCGCGCCACCGCCGTAGTTTGCTCGCGCCCAGGAATGTTGATCAGCATGAGCGTGATGACCGCCACGCCAAAGGTCAGCAAATCGAGCACAATAATCCCAATTATTCCCAAATACAGCACCAAAAAACCACCAAGCAACGGGGCTAAAATATCGGTCAGCGATTCAGAAAACTGAATCATGCCGCTTGAGCGGCTAAGATGCTGTTTGGGAATAATTAATGAAAAAGCAACAGTTGAACTCAGTTGTTGAAACATACTACCAATTGAATTAATTAACCCAAAAATATAAATAAATTCTATGAACATTGTTTTGGTTAAAAAGAGCACTAATAATACAATTGTGTTGAGAGCCAAAATTGAGTCACTAAGAATCATCACGGTGCGTATATTCCAACGATCAACCCAAACCCCCACAAATGGCGCTAAAATAATTCCAGGCACCATAATAAAAAATAAATTTAATGCAAAACTGGTAGCTGAGCCAGTTGTTTGATACACCCAAACCCCAAGCGCAAAACTGGTTAAGCGAGAACCAAGCAGTGAAATTAATTCGCCTAGCCAAATCCAAAAAAACGTGCGCAGCCCATTCGCATTTGATTGCATCCAAAACTCCTTGCTCAAATCAGAATCCACCAGCCAGAAACAGCAATAACTGATCTCACTGGTGGATTCTCAACGGTGTTAGCGAATTAAATTAGCCTTTGCAGCCTTGTTCAACTTCGCTAGCTGAGCCTTCAGTTGTAACGATGATTTCAAAATCCATGCGGATCACCTCCTTTCAAAAGAAAATTAAATGACAAGCAGCGTTTAGATCGCAGGCGACCATAATCTGCGGGCTTGTTGAATATCGTTAATCAAATCGTGTTGCGCAGTTGTATAATTGGCATCACGCTCAATAATAATACAATCAATTGCAGCTTTTTGGCTTAGCTGGCCAAATAATTCAAAGACTTCAGGGTGTACAGCTGTTGAATGGGAATCGTGCCAGAAACCATTGATTTGTTCGCCACCAGCCAAATGTGCATGTACAATCCGATCATGCGGCAAGGCATTGATAAAATCCCAACAATCAAAGCCAAAATTCAAGCTGTTGTACCAAACATTGCTCAGGTCAAGCAAAACGCCTAATCTATCATATTGATTTGCTAGTTCCAAAAAGAATTCTTCAGCAGTCCACGGCGAATCTGCAATCCGCACGCTATAGGCGATATATTCAAGGACAATCGGTGCTTCCAAGAAATCTTCAATCCGTTTTATTTTATCGATCACGCGCTTCAGCAAAGCTTGGCTATAGCTATTTGGGCAAAAAAAGCCAACCTGAAAGCCATCGCTAGCGGTCATCGCCATATGGTCGCTAAAATAGGGCGAGCCAGTCAGATTAAGCAGTTGTTTGATGGCGGCAAAATATTGCCAATTAGGCTCGGCCATCGAAACAAGATTCGCCGTTACGCCATGTAAAACCAGCTTGAATTGCTCGCGCAGGCCCGCCAATTCTTGATGGTAGAGCAATTCGCCAGCTTCAATATAGTGCTCAGGCGTAATTTCCAGCACATCAATTGGCGTGGCGGGATTGAGGATAAATTGGCGTAACTCAGGCCGATAGCCCATGCCAATGCCCTGTGGTTGGCTCACTAATTTGCTCATTGCTGCTCCTCAAACAACCAAAATCATTGCTTGGGCCAAGCGTTGGCACAACTGCACCAAGCCATCACGCGTGCGCTCCAAACTTGCTTGATCGCTGCTCAGCGCTTCAGCAATTTGGGCAATGCTACGCACGCCATCAACATACTTTAAGGCTTGAATCACCGCCGCATTAACCTGCATCAGCTGAATATCGCGCTGGCCCTGCCGTCGATAGATAATTAAATGGGTTGACTGGGGCGCTAATTCAACCAAATCGGCAGCTTGCTGCTGCAAAATAGTGGTCAAGGGATAGGCATAGGTGGCAAAATTGACCGTGCGATCACAGCGCAATACACTGCTGGCAGTAATTTGCGGCGTTTGATAATCAGCCACAGCTTCATAATCCGAGGGCGTGCGCAGCGCCCGATAGATTGCAGTTTCAGCCTGCAACACCGCAGCAATCAACTCAATTTGCGGCAAATCAGCATGAACATGCAACGACTCGGTTAAAAATGCACTCAAATGCAAGAGATCGTTGCTGGCATCAAGCGGCGCAGGATAGAGATCAAGGTAGCGTTTAAGCAATTGTTCGCCAAGTTCGCCCAGTAAATCGAGAGTTCGGGCCAAAGGGCGGCGCATTCGGCGCATTCGGCGAGCAGTAAATTGCTGATGAATATCAGCTAAATCGGGGTAGGCAAGCTGAATTTGAGCTTGTTCGCTGCTCGAAAGCGCATACTGATGCAGCAATAATTCGGGCTGAAACCCAAATAATTGATAACTGGTTGGGTTGGCGATCAAACGGCAAAGAAGGGCTTCGAAATCGTGCTGCATAGGCTCACCGATTGAAAAAGTTGGGTTATCTCTCAAGGGACAGGCAGCAGTATACTTGATTGAAATCCAAATGTCTATATAGCTGTTGAGCACATTAGGGGGGATATTTACGCTATGAGGGCTATTGGCTATTGGCTATAGGGTTTAGGCTGGCAAGAGCCGCATCCTTCGGTTCTCTGCGCCTCTGCGTTGAAATTGATCCACGAAGAGCACGAAGGACACGAAGCACGATGTTTCGCCACGAATTCCACGAATTTCACCAATTAATGTTCCGATAGCCCATAGCCCATAGCCTATAGCCATACGTTCCCTGCGTTAGACTTTTGATTTCTGACTTTTGACTTTGCTCTCACTTCATCGTCATGGGCAGCGCCACTTGATACCACAACGCACCGCTTTCGACCGCGCCCATATCGCAGGCAGCGCCCATAAAGCCCGCCAAACCACGCTGATCGGTGATGTTGGAACTTGAGCACGAGCCAGCATCAACCGATTCACTATCTGCGCGTGGCAAGTAGGTTTGGGTCGGGCCGCCATACCAACCCAAGCTATACAACACAGGCCAGGTATTTGGCAAATTGCCATTGCTAGCTTGGGTTCCACAACTCCCGTCGTTCCACATGCTGAAGCTCATGCTGGGTGCTTGGCTGGCATAGCCACATTGTGCTCCTGCCGAAGCGCCATTACCCATAATAATGCTGTTATTGACGGTAAATTGCGTGCCAGCGTGATAGATTCCGCCGCCAGTGCTTTCGGCAGCATTGGCGGTCATGGTCACATGATCAATGCCAATCGTGCCATTCGGGCGATTACTCAGGCCAGCGCCACGCTGAGCATCGTTGCTGGCAATTGTGCTATAACTAATCACCGCAAAACCACTATTATCGAGCGCTCCGCCATCGCCACTCAAGGCATCATTGCGGGTCAAGGTTGAGCGTTCGATGATTAGGCTGCTTTTGTTACTGATACCGCCGCCTGATAGCGCCGATAAATTTATGTCAACAGTGCTATGTTTGATCGTCAAGCCTGCATTGGTGGCAACATAGGCTGCGCCGCCTTCATAAAACGCCACATTCCCTACAAGGTTGCTGGTGTTTACTTCCAGCACGCCGCCTTCGCGCAGATAGATGCCGCCGCCTTGGCCAGCAGTATTGCCCCAGATACGCCCAGCTTGAATTACGCCATGGCTTTGCCGAATAACCATGCCGCCGCCAAAATCGGTGTTTTCATGGCCCAGCAGCTCGTTTATGTCAAAATTTGTTTGGCTAATATCTAAAGTTGCCGTCCATGCCTCCAGCCCAGCACCTTCGGTTTCAGCTTTGTTACTAGTAAATTTACTATTACGAACCGTCAGCGTGCCCGTATTAAAGCTCAGGCCGCCACCGCTACCACTCGATTGATTGGCTTCAATCAGGCTGTCGATGATGAGCATGTTGGTATGTTGCGATCCAATTCCGCCGCCAAACTGGCTTGCTCGATTGTTTTTGATCGTCACTTGGTTGAGGGTGAGATTGGTAAAATCGCCGCTCCAATTTGGCTCGGCAAAAATCGCCGCGCTATGGTCAGCAAAGCCATTGCTCAAGGTAATGCGCTGGATCTCGACCCGCGCCTGTTGGCTAACCCAAAAAATGCGGGTGGTATTGCCGCCAGAGAGCGTAATTTTGCTGCCGCCATCAATCACCGAGCCATCGTGCAAAAATTTTTGGCTGCTGAGCACAATCGTATGGGGATTCGGGCCGCAATTAAAACTTAATGTGCCACCAGGCGCTTGCTCACCTGGATAAAGCTGGGCCAAGCCAGCATCAAACGCTGCTTCGGTGCAGCTAGCAGGCGTGCCAGTGCCAACCACCACACTATCGGCGGCAACTGGCTGGCTCTGCCAAAGTTGGGCCAAACCAAGCACGATCAATCCACTCAAGAAGATTTTTTTGCGCCGTAGCATCGTGGTTGCTCCTTTTGCATTCAAGTGATGAATGCAGGATAGCAAACAGGCGCTCGCAAAAGTTGACATTTTCTACCAAGCGTTATTCAAGGCTTGGATTTGTGGGCTGGCTCAGCTGATGACGCTCATCTTTGAGGCCAACTCCAGTCAAGCGCCGCTGCCGCGCTTGGCCCAACAAATAGAGCAATAACTCGCTGGCAGATGCATAGCTCAAGCCTTGTTGGTGAATGTTGGAGATGCAATTGCGCTCAGCATCGTTGCGGCCCCGCTGCGGCGCATAGGTTAAATAGATGCCCAAGCTATCGGCAACGCTCAAACCAGGCCGCTCGCCAATCAGAATCACGACCAACTCCGCGCGCAATAATTCGCCAATCTCGTCGCCAATCGCCACTCGCCCTTGCTCAACCAAGGTCAACGGAGCTAGCGACCAACCAAGTTCGCTCAATTGGTGCTTGATCAGCTTGAGCAAGGGCGCAGCATGGCGCTCAATCGCCACCGCCGATAAGCCATCGGCAACTACCAAGGCTATAGTCGCTGGCGCAGACTCTAATCTCTCAAGCTGTTGGCGCGAATCAGCATGCAGCATTCGGCCCAAATCTGGCCGCTTGAGATAGCTAGCACGATCCACGGCTGCGCTTTTGAGCCTAAGAATGTGCGGAAAATCTGCCTGCAATTCACTAGCAAGCGCCGCAAAATCAACTTGCGCATGCACTGCATCACGGGCCAAGGCATGGTCTTGTTGAAAGGCCAAATGGGCGTTGGTTGGCAAGCCATCACCAACTCGACCAAGCCCAATCCGTGCATTGGTGAATTGGCGCAAGCGCTGCCAAAGTTGCGCACTTTCTGGTTGTTCGGCCATTACAAACCTCCTAGCTGCGCCGCCGATTGCAGCAAACGATGGCGCTCATTGGCAATCAACAAACCAGCCTGATCAACCACGCCAAGCTGTTGCAGCCATGCTTCAAATTCAGGCGCAGGCCGCAAACCCAGCGTTGTTTGCACAAACCGAATATCGTGATACGAGGTGCTTTGATAATTCAGCATAATATCGTCAGCGCCAGGCACACCCATCACATAGGTACAGCCAGCGCTGGCCAAGAGCACGAGCAAATTATCAATGTCGTTTTGGTCGGCCTCTGCATGGTTGGTATAGCAGGCATCGCATCCCATCGGCAAGCCCAACAATTTGGCACAAAAATGATCTTCCAAGGCTGCACGGGTAATTTGCTTGCCATCATAGAGATATTCGGGGCCGATAAAACCTACCACCGTGTTGACCAACAATGGCTCAAAGGCCCGCGCCACAGCATACGCCCGCGCCTCGCAAGTCTGTTGATCAACACCATGATGGGCATTAGCGGAAAGCGCACTGCCTTGGCCAGTTTCAAAATACATCACATTATTGCCAACTGTGCCACGCTGCAACGAACGCGCTGCTTGATTGGCCTCGTTCAACAAGGCCAAATCGATGCCAAAACTACGATTGGCAGCCTCGGTACCAGCAATCGATTGAAACACCAAATCGACTGGTGCGCCACGCTCAATCACTTGCAAGGCAGTGGTGACATGAGCCAACACACACGATTGCACGGGCATGGCATAGCGCTGACGTAATTCATCAATTAAATGCAGCAGGCTGGTCATGGCTTGCGGGCTATCGGTCGCCGGATTGATCCCAATCACTGCATCGCCGCAGCCATACAACAAGCCATCGAAAATTGCCGCCGCAATGCCCTGTGGATCGTCGGTAGGATGATTCGGTTGCAAGCGCGATGAGAAACGGCCAACCAAGCCCAAGGTATTGCGAAAACGGGTAATCACTTGGCATTTTTTGGCAACCGCAATTAAATCTTGGTTGCGCATAATTTTGGCAACTGCTGCCGCCATCTCAGGCGTAATGCCAGCCGCCACCGCCGCCAATTGCTGGCTGTCGGTGCGATAATCGAGCAACCACTCGCGCAAACCGCCAACCGTCAAATGGCGAATTGGCGCAAACGCCAGTTGATCATGGCTATCGATAATCAAGCGTGTAACTTCATCTTCTTCGTAAGGAACCACCACCTCGTTGAGAAATGTAGTCAATGGCAGATCGGCCAAACACCATTGAGCCGCCACCCGTTCCTCTGCATTGGCGGCGCTCAAGCCAGCCAAATCATCGCCCGAACGCTCAGGGGTTGCCTTGGCCAACAGGGTTTTAAGCGAATCAAATTGATAACGGTTTTGGCGAATTGTATGCTGATAGCTGGTCATAAAACAGCCTCCTACAGCGCGAGAATGGTCAATTATGGCATTCTTTTTTATCAGTTGCAATTACGAGTAGGGATCAGGGGTCGGGGGCTGGGGGTCAGAAATGCAACTAGCAATAAAGAGAATGGAGCTTTAACGCAGAGGCGCAGAGGAATGATGGCTATGGGCTATGGGCCTATGGGCTATCGGAAGTTTATTCGTGCAATTCGTGCAATTCGTGGCTAAAAAACCGAGTCTTCGCGATCTTCGCGTTCTTCGTGGTTTCAGCTCTTCGTGCTCTTCGTACTCTTCGTGGATCAAATTCTTAACGCAGAGGCGCAGAGGAACGCATGGCTGTTGGCTATCGGCTGGCGCGAACCTAATCCTCATAATCTGTGCCAATCTGTGGCTAAAATACTCATTCGTGCCCTTCGTGCAATTCGTGGAATTCGTGGCTAAAAAAGCCTTCGCGTGCTTCGCGGTTTCGGCTCTTCGTGTCCTTCGTGGATCAAAACCCCTCAGCAAGTTCTCAGTTATTAATTGATTTTAACAGTTATACTTAATTGCATGAGTAGGGTCTTTTAGTTGTTGAGGAAGTCATGATGAACCGATTGTGGTTACGATCAAGAATCGTGATCGTTGTTATGGTTTTAGGCCTGATAGCCGCCTATCTGCCGCTGCCAACCTTCGCCAACACGCCAACACCCGCCCCAACCACGCTGCAAGCAGCATTCGATCAGGCTGCCACCGAGTTTGATGTGCCAAGCGAATTGCTGTTGGCCTTGAGCTACAATCTTTCGCGCTGGGAGCATCATTCAGGCCAACCAAGCACTAGCGGCGGCTATGGGGTTATGCACTTAACCGACATCGATCTTGGCCATTGGCAAACCAGCAAAGGGCTTGATTGGGCGACACCATTCAAACAGCCTGCCGAATTTCAAACCCTCGCCCAAGCTGCCAGATTGATTGATCAGCCAACCAGTGCCTTGATCAACGATCCAGTGCAGAATATTCGTGGTGGTGCAGCGCTGCTGGCCGAATATAGCCGCAGCATCAACCCCAAATTGCCAACCAATCTCGCCGATTGGTATGGCGCTGTCGTTTTGTATAGCGGCAGCAAAGAGCGTTCGACCGCATTTGGCTTCGCCGATCGGGTGTATGCGACGTTGCAACAAGGGGCAAACCGCCAGCTTGAAAATGGCGAGCAGTTGAGCCTTGCGCCAAGCGCAGTTACGCTCAATCGTCAAAGCGCCGCCAATCTGCAACTCTTGCAGGGCGATGATTTTCCCTTGGATTGTCCAGCAACGCTTGATTGCGAAGTCGTTCCTGCTGCCTATGCCTTGAATGATCCCGACGATCGCGGCGATTATGGCAATTATGATTTAGCCAATCGTCCAGTTGATGGCTTGGATTATCGCTACATTTTGATCCACGACACCGAAATTACCTATACCCAAACCATCAACGTGTTTCAAAACCCATTAACCAAAGCCTCGACGCATTATGTTGTTCGCGCCAGCGATGGCCACATTGCTCAAATGGTCGAGAACAAACATGTGCCATGGCATGCAGGCAATTGGGATGTCAATGGTCATGCGATTGGCCTTGAACACGAAGGCTATGCGATCGAAGGCGCAAGCTGGTATAGCGAAGCAATGTATCAAGCCTCGGCCCGCTACCACAGCATCAAGCAGGCATGCACTGGGACCCAGGTCCGTTTTGGGATTGGGCGCATTATATGGATTTAGTTCGTGGCGGCCCCGCCCAAATTAACAATCCCGACCCACAATTGGTAACGATCAACCCTGATTTTGAAACCAACATGCCAGCCATGACCTACTGTTACACGAGCAATGATTGCCGCGCTGTGCCAACCCAAAGCGCTAATTTTCTCTATTTGCACACCCAACCCAACGCTAATTCGCCATTAATTAGCAATCAATACATTGGCTCAACACCAACTCATGCCAACAACTGGGCCAATAAAGCGGTTACTGGCCAAACCTATGTTGTGGCTGGGCAACAAGACGCGTGGCAAGCAATTTATTTTGGCGGTCAAAAAGCATGGTTTCATAACCCAAATGGTGTGCACACCACTGCTGGCCAAGGGCTAAAAGTTCGGCCCAAAGTTGGCCAAGCCAGCATTCCGGTCTATGGGCGGGCCTATCCTGAGGCAGCCGCCTATCCACAAGGCATCACGCCGCAAGCAATCACGCCAATTTACACCCTGCCTGCTGATAATGTGGTGGTTGCGACCAAACTTTACACCAGCACCTACTACTCATCACCAGTCTACACGCCAACCCTTGATCCACGTTCGCACGTCGTGGTGAGCGGCCAAACCAAGTATTATCAAATCAATTTCAATCATCGGTTTGGCTTTGTCAAAGCAAGCGATGTTGAAGTGCAATCGAGCATCATCAGCTTAACCACGCCTCAAGCTGAGCAAGGCAGCATCAGTGGCAACAGCATCACCTACACCCTAACCTTGCGCAATCTTAGCCAACAAACTGTGCCAATTAGCCTGAGCCTCACAGGCAATACATGGCCAACCACGCTTACCAGCGCAGTGCCAAGCAGCCTTGGGCCAAACGCCAGCCAAACGATCACGCTGCGCGTCGATCTGCCAGCAGGCCAAAGCCCAAGCAGCGATCAGGTTTGGGTTAAAGCGCAAACCAGCGCCGACCCTCAACGTAACGCCGTCTTGCTACTACGTTCACGACTTGGACTGCCAACCTTCTTACCAGTCGTTGGCAAATAAGCAACAAAAAAGCACCCATGAATATCCTCATGGGTGCTTTTTGCTTAAAAGCTCGTTACTGGGCAGATGTTCCAAGTTTACCATCGTGCATTGGCAGGATGCGTTGTGCAGCAGCCCCAACCACCGGATCATGGGTCACGATCAAAAAGGTCGTGCCAGCCTGATTGATCGTGTGAAATAGCTCAAGTATATGGTCACGATTATGGCTATCTAAATTGCCAGTAGGCTCGTCGGCCAAAATAATTGCTGGTTTGGTAACCAAGGCGCGAGCTATCGCAGTGCGTTGCTCTTGACCACCACTTAATTCGCTAGGCATATGCTGGATTCGCTCAGCCAAACCCACCTGTTCAAGCACTTGAGCCGCGCGTTTGCGGCGCTCAGGTTTGGATACGCCAGCATATTTCAACGGCAAGGCCACATTATCCAAAATAGTCAATTCAGGCAAGAGATTATAGGCTTGAAAGATAAACCCAACTTGGCGATTACGAAATTGGGATAGCTGAGCATCATTCATCTGCGCAATATCAACCGAGCCATAATGAATACAGCCACTGGTTGGCGTATCAAGCCCACCCAATAATTGCAATAATGTTGATTTTCCGCAGCCTGATGAACCCATAATCGCCAAAAAATCGCCAGCCTCAATCTGTAATGACACATGATCAACAGCTACAACCGAACTTGAACCTTTAGCAAATATTTTGGCTACCTTATCGAGTTGAATCGCACTTCCCACTCTGAACTCCTTCCCTATCAATTATTGAACATTAATCGCGCGAGTTGGTGGCAAATTGGCAGCCCACCATGCAGGCAAAACGCCAAACGTAGCACCAATGAGCAAGGCGGTAACTCCAGCTACACCCAGCAAATGCCAAGGCATCGTTGGCGGCCAACCCAACTGGGTTTGTAACACTCGTGCCAGCAGGAGGCCAATCACCCCCCCAAGCAGCGCAGCACCCAAACAGATCTTGATTGTTTCAGCCAAAATTTGGCGTAAAATGGTATGTTTGGTCGCGCCAACTGCCCGCCGAATCCCAATCTCACGCGCTCGGCTCAGAATGCTAATAAAGGTGAGATTCATCAAGCCAACGCCACTGATCAATAAACATAAGCTTACCATCAGGCCAGCGAGCAAATAGATCTGGGTTCGTTGCGCTAAAAGTTCCTGGGTTATGCCTGCTGGCAAAATAAGAGTTGGCACGCCCTCAGGATGCCGAGCAGCTAAAAATTGCTCTAAGCGCTTGGCTGCTTGATCAAGCTCGGTCGTCGCGGGAATCTGCACCAAAATTTCGCCGTTGATCAGATACATATCCTTGGGAAAGTAGCTTTGAGGATCGTCGATCGTTGGGTTGATATTACTCTGCAATGGCGCATAAACCGCTCGCGGCGAGAAGCCTTGCGCAATCATCAATGGCCATGAATCAAGGCCAGCCAAAATCCCAACGACTGGCATGTTGCGCCATTGTTTTAGCTCGCAAACATCTGCCAGTTTACGCTCTTTGGCAATTTCGAGCGCCCGATCATAGCCCAAAACAATCACCTGACGGGCTTTAGTTTCTTCCTCTGCATTCAACCAACGTCCACATGCCAACGTAATTGGCTGCAAATCAGCCAGATTCGCACTTGCCTCAATCACGGTGTACATCGGTGAACGTCGCCAAGCAACCTGCCAAGCGGAAAATTCGGCCTTAACTGCGGCATAATCTTCATGAGTTAGGTAGATGGCAGGTTTAAATGGCTCCAAGCCGGATGTCCATGAAACGGCACTGATTGTTTTAGCGCCTGTGCCGCCAAGAATTTGATCGATGCGGGCGACCAAGCCGCTGCGTAACCCTAAAAGCATAATCAAGGCAATGATGCCCAGCATCACATTAGCCCCACCAACCAACCAGCGATGTTTTGCCAATGTCGTGCCAAGTTGCTCACGCATCATGGTACCTGGGGCTGCGCGGAGCAAATACCAGCTTGTTAGGCCAAAAGAGCCAACCACCATCGCTAGCATTACCAAGCAACTCACCGCAAACGTTTGTACGTCAAGCAACGGCGGAATGCCACTTAAGCGCGCAAAAAAACCTTGGCTAATCCAAGCAAGGAGTAAACCGCCAGCAACACCCATCCCACCAATCAATAAGCCAACCCCAATTAATGAGCCAAACAAACGTATTTTGGTTGCCCCGAGGCTGCGCTGAATTCCTAAGCTTCGGCGTTTCAGCACAATTGCCAAATAACTACTAATGCCAACCGTGCATGCCATCAGAATCAGGGCAATTGCTACAATCCAGAGGAAATTACTGTTGACCAGTTGTTGTAAATCACGCATTTGGGCTTGCTGATAGCTTGCTTGTTCACTTTCAACAACAACCCGCCAGCCTTCAGGCAAATTTTCAGCCAATTGGGTTTGTAATTGCCTTATTACTGCAGCTTGTTGGCCAGCCTCTGGCTCGACAACAACACTCGCCAAACCGATCGGCAGCGTAGGATCAATCAAGAAAATTGTACTATCGAAGGCCCGATCGAATACCGTGCGTGCTGGATTCAAAGGAGCCAATACCCCAGTTACCGTCAAACTATAGCTATGGCCTACGACTGCAGTTGCGACCCCAGGATGCATCTTAGCAACACTTGGAAAGGCACCAGGTGGCGGCGTATTAGGGTCTGAGCTTATCACCTGCCCAATTGGATCAGCCTGTGGAAAGAGATACGTCGCAATCGTTGCCCCAATGACAACATGATCAGCAGTTGGATCAAAACTTCCAGCAGCGAATGGCAGCTTTTGAACGCTAAAGAAATCGCTTGGCACGCGCCGCACCGGCAGATTAATCGTGCCATTAATGCCAAATGGTTCGGCATAATTTGACCAAGCAACCGCCTTGATTCCTACGATGCGCTTGATCTGTTGAATATCGAGATTTGCCTGCTGGAGCGTTGCCATATTGAGATCGACGTAGGAGCCAGCAAAAGGACTAGTCAATAAATCAAGCCCTTCTGGCTTCAAGCGATTAAGTTCGTCAACCCCAGCATTGACCGAATCAGAGGTAAGAATCACCGTAATTCGTTCGCCAATTGCACCATCAACAAGTTGGCGATATTGCAACTCGATTCCACGATACATGCCGATGAGCAAGGTTAGCAAACCTGCTGCTAAGGCAATGCTGAACACGGTTACTGACAAGCGAATCGTATTCAGCGACTTCAATGAAGCCATGGCAGTCCCTTCTCTCATAAGCCACTATCAGGGGTTGATAGTGGCTTATCCTAGGTTCTCTAAAACTCAACTGGCAGCTCGATCATCCCGCGAATGAGCATGCCAGGTCGCCAAATGAGGTCTTGGGCTGGCACGGCCAAACGCAAATTTGGCAGCCGTTGTACCAACGAATTGATCGCAATTGCGCCTTCGAGACGGGCCAATGGCGCTCCCAAACAATAGTGAATGCCATGGCCAAAGGCAATGTGGTTGTGCTCGCTACGCGTAATATCAAGCTGATCAGGCTCGGCAAAAAAGTTGGGGTCGCGATTGGCCGAGGTAATTACGGCCAGCACTTGCTCACCACGCGGAATTGTTGCTCCTGCAAATTCTACATCTTCGCGTGCCCAACGCAGGGTTGAGGTTTCGACTGGGCTATCGAAGCGCAGCAATTCTTCGACGGTATTGCGAATCATGTCGGGGTTTTCGCGCAGCAATTTCAATTGCTCAGGATGTTGCAACAAGGCCAACATGCCGTTGCCAATCAAATTCACTGTGGTTTCGTGGCCTGCAATCAACAAGAAAAACACCAACGAAAACATTTCCTGCTCGGTCAGTTTATCGCCAGCTTCTTCAACTTGCACCAAAGCACTGGTCAAATCGTTGGTCGGATTGGCGCGTTTGATCGCAAATAACTCACGCAGATAATTGCCAAATTCTTCCATCTCACCAGCCATGCGCGTAAAACGATCTGGCGAGGGATCGACAGTCACCACCAAGCCCGACCAATAGCGAAATTTCTCGCGATGATCCAAGGGAATGCCCAACAATTCGGCAATTACGGTCAACGGCAGGGGAAAGGCATAGGCCGTGAGCAAATCGGTGCTACGTGGGCCTGCCAGCATGGCATCAAGCAACTCATCGGCAATTTGCTGAATGCGCGGGCGTAATTGCTCGACCAATTGCGGTGTAAACGCCTTATGCACCATGCCGCGAATCCGCGTATGATCTGGTGGATCTATCGCCAGCAAATGTTTGAACAACAATTGAACGACTGGCGGCATCACGGGCATGAGCTTTTGCTCTTCAGGGGTCAGCACTTTGCGCCAATTTTTGATAAAACGTGGATCTTTCAGCGCCGCCTTAACATCTTCAAAACGAGTAATCATCCATAAACCACGGCCATCGGGTAGGGTAATGCGGTGAACAGGGGCTTCGGTACGGAGTGCAGCATAGGTTGGGAAGGGATCTTGGACGAATTGCTGATTAAATACCTCTGCGTAGGTCGAATGGATCATCGATCCTCCTCTACATAGGACTAATCCATTGCCTTATCTTATGCTGCTTTTGATAAAGATCAAGTGGGCAGATTGCCTAAATATATGCTTTTGTCAGCCCCTCGTCCGCGTGAAGTAGACGAGGGGTTGAGGTCAGATGCAACTTATTGCTGCAAGCCTAAAGCTTCAACTGTCAGCACATCGATTTCGCGCTGGCCATTGACTTGATTGACCACACTGAATCCGCCAGCATAATCCCACATTGTCCAGCCAATATTAAATTCTTCGAGCACGCTGCGCAGATCACCCAACCACGCAGCGCGATCTTCTGGCTTACTTTTGAAGCGATAAACTCCAAATTCATTGCAGGTCAGGCGCACTTGATGCTTTTCAGCCCATGCCACCGCTTGGCCAATCCACTCGCGCAGCGCCGCGCGGTTCCAGCGCTCGTTGCCATACAGCGTTGCAGCATCACGCGCAACGTCATCCTGAATCTTGGCCACGATTGGCGCGAGGGCTTCGGGGCTTGATGGATAGGGCAAATATTCGAGATGCGGCCAGTAGGGCGAACCCCATGTTGCCGCTTGATGGCTAAAGGTGTGGGGATCGTAGCAGTGAAAATTATAGATAATGTTGGGGTCGGCCAAGGGTTCAAGTTCAATCAATTCGGCGATGCTCGACCACTTGTGGCCGGTCGCAATCAGGGTATGCTTGGGTGCGCCAGCGCGCATGGCGGCCAATAATTCGGCCTGTACAAAAGCCCATTGTTGCGCATCGGTCACAACTGGCTCGTTCAAAACCTCTAAAAACAGCATTTCTGGGTCGCGCTGGGCCAAATGTGCTGCCAAGGCTTGCCAAAAACGCGCAAAGGTTTTGACCAAGCTTGGCGAGTTAAACAAGCGCTGCTTAAAATCGTCCTCAGGGTGCAAATCGACAATGACTGCCAAATTATGCGCCAACATCAGATCGATTGCGCGATCAACTTCGGCCAAATAGACCGGATTCAACCCGCTTGGGTTGCTTTCATCCAACAGCAGAATTGGGTTGAGCGTAAAACGCAGGTGGCTACAGCCGATTTTGGCCAACAGCGCAATATCAGCTTCGGTGTTGTAGTTGCGCAAATGCTCCAAACTATACTGGTTGCTATAATCTTGGGCAAACCAATGGCTTAAATTGATGCCTCGCGCCAATTTGGCAAACCGAGCATCGCTAATCGCAGTTTGTGGGTTCGACAACGTTGTCATGATCATTCCTCACACAAAAAAACACGAAGCAACTCAGGCTTCGTGTTTGAACGATAAACTATTTGGCTTCCGCTGCATCTTTGTTCAAGCGTGGGCGTTTGAAGCGCAGTGTATCCGAGCGCGGAATTTTCGGCACACTATCAATCAAATTACGCGTGTATTCTTGCTTGGGTGCGCGAAAAATTTCCTCGACCGTATCGTATTCGACGACTTTGCCGTTAAACATCACGGCAATTTGGTCGCTCATATGCTCAACCACGGCCAAGTTATGCGAGATAAACAGGTAGGCTAAGCCCAATTGTTTTTGCAAATCTTGCAGCAAGCGCAAAATCTGAGCCTGAATCGACACATCAAGCGCACTCACCGCTTCATCGCAAATCAACAATTTGGGATTCAAGGCCAAAGCGCGGGCGATGCCAATCCGTTGTTGCTGGCCGCCAGAAAATTCAAAAGGGAAGGCATTGGCAGCGCCAACATCAAGCCCCACCAATTCTAGCAATTCGTGCACGCGCTTGGTGCGCTCGCGAGCTGAACCAATATTATGAATCAGCATCGGATCTTCAATCGCGCTATGCACGGTCATCATTGGGTTGAGACTCGCCAATGGATCTTGGAAGATCATCTGGATGTTGCGGCGTTTGGCACGCAAAGCCTTGGGTTTGAGCGCGGTAAAATCAACCCCATCGAAGAAGATACGGCCTTTTTCTGGGTCGTACAAGCGAATGATACAGCGCGAAAGCGTCGATTTGCCCGAGCCTGATTCGCCGACGATGCCTAAGGTTTCGCCAGCATTCAAGGTTACGGAAACATCTTCGACAGCGGCAAAGCGGCTTTTGTCGCGCATAAAATATTTGGAAACGCCCTCGACTTTGAGCAAGGGCTGGCCTGAATTAGGCGTGGATTGGTTGAGCGACATTGAGCATCACCTCCGCTGCTGCAGCATCACCTTGTTGGGCTGCCTTCACCACTTCATCAGCGTGGAAACAAGCAACTAGGTGATTCGGTTCGATTGTGGCTAATTCTGGCTTGCGCTCTTGGCAAACGCTGGTTTTGAAACTACAGCGGGGCGCAAATGGGCAAGCAGTATGCTTTTTCAAAGCGCTTGGTGGGTTGCCAGGAATCGGCTGGATGGCAGTTTTGCCATGGCCAATTTCCATCGTGCTGTTGAGCAAACCCAAGGCATATGGGTGCGATGTGTGGTCAACCAAGCGATCAACCGTCGCCATTTCGACAATTTCGCCAGCATACATCACGGCTAATTTATCGCAATAGTTGGTGGCCACGCCCAAATCGTGGGTAATAATAATCATGGCCATGCCGGTTTCTTCCTGCAACGATTCCAGCAAATCCAGCACTTGGGCTTGCACGGTTACGTCAAGGGCAGTAGTTGGTTCATCGGCAATTAGCAATTTGGGCTTGAGTGCCAGCGCCAGTGCAATCATTACCCGTTGGCGCATGCCGCCAGAGAATTGATACGGGTAATCGTTGAGCCGCTTGGCAGGCTGGGGAATCCCGACCCGATCCAAGAGTTCAATCGCCCGTTCGTTGGCCTCTGCTTGCGAATAGATTTTGCGCATGCGCATACTTTCGGTAATTTGCGCACCAATCTTCATAATTGGGTTGAGGCTGGTCATCGGGTCTTGAAAAATCACCGCAATATCGCGGCCACGCACATCTTGCAACTCGCGTGGCGACATTTTGACCAAATCAACGCCATTGAACACCGCCGAGCCACCGACAACTCGTCCGGTGCGGCCAATCAAACCAAGCAACGAAAGCATCGTCACCGATTTGCCCGAGCCAGATTCACCGACGATGCCAAGGCTTTGGCCAGCCTCAAGCGTAAAATTGACCCCGTTGACTGCATGCACCACGCCACCAGGCCGTTTGAACTCAACTTTGAGATCCGTGACTTCTAACAATGGCGCATTCATTAGCGTTCCCCTTTCGTGTTGAAGATTTCTTGCAAGCCATCGCCAAACCATGTGAAGGCTAAGAGCGTGATACTAAACAAAAGGGTTGGCCAAACTGCCAAGTGGGGAAAACCACGCATTTTGTTAATCCCCAAGTTGATCAAGTTGCCCCACGATGGCTCTGGTGGCCGAATCCCCACCCCAATCACCGAAAGCCCTGCTTCGGCAACCATGGCGTAGGGAATCCCAAAGCTCAGCGCCACTGCGATTGGGCCAAGAATGTTGGGGAGCACATATTTAGTAATGATGTGCCATTCGCTTGCCCCCAAGGTGCGGGCAGCCTGCACATATTCCTGATTTTTCAGCGAAAGCACTTGACCGCGAATCAACCGCGCATAGCCAGCCCAGTTGGTTATCGCCAAGGCAATCACAATCGTGGTTACTTTTTGGCCAAGGGTGGTTGCCAAAATAATCGCCAACAAAGTGGAAGGAAACGAATTGAAAATCTCAACCAAGCGCATCAAAAAGGTGTCAACTAAGCCACCGCGCATGCCTGAGACTGAGCCAATCGCCGCCCCGATAATCAGCGAGAGAATCGAGGTGCCAAGGCCAACAATCGCCGCCGTGCGCACAGCATAAATGATCCGACTTAATTGATCACGGCCAACATCATCAGTTCCAAACCAATGCTCGCTGGAAGGCAGTTGCCATGTTGCCGCCAAATTCTGATCATTATAGTGATAGGGAGCGATTAATGGCGCGAAAATGGCGAGGATGACAAAGATGATAACCAACACTAAGCCAACCAAGGCCATGGTATTACGGCTATAGCGCCGCCAAAACACCTTGAGTAGCGATTCCGCCGCCGGAAGCTCGTCTTGGGTTTGTGATTGTGAAAGCTGATTAACTGCCATGATACAAGCTCTCCTTTGAGACTAGCGTGCAACAAATTAGGCTTCGAGCTTAATCCGCGGATCAAGGATGCTATACAGGATGTCGGCTAAAAGGTTGGCCAACATCACCCCAAGGGCCAAAATAACCGTGCTCGTAATCACCAGCGGGTAATCGCGGGCCCCAAGCGCGGTGGCAAACAATTGGCCAATCCCTGGAATCCGAAAGATATTTTCAATCCAGACTGAGCCAACCAAGGCATAAGCGATTTGGGGCGCAGTCGTTGTTACCACAGGAATCAAGGAGTTGCGGAGGGCATGACGCATAATCACCAGGCGTTCAGAAATACCTTTCGAGCGCGCAGTGCGAATAAATTCTTGGCTCATGGTTTCGGCAACTTGGTTACGGGTAAAGCGGGCAATCCCAGCAATTGGCCCCAGCGCCAAGGTGAGCACTGGCAAAATCAATTGCTTAATCGTGGGAAATGGCGTATCCCAGCCCCCATTGGGCAAGACCTTCCAAACCTGACCAGAGAAAACTAAGATCAGTACAATTGCCAAGACATAGACGGGGACAACTTGGCCGACCATCGAAAAGCCAGTCACAATATAATCAACCCAGGTATTACGGCGGAAGCCAGCAATCACACCAAGCGGAATCCCCACAATCAGCGCGAGGCCAATCCCAAGGAAAACGATCAGCAAGGTTCGTGGCAAGCGTTCGCGCACCATATCTTGAATTAAGATGCTTGGGCTTTGAAACGAGGGGCCAAAATCGAAGGTCACCGCATTTTTGGTGTACGTCCAAATTTGCATATACAGTGGTTTATCGAGGCCATAGCGTTCGTCGAAAAGCGCTTTTTGCAGTTTGAAGGTTTCGCTATTGCTATTTGACAATGTGGTCATCGCGGCCACTGCTCGCTGCACATCCATAAAATTGCCAGGCGCTTTGGCAAGCAGCGTATAGGAGATTGCAATAATCACCACCAGCGAGACTGCCATCATCGCCAAGCGCTTGAGTAAGAAGAAGATAAAATTGACTCGCATAACGACCCTACCATTGCTAAATGACAAGTAATCAACAGTGCATTCCATCATGGCAGAGCCGGCGATCAAATCTTACTGCCGTGTGTCAGGAAGAATGCGTACAGTGGTGGTTGCTGGCGGGTGTGCTAACACACCCGCCAGTTGTGCGGAGCTTATTCAGTCCACTGTAAGTATTGATATTGGAAGATCCCGCCCCAAGCCAGTTTGTTAATCACAATGCCTGAGAGGCGTGCATCGGTTGCGTAGTACAACTTGTCGTAGTAGATGGGGATCATCCAAGCTGAGTCGATTGCCAATTGTTGAATTGCGGGCAAGGTTTCCCAAGCTTCGTCGAGGGTTTGGCCGCCCAATTTCAACATCAAGCGTTGGGCTTGTTTGTTTTCGTCGGTACGATAATCATACCACGTTGCGTCTTGTTCTTCCTTCAAGAGCAACAACAAGCCATCTTTGTAGGCGGTCAGCTTTTCAGCATCGTCTTTGGCAGCGGTAAAGCGTTCGTTGATTGCATCCCATTGCTCTTTGAAGCTTGGGGCAGCAGCAGCTTTGGCCGAGATTTTGGCCATTTCTGGCTCTTCGATTTTGTTGATTGCTTGGCGCTTGGTCCAAGCAGCTTCGGCGCGGGTGGTCAAAGCAGCCCAATCACCAACAGCTTCGGTGCTGCTGACAGCATCGATTTGGGTTTGATATTCAGCGTACTTGGCCATGCCACCTTCTTTGTAATCCATGAAGTACCAAATGTGGTTGGTAGCCAAGGTCAAGTCGAGTGGTTGGAACCAGTTCATTGGGCCGCCAAGGGTGGCGAAGCCTGGTTGAATATCTTTGTTGTAGTTTGCCCATTGGATGTTTGAATAAACTGGGCCTTCGTTGTTTTGAATCACAACCTTCACGCCCAAGTTATCTTGCCACATCTTGACGACGGCTTCGATCCAAGGCATTTGAGGGTCGTTTGATGGTGGCGCGTAGAAGGTCAATTCTGGGAAGCCAGCGCCATCGGGATAGCCAGCTTCGGCCAGCAATTGCTTGGCCTTGGCTACATCGTAGCTCAAGCTCTTAACTTTATCCTTCACCCGAACATCGCTGTTGAAGGTGTCGGTTGGCACAGCCAAGCCCTTCAAAATTTGGTCGGTGATAGCTTTTTTGTCAATTGACAAGGCGAATGCTTGGCGCACGCGCACATCTTGCAATGGACCAGCATCTAATGAGCGGTTGTATTCGATACCCTTCCAAACGATTGGGTTTTCTTCGCTCTTGATGTTGTCTTTGATGTCGGGGTTGCCTTGAGCGTAGGCCAATTGGCTTGCATCTTCAAGGAAGGTGAATTGAATTTCTTGGTTTTCGAAGGCTTGCAAGCGGGCGTTTGCATCGGCGTATGGGCGCAACACAATCGTGCCTACGTTGCCAATGCCATCGCCAACATAATTGGGGTTACGCTTGAGCACAATATCGCCGCCGCTGACCCACGATTCAACAACGTATGGGCCGTTGTAGACAGCATTCTTGGGGTCGAACCAATCGCTTGGATGAGCTTCCAAGTTTTTGGCATTGATTGGCATGGCGTTCATAACTGGCAAGAAGTTGATGAACGCAGCGTTTGGCTGGCTCAACGTAACTTCGATGGTGTAATCGTCGACCAATTTGAAGCCGACTTCATCAATACCAACTGCGCCAGCTTTGAAAGCATAGCCATTTTTGACGTAGCCCATCATGCCTGCCCACATTGGAGCATCTTTCAATTCTGGGCCAGCTGCGCGAACCCAGGCAGCATAGAAATCTTTAGCCGTAACAGGGTCGCCGTTCGACCATTTTTTATCTTTGCGCAGCTTGATCGTCCAAACCGTGTTGTCTGCTGAAGGCGTAGCGCTTTCGGCGATTTTTGGCACGATATTCAATTGTTGATCGTAGCCATACAAGCCTTCGAAGACAACGCCTTGTGAGACAAACAATTGAGCTGACCAGTAGGCATGGTCAAGGCTGGTAATCCCACCTTGTTGGAATGGCAAAGTGACGGTTACATCTTTGACATCTGTGCTCGCAGGCGAAGCTTGGACATCAGTGCCAGCGGTTGGTGCAGTAGTGGTAGCTGAAGAATCGCTAGCAGGAGTGGCTTGGGTTGAACCGGTCGTGGTTGCAGTTGAGGCGGCACCGCCACAGGCTGCGAGGATTGGCAAAACGAGAATCAGGAGCGCAATTAGGCCCCACAAGTTTTTTGGCTTCTTTACCATGGGAATTTCCTCTTCTTTGAGCAAATTGAATCCAAAACGACGTACTACAATGTTAAGCGTTTGGGTTGCTAATTCGATCGTCGATGAGCCTCCTTAGCTAGAGACAATCAAACTTGATCATTCTCACAAGCCTGTTCCAACCGAGAAGCTAGCTAGATAGGTGCTTCTGATGCCGTTGTCGAAGCAAGCAGGTGCATGCTGGGTCATTGCTGCTGAACATTTAGGTAGGAGATTAACTACTTTTTTTAGTAAAGAAAATAAGTTCTCTGGAGGCTATTGCAGTTTTATTATGAGCGATAGACCGGTCTCTCAGCCCGATAACCGCCGATTTAGCACTGCCATAGTCGCTAAATGTCCCGCAAACGTGAAATTCACTGAAGAGTTATTGAAATTTGTGCTTATTATAGAAGAATCTCTCTAAATGTCAAGTTGTTTTTTTACTAAAAATTTTAGAAAAAGATTTGAGACATATTCTTTAGATTTGATTAAACCAATCAAGCGCCTCACGGTATTAAACCAAAAATCCCCTCGCCAAGCAGTTAGCGAGGGGTTGAAACAGGCGAAAACGCCCTTTATTGCTGAGCTAAAATCGCCTCTGCCTCCGCCACGCTTAAAACCCGACCATGGCCAGCCAACGGCCCTGTTCCAGTCGAGAACAAGCGCCCGCCTTCGCGCAAGTTGCCCAAATCCATGGCAGTTGCACCCAAAGATTCGATCAACTTAATCACAACCTGTTTGGCTGCCTGATCATCGCCAGCCACAAACAATGCTTTGGGCGTTGGCGCTGCTTGCAGATGAGCCAAATCGGCAAATGGCTGATGATTAAAGGCTTTCACCAAACGCGCTTGGGGCAAGAGTTCAGCCACAATTTCACTTGAGCCGCGCCCAGCCAAATCATAAAAATCACTAGGCTTCGGCCCAAAACGATTATTGATTACGTCAACTACGATGCCCTGATAATCAGCCAATGGTTCCAAGGCTGCTGGAATATGCTGCCAGCGCACGACCAATACAATCATTTCGGCTCGTTGCAATTCTGTTGGAACAACCGCCGTAACCTGTGGCCCAAGTTGCTCGATCAGTGGTTGCAACGAGGCCGGACCACGTGAATTTGCCAACAACACCGTATGCCCGCGTTCAACCAACAATTCACAAAACAATTGGCCAACTTTACCAGCACCCAAAACCCCAATTAACATCGTTGCCTCCACGCCAAAACTATGTGCTGCCCTCACTATAACGTGGCGAAGAGCAGGCTTGCTCAATATTCAGGTGGAGCAAGGGCCTGTCCATTGGCACAGGGGCGAGGGATGAGGGATGAAGGATGAGGGATGAGGGATGAAGGATGAAGCTTATCGCCCAAAGCCTATAGCCTTTCGTGCCCTTCGTGTTCTTCGTGGTTAAAAAAAGCACTATGGCTTTTCTCAATTCCGATCCCCGATCCCCAATCCCCAACACCCCACCCTGAAACTATCGTCCCAAAAAAGATAGCGCCAACAATCAACACTAACTGGGATTAATCTGGCAACGCAACAATGTTATAGTGAGCTATTCGCTGCTTTGAGGAGAATAATCGTGAGCAACCAGCCCAATTACTACCCACCAACGCCACCCAACAACCAACCAAATTACCAAGATCCTTATCAAGGCCAGTATCCGCCGCAAGCACCTTATGGCCAAAATCAGTATCAAGGCCAATATCAGCCGCAAGCGCCCTATGGCCAAAACCCATACCAAGACCAATATCAGCCAATTAATTATCCTTATCATGTGCCAAATCTGCTGCAAACTGATCCCAGAATTGATCGGCGGCGTTCGAATATTGCCTTTGGAGTATTTATTGTGCTGTTACTCATTGGCGGTTTTCTGATTAGCCGCAATCCCAACACTGTTGATCCTGCAATAGCCGGCATCTTTTTTATACTTAGCACCATTGCATGGGTGGCTGCATGGTGTTTTTCCACCAAAAGCAAGGGCTATTCGCCATGGCTTGGTTTGGTATCAATCTTAGGGGTTTTGGGGATGATCGTATTAATAGTTATTCCTAACCGCAACAAAATACGCTATTAAAAGTTGCGCTGCCTGAAATTCAAGCAGCGCAACTTTTAGTTAAATTTAGGCTTCGGCGGCGGCCAAAGCTGGATACAATGGTTGCAACGCGGGATAAATTGCGCGATAGGTTGCATATAATTCTGCATAGCGCGCTTGATCGGCGCTTGGCTCGGTAGGGTCGCTCAAACGCACGGTCGCCGCAACCGCTTGATCAACATCATTAAACCAGCTAGCTCCAACCGCCGCCAACAACGCCGCACCATAGGCAGCCCCTTCGGTTGTACTCACCCCAACCAACGGCGCGCCGAGCACATCGGCCAAAATTTGCCGCCACAACCGATTGCGCGTGCCACCACCAGAGGCCCGAATCGCGCCGATGGTACCGATTCCAGCTTGGCGCATCAATTCAAGGCTATCGCGCAAACCAAAGGCCACACCTTCGAGCACCGAACGGGTAAGGTGCGCTTGAGTATGACGCACAGTCAAGCCAATAAAACCACCACGGGCCAAGGGGTCGGGGTGCGGCGTGCGTTCGCCAGTCAGATAGGGCGCAAAGAACAAGCCAGCACTACCAACTGCCACGTTTTCGGCAGGCTCCAGCAATTGATCGTAGCTTAATTGTGGGGCAAAGGTGTCGTGATACCAGCGCAAACTACCAGCAGCACTCAACATCACACCCATTAAGTGCCAACGCCCAGGCACTGCATGACAAAAGGCGTGCAAACGGCCTTCTGGTTCGATAATTGGGCTAGCTGTCGCCCCAAAGACCACGCCCGACGTGCCAAGGCTCAGCGCAATGCAGCCAGCTTCGACCACGCCAGTGCCAACTGCATTGGCTGCTTGATCACCGCCGCCGCCAACCACCGGAATGCCAGCCACCAAACCCAAAGCTGCGGCAGCCTCGGCATGCAATTGGCCTGTAACCGAGGGGCCTTCAAACAAGCGTGGCAACCAAGCAAGGTCGATCTCAAGCGCCTGCGCCACTTCCGCCGACCATTGGCGGCTGCGCACATCCAACAACAACGTGCCTGCACTATCGGACACATCGCTGGCAAACTCGCCAGTCATACAATAGCGCACATAATCTTTGGGCAACAAAATATGGGCAATTTGGGCATAAAGCTCCGGCTCATGCTGCTGCACCCACAAAATTTTGGGCGCAGTAAAGCCAGTTAATGCCCGATTGCCAGTCAATTCGATCAGGCGTTGTGCGCCAAGCCGATCGGTAATTTGCGCGCACTGCTCAGCAGTACGCTGATCATTCCAAAGCAAGGCTGGGCGTAACACCGCACCAGCTTGATCGAGCAACACCAAACCGTGCATTTGGCCCGCCAAACCAATTGCCACAATTTCGTTGGCGGCCACGCCTGCTTTGGACAAAACCTCTTGGGTGCTTTCGCAGCAAGCCTGCCACCACAAATGCGGCGCTTGCTCGCTCCACAATGGGCGCGGCGTTGCATAATCGTAGGTTGCCTGACCAATGGCCACCACCGTGCCTTGTTGATCAATTAACAGGGCCTTGGTCGCGGTCGTCGAAATATCATAACCAAGTACATATGCCATGCTGATGCTCCAATAAAAGGCTCTAGGCTATTGACTATAGGCAGTTTAACGAACACCCATCAAAAGTCAAAAGGCAAAAAAGAACACAGAGCATAGAACAAAGAACATATGGCTATAGGCTAAGTGTAATGGTTCATCACGTTAACCACCATCTGATCCCCTCACCCCAACCCCTCTCCCGTGGCGCGAGCGAGGGGCTTTAACTTCGTGGTTTTGCATGATTTGTGGTGAAACAATGGTCGGCTCCCCCTCGCCCGCGTCCAGTGGGAGAGGGGGCTGGGGGGTGAGGGAATACGATTACCAATCCAATAAACCATTACAGCTCAGGGCTATCGGCTATCGGAACAATGGTTGGAGTTCCCAACAAATCCCCGATAGCCAAAAGCCTATAGCCTCGTCCTTCGTGCTCTTCGCGACCTTCGCGGTTACAGGCCCTTCGTGAATCAATTCAAACCAAATTTGAAAAGTGCTTGTAATACTTTTGCTGGTTGGGTGTAGTTTAAGTGCGTCAGATAAGTGAGGCAATGATGATTAGGATTCAGCAACCAACGCTTGATACAAGCACAACCCAAATTGATTTTGGTGAACTGTACGCACAGCATTACGCGGCAATTTATCGCTACATTGACTATCGCGTGCGCGACCCCAGTATCACCGATGATCTTGTTGCCCATACCTTTGAGCGGGCAATGACCAGGATCGAAACCTATCGCGCCGATCGTGGCACGCTGGGAGCATGGATTTTTGGCATTGCTCGGCACTGCGTTGACAGCCATTTTCAGCGCCAACGCCGCCAACGCTGGCTCTCATTGGATTTTATTCGTGAGGATGCTGCCGACAACAGCGACCTGCTGGCCGATACTGTGCGCGGCGAAACCCATCAGCAATTGCACCAAGCCTTGGGCAAACTCAAAGCCCATGAACGCGACGTGATTGCCTTGAAATTTGGGGCGCGTTTGAACAATCGCCAAATTGCCGAAATTACCGGCCATAGCGAAAGCAATGTAGGAGTGATGCTTTATCGCAGCCTGCAACGCCTCCGCCAATGGTTGCCAAATACAGGATACGAACAATGATCGATAAGCAAATCCAGCAATTTAATGCTGATGTTGACCATTTGCTTGACACTGGTCAACTACCATCGTCCGCTGACTCTGATCATCAAGCCCTACTTCAACTGGCCCAACAGTTAGGCCAAATCGGTTTGCAGCCAAACAGCACTCAGCAGGCGGCTACCGCCCAACGGGTACAGCAGCTGCTTGGCACGCCCAAACCACACTATGGAGGTTTTATGTTGAAATCAAAATTGCGAATCGGCTTAGCGCTCATGATGGCACTCGTTGTTGCAACCGTGGCCGTGCCACCATTACGCAGCTATGCAAGCCAAATTTTGCACCAAATTGGCTGGTTGACGGTGAATAATGAGCCAACCAAGGTTGAACAATTGATTGCGGCTCCCGAGACGACACCAATTCCAGACGAGCCAACCGCCGTGCCACCAGTGCTGAGCAACGATATTGCCTACGAGCCTAGCTATATGCCAGCTGGTTACGTTGCCAAACCTGGCTACAATGGCCGCTACTATGCTAACGAAAGCGCAGCTGATTCGATTTCGATCCATGTCCGATCGATCGCAGAAGGCGATACCTTAAGCGTTGGCGCAGCCAGCACCACCCCAATCACCGTGCGCAACAAACAAGGCTTGTACGTTGAGCAAGCACCGTTGTACATCAAAGATTTGGGTCGCCCAATGTATCAAGAAGATCTCGAGACCGTTTCAGTCAACTTGATCGTGTGGGAAGAAGATGGCCAAATTGTGACGGTTGAAAGCTACATCTTGGGTCAAGCAGATCTCGTGCAAATTGCCGAAGGCTTGCAAGCCAACTAATCCAACAAGGCTGCTGTCGCTCGAATCAAACGTTCTAGCTCATCTAAGGCTTGAGCAATTGATTCGGGCTGCGGCTGAAGCAGGCTAAATATCCGCGCAACCTGCTGATCGTAAGCAGCTGGCACGTGCTTAAACCCACGTGTCAGCGCAACCGACCCTTTTTCGTTCATCCAATATTGCTGATTGAGGGCAAAGAGCGTCTGGGTCATAACCATCACCGACCGAAAGCAACAGCCTGCAATATACGCCGAATCACCGTGTTTCACTGCTTTGCGCGCATTAGCGAGGGCGAAATCAGCTTCCCAAAAACGCCCAATCAATGCTTCTTGCAAGGTAGGTGGGTAGGCGTGCAGCTGTTGCTTGAGGTTGGCCAAACTCGAATATGGATCATACAAGGGCTGGCAAAGCGCAACTTCAGCCAGATACATCGCCGAAACAAAGCCATGGGGATGGCCTGGCTGATAATCAATTGTCACTTGGCCCGCCTGGCAAGCAGCCAACACCTGCTCAACCTTGTTCAAATCGCGATACAGCCAATCGACCGGCATTGCTTGAATCGTCAACCAACCACCACCATTGATCCACGGCCCCCAACCGCCAATTTCGGTTACCAATTGCTCACGCTGCAAATCATCGAGGGCCTGAGCATGGCTTTGCAAGGCCGCAACATCCAAATCGCTGCGATAATAAATGCCAATATCAATATCCGATTCAGCGTGATGCGTGCCCCGTGCTCGCGAGCCACCAAGCACCAAGGCCTCAACCCCAGCCACCGTCCGCAAGCGTTCCACCACCAAATCAATAATCTGTACAGGCATCAATTGAGTGCTCCTTTCACCAACGTTTATAGCACAAAAGCAGCACTCAAATTCAGAAAATCGACATTTCAACCTTTACGCAGGATTAATGATTGGCGATATTCAGCAGCATCGGCTAATTCAGCAAACTCAACCGGCTTGCTAAAATGATTTTTAACCACGTGCTCAATCTCCTTCAAGGTTACATGAAAGAATTCACGTCGCCGATTTATCATATTTAATCGGCGAGCTTCAAATGCTCGATGCAAAGCATTTTCCAAAGCAGGAGCATCATCACTAAATATTAACGCATGAACATCAAATTCAAATGGCACTGAGGCATCACCCAATTCATCAATTCGATCTTGCGGGTCAAGCCGTCGAGTTACGCCAATTTTATAAATATTCTCGCCAAAGGCCCCAATATTTGAAATAATATAGACATAGCCAGCTCGTGTATTATGCTCACGATTAATCACATCCTGCTTTTCATGCTCAAGCTTAACTAATTGTTGGGAAATAGCGATTTTTTCTTGTTCTAATAAATTCTTTTCAGCTTCATTATTGACTTTCAATAACTGCGACTCGATCGACTCTAATGCTTTTATGAAATGGCGTTCTTCTTTTGCAAGCTTAATTTTTATTTCTTCCATCTCTCGTAAAAGTTTTGCTTCTTCGCGCAGCTGTTCGCGCAATGCCCTTTGCTCTTCCTTTTCCCGTTGTTTCTTTAATTGATATTCATAACATAAGTATAATTCCTCCAACTTACTATTTAGATATTCATTTGTCAGTAGAATATTCATGGTTACAGCAAGTTTATTTAATGTTTCAAATGCTTTACGGATTTTCTTTTCCAAAGAATCAATATTATTAAACTTAACGTTAATAATAGTTGAATCACACTCATTATTAAATGAACGAATAATAAGTTTCGTATAATCCTTAATCATTTTCTGGCCTT
The DNA here is from genome assembly GCF_003205875.1 of Herpetosiphon llansteffanensis. Lineage (GTDB taxonomy): Bacteria > Chloroflexota > Chloroflexia > Chloroflexales > Herpetosiphonaceae > Herpetosiphon > Herpetosiphon llansteffanensis. Next base: position 39,791 of record NZ_PUBZ01000106.1, read on the forward strand.
CTTTAAGGCTATTATTAACCGTCCAATTGGTTGGACAATGTGCGGCTAAGCCTTGTTTTACTTTTGCAGCTTGCTCACGGCGAACTTGCTCAATTCGTTGTTTATAGGCTTCGCTATTGGATAAATCATAGCGTGGGGTATAGAGGCCAAACGATTGAAGGAGTAATTCATCTTCTAAAACAACTAATTCACTTCGGCGTTGTTCAATTTGCTTGTGCAATCCATCAAGGTCAGCTTGAATAGTTGCCCGCTTTTGCTGCATATCACGATCATAAGCAACAAAACTCAAGTGTAATTGCTCTTTCGCTTGATTAATTTCATATGCTGTTACATTAACACTTTGACGAATTGACTCACGTTGAGCAGTTAATTCAGCAATAGCTTGTTTTAATTGATAGAATTGCATATGGTCGGTTTCAGCTAAGGTTGAACGCAATAATGCTGCATCTTGGCTTGATTGATCGCGTTCATACCTAAGTTGTGCAGCCTGTTGCAATAATTGATCTCGCTCATACAACAATTGATCCCTGGCATATATTGCTTGATCACGTTCCAGCTTGATTTGATTGATCTTAAAAACATCGGAAATAGCCATTTGGTGCAATCTCCTTAATACTTAGGTACATAAAATCTAAATAGCATTCTCTAGTAACGTATAGCTATAGTTGCTTATCTCTATTAGCTGCAATTAAATGCCAAATTTTGCATGCTCAGGATTAACAGAAAAAAAACACGCCAAAAGCGTGTTTTAGGCCGAGAAATTGGGTTTTGGGGTTTATTGCGGTGGGTACAATTGAACGTGCAGGTTTGGCAAGCGCTCAAACGCCTTGATGATCAGCGGTTCAACGTCGGCCCAAGCCAAGCTGCCATAGCCACAGCCCAAGGCAGGTACAGCCACCGAATCAAGCGAACGATCCGCAAGCACAGCGATTAAGTCGTCTAAGCCGCTCGCAATGTCAGCCAAATACGATTGCTGCTTCCAATGTTGCTTTGTAGGGAAATTGATAATCGTCATTGGCTGCTCAGCGTTTGATTCAACAAACACAAACATCGAGCCAAGTTGCACCGCCCCAGCCCGACATGCCTTGACGTAGGCTTGATAATTGGCTGGAAACGCTTGGCGAAATTGTAGAGCCAAGCCTTTGCCCATGACCCCAACACAATTAACTGGGTTGACCAACGCCGCAGTTTGCGCGGCTAATATATTTCCTTGGCAATATTCAAGCATTCAATTTCTCGCTTCTATCGTTTGCCTCCCTTCCGTCCCTCCATCGGCGGGAAACGCAGGGGGTTTTCATCCCCCTGCACTCCCTAAAATTCATTTGGTGGATTATGAAGATCGTTCAATTTTACTAGCATTCATATTCTTCGTGCTCCCGACCCCCAGCCACCAACAACCAATACCCATTAGCTTTGATAGATCTGAAGCCAATTGCCGCAGGTATCATCGAAGATCGCAGCGCGGGTTGGCCCCATATCAGTGGGTGGGCTACGAAATTCAACGCCCAAGCCCTGCATGCGCTTATATTCAGCATCAATATCTTTAACGGCCAAGCTCAAACAGGGAATCCCATCGGTTTTGAGCGCAGCTTGGTAGGCTTTAGCTGCTGGATGATTGTTGGGTTCGAGCACAAGTTCAATTTCATCTGGTGACTCGGGCGAAACGACGGTTAGCCATAAAAATTCGCCAACTGGCACTTCAACTTTTTTGATAAACTCCAACACTTCGGTATAAAACTTCAAGGCCTTGGCTTGATCGTCAACAAACACGCTGGTCATCTTGATTTGCATACCATTCACCCTTAACTATACGAACACATGTTCCATAAAGTATACGCCTGTTGTCAAGCAATAGGCAAGCTAATGATAAAACTTGTCCCTTCATCCAAAACCGATTCGACCTCGATTTGGCCATCGTGAGCTTCAACAATCGCTTTGACAATTGCCAAACCCAAGCCTGTCGACGCTTGATCTTCACGTTGGCGCGAGCTGTCGCCACGGTAGAAACGGGCGAAAATATAGGGCACATCAGCAGCAGCAATTCCGCTGCCAGTATCGCGAATAATCAATTGCACCTGTTGCGCTTGGCGCTTGGCAATGAGGCTAATGCTGCCCTCTTTGGTGTGGCGCAAGGCATTATTCACCAAATTATTCAAAACCTGTGCCATGCGATCTGTATCAACCGACACCGATGGCAAGCCTTCCTCGGTTTCGAGTTTTAGCTCGATATTTTGGCGCTCAGCCTGCACAAACGCTCCCAGAACTGTGCGTTCCAATAAGGCCGCTGGATCAACCAAGCGCCGATTGAGCGAGAGTTCGCCAGCATCGGCCAACGAAAGCACTCGCAAATCGTCAACCAAGCGCTGAAGATGCGTCACTTCATCAAAAATCACGGTGTAGATCGTCTCTGAGGGCTGCAAAATGCCATCGCGCAAGCCTTCTGCATAGCCGCGCAGAATGCTCAGCGGTGTACGCAAATCGTGCGCAAGATCGGCGGTCATCTGCTTGCGCAAATGGGTAGCCCTGCTCAAATCGGCGCTCATATGATTAAACGAACGCGCCAAATCGCCAATTTCATCATTTGAACGCACCGCCACCTGTTGCTCCAACTGGCCAGCAGCCATGGCTTGGGTTGCTACCGTCAACTCGCGCAACGAGCGTGTCAACCGCCGCGCCAACAATGTGCCAACCAACAGGGCAACGCTGGTGGCAAAAATTGCGCTCACGGTAATCGCCCAGGTAATCCGTTGATCAAAGGCCAGCTGGCCTGGTGATGGCCCAGTTTTGGTCAACATTTCAGGGTTAAGGGCTGGTGGTTGTACGCCCTGAATCACGCCAAAGGCAATATAGCCCACGGTTTGGTTGGCAACGGTCAAAGGTTGGGTCGCATCGAGGGTAGCTTGATCAACAATTACGCCTGGAGCATACGGACCATTGGCCAAAACCACCTTGCCATCGCGATCAAACAAGGTTGCGCTACGCCGATAAAAGGCCAAATCTGGCGCTTGATTGATCTCATTTTCTAAGCCATCCCAGCTGGCGTGGCTCACATAATAGTTAGTCACGGCAGTGATCAAGGCCGTTTGATCACGCTCCGAGATGAAGCGATCAAATTCGTTGCGTGCGCTTTGGCGGGCCAGCAACGCCACAACTAAAGCGCCAATCAAGCCAACGCCCAAAAAAGCGATGGTTAATTTCCACGTCAATGAGCGTAGCATCATCATTCAGGCCGTTTCGGGCGGGCAAAGCGGTAGCCAACCCCATAGACCGTTTCAATATAGCGCGGGTTTTTCGGGTCGGGCTCGATTTTGCTACGCAGATTGCGAATATGCACATCGATTGTGCGTTCGTAGCCTTCATACGCTTGGCCCGACGTGCGATCAAGCAAATCTAAGCGCGAAAAAACATGGCCAGGTGAGGCCATTAATGTTGCCAGAATTTCAAATTCCGATGGCGTGAGATCGATAATCTGCTCGCCAACCATCAATGTACAGGCCGAACGCTCTAGCACAATCTCGCCAATTCGCAACATATCGGCTTGGGTGGGCGCTTTATAACTTCGGCGCAACACAGCCCGCACCCGTGCCATAACTTCACGAGCATTAAATGGCTTGGTAATATAATCATCTGCGCCAAGTTCCAAACCAATAATTTTATCGTGATCTTCAATTTTGGCAGTCAATAAAATAATTGGTGTTTCAGCTTCTTTATTCCAAGCACGCATAAAATCAAGCCCACCAAGTTCGGGCATCATAATATCAAGCAAAATTAAATCGGGTTTGACCTCACGCGCCACATACAATCCTTCACGACCATTCTTGGCCTCAAAAACATTAAAGCCTTCATTTTGCAAATAACTGCGGAGCAATTCGCGCAGCTTTGCTTCATCATCGATCACTAAAATTGTTTGAGCCATTGGGCGTTTCCAATCTCCCGCAGCGGGTGCAAACTAAGGCACAACATATCAGCGTTGCGCCTTGCAAACAAGCAGCTAGAGCCAGACAACAGCGCGGCGGCGACGCAACCAGCGCATGCCAAACGCCACCAACGCAATAATAATTGTCATGATAGCAGCATTGCGAATGATATGGCCAAAACCGCCTTCATGATGATCGCCACCACGTTCGCGGCCAGCAAATTCAGGTCGTGCAGCACTGGTTGATTGATCAGCCGTGCCAGAAGCTTGCGCTGGATCAAGCGTCAATTGGCGGTCGGGACGACCATCGGCGAAACCAGCCGCCGCATTACTGGGCACAAATGCCAGCAAACCGCCAATCACCAAAGCCGCAGCCAGCGCAATAATCAATATTCGGCCTAATACGTTCATGGTTATTGCTCCTTGGTGGCTAATTGAGTGGCTGGCTTATGCAAACGTTTGACAATTGGCTGAATCAGATAGCGCTTTGATGTGCGCACAATCCAATCCCAATGCAAGGCCAAATGTAAGCCAATCAGCACCACGCCAACATCAGAAGCCAGCCCGTGCAAGCTGCGCCACGTCAGATTGCTGGGTAATTGCAGACCTAACAATGGCACAACTGTTTTGGAAATCATCACGCCAGTAAACATGATGATTGTCAGATCAATAAACAGGCCAATATTTAACATGTAATTAATTCGTTGTTGCCATGCCACCTTGCCAAATAGTTTCTTGCTAATCGCCACAATCCATTGCCAATGTAACAACAAATGAACCACAACCATCACCAGCAAGCCCATGCTCAGCCATTCGTGAATTGGCTCGCCAGTGGCGTTGGGGGCGGTTGCCAGCAAAAAGCTGATTCCAATTATCAGATCGACGACATAGTTTGTTTTGCTTCGATTGCCAGTTTTGGCCTTGGTTACCGTCTGCATACGCTGTATCCTTTGTTGATCAAGGTTGTTCACATCGCTGAATGGAGTATAGAAAACAATTGTTCAAAGATTATGAAGAACTCGCCAACAATCTATTGGGATTAAGCCCAACGATGGATAGCAATCGGTCTGAGGGCTATGGCTCAAGCGCAGGCACATCGGCTATACTGCGGGCAGATTCACATTAATGATTAGTTGGAGGATTACACCATGGCTAAATTAAACCAAATTATCGCCGTTGAAAAAGGGGTCAAAAGCCGCTCATTCTCGGAGTTGACCGAAGCGCACCAAGCGCTGCAAAAACAAGCGCTCTTGGCAGGGATCAGCCGCACCTATCGCCCAAAAGATGAAGAAGGCGAACAATTACCGCCAGAATCGACCAAAGTTCAAATGCGAGCTGAAGAAATTATTCGCCAAACGAGCACAATTTTAACCCGTTTATTTGATGTTACTGCGACCAAAGATTGGACAAATTGTGTTGCCAAAGCCAATGTTGTTGTTGATGGCCAAACCTTGCTCAACGATGTGCCAGTTGCTTATTTGCTCTTTTTGGAAAAACAATTAGTTGATTTGCAAACGTTTGTGCGCAAGTTACCAACTCTTGATGCAGCAGAAAGCTGGAACCTTGATCAATCGACTGATACATGGGCAACCGAGCCAGTGCAAACCGTGCGCACGAAGAAAATTCCTCGTAACCACGTTAAGGCTGAAGCAACCGAAAAACACCCAGCGCAAGTTGAAGTGTATTATGAAGATGTGATTGTTGGCTATTGGCGTACAATTAAATTCTCAGGTGCATTGCCAGCCCGCCGCGTTAATGAATTGCTCGAACGGATTAGTAAATTGCAACAAGCAGTCAAATTTGCCCGCGAAGAAGCGAATAATACTGAAGCAGTTGAACAAAAAGTTGGCGAACGCTTTTTGAGCTATTTGTTTGGGGCGTAAAAAAGAACATAGAACAGAGCGAAATTTAACGCAGAGGCGCAGAGAACCAAATTTCACACGAAGACTTGAAACCACGAAGAGCACGAAGAGCACGAAGTAAAGCTATGGGCTGGTGGCTATAGGCTTTTGACTTTTGACTTTTGATTTCATCCTTCATTCTCTGCGCCTCTGCGTTAAAAATAGCCACTGGTTAGTAATGAAGTGCACGGAGTAAGGCTATGGGCTATGGGCTATTGGGATTCTTGCGCTACCACCACATGTTCCGCTAGCCCAGAGCCTTCAAACAATAATTAATCTCTGCGCCTCTGCGTTAAATGCGATGTTTTTTAGCCACAGATTGGCACAGATTATTGTGATTCAGTTTGTGCTAGCCCAGAGCCTTCAGCCAATAGCCATTATAATAATTGGAAGTCCAATGCAACAAGCAACAATTCCGTGGCAACGCTATGCGGCATGCTTGGTTGGCGCAGCGATTGGCGATGCCCTAGGCGCAACGTTAGAATTTCAGCGCCCGGGCAGTTTCGTGTCAATCAGCGACATGCTTGGTGGTGGCGTGTTCAATTTGGCTGCTGGCCAATGGACTGACGACACTGCCATGCTGCTCTGCCTTGCTGAAAGTTTAATCGAATCCAAAGGCTTTGATGCTGTCGATCAAATGCAGCGTTATCGGCGTTGGCTCAAAGCAGGCCATCTCAGCAGTACTGGTGGCTATATCGATAGCGGGCGCACCATTCGCGAGGCGATTAATTATTTTAGCCAAACTGGCGATGCCTATGCAGGCGATCAGGATCGTTGGTCGGCTGGCAATGGCTCGTTGATGCGAATTGCACCAATTGCCCTTGCCTATGTCAACAATCCCCAATTAGCTGATAACTACGCTGCTGCTAGTTCGCGCACCACCCATGGCAATCAAATTGCGATCGATGCCTGCCGTTATTTCACAGGCTTAATCATTGGCGCATTACGGGGTGTGCCAAAAACGCAGCTTTTAGCAGCCAATTATCATCCATTAGCCAACTACTGGCAGCATCAAACCCTCAGCCCTGAGATTGCCGAAATTGCTGCTGGCTCGTTTCGTGAGCGCCAGCCACCAGAAATCGAGGCTTTGGGCTATGTGCCACGCACCCTCGAAGCAGCATTATGGGCGTTTTACCAGAGCACTTCGTTTGAGCAAGGCTGTTTATTGGCAGTAAATTTGGGCAACGATGCTGATACGACGGGCGCAATTTATGGCCAGTTGGCAGGCGCGTATTATGGCGAGGTTGTGTTACATTCGCCATGGGCCAATAGAATTGCGCTTAAACAAACAATTGCTACATTTGCAGCGAAGCTCAATCTTTTGGCCTTTTTTAACCACGAAGGACACGAAGAGCACGAAGGAACATTATTTTAGCCACAGATTCCACTGCTACGTTTGCAGCGAAACTCAATCTTTTGGCCTTTTTTAACCACGAAGGACACGAAGAGCACGAAGGAACATTATTTTAGCCACAGATTCCACGAAGTAAGGCTATGGGCTACAGGCTTTTGGCTATGGGAGATTATTAGAAATTTCAATCAATGTTCCGCTAGCCCATAGCCATAATACTGGCGCGGAGCCAGTTTTTGATCCACGAAGAGCACGAAGGAAGATTATTTTAGCCACGAATTACACGAATTACACAAAGTAAGGCTATGGGCTTTTGGCTTTTGGCTATGGGAGATTATTGGAAATTTCAATCAATGTTCCGATAGCCCAGAGCCTATATGTAATGGTACATCACGTTAACCACCGCCTGATCCCCTCACCCCAACCCCTCTCCCGTGCGCAGGTGAGGGGCTTTAATCGTGCGGTTCTGTCACGATGTGTGATACACCATGGTCGGCTCCCCCTCGCCCGCGTTCAGTGGGAGCGGGGGTTGGGGGGTGAGGGACCATGATTACC
>NZ_PUBZ01000107.1 GCF_003205875.1 Herpetosiphon llansteffanensis
TATAAGAGACAGTCGGGGATCAGGTCATTTATTGCTTGCAAATCAGCACTGCTTGAACCATGGGCAGCTGCTGATCCCCAGCCCTCAACTGCCGATCCCATGGAGTTGCTTATGTCGAAAATGATTGTTTAGTAGGGGTTGGGGATTGAGGATCGAGCCTTTTTGGCTGCTAATTAGCGCTTTTTTGGGCATTTGCGTCTATCAACATCTAATCCTCTGTATTTTGCAAGAGTAGATTTTCACCCATAGTCTTGATATCCACCCTTCCATCCCGCCAGCGGGAAACGCAGGCGGGGCTTTAATCCCCCTTCACCTCAAGGGCAATTTGAGGCTGAGAGGCATCCATTGATGAGCCGTTGGCTTTGTGGTGCTCAGCGGAAACCTAAGCTTGTCAGTCCACAGAATCCGATCCCCATCCCCCAACTGCCGATCCCCATTTATTTATCAGCGCCAGCAAGCTCATCGGAGCGGCCAGCGGCGATGCGTGACCATTGCAAAATTGGCCGTCCAGCAGGCCGATTGACCGCATGGCCATGCTCATCGGTGCGCATTTGGGCTGAGCGCGTGTTGAAAAACCGCTGCGGCCAGCCAGCAGGCGAATCTTCCCACGCTTCTTGGCGGCCATAAATTGTCATATCGAGCATTGCATATGAACTGCCCATCTGCTCGCAGCCACGACCGGTTGTCCAATAGGTTTCAAACACCCGACCATTATTTTGCAAATAGCAAACCCAAATGCCAAAGTGGCGACCAGCAATCAGCCGATCAAGCGAGGCTGCTGGCACAGAATACCAAGGCATGGGCCAGCCCATAAATTCGCGGTAGTGGTTACTTTCGGCAAACGGGCCTTGGCAAAGCACGGCAAAGGTCACATCGCGCGAGTTCAGGTAGCCAAGCTCAAGCACATGGCCAACATTCATGCTACAGCCTTCGCATTGCTGCGCAGCACTGGCACCGTCGTACCACATCATATAGCCTGCAAACAATTGACTACGACCCTCGAAAACGTCGATTAATGGAACTAGCCCGTTTGGCCCAACTACTGGCGTGGTTGCATCGACTTCGACCATTGGCAAGCGGCGACGAGCAGCAGCAATCGCATCGCCCTCGCGGGTGTGGGCTTTCTCGCGAAGGCGAATTGTATCAAGCTCGGCTTGGAATGTAGTGCGATCAACCGTTGCGGGGATACTTGGAGGATTGGCATCAGTAAGCGGAATGTGGTTCTGAGAGCGATCGTCCATTGAATGCTCCTTCATCACTACAATAAACTGCCTTGATTGCCTCCCTATCATAGCATGAAAAAAGAACAAATGATCTATTTGTAGAATGGGGGTCGGTTGATGGGGATCAGGGGTCAGGAGAGCATAGAACATAGAGCTAGGTTTGAAGATCCCCTCACCCCAACCCCTCTCCCGTGGCGCGGGCGAGGGGCTTTAACCTCGTGGTTCTAACACAATTATTGATGAACACTAGTCGGCTCCCCCTCGCCCGCGTTTTCGTGGGAGAGGGGGCTGGGGGGTGAGGGAACATGGCGGCAAACCTGAACCCTAATCCCTGACCTCTGACCCCTCGTCCCTACGCCTGAATAATTGCCAACACTTCGTCGCGTTGGGCTTCCATCAGTTCTTTGCTGCGTGCTTCAAGGTTGAGCCGCAACAATGGCTCGGTGTTGGAGCCACGCACATTAAAGTGCCAATCGGGATAATTCACCGACAAGCCATCCATGGTATGTTGCTCAGCATCGCTGTATTTTTCGGCCAAGGTCGCCAACACAGCCTTCACATCGGCAACTTTGGTGTTGATTTCGCCTGAAATGAAGTAGGTCGATTCAAGCGGAGCCAACAATTCGCTGAGCGTTTTGCCCTTCTTCGAGAGCATTTCCAGAATAATCAGCGATGGAATCACGCCCGAATCGGCATAATTGAAATCGCCAAAATAGTAGTGACCAGTGACTTCGCCAGCAAAAATTGCCCCTTCATTCGACATACGGGCCTTGATGAAGGCATGGCCAACCCGCTCCATCAGCGGCACACCGCCAGCAGCACCAATCAATTCGGGCACGGCCCACGAAGCCCGCACATCATACAGAATCTTGGCCCCTGGGTGTTTTTCAAGGAAATATTGGCCCATCAAGGCGGTCATAAAATCGCCAGAGATAAATTGGCCGCGATTGTCGATCGCAAAGAAGCGGTCGCCGTCGCCATCGAAGGCAAAGCCAACGTCGGCGTTTTCGCTAACCACGCGGGCTTCAAGTTCGGCGCGATTTTCGGGCTGCAATGGATCAAGCCCGTGGTTTGGCAACGTACCATCGGGGTCAAGATACAAGCCAATCAATTCGACTGGCAAGCGTTCGTAAACCCGCTGGAGAATTGGCCCGACCATGCCATTGCCTGTGTCGGCAATCACTTTGAGCGGTTTGAGACTGGCGACATCGATCAACTGCAAAACTGATTCGATAAATTCTTCGCTGAGGTCAAGCTCGCTCATGCTGCCTTGGCGGGTTGGCTCGGCAAACGCTTCGCTCTCGACCAATTGGCGCAAATCTTGAATGCCTGCATCGCCTGAGAGCAATTGGGGCATTTTTTTGACCATCTTGAAGCCATTGTATTGTTTGGGGTTGTGTGAGGCCGTAACCATCATGCCCGGCAAGCCCAATTGGGTACAGGCAAAATAATATTGATCGGTGCTGACCATGCCAATATTGATCACATCAGCGCCTTGGTGCATCAAGCCACGGGTGACGGCATCGAAAATTGATGGGCCTGAGGTGCGCATATCGCGACCAACAATGACTTTTTCTGCTTGCAAAAACGAAGCGAAGGCGCGTCCAATCAAAAATGCTACATCTTCATTCAGTTCGCTGGGGTAAATCCCGCGAATATCGTAGGCTTTGAAAATCCCTGGATTGACCTGCATGGGTGTATCCTTTCTGTGCAGAGCGATCACGGGCTATCATACGCCAAAATTGTTAAATCGCGAAGAGCAGGATTTTTAAATGGCGTATGCAGATCACCACCCCTAGCCTTACAAAGGTAGGTTGTAAGAGATCCCCTCACCCCAACCCCTCTCCCGTGCGCGGGCGAGGGGCTTTAATGCCGTGGTTCTCCCCCAATTCCTTCGTAAAAAAGAGTCGGCTCCCCCTCGCCCGCGTGCAGTGGGAGAGGGGGCTGGGGGGTGAGGGATTGCATTTTATCCCAGATCAACTTGTACACCACGTTGCTCAAAGCGTTGCAATAATTCAGGATCAAATAATTCTGGTTTGATATGGATATCGATCTCGCGTAATTTCGGCAGTGCTAGCCAGCCTTCGATCCATGGAATTTGGACTGGCTCAAGGTTGTAGCCAAGCATTATGCTTTCGAGCTTGGTCAATTGATTCAGCCATTCAGGAATTACATGGTTTGGCCCGATTCTGAGATACAAACTCCGCAGTTGCGACAGCTCGCGAATACTGGCAGGAAATGGCTCATCACTTGATAATCCAAATGATAGATGTTTGAGTTTAGTGAGCGTTGGCAAAATGCGTTCCAAGCTCGCTATGGGAATATCATTACCATGAAGATAAAGTTCCTCAAGCTGCTGGAGTTGGCCCAACCTTGGATCAAGATCAGTCAACGCGCAATCATCAATCGAAAGCTCGCGTAGCTGCTGCAATTCGTGCAACCATGCTGGTAACGTACCGAGTCGATGATTACTCAACCTTAATTCTTCCAGCCTATGCAGGCTGCGCAGCCCATCTAAGCGATGCTGACGGCTGCAATATAAGGTATTCATATGCAGTTTTCGTAAACTATAGTTAGGTCGGGCAGGCGGCAGAATGTGGTCAATCCCTGTGCTGACAAGATTCAAGGTGTGCAAGTTGGGCAATTCTAAAACCCAGCCAGGCAACGCGCGAAACCCTTCGCCAAATAACTTTAGTTCTTCAAGCTGGTGCAATTGGCGAATTGATTCAGGAACTGCTGATCCGCTGATAGTTATTTCTAGGGTTTTGAGGTTTGGTGGCAAGGTCGTTGCGGCAACATCACCACACGTGAGATGTTCAAGTGATTTCCAGTTGTGCCAGACTTGGCTAATTTCACGAAAATCGCCATAGCTTTCGAAATGGGTGAGCTGCGGTAATTCCATGAGCCATGCTGGAACAAGTATCTTGCTATAAAAATTCAACCTGCGCAAATGACCCATTTGCTGGAGCCATTCAGGATAAACGTTCAACGCATCGTGGTTAGACCATAAATCAAGCGCTTCAAGCGTGGTCAGCGTACCAATCAAGTGTTCATTGGGGATACCGCTTGGATAATAGACCAAGTGTTTAATTGGAAGGCTCGCAAACCATTCAGGTATCTCGCCTATATTTAGGCCACTAATATTGAGCGTTTGTAATGAGGGCAACTCGCCTAACCAGCGAGGAAGTTCGTTCAGCTCGGTATAACTGAGATCAAGCGTGTGTAATTGTTGTAATCGCGCTAAATTGGCTGGGAGTTCGGTTACCGATAATTCACGGATATGCAGTTCTTCGAGACTTGATAACTGCCCAATCCATGGCTCCAATCCTTCAATTTCATCGTTGTAGTTGAGATCCAATGTGCGCAACTTGGTTAGCTTGGCAAGTTCAGGTGGCAGTTGCTGCAAACGATTCCTTGATAGGTCTAAGTGTTCAAGATGAGTTAATTCGCCAATTGTTTCTGGTAATGTAGTAATTTTGAGAGACGAAAGATCGAGGGTTGGCTCACGGGTCTGGGCATTTTGGGCAATCCGCGCACGGCACAATTGCTCGTTCATCTTCTGCTCCTTAAACCAAAACGCCACTGCTTTGCTGCAAGAAGTGGCAATTGAATCTCATGGATTGGCATACCCTCACCCCAACCCCTCTCCCGTGGCGCGGGCGAGGGGCTTCATCACGTGGTTCTGGCGCAATTCGTCGATAGAAACGGCTGCTACCACTCGCTCGCGTCGAGTGAGAGAGGGCTGGCCTACAAGGGTCGGTGTTAATATCCCCTCACCCCAACCCCTCTCCCGTGGCGCGGGCGAGGGGCTTCATCACGTGGTTCTGGCGCAATTCGTCGATAGAAACGGCTGCTACCACTCGCTCGCGTCGAGTGAGAGAGGGCTTGTTACGGTGGTTTTCGCCTAATTCGCTGGTCATCCACGACGGCTCCCCCTCGCCCGCGTCGAGTGAGAAAGGGCTTGTTAAGGTGGTTTTCGCCTAATTCGCTGGTCATCCACGACGGCTCCCCCTCGCCCGCGTTCAGTGGGAGAGGGGGCTGGGGGGTGAGGGATTGTTACACGTTGAACAAGAAGTGAGCAATATCGCCATCTTTAACAACGTAGGTTTTGCCTTCGAGCCGCACGGTGCCAGCTTTTTTGGCGGTCGCCATATCGCCAGCCTTCATCAAATCGTCGAAGGCCACGATTTCGGCACGAATAAAGCCACGCTGTAAGTCGGAGTGAATTGTGCCAGCGGCTTCAGCAGCCCCGATGCCTTGGCGAATCGTCCAAGCACGCACTTCGTCGTCGCCTGCGGTCAAGAAGCTAATCAAGCCCATCATGGTATACGAGGCCTTGATTACGCGGTCGCGGGCTGGCTCGGTAATGCCTAAATCTTCCATAAACATTTGGGCATCTTCATCTTCGAGCTGGGCCAATTCGGCCTCAACTTTGCCTGCTAAGGTCACAATTGCGGTTTTTGGCTTGTTGTATTCCAAGACTGGCGGGGTTTTGAGTTGCTTTTCGTCGATGTTGACGACAACCAACATTGGCTTGCCACTGAGGAATTGGAAGCCGCGCAAAACTTTGGCTTCTTCTTCGCTCAATTCTTGGGCGCGAATCGGCACATCTTGTTCGAGGCCCGTATACAAGCGCTCAAGGGCGTTGAGTTCGACCATGCGCACTTCGCGGTCTTTGCCGACCATTTTGGTCACTTCACCACGCAAGCGGCTCAAACGGCGCTCGATAATCGCCATGTCCGAGAACATCAATTCCATATCGACCGAGGCTAAGTCGCGGGCAGCATTGACGCTATCTTGGGCATGCGGAACGCCATCATCCTCAAAAGCTCGCACGACATGCAGCAACGCATCAACTTGGCTGATGTAGTTGAGAAACTGTGGGTTCAAGCCACCACTTTCGTGGGCGTTGCCGCTCATCCCCGCCACGTCGATATATTGCACGTCGGCTGGGGTGAGTTTTTTGGGCTTGTACATTTTGGCCAAGGCATCAAGCCGCTCGTCGGGCACTTTGACCATAGCGATATTTGGCTCGATCTGGCCTGATGAATAGGCGTTCGTTTCAGCGGTATTGCGGGTTAGCGCATTAAATACCGTGGTTTTGCCGCTGTTGGGCAAACCAATAATCCCGATTTTCATGAAACCCCTTTATTTATGGTGTTGGTGTAATTTGAACCGTTGGTGTCGTGGTTGTGCCGCCCAAGCTTTCACGTGGTGGCGGTGGCGATGGCAAGACCATCGAATAAATTCGGTTGCTATTGGCAAGATACAGCATTTTGCTGGAGCCGCTGCCAACCACTGCCACATCGTTGAGCAATTCGAGTTTGATTGTGCTGGTGCTCGGCACTTTCAGCTGTTGAATAATCTCGCCTTGGCGATTAACTTCGATCACCCGTTGATTGACTGCATCAACAATGAAAAAATGGCCTTGGTTGTCGCGGAAGGTTTCGGCGCTGACTTCTTGCTCGACGAACAAGCGCCGGGCGCGTAACGGCGGATCAAGCGCTGGCACGCTCACGGTATCGATCAACGAGCCGCCCTCGAAAATACCAACCGTGCCATCAGGCTGAAGCATATAGATCCGCCCGTCAATCGCAATATCAACGACCGCTTTGGTGTTGAAATCGCCAGTTGAATCGGTGATCCAATTTTCGGGCAAGTTGGCGAACTCGCCTGAGCGATAGCGCAGAATTTCGCCAGCGGTTGCGCTATCGGTGCGCCCCAAATCGTAGACATACAAGCCGCCGCCGTAGGTCTCAATATCAGGGAATGGTTGGCGCGTCCAGAGTTCGCTGCCTTGGATGGTGCGCGAAACCCAGGTTTTGGTGTCGCGCAAATAGAAATAGATATTTGATTGGGCATTGAGATTGGGCGGTGCGTCGATTGCAGCTAGCTCGCCTTCGCGCAACATCACGCTACGAATTGGCGCTGCTGGCAAGCCAGCAATTTCATCGCCATCTTTGAGCAGGCTGGTGGGCTGGCCGCTGCTGCCTTCGGTGTAGCTATAGAGCGCGCCATTCTCGGTGCCAATAAAATACAAGTCGTTTTTGCCAGTGTTTGGCGTGACAATCAGTTTGCCAATCGTATCGCTGGTTGGCATCGTCGTTACCAATTTGAGGTCGGTCAAAAACGATGTGCGATCAATGCTAGCGCGCAGATTATCAGATTTTTTGCGCAACGCCAGATAATCGGCCTTGCGGGTTGGATTGCTCATATAGCCTTGATCGCTGGCCAAGGTTTCGAGATGGGTGTCTAACTCGCCCAATTCTTCCAAGGCGGCGCGATCATCGGTGGCTTTGACTGCGGTTTCAAATTTGGAATTGGCCACATTCAAGCTATCTTGATAGGCGGCTTCGGTGTTTTGGGTGCGCCGATCTTGCACATAGAACCAACCACCGCCAACCAACACAATCAGCAAGGCGATTAATGTCCATGGAATATTGCGCCGCCGCGAACGCCGATACGATAAATCGCCACCGCGAGCTTGCGCAAAGCGCGGCAATGGCGGAGCCATCGGGCGGCTGTTGCGGCCAAAATTGGCAATATAGGTCACGATTGCTGCCAGCAAATAGCGAAATGGCGCAGTGAATTTCTGCCAGCCAGTCAATGGCACAACTGGATCGCGCTGCGGCACGGGCACGGCGGCAAAATCGACTGGCAACGGCTCCATATCGGTCAAATCGATGCTTGGCGCGCTGCTGGCGGCCTGAATTGCCGCGACCATGCTGGTTTCGCCCAAATAGGCGCTGGGCAACCATTGCTCAGCATCACGCAAGCTGCGCGGGCGATAGCGTGGGCGCTCGTTGAGCCAGCCCATATCGCGTGGGTCAACTTCCTCCAGCTCGGCGGGCATTGGGGGCAGTTCGTCGATGGCCGAGCTAGGCTCGCCGTTTTCATCATCTTTTTCGCGGCGCACCATCAAGGCAGCATTGGCCGTGACATCGCTAATCCATTCGCCAACCACGCTGGCAGCAGCCTTGCCACGTTCAGCCAAGCCCTCAGCAGAGAGCAATTCGCTATTCGGGTCGACAAACGGCAGCATATCGATTAAGGCAACATGGGCTTCATTCAAGCTATTGCGCCGTGCAATTGCATACAATTCTTCCAGCGAAGCAGAAGCCTCGGAAAGGCAAAACATGCGCTCTGCATCAGCGCGGCCAAGCACACGTGCCAAACGGCTTGAGCACAGCACCAGCATATCGCCAGCTTCAACCACGTTGCGAAACATTTCTGGCTCGCTGAACAAACTGGTGCCAAGCGCGTTGGGCGGCATAATCGTTGAGCTGCTGACATTCCCTTGCCACGAAGGATTGGTTGGCAAGGCCCGCAATTGGCCACGATGGGCAACATAAGCTTGGGTTGGCTGCACTTGGGCAATATATAAATCGTTGTTGCGCAAGACCGCACATGTACAACCAACCGCTGTTTTTTGGTGATGCGCAGCCTTGAAATTAAATTCATACAGGGCAGTATTGGCAGCTTTTAGGGCATTGCGCAAGCCAGAGGTAATACTAAATGAAGTATCTGCATAAAATGTTTTGATAATAGTTTGGGTAACAAGATCACACGCTTCTTTACCGCGCGCACCTTCATTAACTGCATCGGTTAATACAAACAAATGGCCTTTGCGAGCCTCAGGTGCGAACAAATTATTTGGCATCGCACTATTAATGCGATCGCTCACATCTTGGCGCAAACCATTGACAATGCCAAATTGATAGGTTTGTAATTTATAACGTGACATTTAAGCGTTATTCCATATGGCAGTACTTAATCGTTGCACCCAATCAAGGTTGGTCATATCAAAATGCAGCGGCGTAATCGAGACATGGTTGTTGGCCACTGCGCCAAAATCGGTTCCATCGTCGGGCTTGCCTTCAGGCGCGGCCCCACCAACCCAATAATAGGGGCGGCCACGTGGATCAAGCCGTTTGATCAGCTCGTCGCGATAAATCCGATGGCCCAAGCGGGTAACTTTGGCATCATTAATAATTTCGGCTGAGCCTTGCGGCACATTCACATTCAACAAAATATCGCTGGGCAATTGCAATTCCATGGCGCTCGCGACGATGCGGCGTGCCCAAGTGGCGGCCACACTAAAATCGCTGTCCGGCTTGTAGCCATCAACCAGCGAAATTGCGATTGAGCGAATGCCAACCACAAGGCCTTCCATGGCGGCGGCAACCGTGCCCGAATAGAGCACATCGTGGCCGAGATTGGCCCCAAGGTTGATCCCCGAAACCACCAAATCAGGCCGATGATCGAGCACGCCAAGCAAGGCCAAGCCAACACAATCGGCGGGCGAACCATCGCAAGCGAGGGCTGGGCTGCCATCTGCAAGCTGTACTTCGTTGATGCGCAGCGGGGCAAACAAGGTGCGACTATGACTGCCTGCGCTCCAATTGCGCTCAGGCGCAACAACAGTGACACGGCCAAGCTGCTCAAGTTGGCCTTTCAACGCCAACAAGCCAGGGCTATGCACACCATCATCATTGGAAAGCAAAATGTTCATGATCGCTCCTCAGGCCACCAGAGCCTGCTCATTCGCGGGCATTATAGGGCATTATGCCACGACATGCCAAACGCCAAGCGCTTGTCGTTGCCAACAAGCGCTCGGTTGCTCAATTTAGGGCGTTACCACAGGGGTTGGTTGTGGTTGTTCCGGTATCGGCGATGGCTCAACGACTGGCGTTGGCTCAACAATAATTGTTGTTGGCACTGGCAACACCGGCGTTGGCTGCGCTGGAGTGGTTGGTTGCGCTGGTGGCGCGGTTGGCTGGCTGGTATCCGGCGAGCGAATACCCAAAATAATTACGGTGTTGAGATCCACCGCCGAGCCAACCCCGGGCAAACTACTGACCACCGCATAAGCTGGATATTGATCAAAAACGGGGCCAAGTCGATCGCGGCCTTGATAATCGACCACAATCTTATCTGGTGCAAAGCCCAAGTTCATCAAGATCTGGCGAGCTTGGTTTTCGCCGTAGCCAACCAAATTTGGCATTTGCACTTGGCCCGGCCCCAAAATTGGCGCGGTCGGGGTCAGTGGGTCAGGCGTTGGTGTGCCAGGCGTTGGCGTTGGCGCAACCGCATCGCAGCTTGGCAACTTATCGGGATCAACCGCCACCGGCGAATCTTCGCCATTATCGTTGCGATCGCTGGTATAGCCCTTCCATTTGCTCAGATCGATCCGTTCGTCGTCGTTACTTTCTGGCAACTTCCAAACATAAATCGATGAGATCGCACCTTCTGGATAGTCAGCACCAGCAACTGGGCGACAATAGGTTGATGTTTCTTTGCCCTCAGCATCAGTTGTGGTGAGTCTGACCACCGAGATTTTTTCGTACAGGTCACAGCGCCCACCTGAGTCCAAGCCATCGATAAACAGCTCGTCGGTGCGCCCACCGAATGGGCCTGGAATTTCGCAAATTTCCTCGCGATAGACACCAGGATACGATTTTGCAAAGCTTTGGGGCATAGCATCGATGCCGCCATAGAAGCCAGCCAAGCGATTCATAATGGTGTCGTTGGCAAACATTGCTTCCATCGTGCGCGCCCAAATCACACCACCACCTTGGGTACTTTCCACTTGGGCAGTTTGTTCGTTGTTGTTATTGCCCGTCCAGACCGTTACCGTGACAAATGGCGTAAAGCCCGAAGCCCAAGCATCGCGAAAATCGTTGGTCGTACCGGTTTTGACCGCTGCTGGCAACGAAAGTTTCAAGATGCTGTTGGTGCCGAAAATCGGGCGACGCGCTTCGTTGTCGCTAATCATATTGGTGATGATGTGGTTCAAGCGTCCATCAACACATTGGGTTCCATTCGGCAAACGCGCACCCAAGCGATAATCTTCGCCATCTGGAATCACACATTTGCTGGTATCGCTGACGGCATCGCTCTCTGGGTTGGCGAGCGGGGTAGGCTTGAATTCTTCCAAGGTTTTGCCGCGCGCATCGGTAATTTTGAGAATTGGGGTTGGCGCAAAATAACGGCCACCGCTAGCAACCGTATTGTAGGCTGTCGCCAAATCCAACGGCGTAACTTCGCCACCACCAAGGGTCAGCGCCAAACCATAATAACCAGGATCGTTGGCCAACACGTTGGGCGAAATCCCTAAGCGATGCAACAAATTCAAAGTTTCAGGAATCCCTGCTGCCTTCAGACCTTTGACCGCTGGAATATTCAGCGAGTTGGCAACCGCCGTGCGCGCGCGCAACGGGCCATGGAATTGATTATCAAAGTTTTGCGGCTCGTATTTTACCCCGCGTGGATTGAAGATCGTTGGCACATCCCACAAGACGCTGGCAGGGGTAATGCCCCGTTCGCCCTTGGTCGCAACATATTGCTCCATGCCCGAAAGATAGGTGAATGGCTTCAAGGCCGAGCCTGGTTGACGCAAGGCAGTGGTAACGTTCACCTTGCCATCAAGCACGTTGCCCTCTTCGCCTGGCGTTGTCGTCGTTTCGGAAAGATCATAGCCAATTGAGCCAACCATGGCCAGAATTTGGCCCGTGTTCGGCTGCATGACCACCACTGCCGCATTGTGAATATTGCGTTCAGCATCGTTGAGTTCCTGAATCCGAGTGTAGGCGATGGTTTGGGCCAAATCTTGGGTTTGCAAATCGAGGGTTGTGGTGATGTTCAGACCACCATTCGAAACCACCTCAGCGCCATAGCGTTGTTGCAAATAATCTTTGACATAGAAAACAAAGTGTGGTGCTAACAAACTGACTTCAGGCTTATCAAACTGTAAATCGGTCGCGACCGCAGCCCGTGCTTCGCGCTCAGTCACATAATTGTTGCGCACCATTTGGCGCAGCACTTCGATCTGGCGGCCTTTTGGTGGCACAATCTCGCCTTTAACATCGTTGGCAAGATCGTACATTGGGTCGAGCCAGACATCCTTGGGCAATTTGATCCCTTTGAGCACTAACTTATCATCAAGCCAAGGCATTGGATCATAGGTCGTTGGCAGCTGGGGAATCCCGCCAAGCAACGACGATTGCGCCATATCGAGATCTTTAGCATCAATCCCGAAATAGTTTTGGGCGGCAGCCTGAACGCCATACGACAAGTTGCCATAGGGAATTTCGTTGAGGTAGAGTTCGAGAATTTCGTTTTTGCTATAAACCGTATTCAGCTCTTGGGCCAAGATAATTTCTTTAACTTTACGGCTATAGACGTTGGGATCTTGGCGTTCCTCAGGGGTCAGCACAATTAAGCGCACAACCTGTTGGGTAATGGTTGAAGCACCACCAGCACCGACGCTTTGTTGGGTGATGTTGGCGAAAGTTGCCCGCGCAATACTGAAGTAGTTCACGCCAGAGTTTTCAAAGAACGAAGCATCTTCGGCAGCGACCGTTGCATTAATCAAATGCTTAGAAACTTCATCGAGATTGACCGGAGTTCGCCGACCTTCACCGACAAATTCATACAGCAATGTGCCATTGCGATCATAAATTTTCGAGGCTTGAAAGGCGGTATAGGTATGAATTTGATCAAGCCGTGGCTTCAAGTTGGCGGCAATTCCATTGTAGGTAACGGCCATTGCCACCCCAGCAACAGCCATAAATACCAGCCCAACTACCAGCAAGCCCATAAAAGCAATGCCGATGCGGCGGCCCATCGAGCGCGGAGCGCCCTTGTTGCCAAGCCGCGAGGGAATAAAACGTGTTGTTCGGCGTTGTCGCCGTGATATTGCATTACGAGTTGTTTGACGCATAGTAGACACATACCCCTTTGAATTCGGTGTGTGGTCGCTGGATATATAACAAGGCGGCTCGCGCCGCCTCGGATATTCTACCATGCTCAAGTTAGGAAGTTGCAAAAATTGCGACTTTTTCAGCTCTCCATCAGTTGAACATCAGGCAAGCGCAGGGGCTAAACGGGCCATGGTATAGGCATCGACCAGCTTGCCGCCGCGATAGGCGTAGTTGCGCAAGGTGCCTTCGACCGCAAAATCAAAGCGCTTGTAGAGCGTAATTGCTGGCGTATTGTCGGTAAACACCACAATTTCGAGCCGGCTTAAACCAAGCCAATTTTCGGCCAAATCGATGATCGCAGCCATCAAAGCTGCGCCAATGCCGCGGCCTTGGTAATCGTCGCGCACCGCTAGCTCCAAATCGCCTGCATGGCGGCGACGGCCCTCACCAATTTCAAGGCTAATTACGCCCACAACCATGGCATCGATGGTGGCAACCAAGCGTGGCGTTTCGGTATCGGGATTTTCAACCCGCCGCCGCCAAACATCCTGCGCTGGAAATGGCACGTGCAATGATCCATCAAGCACGTTTGGCCCGCTAAATATGGTCGCAAGGTCAAGGTAATCATCTGGCTCCAAGGCCCGAATGATAATATCCAAGGTTTTACTCATGAAACTACTTTCTCGAAAAACTTAGCTAACACGATATAAGGGTGTTTGGCGCAAGGCGGCCAAATCTGCCGCGCCAGTACAAAACATACTGATGCGCAATTGCGCAATAATTGCCGCAATGGCTGCATGAACTGCATCGCTGCCGCCCTTGTTTTGGGCCAATAAATTTGGCGCAGCCGATGCACCCAAATCAGCGCCAAGCGCAATTGCTTTGGCAATATCCAGCCCGCTGCGCACGCCACCAGAGCCAATAATACCAATTGTTGGCAAGGCTGCGCGCACCTGTTTAATTGCTTCGGTGGTGGGAATACCCCAACCAGCAAATGTGGCGGCAATGCCTTGTCCAGCCTGCGTATGCTGGCGAAAGCGTTCAACTTCGCTCCAACTGGTGCCACCAGCACCAGCCACATCGATCGCCTGCACGCCAGCCTCGACCAAACGCTTGGCCGCTTTGCCGCCAATGCCGTTGCCAACTTCTTTGGCAATCACTGGCACGGGCAAGGCCCGACAAAGCGCCTCAATTTTAGTCAATAAGCCAGCAAAATTGGTATCGCCTTCTGGCTGCACTGCCTCTTGCAAGGCATTAAAATGCAAAATCAGCGCATCGGCCTCAATCATATCAACGGCGCGTTGGCATTGCTCGATGCCATAGCCATAGTTGAGTTGCACCGCACCCAAATTAGCAAACAAGGCAATATCAGGCGCGACCCGCCGCACTTGATATGACGAAGCCAAGCTGGGGTCGAAGATGGCCGCTCGTTGCGAGCCAACGCCCATCGCCACACCCAAGGCTTGAGCTGCTTCGGCCAATTGTAAATTAATTTCCTCGGTTGGGGCAGCGCCACCAGTCATCGAGCTAATTAAAAATGGAGCTTTGAGCTGCTTGCCCAAAAACGTGGTGCTCAAATCAATGCTGTGCATATCCAATTCTGGCAGGGCATCGTGTTCAAAATGATAGCTGCCAAAGCCAGTTGTAATGCCTTTGGCGTTCACATCTTCGTTGATCACAATATTAACATGATCGATTTTGCGGCCTTCGGTTGCAGTTTCTGTCATGATCCAGCCTCGTTATTCCTCATCAGCCCCAAAAAATTCAAGCCATTCGTCGATCTCATCGGGATGCACTGGCGGCGGTGGTTTGTGCAACCGTTCGCCGGTGCTTGCCTGCGGGTTTTTGCTACCGCGCGAGAGCCGTGGCCGTCCATCAGCATCACGCGGAATTGGGTCGGGCTGATCTTTGCGGCGCGGCGGAAGTTGCCAACGCTCAGGCGGTTGTGGCACAACAATTGGTTTAGCAGCCTGGGGCGAACGCCGTTTAGCTTGCGTACCAGTGCGCTGTTGGCTTGGGTGGTTTGGCTTGGGTTTGCGCGTCAGATCAACTTTGCTCTCGGCGCTTTCTTTATCAAAGCCAAAAAAATCCAGCCATTCTGGCAACTGATCTTGGCGCACATGAGCATGCATCTCTTGATGAGTCGGCGCATTCGGATCAGCAGCACCCATCGATTCGAGCAGGGCAGCAAAATCGCGGGCGTTAATCACCCGTGCGCCAACCGCATCGGCCACATAGGTAATCGCGCGGTCGGATGAAACCAGCACCCATTCGCTTGCTCGTGATAAACGCACAAGTTGCGATTTGATCATCTCGTCTGCATCGCTTGGTGAGCGGGCAAAACGCACAGTTACGCCACCGCCGCCAAGCGTGCGCTGGGTATATTGGCCGCGGTCAAAGACCACCGAAACGCTGACTTTGCGCGTAATTGCAAAGCGTTGCAACAATTGCACTAATTTTGCTTCGTCATCAGGATCATTGAGGCGAATCGTCGCCAGTTGGCCAATTAAATTATGGCCATCAATTAAGTAGGGCATACACAGCCTCGGTTGGTTGTTTGTATGATCCCCGTAGCCTACGGGCGATCAGCGTTTTTAGTTTTCACTGCTGCGCTCGTAGAACGCGGATACAGCATATTGACGCTCGAAATGCCATGTGCCAGCGCTTGTCACAATGCTATAGGATATACATCATAACAAATAATTGGCTTGCTGGGCGGTCTTAATTTGGTTGTTTGCGGTTAATTGTACGTCAAGGAGCAGGATATGCAGCATCAATCTGTGCGGCAATTGTTTGAAGCAGCAGAAATTGGAAGTTTATCGCCATTGGCGGCCTATAGCGCGAACGCCAAACGCGATCAGCCTGAGCCAGCCTCGCCAGTGCGCACCGAGTTTCAGCGCGATCGCGACCGAATTTTGCATTCCAAGGCATTTCGACGGCTGAAACATAAAACCCAAGTTTTTATTGCACCGATCGGCGATCACTATCGCACCCGTTTAACCCACACACTCGAAGTAACCCAAATTGCGCGCACGATTGGCCGCGCTTTGCTACTCAACGAAGATTTGATCGAAGCCATTGGCTTAGGCCACGATTTGGGTCACACGCCATTTGGTCATGCAGGCGAGGCCGCGTTGGCCAAAGCGATTGGCCGCAGATTTCGCCACAACGAGCAAAGCGTGCGCGTGGTTGAGTTGTTGGAGAAACATGGCGAGGGTCTGAATTTAACCCAGCAAGTGCGCGAAGGCATTTATTCGCACTCCAAATCGCGCAAAGATATTACCACCGCAACCTGGGGCACAGCCTCAACGCTCGAAGGCCAAATTATTAAATTGGCTGATAGCGTGGCCTACATTAACCATGACATTGATGATGCAATGCGGGCTGGCATTTTGCAGCTGAATGATTTGCCCAGCGCCTATGTTGCCATGCTTGGCACAACCCACGCCGAGCGCATCAATACCATGGTCTGCGATATGATCGACCATAATTGGTGGGCACGCGGCGAGCAACCAGCTCCCAGCGATTTGGCGATTAGCATGAGCCCGCAAATTTTAGAGGCCACCAACGGCGTACGCGAATATATGTATGCCAATGTCTACCTGCGCGGCCCGGCCAAAACCGAAGATGGCAAGGTCGATTATGTCATCAACACCTTGTATGAATATTATTGCAAGCATCCCGAGGCCGTGCCCAGCGATCTGCTGGCAATTTGCCAACAACGCGGCGAGCCAGTCGAACGCGCAGTAATCGATTATATTGCTGGCATGACCGACCGCTATGCGCTCAAAAAATTCAACGATCTGTTTATTCCCAAAACGTGGGATATGTAGAACGAGGGGGCAGGGTTCAGGGACTAGGGGCTAGGGGCTAGGGGCCAGAAGTTAAGCTATGGGCTGTTGGCTTTTGGAGATGTAGTGGAAGGTACGATCAACGCAGAGGCGCAGAGAACGAAACCACGAAGAGCACGAAGGACACGAAGGTTAAGTTTTTTTGGTTACAGATTGTACAGATTATTTTGATTCGGGTTCCAATAGCTCTCACTTCTCTGCGCCTCTGCGTTAAGGATTGGGTAAACGCTTGAAGGCTTATAAATGTCATAGAAATGATAAACCTCAACTTTGTGCTCTTCGTGTCCTTCGTGGTTAAATAAAGCCAAAAGCCTATAGCCTCGTCCTTCGTGCTCTTCGTGTCCTTCGTGGTTAAACAAAACCTGATCCCTGATCCCTAGCCCCCGACCCCCAACACCCGATCCCTCGTTCTATATTCTTGGTTTATAATAGCGATCTATTGATACTTGACTAGACACAGCCAACTGTGGAGGTTTACCAGGTGCAAACGTATTTGTTTTCGGCAGAAGTTGTTTTGGGGATTGCCTTGATTGCTTTGGTGCTTTTACAAGCCAAAGGCAATAGCGCCAGTGTGTTGGGTGGCCGCAACACCTCAGCCGCCTATCGAACCCGTCGCGGCGTTGAAAAAACCCTGTTTAGCGTAACGATTGTGATCGCCAGCGTATTGATTCTCTTGGCGCTGTTGCATCCCTTCTTATTAACAGTCTAAGCGTATGGTTCGACGTATTCGCTGGCAAATTGGAGCCACCTTGGTTTGTGCTAGTCTGATTTTGTTGTTGTTGGCGCACTTAGCGCTAGCAACAACAGCAGGCGGCGAGGCTGGCGTTGGCGGGGTGTATCGCGAGGCCTTGGTTGGCGAGGTCAACGATCTCAACCCATTGCGCGGTAGCGCTCAAACCCGCGCCGAGGCCGACCTCAGTGGCTTGTTGTTCGAGGGCTTGACCCGCGTTGAGGCCACCGGCGTGGTTGTGCCTGATCTTGCAGAAAATTGGCAGGTCAGCAGCAATAACTTGGTCTATACCATGACCTTACGCAATGATGTTCGTTGGCACGATGCCACAGCGTTTTCCGCCAACGATGTAATCTGGACGATCGACTGGATCAAAAGCCCACAATTCAATGGCGACCCAAGCCTCAAGTTGGCCTGGCAAAACATCGCGGTTACGGCGCTCAATCCGCAAACTGTGCGCTTTAATTTGCCCGTAGCTTTCGCGCCATTCCTCAATCAACTTACTGTGCCGATGTTACCATCGCATTTGTTGCGCAACGCCACACCAGAGCAATGGCAAGCGTGGAACCAGCAACCAATTGGTACTGGCAGTTTTCGCTTTGGCCAGCGCGATGGCAATTTAATCGAATTGGTGGCAAATGCCGATTATCGGCCCAATATTCCCAATAGTCGCCCCAATTTGGAGCGGCTGGAGTTTCGGCTGTACCCAACCATGGAAGCAGCCCACGAAGCGTTGCGCCGCGATGCGGTCGATGCCTTTACCTACGATGTGACTGAGCAAGGCGAATTGCCGCTGCCAGTCGGCTATCGGCGGGTTCGCGCACCATTGGCCGATTATGTGGTGCTGACGATTAATTTGCGTCGTCCGCCACTTGATGATTTGCGCGTGCGCCAAGCCATCGACTATGCAGTTGACCCAAATACCTTGATTGCTGAGGTGCTGCAAAATCGGGCCTTGCCTTTGACCTCGCCAATTTTGCCTTCATCGTGGGCGGTGGCCGATGAACTGACTGGCTATATCGACGATGCAGAGCAAAGTCGCGCCAATGGCTTGCTCGATCAAGCAGGCTGGCAGCGCGATGAGCAAGGTTGGCGGCGCAAAGCTGGCCAATTATTGCGCTTTGAACTGGTCAGCGCCAATAGCCCTGAACGCAGCGCAATTGCCGAGCGAATTCAGGCCCAATTAGCGACGGTTGGCGTTTCAACCAGCCTGCAATTGGTGCCAAGCAGCAATTTGCAAGATACGCTCAGCCAACATACCTTCGATATGGCGATTCATGGTTGGTCGAATTTAGGCAGCGATCCCGATGTCTATGAATTATGGCATTCGTCGCAGGTCAACGCCGCCAACTTTGCTGGCCTCGAAGATCCAGCAATTGACGATTTATTGGTACGAGCGCGCCAAACCACCAACCAAGAGACCCGCCGCGAATTGTATGCAGAGTTTCAGGCCAAATGGCTGGCCCTTGCGCCCTCGGTGATGCTCTATCAGCCATTGTTGGAGCAGCAAGTCGCGCCATCAATTGAGGTGCTGGGCC
Source organism: Herpetosiphon llansteffanensis (assembly GCF_003205875.1). Taxonomy (GTDB): domain Bacteria; phylum Chloroflexota; class Chloroflexia; order Chloroflexales; family Herpetosiphonaceae; genus Herpetosiphon; species Herpetosiphon llansteffanensis. The sequence continues at coordinate 19,045 of NZ_PUBZ01000107.1, forward strand.
TTGCGCCAATCAATCAGCAGGCCGAAGTGCTCTATCGCTACAGCGACCGCTTCCGCCGCATCGCCAATTGGTATCAAGTAACGACCCGTCAAGTGTTACCCAACTTCCGCAATGAACCACAAAACGAACGCCCACGCTAAACAGCTGGGCGTTGCGGCTTTTTAGGGTTGTTGATGAGAAAGGATCGATCACATGACCACCCAAACCTTACCGCACTGGGATCTTTCAGTTGTTTACCCCAGCCTCGAATCACCTGAATTTGCCGAAGGCTTTGAAAAACTCAAGCAACAAGTTGCTGAACTCAAACGCTTGTTTGATCAAGCTACGATTCAACGTAGTGAAAACCAAGTGCTTGATTCGGCAACCATAGCGACCTTTGAAACCGTAACCAATGCACTCAACCAAGCCCATGAGGCAGTATCAACAACATTTAGCTATGTGATGGGCTTCGTCGCCACCGACACCCGCAATACGGTCGCTCAAGCGCGGTTCAGCGAAATGCAGCAATTGGGCATGCAACTCCAACAATTAGGCATTCGTTGGGTGGCTTGGATTGGTGGCTTGGATGTTGAGCAATTAATCACCAAATCAGCGTTAGCCGCCGACCATGCCTACGCCTTGCAAAAAGCCAAGCAAGAAGCAACTCACTTGATGTCGCCAGCAGAAGAAGTGTTGGCCGTAGAACTCAATTTGAGCGGCGCGAATGCTTGGAGCAAATTGCACACGGTCGTTAGTTCGCAGCTCAATGTGCCAGTCGAACTTGATGGCGAGACCAAGCACATGCCCATGAGCATGGTGCGCAACTTGGCCTTTGATCCCAAGCGCGAGGTGCGCAAAAGCGCCTATGAAGCAGAATTAGCTGGCTGGAAGCAGGTTGAAACCCCGCTGGCCGCTGCAATTAATAGCATCAAAGGCCAAGTCAACACCTTGGCAGGCCATCGTGGTTGGGCCACGGCTTTGGATGAGGCGCTGGCTGATAACAACATTGATCGCCAAACCCTTGATGCGATGCTGACCGCCGCCCGCGAAACCTTCCCAGATTTCCGGCGCTACTTGCAGGCCAAAGCGCGCTTGCTCGGTAGCGGCGAACGCTTGCCATGGTTCGATCTCTTTGCGCCCATTGGCAACGATGTCAGCACATGGGAATACGCCGAATCCGAAGCGTTTATTTTGGAGCATTTCGGCAGCTATTCGCAACGCTTGCGCGATTATGCCGCTCGCGCCTTCGATGAAAATTGGATCGATGCCGAGCCACGGGCTGGTAAACGTGACGGGGCGTTTTGTATGCGCTTGGTTGGCGATGAATCACGCATTCTCAGCAACTATAAGCCATCGTTTGCAGGAATGCGCACCCTTGCACATGAGTTGGGTCACGGCTATCATAATCTTAACTTAGCCGAAACCACGCCATTGCAGCGCCAAATTCCCATGACCTTGGCCGAAACCGCCAGCATTTTTTGCGAAACGATTGTGCGCAACGCAGCCTTGGCCAAAGCCGAGCCAGCTACTCAATTGGCAATCATCGAATCGTCCTTGCAAAATAGCTGTCAGTTGGTCGTCGATATTAGCAGCCGCTTTATCTTCGAGCAAAGCCTGTTCGAAGCCCGCCAAGCCCGCGAGCTAAGCGTGCAAGAAATTAACGATCTGATGCTCAAGGCCCAAGCTGAAACCTATGGCGATGGCATCGACGAACAGTATTATCATCCGTATATGTGGGCGGTCAAAGGCCATTATTACAGCGCTGAACGCTCGTTTTACAACTATCCGTATATGTTTGGCTTGTTGTTTGGCTTGGGCTTATATGCCCAATATGTGGCAACGCCCGACGAGTTCCGCGCCAAATACGATGATTTATTGGCTGCTTCGGGCAAGGCCGATGCTGCAACCTTGGCCGAACGCTTTGGAATTGACATTCGGACACCAGATTTTTGGCGGGCAAGCTTGGCTACGGTCAAGGCCGACATCGACCGCTTCGTTGAGCTAAGCGAGCAATTATTGGATGCTCCCGCCAACTAACGAAGCCACGTCCGCCAATGCACAAGGAGTTTTAGCTATGCAACGCAGGTTTGTGCTATTGGTGCTCATGGTCGTACTCGTTGGATGTGGTGGGGCGCAAGCACCCAAGGCCAAAATTATTGCGCTGTTGTTGCCGGAGCAAACCACCAAGCGCTACGAAACCGTGGATCGGCCATGGTTCGAGCGCGAGATGAAGTTGCTATGTGATGATTGTCAGGTGTTGTACTACAACGCCCAAAATGATCCAACCCTGCAACAACAGCAAGCAGAACAGGCCATTAAGGCTGGCGCACGGGTTTTGGTGCTCGATCCAGTTGATTCGGTCGATTCGCGCACGATAGCCGATCATGCATCCGAGCAATCGATTCCGGTTGTAGCCTATGATCGGCTGATTCTGAATTCGCCTGGGGTTACGGCCTACATTTCGTTTGACAATCAAAAAATCGGCGAATTGCAGGCCGAAAGCTTGATTGCTGGCTTGACCAGCCGTGGCATTACGAATCCCAAAATTCTGCTACTGCACGGCGCGCTCAACGATAACAACGCCAGCGAATATAAGTTGGGAGCCAAAAAGGTCTTTGATCCATTGGTGGTGGCGGGCAAATTGACGATTGTTGGCGAGTTTGATACGCCAGATTGGCAGCCAGCAGAGGCCCAGCAATATGTCGAACGCATGCTGGCAGCTGGCGATCAGATTGATGGGATTTATGCGGCCAACGATGGCACTGCTGGCGGCGCTTTAGCCGCTGTGCAAGCTGCCAAACTTGAGCCAATGCCTTTAATCACAGGCCAAGATGCAGAATTAACCGCCGTGCAACGCATCATCACTGGCGAGCAGCATATGACGATTTACAAGGCAATTCGGCCTCAAGCAGAGGCTGCCGCCAAAATTGCCCATGCCTTGCTTGTTGGTCAGCCAATTCCCACCAATTTGGTCAATAATCGCACAGTCGCAAACGGCATTCTTGATGTTCCGGCCATTTTGCTCAACCCGGTTGTGGTGACCAAAGCCACAATCAAAGAAACGATTATCAACGACAATTTTTGGTCGCCACAACAGCTTTGTCCGGTCAAATTAGTGCCCGCTTGTGAAGCAGCAGGCATCACGCCATAAACAACAAACAATCAACATCACACCATAACACCCGATCTGCCTGTGCGGTCGGGTGTTTTTGCGAGGAAATAGCTATGTCAACCCGTTTACGTCGCGGTTTGGAGTTTGGCCTTGGCCTAATTATCTTAATTGGTTTGATTTGGTTCAATAATCAGCCTAGCTCAAATCAACCAAGCGCCAACCCAACCAACGCCGCAACCCTCGAAAGCAGTTCGCGCGGCTTGCCATCGAGTACGCCGCAGCGCCAACAATCAACCACGCGGCCTCGCCAAACTGCCACGCCAACGACCAAACCAACCACGCGGCCTCGCCAAACTGCAGTGCCCAGCAAGCCCACGCCGCGCCCAACCGCCCAAGCAACCCGCATGCCCGAGCGCGATTCGGCGGGCTTGCGCTATGTGGCGTTTGGCGATTTGCCAATTCAAGCCCAAGAGACAATCGAATTAATCGAGCAAGATGGGCCGTTTCCCTATAGCAAAGATGGCGCAATTTTCAGCAACCGCGAGCAAATTCTGCCCAGCAAACCACGTGGCTACTATCGCGAATACACGGTCGAAACACCTGGCTCAGCCGATCGCGGGGCACGCAGGATTGTTGCTGGCGATAATGGCGAGTTGTATTACACCGACGATCATTATGCAAGCTTTCGGAGGGTGCGCCAATGAAACTCCTCAATTTAGCCCGCGATCCAGCCCAATCTGGCTTGTATCGGGTGCAAGCAGCGCACATCGCCCGCTTATTGATGGGCGTGCAACAGCTGAACCTGCATCTTATCGAGCTTGATGGCCGCGAAATTAGCAGCAAGCCCGATTTACTCAATGCCTGTGCCCAAGCCTTGCAATTTCCGGCTTATGTTGCCCACAATTGGGATGCGCTCGAAGAAGCGTTGAATGATTTAAGTTGGTTGGATGCGCAGGGCCTGATCATTATTTTTTATGAGGCCGACCAATTGCGCCGCCACGATCATGGGGCATGGCAAATTTTCTGCGAGATTGCCCAAAGCTGTGTTGAGCAATGGCGCGGCCAAGGTCAGGTCTGGAGCATCTGGTTTAGCGGTTTGGAGTATAGCCAGCCTGAGTTGATCGATTTGGCTGGGGTTTTGAATGAGCCAAATCTGGGTGAATAAGCAACGAGCGTTGGGCGAATATCCCAACGCTCGCACCATTCAGCTTACTTAATCACAAAGCTGGTCGTCGCAGTTTGGCCGCTGCTGAAGCTGGCACGCACATTATTGCGCCGCCCGCTCGATTGATTGCCAACCTTGAATTGAATCGTGGCCACACCACTGCTATCGGTTAATGCGATCAGCGATTGGGTTCCGCTGGCCAAATCAATTTCGACCGTGGCGGTTGTGCCGCTCTTGGGTTTGCCGGTTATCGTTAAGCGCACGCAGACTGTTTGGGTTGCGTTGCTCTCGATCTCAGGATACACCACCCAAACCTGTGCACCTTCGGCGACTGCTGGCACGTTCATGGTGCAATTGGCAGTGCTTGGTGGCTGCGTGGTTGGTGGCGTAGTTGGTGGGGCAGTGGCCCGCACTTCTTTGCCCAACAAGCCCAACAACACCTTAAAATTATTCGGATTATTGGGATGCCACTCGAAGCGAGCGCGTTCAAACCATTGGGTTTCGACCAAATCGCCGCTGCTGTTGCGCTCCATTTTTGGCTCGGTCAAGGGCAAGCCAAACAATTGCAACGAACGGGCGTAGGCATCCAAGCCATCAATTTTCAAGCCATTCGCTTGCCAATAGCTTTTAAAGCCAATCCCACTGCCTTGATCACAGACATTGTGGCCTGTCTCTCTGAACCACAAGCAACCTGCTTTTTGGCCCGATTCAGCGGGATCTGGCTGGCGGCCAAGTTGGCTCAAGCGATCTTTGCCCAAGAGGCCAAGCAACACTTCGTAGGGCGTGCCCGTATTTTCTGGATGCAACTCAAAGCGATTGCGTTCCATCCATTGGGTACGATACACCTTGCCAGTATCGCGGTTTTGTTCGCGGTTGACTGTGGTGATTGGATAGCCAAAGACCGGCAGACCGCCGTTTGCTTCCCAATAATCGCTAAATGGGTCGCTCAGACAATAGGGGCTTTGATCTTCGGGAAAACAGACCTCGTGGGCCGATGTGGCTTTGGGCCAAAGGGTTAACCCCAGCAGCAACCCCACGATTAACAAGACACGCTTTGGCATATCAATCACCTTCCTATCGTACAAATATAGGCTTATTAATTTGATGTGATATAGATTAAGCACGTTAAGCTGGCCACCGTAACAGCAGCCAGCCAAACTGGAAACCAAACGCACGGCAGATCAAAAAGCACTTTGCTACTTGACCACGGGCAACTGTTACAACTTAGAAGACTTGGGTGAATGGAGGAACTTTGAGTGCCATGTCTTTGCCCAATAAGGCGCGAACAGCATCAGCACCGGGGTAATCGACTGGGCCGATAAAGCCTGTGCCGCCTTGCAAGAATGGCCCAAGCACCGGAACCGCGTCGGAGACGTTGTAGAAGATTGGGGCGGGCAAGGTGTTTGGATTTGGCAAGTAGCCACCAATTACCCGAGTCAAAGCCAAGTGTTCAGCTTCGGTCGCGGCGTGCTGAGCAGTGGTCGCGGCAATCCGTGGCTCGCCAAGCTCGGCAAAGCGGCGGGTAGCTGCCAAATATGCGCCAGTAAAGGCGGTTTCTGCTGCCATAAAGGTGTTGGTGTTGACCCCAAAATCGCTCAAGAACTTGGCTGGAACATAGAACTTATCTGCAAGCGCCTTGCCACCGAAACTTTCCACAACCTCAAGGTGATGCAATTCTGAGCTGAGCGCATACTTCAGATACAACAATTCTTCGTCGGCCAGCCCAAATGGATTGCCCTTGATCGTGTTGTAATACGAGGTGATAGCCAAGCGTTCGGCGGTAGCGGCCAACGACACAATTGTGAGTGGGGTATCTTTGGCATCATGGTTTTGAGCGTTGTAATCGGCTGCTGAAACATCGTGCAAACCGAACATCGAGGCAAAACTTGCGACCGCAACTCCACCGCCTACACCTTTTAAGAATCCGCGACGTGAGATACTCATAGGTTGCCCTTCCTAACAAAAAATATGCTCAAACACCATTCTGTTGTGTGATGTTCTTGTAGAGATATTCGCTGCTAATCCCATTATGGATGTATTGATTATCTCACCCTTTGGGGGGATATTTTGACCTATGCTCAAGCCAAGCACCATGCTATACTGACCAATGGATGATGTTGTCACGGAGATGATCCATGGAACAAGAAGCCAAATACCGCGCAACGCAGCCGATCCGTCCGAAGCAACTTGAGGCTGTGAATATTGCGCCTTTTAGCCTCAGCGAGCGGGTTACCGCCGAAATCCGCGATAGTATTTTGGATACTGCGAGTCGCCAATTAAACCAACAGCGCTATACCTTGCGCATTCGCCGCATCGATCAGCAATTGTGGCTCACCCTCAAATTACCGGGCAAAGTTGAGGGTGCAGTCCATCAGCGCCAAGAATTCGAGCACGAAATTACGCCGAATGTGCGTGATCATCCTGAATTGTGGCCAAGCGAGATTCGCGAACCACTACAAGCATTAATTGGCGACGAACCATTGTTGCCAATGCTCACGGTGCGCAATCGGCGGCGGCTCTGGCGAATTGAGCGCGATGGCGAAGAGATTGCCGAGTTGGCGCTTGATCGTGGCTCGTTGATCAGCGGCGAGCGCTCATTGCCATTCCATGAGATCGAAATTGAACTCAAAGGCGTTGGCACTGCTGCCGATTTGGCGGTGCTGGCAGCGATTTATACCACCGCATTACCGCTGGAGCCAGAAACCCGCTCCAAGAGCCAGCGCGGCATGTTGTTGCTCAACCATGCCGAATATCAAGATCAGCTCAAACACGCAGTTGATAGCACACCGATGGAGTCAAGCAGCAATTTGGCCGAAGCAGGCCGCTCGATTTTGGCCAAACATGTGCTGAAATTGCACAAAGCTTGGCCGATCGCCGTCATTGGCGATGATTCCGAGGGTGTGCATCAGATGCGCGTGGCAACCAGACGCTTGCGCACAATTTTGGCAATTTTGGGCGAAACAGCCTACGAGCCGGAAATTGTGGCCAAATTGCGTCGTGGCCTGCGCCAATGGGCCAGTATGTTGGGCGCTGTGCGCGATGCAGATGTATTTTTGGGCAAGCTTGAGGATCATCGGTCAACGCTCGAAAAAGCAGAACAAGCAGGCTATGAACCGTTGATCGAATCGATCAGCCAGCAGCGTGATGCGGCGCGAGTTGAATTATTGGGCTTTTTGGAAAGCCGCAAAGCCAGCAAATTTGCCCAACGCTTGACCGATTTTGTGCTGACCGCAGGCGCTGGCGTGCGTGAAGCCGACACCGCTGAAGGTCGCGTTGAGCGCAGTTTGGTGCGGCATTGGGTTGGCAGCACGGTTTGGAGCCACTACGAGCGCATTCGGGCCTATGATGCGATTTTGAACGATGCGCCAGTTGCGAGCTTGCACCGCTTACGCATCGAAATCAAGCATTTGCGCTATACGTTGGAGCTATTTAGCGATGCCTTGGCAGAAGAACACGAATCGCTGCTTGAGCAATTAGTGACCGCCCAAGATTACCTTGGCGATTTGCAAGATGCTGAGGTGGCGTTGGGCCTTGTGGCCGAAGCCTTGGCCGATAATCCCGATAATAGCGCCTTGCTGGCCTACCAAGCAGCTAAGCAGCACGAGCATGATCAGCTTCAGTTGAATGCAGCAAAAGCGCTGCGCCCGTTGTTTGATCTACCATTCCGCCGCCGCTTAGCCTCGATTCTCTCGAAATTGTAATAACGAGGGGTCGGAAGAACAAAGAACAAAGAGCATAGAACATAAACAATGGCTATCGGCTATGAGCTTTTTGATTGGCAACCAGCGGCATGCCCTCACCCCCCACCCCCCTCTCCCACTGAACGCGGGCGAGGGGGAGCACCCGTTTTTCACCGACATATTGTGCAAAATCACGGAATTAAAGCCCCTCGCCCGCTCCGTGGGAGAGGGGTTGGGGTGAGGGGATAACGTGATGTTCCGATAGCCTTCATTCCTATTTCACGCCACCAAAGGCGGCAAAACAGCTATTTTTGTGCAAAATATCGAGCTTTTGAAAGCCGACGCTGCGCAAAACATCAATTTGCCACAGCAGTGGACGCGGCGAATCTTCGATCTCAATATATTTAAAAACCTCATAGCGATAGGCTTCATTGCGAAAATCGCTGAGATATTGGCCATAGCGCTGCCACATCAACGCATGCACCGCCTCGCTGGAATGCTCAACCAAATCAAAAATCCACAACGAGCCGCCTGGGCGCAAAGCCGCATAACATTGGGCAAATACCGCATGCCACTCAGCATCGTCGCGCAAGTGGTGAAACACCGCTGCGGCCACAATAATATCAACCTGTTCGTTGCCCAATTCAAGCTGGCGCACATCGCCTTGCAAGGCAGTAACCGAGCCAGTTGTGGCAGCGTTCACCCGTTGTTGTGCCCGCTCAAGCATTGGCAAACTCAAATCGATGAGCGTTACATCGCGATTGGGCAATTCTTGTAGCAAGCGCAAGCTATAGTTGCCAGCACCGCAACCAATATCCAAAATATGGCGCGCATTGGGCGTAGTGGCAGCGGCGGCTTGGGCGACGAGGGTCAGGCCTAAGGGCGCATCGACGGTTGCCGATTGACCGGTTTCCAAATTCGAGAAGCGCTCAACATCGGCATCGAAGCGGGCGCGAATAGCCTCAACTGTTGATTTGGCCATGGGAAAACATCCTCAAAACACAAAGAAGCTTCAATTGGGCTATTCTAGCAGGCTTGAGAAATTATGAAGGATGAATTATGAGGGATGAAGGGGCGAGGGGTCAGGATTCAGGGTCCAGGAGCACACTTCAACGCAGAGGCGCAGAGAACAACGTAAGGATGAGGGATGAGGGATGAGGGATGAAGCCCATAGCCTCATTTTCGTGGAATTCGTGGCGAAAACGTTCTTCGTGCGCTTCGTGTCCTTCGTGGATCACATTTTTAACGCAGAGGCGCAGAGGAAGCAGAGCTATGGGCTGTGGGCTATTGGCACAATAATCAAACAAATCTATGCCAATCTGTGGCGAAAATACTTTTTCGTGCAATTCGTGGAATTCGTGGCAAAAAACTTACCCTTCGTGCGCTTCGCGCTCTTCGTGGTTTCGTCGCCCGATCCCCGACCCCCAACAACCGCCCCCCACTTACTCAATGGTCGTCAGTTTGATTGGCAACTCTGGGGCGGGCTTGCCGCGTAAACGACGCAGGCCTTCTTTGAGTGCGCCAAACAGCAAACGCGGTGGCGAAAGCAGATTGACGCTTAGGCCATTGCGGCCATCGGTTGCTTTCGATGCCAACCAAACTGCTTTTTGAGCGGGCACGCTGGGCTGGTTGCCCCACATGCGCAGAATCGTGTTGAGCGCTTTGAGTTTGGCTTCGTAGCCAGCCATCACCTCAACATTGGTCAGCATATCGGTTGTCATCAAACCTGGGTTAAAGCCCAAAATTTCAATCCCTTGTTGCTGATGTTCTTTAGCGAGGGCAAGCGTGAAATTGCGCACCCAGCTTTTGCTTGCGCCATAGGCGGTTTGGAACGGCGCAGGCCCAGTATCGCCGCGCCCAAACAGATTGATTAATTTGCCATGGCCTTGGGTTTGAAAGTGTTTCAATGCGCTAATTGAGCCATGATAGGTGCCCAGAATGTTGGTATCGATCACGCGGCGATAATCACGCGGGCGAATTGCCACGGTTGCGCCGTAGGGGCCGGCAACCCCAGCATTGTTGATCCAAACATCGAGCTTGCCAAACTGGGCAAGCGCTTGATCGCGCAGGGCTTCGACCGCTGCCAAATCGCCAACATCGCAACTGCTCGCCACAACATGGCTGCCATGGCGTTTGAGTTCTGCAAGCGCTTGTTCAAGGCTGGCCTGATCGCGGCCAGCAATCACAACTTTGGCTCCTTGACGCAGCATTGCCTCGGCCATGGCCAAACCCAAGCCACGGCTGCCACCAGTAATCACAATCACTTTATCGATGAGTTTCATCGCCAACTCCTAAAAATGCCTGCAACTGTGCAAGTTCGCGCAGATCACTGAGCAACAAATCGGGCTGGTGCTCAGCAAGTTGCGCAAGGCTAAATTGGCCGCTCGCCACAGCAACTGAGCGTGCTCCGGCAATTTTGGCGCAGCCAATATCAAACGGCGTATCGCCAATCACCACCACATCATCGAGCGTGCCTTGCCAGCCAGCCGCTTGCGCTCGTTGAAAAGCTACGGGCACTAATTCGTTGCGGATGTGATTATCCGAGCCAAACGCACCCCAATCCCAGCGAAAATAAGCGCTTAGGCCTACCGCATCAAGCTTGATGCGAGCGGTGCGCAGCATATTGCCAGTCAAAAGTGAGTGAATTGTGTGGGGTTGAAGTTGGCTCAGCGCAGTCTGCACGCCAGGCAAAATGGTGGTTTCACGTTGCAAATGCTCAAAGCGCGAGTGCAATTCGCCTTCGTAGACCGTATAAAATTGTTCAAGCCGCTCAAGAATCGCCGCCTCTTGCCACATATGCAGCAATTCGCGAACGATCAAGCCATCGGTTTTGCCAGCGGTCGAGCCGAGCGGCAAATCCAATTCGTACACACGCTGAAACGCGGCCTTGAAAGCTTCAAGCCCGCGTCCATGTCCCCGAATCAGGGTTCCATCAATATCCCAGAGCAACAGTTTCATTCTTCGCTTGGTTTCCCATTTACAAGGTCGGCCAGTGGCTGCACCAACTCGCCCAAGCTGCGGAATTGCGGCCCTAGCTCAGTTTCGCTAAGCGGGATATTGACTGGCACGGTTAAGCTGACCGGCACTGATGATTCAAGTGGAATCGTCATGCTCAGATAGACTGGCAATTCCAAGCCTTCGGGCAAGTTCAAGGCCACGCTGGCTTTGAGGTAGCCTACGCCGGGCAGCGTAATATCAGCAGGCACGGATAAAGGGACGGCCTGCGTCACACGCACCTTGGTATTTTGGCTGACTGGCACTTGCAAGCTAATTGGCAAGCGTTCATTCAAGGGCACGCTGGCTTTAATCGTGGCATTGTTGAGGCCATCAATCGTATCGGTCAATTTGGCAATTGTGGGTTTGAGCGGAGCCAAGCCCGTTTTATAGCCAAACAGCGCGACCGCTAAAATGATCAAGCCAATAATTAACACAATGTTGAGGATAAAGGAGGTCATGATCATAAACTTGTAGGAGCGATCAATGTCGACTCGTTCGACAGCCTTGGTATTGGTCGAATCGGCGGATTTGCGGTTGCGACTGGCCACGTCAACCTCCTTGCAGTGCCTCGAAGGGGAATATTTAGCAGCAGTATACCACAGCCGATCGTTGCTTGTCATAGGGATGATAGGATTGAATGTGGTTCACGCCACCTGCGGAGTGCCGCAATTCATCGCTTTTCACCCTGCATGGGCTGCGTGGGCAGTTGCTGTTTGGCAAATTGCCCAATCTTGTATACTTTCCACAATAATTTGGTCGTCAGCTTATGGCAATCTGACCATAGTTAATGGTTTTAAACCAGCCTATAATCAATTTTATAGACCAGAAGTGGTCTGGTGTGTCCGTGACTGGCGTGCGGCGGTGGGAGTCCCGGCCCTCCGCCCAGCCGATTTTAGCGTGACCACCACGAGGTAGCCAATTCGTATGCAACAACCACCAGAACCTTCAAAGCTCTTCGATTTACCTCCGCATGATGTTGGTTGGGAAGGCATTCTCTTTTTCAGTGCAGGCTATCTGCTGGCAGCATTGGTGTTATTCATGATCCTTGGGGTGACGCTAGCGAGCATTCTGCTGGTTGGCTGCCTTTTAGCATTCTTGGGCATTAATTTCTGGCATTGAAGTTTAATGATTAAGCCGCTGGATCAATTGTGATCCAGCGGCTTTTTGGCTTATTTCGTGACTAATGGCAAATAGACGGTAAAGCTTGGGGCAACCGTCGTTGGTGTAATGCTGGCGGTTGCGGTGTTGGTTGGGGTGACGCTCACCGTTGCGGTGGCGGTATTGGTTGGACTCGTTGTGGCGGTGTTGGTTGGACTCGTTGTGGCAGTATTGGTTGCAGTCACGCTGATGGTTGGCGTGGGTGTTGCGCACAAGGATTGTGCCCCATCAAGTTGGCCGCGAACCTCGCCGTTAGGGAAATTTTCAGTGTGAATGTTAATGTAGGTTTGGCCCGCCAAAATACCAGCTTCTTGATTTTCGGCGTAGTTGAGTGTGCCAACTTTGCTGGCCCCAAGCGGCAGATGAAACAACACGCCTGTGTTGGTGCCGCGTGGCGCAAAGCCGTGAATATGCGCCGCAGTTTCAGCGCTGCTCAAATCGTGATAGCTAAGATTGTAGCTCAGCGTGTTGGCAGCAGTATTAATCTGAATCGTGCCCATCGCCATGCCATTGCTGCCTGATGGTGGAACTTCTTGCGAGCCATCAGCAATCACCGACATCGTGACACAGCTTGGTGGCGGGGTGATAATTGGGGTTAGGCTAGGCGTTGCTGTACCAGTTTCGGTGGCGGTTGGCGTAATGCTGGGCGTTGCGGTTTCGGTTGGCGTGGCCGTTGGTGGCGGACAAGGTATAGCACCATCTAATTGACCGCGAATTTCGCCGCCTGGAAAAGCACTAGTATGAATATTAATGTAGGTTTGGCCCGCTAAAATATTGGCTTCTTGGTTTTCGCTGTAGTTGAGTGTGCCAACTTTGGGTGAGCCAATTGCCAAGCCGAATAATACGCCTGCATTGACCCCACGTGGCGCGAAGCCGTGAATGTGAGCCGCAGTTTCATCCGCGCTCAAACCTTGGTAGCTAAAGTTGTAGCTCAAGGTATTGTTGATCGTATCAACATCAACGATGCCGCTGCCAGTGGCCGTGCTGCCAGTTGGTGGCACTTCCTGCTCGCCATCTAAGCTGACGTTAAAGCGCAAGCAACTTGCAACTGGCGTTAGCGACGGCGTGGCGGTTTCGCTTGGAGTGGCCGTGTTGGTTGGCGTTTGGCTTGGCGTAGCCGTATCAGTTGGTGTCGCTGTTTCGCTTGGGGTAGCGGTGTCGGTTGGCGTAGCAGTCGCTTGGTTTGCAGCCGGAATCACGATAATGCCCCGAAAGGCAGTATTGGTTGCAGCACTGGCAATTGGTTGCAACGACGCTGCATTAATTGGCTGATTGTAGGCAGCAGTATCGGTTAATTTGCTGATCGTGTTGCCGGCGCGTGTCAGATACAAATCAACGCCACTGGCTCCGTTATCGTGTGCGGTAACGTGAAATGCAGTGCTAGGAGTAGCCCAAACGCCTTGGAGTACCCATGTTGTGCCATTGAACGAGAATTTGCGCAGATTGGCCATATCGTCGGCCACATACAGCGTGTCAACGCCAGCCACACTTGGCTCGCGATCTAAAAAGACAAAGCCATAGGCCGAGGTTGCGCTAGCAATTTGGCTAATGCTTTGGCCGCCAGTGGTTGGCAAGCCTGTGCCAATTTGATAAACACCACGAATTGCACCAGTATTGGCTGAAAAATACAGATTACCACCAAAAGTATGAGCTACCCGCGTGTTAGTTGGGGTGATCAAGGTAGTGGTTGTGCCAAGACCATTAAGGTAGCGCACACCGCCGGGTGAACCAGTCCCGACTGACCAAATGTTGCTCCCAGTGCCTGTTGCTCCACGAATATTATTGGTGCTGTAGGCATCATTCACGGTATTTGATAGGTCAATAATGCCGCCTAAACTCACGCGACCTACCACGCGATTAGTGGTTGCACTGTTTGTGGCAGCAATATTAGTCACGCCTGCATCGGCATCGTAGCCTGCCAAAAGCAGTGATTGACCATCGCTTGCAAGGCTGAGTGAGCCTTCCGAAGTTGACGTGCCAGCCATTGTAAGCCGCCGCGGATTACCACTCAGGTTGCTTGGCAAGCCAATTGATTGAACCAACAAGCCGCTCGGTGTATATTCATCGAGAAAAACTGCCGTCGCAGCGCTTGAAATCGCACTCGCTCCCGTGCCAAGCCGCACAACGACAATATTGCCTGGGGTAAAGCCAGCCAACCCTTGGCTACTGCGTGGTGCGGCTTGAGCTAAATTCAGGCCAATAACGAGGCTAAACAAAGAAAGCAAGGTTATAAACGAGAACCTGCGAGGTGTCCGAACATGATTCAGCACACTGACCCCCTTAATCAAAGGAAACTTCGCATACATGAGCATTGTGTCAACCATTGACACAGCCTTGAGCGATGCTTAAGTTGTATGATATGGGCATGTTATGAAGATGCAAGAGCCAGCGTTGTGTGAATATGAGGATTAATCAATGTCATTAACGATTCCAGCTTTGTGGCAACCAGTGCTTGCCGAGGAAACAACCAAACCTTATTGGAGCCAACTTGAAGCATTTGTTGCTGCCGAACGTGCCGAACATCAGGTTTTCCCGCCAGAAGATCAGGTATTTTCGGCCTTGGAATTAACCTCGCCTGAGCAAACCAAGGTCTTGTTGTTGGGCCAAGATCCCTACCACGGCCCTGGCCAAGCGCATGGACTCTGTTTCTCGGTGCTGCCTGGGGTCAAAGCACCACCATCGCTCAAAAATATGTTCAAGGAACTCAAAACCGATTTGGGCTGTGTTGTGCCGAATAACGGCTATTTGCTGCCGTGGGCCAAACAAGGCATGTTGATGATTAACGCTGTGATGACCGTTCGCGCACACACTGCCAACTCGCATAAAAATCGGGGCTGGGAGAAATTTACCGATGCAGTGATTCGCCAAGTTAATGCCAAAACTGAGCACGTGGTGTTTGTGCTGTGGGGTGCGTATGCCCAAAAGAAGGCGAGCTTAATCGATAGCAGCCGACATACCATCATTCAATCGGCGCATCCGTCGCCGCTCTCTGCTGATAATGGGTTCTTTGGCAGCCGCCCATTCTCGAAAATTAATGCAGCGCTTGAAGCCCATGGCCAAAGCCCAATCGATTGGCAGATTCCGAATTTGTAGACTAAACCGCAGCAAGGGCTGATCGGCAACAACCCGATCAGCCCGTTTGAGGTTTCTGCTTGGGTTAACGATTCATGCGGTTGTGTAAAAAGAGCAAAATAATCATAAACAACATCAACCCAGTTAAGCCAGCAAACATGGGAAACGCCAGCGCAAAATTGCCGCTATATAAACCGTTGAGTGCTACACCAAAGAAAATGACCATCACAATGCCTGTGATATACATAAAGCGCCGTGGCCATGGTGATGGTTTTGGAGAACGCCGAGACATACTTGCCCCTTTCAAAAGTTGCCAAACGCGGCATGGCTAGAGCCGTAATGCCGCGAGCTTATCGCGGATCTCCTCAATCATAAATGGTTTTGCCAGAAATTGGGTTGTACCAGTAGTCCCAAATTGTTGGCTCACGTGGTGTTCATTATAGCCGCTCATAATTACCACTCGCACTTCAGGCTGAATTTGCTTGAGCACGGCGAGGGTGCTTTGGCCATCAAGGTCGGGCATGGTTAGGTCAAGAAAGACCCCAGCAATGTCCTGATAATGCTCGCGGAACAAGCTAATGCCACGATTGCCACCTTCTGCAAGCAAGGTTTCGTAGCCCAAGCGGCGTAAAATGCGATCAATCACCATGCGCACATCTGGCTCATCGTCGATGACCAGAATTTTGCCTGCAACTGAAGCTGCCAGATTCGGCTCCTGAGTAATGACTGCGCTTTGGATATTTGCTGGCATAATTGGCAAATACAGTCCGATCGTTGTGCCCTGTTGCGGGCGACTCTTAACCGCAATGCTCCCGCGATGGCCGCGCACAACGCCCAACGTCACCGCCAAGCCAAGCCCACGCCCAGTAAACTTGCTGGTAAAAAACGGGTCAAACATGCGCGAAATGGTCGCGTGATCCATGCCCAGCCCTTGATCGCTAATTTCAATCACAATATAGTTGGCGGGCACAAAGCTGCCAGTTGTGTAGGTATGGCCTTCGGGCACACCATGCAGCTCGCGCAGGCTAGTTTTTACGCTAATTGGGCCGCTGCTCGATGCTTCGAGTGCGTTAATTAAAACATTGCTGATTGCTTGGCGCAAGTGTTGCTGATCGCCCTCAATTGCAGGGAGGTCGGGCGCTAGCTCGCTTTGGATTTGGCGTTGCTGGCTCAAGGCTGACGGCAAGAGTCGAATTGAGGTTTGTACCACTTCGTTGATCAACAGGCTGCGCCGCACATCAAGGTTTTGGCCGGTATAAGCGACCATTTGCTTGGTAATTTGGGCAGCACGTTTGGCCGATAGCTCAATTTCGGTTAATAATTGGCGTACATTGGCTTGTTCGGGCAATTCGAGCAAGGCCAAATGGGTGTTGCCAAGAATCGACATAAACACATTGTTGAAATCGTGGGCGATGCCGCCTGCAAACACGCCCAAGCTTTCGATTTTTTGGGTTTCGGAGAAGTGTTGTTCAATTTCCAAGCGTTTTTGTTCGGCCTGTTTGCGCTCGCTAATATCGCGAATAATAACTTGCACCGAATTGCGATGGTCAAACACCATGGCTGAAGTTGAGCATTCGCCATACATCGGCGTGCCATCGCGGCGCAAAAAGATCGTTTCAATAAAATTGGTCGGCACGCTGCTGGCATGGCGAATGAGCACATTAAAATCAGCAAGATCGTGTGGGCGCAAGCCCTGTTGCACCGATTGGCCCAATAGCTCGCTGCTGGTGGTTTGGGTCAGCGCCAAACCAGCCTGATTGGCATAAACGATCCGATCATCCTGCACTACAAATAATGGCAAGGGCAACATCTCGACAATATGCCGATATTCTTCCGAAATATCGATTAGCGTGCCAACCATGCGCAACGGCTGGCCGCTGGCATCGCGCAGCACATGGCCACGATCGCGCACAAAACGATATTGCTGATTATGATCGAGGAAGCGATATTCTGCAGAAAAAACGTCGCTGCTGCCAGCAAACAGATTGGCAGTGCGTTGCATAAACAACTCACGATCATCAGGGTGAATATGCTCGTCCCACCAGGTTGGGCTGCTGGCAACCTCGGCACTGGTATAGCCAAACACCGTGGTAAAACTCCGATTGACCAGCGTGGTTTGCTGAATCATATCCCAATCGTAGATGCCGCCGTTGAGCACCGTTTGGGCCAACTCAAAGCGCTCGTTGAGCGAACGCAACTGCTGTTCGACCCGCCGACGTTCGGCCAATTCGGTTTGAGCTGCGGTGTTGAGCATATGCTTCTCCAGTGCAAGCGAGGCAAAGCGGGCAAATTGTTGCACCATTTCAAGCATGGTAATGCTAATCTGAATTTGGCTGGGATCGTAGATAATCGCCAATGCGCCAGCGACGGTTTGTTCACGCAGCAATGGCAAAACCAACAAGCCATTGCCAAAACCATCTAGTGGGGTAAAGAGGCGCTCTGGCCAAACAGCATAATCATCAATAATTAACGGCTGGCCGGTTAAACCAACCGTGCCAACCGCACCTTGGCCCAATTCGATCCGCTGAATCACGTCGATTGCGCCGCGCCCAACCACCGATTGCATGGCTTGGCCATCGTCGCTGCGAATGTAGAGCACGCCATATTCGCTGCCAACCAGATCGGTAGCCTTCCAGACAATAATTTCGAGCAAATCGTTGAGCGCAACCTGTTCGATCAGGGCCAAGGTAACATCGTGCAGCGAGCCAAGGTAGGAATTTTGGCGTTGCATTTGGCGAATCGTTTGCTTGTGGGCGGTTACATCGTGAATCAAACAACACAAGACTGGCTGTTGCTGATAGTCGAAGGCAGTGATATAAACTTCGACATCGCAGACCATTCCTGAGCGTAAACGATGGCGAAAATCGTAGCGATTGCTGCCGCCAAGTTCAGCATTACGAATTGCCGAGCGTTGTTCTTGGGCTGGTTGGGCATTTAAATCGCTGAGCCTAAAATTGCAAAACTCCGCTTGACTATAGCCATAAAAACGGCAAGCGGCTGGGTTGGCAGCTAAAATCTGCCACGTCTGCGGCTCGATAATTAACTCGATGACTGGAGTTTGGGTAAAAAACTCCATTTTGCGCGTTTCGCTGTCAAGCAAGGCTTGTTGGGCGCTCGCAAGCTCAGCTTCTAAACGGGCAATAGTTTGGTTTAGGTGGGTGAGCGTTGGTGGCTCGATGGCTGGTTGACGGGACGTATTACTAAAACTATTCATAAACTCGGCCAGTGTGGAAAAAAGCCATAATAGGTTCATTATACCGTGAAGCAACTTGCTTTTGAAACTGCCCGCAATTCCTATTTGCTTTTGCTACCAATCGGACTGATGTATAATTAAAGCGTTACACATGCGTGGGAGTTTGCAATGGATGAACGTCATGCCTACATTGCCTTTAATCTCACTCCTGGTATAGGACCACAGCGGCTTCAAGCGCTGATAAAACACTGTGGCTCTGCTGCAGCAGCGTGGTCGGCCAGCCTTGACGATTGGCGTGCCGCCGGCTTGGATCGGCGCACGATTCAAGCCTTACAGCATGCACAGCAGCATTTAGACCTTGAAACTGAACTTCGTACCATCGCCGAGCAAGGCATCACGGTTGTGATGCAGAGCGATCCTGAATTTCCCAGCATGTTGCAAACCATCGATCCGGTGCCACCATTGCTGTATATGCGTGGCTCGTTGATTGAAACCGATCGCTGGGCGGTGGCGATTGTTGGCACTCGCAACCCCACCCCATATGGGCGTGAGGTCACCTATAAGTTTGCTGGCGAGTTAGCCCGCGCAGGCCTGACCGTGGTTTCAGGCTTGGCGCTTGGCATCGATGCAATCGCTCATCGCACAGCTGTGGATAATAATGGTCGCACCTTGGCGGTGCTTGGTAGTGGCTTGCAACAGATTTATCCAAATCAACATCGCCAATTGGCCAACGATGTCAGCCAGCAAGGAGCCTTGCTTTCGGAATATGCGCCGACGACAGAGCCGCTGAGTGGCAACTTTCCGGCGCGTAATCGCTTGATTAGCGGGCTAAGCTTGGCAACGATTGTCGTTGAGGCTGGCGAACGCAGCGGCGCATTAATTACTGCCCGTTTTGCGCTCGACCAAGGCCGTGATGTGTTTGCGGTGCCTGGCTCGATTTTGAGCCATAGCAGCGATGGCCCCAATCAATTAATTGTCGATGGCGCAACACCCTTGCGTAGTATCGACCAAGTGCTTGAGCAACTGAATCTGCATCAAGCCCAAGCCCAACAAACGGTCAGCAGCATTGTGCCAGAAACACCAGCCGAGGCCTTGCTCTTGCCCTATTTGAGTGGTCAGCCAACCCATATCGACGATTTAGGGCGGGCCTGTGGTTTGGCCGCCCATGATCTTTCGGCAACGTTGGGCCTGATGGAACTCAAAGGTATGGTTCGCCATGTTGGTGGTATGCACTATGTGCTGGCGCGGGAAAAGCCCGCATCCTATGATCTTTCTTAACCTAGCAAGGAATTTAATCTATGGCTTGGGAACATGACGTATTACGCTCGCTGAATGAGCAAGGCTGCCGTATGACTGGCCCACGGCGTTTAATTGTGCGCACGATTGCCAGTCGGCGCGAACCCTTTACCGCCGAGCAGTTGGTGGCCGAATTGCCCGATGTTGGGCGGGCAACAATTTATCGCACCTTGGATATGTTGGCGGCCAGCCATTGGTTGGCGCGCATTCACCACGACGAAGGCGACCACGCCTATTTGCCAGCCCATCCGCATCAACACCAATTGGTTTGTACCCGCTGTGGCACGGCGGTTGCCTTCAACACCTGCGACCTTGATGGTATTTTGAGCCAACTTGGCAAATCGACAGGCTTTGTGATTCATGGCCATGCGCTTGAAGCATTTGGCTTGTGTGGCCAATGTCAACATAATCGCCCAGAGCTGCGCCTAACGCCACGTTTGGGCTAGCTTCTCGGAGCGTTGGAAGGTAGCGGCTTATGCCCAAAGAACTAACCGTGCGAGTCAGCGCCCGCACCGTCGGCTGGACATTGCTGATTTTTTCAGGGGTCTGGATTACGATTCTGCTGCATCATGTGTTGGTGCTATTTTTCGTAGCAATCTTGCTCGCCGTAGCAATTTCGGGGGTCGTGCAGCGCTTTGAACAATTGCGGATTGCGCGCCCAATTACTATTTTGGTGATTTACACGATCATTATTGCGATGTTTGTTAGCTTGGGCTTTGTGCTGGTGCCAATGGTCAATCAACAGGTGCGCATTCTGGCGCAACAATTCCCCGATTTAGTGCGCCAACCGATGCAACAAGCAAGTGCATGGATCGCCCAACAATTTCCAGCCTTGCACACATCGCTACCGACTGGCGATTTGGCGGGCCAAGCTGCCCATTATGCTGGCACAATGGTTGGCGGCTTTAGTGGCGCTGCCTTGACCTTTGGCCGCACCTTGATGGGCGTGATCATCAACTTTATTGTGGTCTTGGTCTTGGCATTTTTCTTGGTCAGCCGCGCCAATGTTGCCAGCAATTTCATCAAACTGATGATTCCTAATCGCTTTCAAGAACGCTTGATTAACGTCACGAATGTGATTGGCCGCCGCTTAGGGCGCTGGGTTTGGGCCCAACTTACGGTCGCAACTTTCTATGCTATCTGTTTTGGCATGGGCTTATGGATGTTGGGCGTGCCATATCCGGTCGCGCTGGGCGTTATTGGCGGTTTGCTGGAGCTAATTCCGTATGTTGGCGGCTTTGTGGCCACATTGATCACCATGCTGGTTGCGTTTACGGTGCAGCCAATTCTGGCGGTCTGGGTGTTGGTGTTGCACTTGATTGTTGGCAATGTTGAAGTTCACATCATTGCGCCCAAGGTGATGGGTCGGGCGGTCGAAACTCATCCGGTCGTGACGATTTTGGCCCTGTTTAGTGGTATCGAGTTGCTTGGGATCATCGGCGGGGTGATTGCGATTCCGTTGGCGGTGGTTGGCCAAGCCTTAGTCGAAGAATTTTGGATTAAGCGGATTCGCGAAGCCAATTCGGTTCCAACCCCGCTGCCTATGCAAGCTTCTGCCCCTGCCCCCATCCGCCGTGGCCAATTGCGCCGTCGCCCCACATTGCGCAAGCGCCAGGGCATTTGATCACCAATTTCAAGCCAGATCGCTAAATAGCTATTGATCAAGGGAACAAATTAATCATTGCTGGCGTTGATGCTATAGAAATGTCGCGACAAACCAAAATTTGACCCATTCCGCGAAAGGAAATAGCTATGTTAGCTCAAATTCGTTCACGCAAACGTCCATTGGCGATTGGCGCTGCTGTTTTGGTTGTCTTTTTGATCGTTACGCAAATGTTTAATGGTTCAGGTAATTCAGGTTCACCAAAGCCTGAAACTGCTGCATACGTGATGGACTCTGCTTCTGATTCACCACAGCATTCAGGTGCAATGCCTACCCAAGCACTAAGTCGCCAAGATTCTGCCAATACAGACCTTTTATTGTCGCAAGAGAACGGAAGCACAGGTTCGACGGCGCTTGGCGGGGCCGCTGCACCAACTGATAAGTTTGCAGAGCCAGAACAGCCTAATGCTGCACCCAGCCAAGCAACCGAGCGCTTGGTGATTAAAAATGCCAATGTTGAAGCCTTGATCGACTACAAGCAAATGCGCTTTGCCAGCACCCAAATTGAAAATATGGTGTTGCGTTTGGGTGGCTTTATTGTTTCGACCGACGATGCCAGCAGCAACGACGAAGCCCAAGCCTATATCTCGCTGGCCTTTCGGGTTCCCGCCGATCAATTTGAAAAAGCCTTGAATGCCTTTGAAGAAAATAAGCTCGAAGTTGTGCGCCGCGAAGTCTCGGGCCAAGATGTCACCGAAGAATTTGTTGATAATCAATCGCGCCTAGCCAATTTGGAAGCAACCGCTGCCCGCATTCGCGAATTATTGGCCAAAGCTGAAACCATCGCCGACACAATTAAAATCAATGAAACTTTAGCTCAATACGAAAGCCAAATCGAAGTTATCAAGGGCCGTCAGAAATTTTTGAGCGATAGCGCTTCGATGAGTTTGGTTACCTTGATGATTCGGCCAAAAGCCACCGAATATAGCATTCTTACGACGCTTGATATTGGCCAAAATGTGCGCAACGCGCTGGCCCACGCCGAAAAACCAGCTTGGACTCCGCTCGCCGCAGCTACTGGCGCATGGGATGATGTCTTGGAAATTGGCAAAGATCTAGCCGAAACCTTGGTTATCTGGGCAGTGTGGCTGCCAATTTGGTTGCCGTTGCTGTTGGTTGCTTGGTTTGGCTGGCGCAAATGGCGCAAATATAGCCAAAGCCAAAATACCCCAATCAATACCCCAAATCCTACCGTCAACCAACCCTAAATTGTGGTACCATTTTGGCAACGCCATCGCAGGGCTAAGAGCTAGTGCTCTTGGCCCTTTGTGTTGGGAGGGTTAAATGTTGCTCGATTTGCATTGTCATACCATTGCTACGCCCCATCATTCACATTGGACACCAAACACATTAGTTGCGGCGGCTCAAGCTGCTGGCATCGACGTGATTGGGATTGCCGACCACAACACAACCAGCCAAGTAAGCACATTTGCGGCGGCTGCGCAGGCTGCTGGCCTGCATTTCATCGGCGGTGTTGAGTTCGATAGTGCCTTCAATGGCAAGCTTTGGCATACCTTGGTCTATGGCGCAAACCCCAACCATGCGGGAATTTTGGGCTTGTGCGATGCGGTTGTGAGCCGCAATCATGCCGATGCCCAACGCTTGCTGGAGCAAACCCGCGCTGCTGGCCACGAGCTGCCCAGCCTTGGCCAAATTGCCGTTGATCGCCCTGCCAACTTGGCTGATGTGGCGCATGCTTTGGTGCGCGATGGTATCTGGCCCAGCCAAACTGGCGTTGATCCCGAATCGGCGGGCATGGCCTATTTATTGACCAACCAGCCTGAAGCCTACAATCCGTTGAGTGTGGCCGAAATTGTGCAAGTGGCACACGCTGCTGGTGGCGTAGCAATTTTGGCTCATCCTGGGCGCGAAAAAAGCGTCTATGCCATCCCAGCAACTGCTGCAGATTTGGCGGCGCTGGCGGCGGTTGGGCTTGATGGAATTGAGGTCTATTATCCAATGCATCGCCCTGAGCAAGTGGCGTTTTTTGCGCAGCAAGCGGCTTTGCATGGCTTTTTGATCAGCGCTGGCGGCGATTCGCATGGCCCGCGTGATCGCTTCAGCCCCCAGCCTGCCGAACGGTGTAGCGCGTTGTTGTCCCGCTTTGGGATTGATGTCCGATGAGCGTAATTGTCTGTTTTATTGATGGAGTTGGCTTGTTGCCAGCGCCAGCGCCACCTTGGACAACTGCCCATTTGCCAACTCTAAATAGCTTGTTGGGCGCTGTGCCACACAGCAATTTGCTGATCGATCAACCAAGGCTCTATTTTCGCGCAATCGATGCGACCTTGGGCGTTGACGGCTTGCCGCAAAGTGGCACCGGCCACACCAGTTTATGGACTGGCGTGAACGCATCGGCCTTGTTGGGCAGGCATTATCCAGCGTATCCTGCACCATCGCAGCGCCCCATGATTGCCGAGCAAAGCCTATTTACCAAAGTGCAGCAGCTTGGCCACACCAGCCTGATTGCCACCGTGCATCGCGATAACTATTGGGATCTCGTGGCCAAGCGCGAGCAACGAGCAACCGCCGCCGCCTTTGCAGCCCAAGTCATCGATTTGGCGCTGCCTGCTACACCAGAGTGGCTTCGTGGCCAAGCAGTAACCTGGGATATTACTGGCGCTTATTTGCAACAATGGGGCGCGTTGGCTGGCTTGCCCACGATTTCTGCCCACGAAGCAGGTTTGCGGCTTGGCAAGGCGCTACGTTTGGCCGATTTTGTGCATTACGAGTGCTATTTGCCCGATTTCGTGGGCCATCGACGGATTGCCGAAACGCCAGAACGCACGTTGGAATTGATCGATACTATGCTTGGCGCGTTGATCGGCCAAATGCAGCCCAACGATAGCTTGATTGTGGTCAGCGATCATGGCAACTTAGAGATGATCGAACACACCAGCCACAGCCGCAACCCTGTGCCATTGTTGGTGGTTGGTGCTAAGGCCCAACGTGCCGCCAAGGTCGCCGATATTAGCCAAATCACGCCCTTGATTCTCGACCTGCTGAGCATTGAGATATAGCGCTATAATAGGCCAACATGCTCAGATCTTGCTTAGTTTTCGAAGGAGCAAACGCGATGCAATGGTTAAACGAACCCCAACAATGGTCAGCCAACGACAATGTGGTGATCATCACCCCTGAAACCAAAAGCGATTTTTGGCGCACAACTCATTATGGGTTTATTTATGATTCTGGCCATTTTTACTATCAAGTTGCCGAAAATAATTTTAGCTGTAGCGTGCGGGTGCGCGCCAACTACCAGAACCAGTACGATCAAGCTGGCTTGATGGTGCGGCTTGATGAATATAATTGGCTCAAATGTGGCATCGAATATGTCGATGGCGTGTATCATATGAGCGCTGTGCTGACCCTAGAACATTCGGATTGGTCGGTGGTGAAATTGGCTGAAGCGCCAGAAGAACTATGGCTGACCGTCACGCGCAACGGCGACACGCTGCAAGTGCTGTATGCCACCGAGGCCGAAGCCACGCCAACGATGGTGCGTTTGGGCTATTTTCCACCCGCATTGCCTGTACAGGTTGGTCTTATGGCTGCCGCGCCAATCCAAACTGGCTTTAGCGCCGAATTCCGCGATTTTCAGCTTGAAGCGCTGCCCCAAGAGTAGCATGTTTGTGTTATTCTAATAAAATATATTAGCTACGCAACCATCATGCTTACAAGGGATTATCCATGACAATAACAAATCTTTTGCCTCATGTACTTCCACCCTTAAAATGGGCTGGTGGCAAGCGTTGGTTGGTTTCCACATTACATGGTTTATGGCAACCGTTTGCTAATAGACAACTGGTTGAGCCATTTGCTGGTGGTCTGGCTGTATCACTTGGATTACAGCCAGAATCAGCGTTAATTAACGATATAAATCCTCATTTAATAAACTTTTATCAACAAATTAGTCAAGGGCTAGTTATTAAAATCCGACTAGAAAATTCTGAAGAATTATACTATCAACATCGCGATCGATTTAATCAATTAATCAGAGAAAATAATTATAAAACAGCAGAAGCTGCATCAATATTTTATTACTTAAATAAAACAGGATATAATGGATTATGTAGATTCAATAAAAAAGGATTTTATAATGTACCTTTTGGTAGATACAAGAAAATAAATTATATTAACGATTTTCAAGATTATCAGTTAGTCTTAGAAAATTGGGTTTTATCTAATAAGTATTTTTCAGATCTTGTTATCTCAGAAAATGCCTTTATTTATGCAGATCCACCTTATGATGTTGAGTTTACCAACTATAGTAGTGGTGGATTTAATTGGGATGAACAAGAAAAATTAGCTGAATGGCTATCTAAACATCAGGGGCCAGTTATTGCCTCTAATCAAGCAACTGAACGCATTCAGAAACTTTATAAAAATCTGGATTTCAAGTTAGTTCTTGTTGATGCACCTCGTCGAATATCTTGTAATGGTGATCGTTCTTCTGCAAAAGAAATATTAGCTACTAGAGGAATATAAATATGAGTCGGAATACTGCAAGTGGTCAAATTCTAGAAAGCCTCGTAGAACCTGTGCTTGCAAAGAATGGATATAGTTTTTCTGCACAACCTATTGTAGGTCAAAGTATTAGCGGTGGTAAACATAAATTAGATGTTTTGATTACATCTATCGCCTATCCAGATATGTTTATTCCCTTATCGCTAAAATGGCAAGAAGTTTCAGGAAGTGCTCAGGAAAAAGTACCATTTGAAGTGATTAAGCTTATTCACCTTGTTCGTAATAATCCTGAATTATATCCTTATGCATTACTTGTATTAGGCGGGGAGGGCTGGAGTTCAATCAAAGAATTTTATCTTAAAAATGGTTTAACTAAATATATTATTGATAGCCATTTAGTAAAAATTATTAGCTTAGATGCATTTATTACTTTAGCAAATCGTAAACAAATCTAGGAGCTTAATCATGGCGATTGTGCTTAAGCCGCCAAGTACCTTGCCCACCAGCAAAACCTTGCCCACAATTTTTCTGGCTGGCTCGATCGAAATGGGCAGTGCGATTGATTGGCAAGCTGAAATTGAGCAACAATTGGCCGCCGATGATGTATTGTTGCTCAACCCGCGTCGCGATGCCTGGGATAGCTCGTGGGCGCAAACGATCGAAAATCCACTGTTTCGCGGTCAAGTTGAATGGGAGCTTGATGGCTTGGCGCTGGCCGATTTGATCATCATCTACTTTGCGCCGCAAACCCAATCGCCGATTAGCTTGCTCGAATTGGGCTTATTTGCCAGTAGCGGCAAGCTGTTGGTTTGCTGCCCTGAAGGCTTTTGGCGTAAAGGCAATGTTGATATTGTCTGTGCTCGCTACCAGATTCCCCAAGCTGCCAATCTTGAAGCACTGATTGCGGCCTGCAAACGCTTGGCCTGAGACTGATTCCCTCACCCCAGCCCCCTCCTTACAAGGGTAGGTTTTTAACAATTGGTGGTGGCATGGAGCATTCCCTCACCCCCCAACCCCCTCTCTTTCAAGGGTAGGTAGTTAACACCGGTGACCATGGTTCAGGATAAAAACGTCCAACGGGAAGTGGCTGGTGGGTCATGAGGTGGGTGATGATCAGCAAGAGGCCACGCCGGAAACAGCTGAGCATGCGGGGACGGGCGGCCACCACCGCAGGTGGCCACGTTCCCTTGGGCGGCGGTTCGTCCTCACCCGTCGCGTTCGCTGCGTCAGTCCTATCCGCCTCACCTCCCACACTCACCACCCACAACGTGGCGACGGCCAGCAGCACCCACCAGCGCGCAATCCGCTCGGGGTCGGTCATTT
>NZ_PUBZ01000108.1 GCF_003205875.1 Herpetosiphon llansteffanensis
GTGGTGGTGGTGGCGGTGCTGCTAGTGCTTCTGCTCAACCAACCCAAACCAAAGCTGCAACAGGCGGCGGTGGCGGTGGTGGTAACGCAAGCGCAGCTCCAGCCGCAGGCTCAAGCATTGGCAAACTTTCCGAAAAATACGAAACCGGCGGACGTGGCCCAGGCACCGTTTCATCGGGCAAGGGCGACCGTGGTGGTCCCTCGTATGGTTCATACCAAATGACCAGCCAAACTATCATCAAAAAAGATGGTCGCGAGGTTGTGGTCAATGGTGGACGGGTCGCCGAATTCTTGCGCAACCCAGCTGGCCAACAATATGCTAAAGAATTCGAAGGCTTGCGCCCAGGTAGCGCCGAATTTACTGCCAAATGGAAACAAATCGCTGCGCGCGATCCAGAAGGCTTTAAAGCTTCACAACATCAGTATATTGAAAATACCCACTATCAACCCCAAGTTAACAAACTCAGAGCAGCAGGCCTCGATGTGAGCAAATACTCACCAGCCCTACGCGATGTTGTTTGGTCAACGTCAGTCCAACATGGCCCAGGCGCAAGCGTTATCACCAACGCGCTCAAAGGCCAAAATATCAGCCAAATGAGCGAATCGCAAATTATTAATGCGATTTACACCGAACGCAGCAAAACGCTGCCAAACGGACGCTTAGCCTATTTCAAAAGCACCAGCGATACCCAACAAATTCAAGGCTTGAAAAACCGCTTCGTCGGCGAACGCAAAGATGCCTTGAATATGTTAAACCACTAAACCTCGTTCTTTTTTTAATTAGTCAACGCCCCGCTGATCAATTGATCAAGCGGGGCGTTGGCCTATCTGCGCTCAGTTTGAGCTACCTATGGCACGATGTACCAAACGTTATCAACTTTTTTCAAGGTTGATTCATTGCCACTTGCGCCTGGGGCAATGCCACCATCGGCTAAGTCGATTGATTGCGATTGACCATCAACCGCCATGACCATGGTGCCACCACTAATTTTGACAACAGCCGTATCGCCTGATTCAGATACTTTTTCAAACTTTACATTTTCGAGTTTAGCTTCAATTTTGCCACCCATCGGAGCCATTTGTTGCAGTTGTTCAAGCAAGGCAGCTTTTTGGGTTGCTCGTTGGTCGGGGGCAAAATAGCCAGCAAGTTTATCGGCAATTTCTTCTTGTTTTGCAGCTTCACCTAAAGCAGGATCGTTAATCCCAGCCACAAAATCCTTGAGAAAGTTTTCTGAACGTACTTCGGGAGTTTCTGCTGGCGAGCCACCACAAGCCACTAAAAGACCCATCACCAACAACAACATCAGACTCGATGCCAAACGACGAACTTGTTTCATACAGCGTTTCCTCACAGGCCCTATCGCTAGGGAAAATTTCCACAATCGCAAGCATAGCAGGCGTGTCAAGCAGTTAACAAGCTGATTGGATCAACCACAGTCGCCTTGGTTGCCACCACCAGCCCAGCATAGGCTGGCAGCCCTAAACGTGGATACCCTACCTCTCTAGCAATTTCATCGCCATAAAACGCTGCAAATTGGGTTGGTTGCTCGCGTGAATCGAGATATTCTGTGATACGCTCACCCATAGCAGCTAACTCAGCTTCGCTATAGGACAGCAAAGCTTGGCCCGCAAAACGGGTAACCGCACCCTCTTGGCGCAGCATTGCAGCCAAGGTCTGGGCCTCGCCATGCACCAAACGATAACTAGCGCGATAGATTGCCGCGCGAAGTGCTTGGCGAACCAATTCTGGCGTTGGGGCAACACTTGTCCAACTATACACTGGCAGCCAATTACTTTTCACATTCAGAATTGGGCTAAAACGATAGGCCCAATCGGTGAAATTATGCTGCGTCCAGCCACCTAATGCATCATCAACCACAACCAACGTTACGCGCATAGAACAATCAAGCGGCGGCAATTCCGCTTGCAACTCGGCGATCGTTTGTTGGGCAATTGTTTCTGCATGAAAGGCTAAAAGTGCAGCGTAATGCGCTGGCACATGCTCCTTGCCCATCGGGTTGAGTGGCGCAAATGGCCAATCAAGTCCATCGCGTTTTTCATTGGTCATACTTGCAAGATAGGCCTCGAAGCGGGCTGGCCCACGCGGCAGATCGTAAATCGCCCGCTGGCGCAGCAAACTTGGGATATAGGCAATCTGCATCGAATCCTCCTTTCCTTACCCATAATCATTGATGAACAATATTTACCTCGCAATAAGCAAAAGCTTTGACCAAAAATATTAATTTTTATTTGCTTCATGCATCCTGATTAAGCGTCTTTTGCGGTATTCCATTCGAGCTATTAAGGCTCAAATAAAATTGTGCCCTATCAATAATTGATGTTCCCAACGGAAAATAGGCTTGACGATTCATTTGAGAACGCTGCTCAGTTAAATGCCACGCAATATGACTAATAAAATAGGCGGGTGCAAGATTCTTATCCAGATCATAGAGATACCATGAATCAAATTCAGCACTTTTATCCAGAAAAGGTCGGTGTGAAAATTGAATAAACATTGATGAACCAAAAGCAACAAAATCAATTACCCGTGCAGAATGGTTGGCTACAGCTTCATGCAATACCTGAAGAATTATTTTTGGATCGATTTGAGGTTCTTCGTAGATAAATAATCCAGCAAAGCAGCGTGTATCAGGTTCGCTATTATAGCGAATATCTGCAATATTATTAGCCAATTTTGTGAGCGTCTCCAGCAATTGTGTCTTAGTTTGTTTGCTCTTGACCTCAATGATTGCGCGAACCGCATCTGAAGTTACAATCGTCAGATCATGATCTTTAAATAAAGTTGGCTTACGACTATCAGTAATTAAAATATCTTGCTGAGTTGAGCCATTACCGTTGGGAAAGCTCACAAAGCCAGTCCCAATCCGCATAATTTCTGGCACATGTTGGCGCAAAATTTTGCGCAGGATTGCTTCTTTATGTTCACCATCACTAAGCCAATGTTTTGTATCGCCCAATAACAAGCGAATTCGGTTTTTAATCGCTTTAAATTCCTCATTGATTGATTCATAGTACCCTAATAAAGATGTGGATTTTGATTGATTAGGCGACATTTGCTTGGCTCCTTGCATAGATGCAGGCACATAATCAGCAATAGGAAGGTCTTGGAATGCGCTGTGGTAGTCGGTAAGTAACTGGGCAGAATCAGGTGTTAATTCACGCACACCTCTAAGTGTTTGTTGATCAATGAGGCCATTAGCCTTAAAAAAGAGCGGCTTCTGAGCATGAGCACTATTAAACCGTAAAGCACGTACAACCTGATCTGGAATACGCTGCTTGAAGTTCATCAGGGTTGCTTGTTGTGCTAGCAGATGATCATCTGCAGGCCATATTTCATCAACCTGCATATTTAAGCGTTTGGCAGCAGTCGCTGCATCACAGATTTCCCCGACCAACATAGCTCCCAACAAATAAAGCAGTCCTTCCTGCACGGTTAGAACATACACATAGTCGCCAACTTGGATGCCGCGCTTAAGGAATAAATTACTCGCTGTATAGTCAAGTAATTGATCCTGTTCAGTTTGGGCAAGAACATCCCAAGTTTGGTTTGTCCAGTAATGGGTAAAGTAACGCGGCATTAGATTATTCCTTCTCGCTATACCAATAGGATAAGTCAATTCAAAGCCACAATGGTGGATTAAACCAACAAATAGTCTACACATCCTAATCAGAACATATTAATCCTCATTAAACGATTGTGTCGGCTGCTTGTTGCCTAAGCTAGGCTGCTTCAAGCAAAATTCATTAATAATTACTTAAAATAGCTGAATGTATGCGTTAATTGAAGCTCATGGCGTAGATGCATTCGTAGGGCTGTCGTAACGCTGCTAGTTGTACTTTTTTCAAGTGTCGCATACAATAGAGTGAGATCGCTACGCCATTATCGCGCTCCATATACCACAGAAAGGATGCAGCGATGCCCCCAATTCAAAAAGCGTTTGTTATGGTTGTCGAAGATAACGCCGACAACATGTGGATTATTACCGAAATGCTCAATGATGACCCACGCGTGCGCTATTGTAATGTTCGGCCATCAGGAAAGCAGCTTTTCGCATTTATGGCAAAAAATGACGTTCCACCAATTAATTTAGTCTTGCTTGATTTAAATTTGCCTGGTGATGACGGATATAGCATTCTCGAAAAGATTCGGGTTCATCCAAAACTACTGAATGCAATCGTGGTTGCAGTTAGTGCCGATAACACGGCAGAAGACGTTGCCAAAGTACGCGCTGCGGGGTTCGATGGGTTTATTGGCAAACCTTTACGCCACGATCGGTTTCCAGAACAATTACAACGGGTAATGGATGGCGAAGGTGTCTGGGAGCCAGATTAGGCCTAAGTACGTCGGGATACAACCATGGGTGCACTCAATGGGTTGAGTTCACCCATTTATTGGTTAAGCAAACAGTTTATAATCACGCGAGCCAGCCAGTTGAAATGCTAAACGCAAGGCATGCTGCAAATCGTTGGTCGTGCGCGTACCAGCTAAATCCATGCTCAACGAGACCAAAATTTGGGCCACATCGGGCGAAATTCCACACAAAATAATTTGGGTTCCGAGCAAGCGCGCCGATTGCGCCAGCTGCAACAGGCTATTGGCGGCAGTGTAATCAAGCGCCGCAATCCCCGTAATATCAATAATACAAACCGTTGCATGATGTTGGCTGATCGTTTGCAAGACGTTGGCGGTTATTTGGCTGGCGCGCTCTTGATCAACCGTGCCAATCAGCGGCAACAGCACCACTGCATCGGCAATTTGCAGCAATGGAGCAGAAAGCTCGCGAATGGTTTGTAGCAATTGCTCTTGCTGTTGATAGACATCGGTTAATCGGCTGAGGGTTTGCTCAAGCTGGGCATTGGCTTGGGCCAAATCACGCTGCTGCTGCTGATCGCGCAAATGCCCAAGCGTAATCGCCAAAGCGCTACCAATGCGGTTGGCAAAAATATTGAATAACGACACCTCAACGGTGCTAAATGTCTGGCCTTTCAAGCGCCCAGCGTAGATCCAACCCAACAATTCACCTTCGTTCCAAATTGGCAGGCTCATAGCCGCTTGCATCGGATATTGGTCTTGCAAGGGATCAATTGGCCATGGCAGCGCTTCGCCAGCCTGCCATGCCTGGCTATAGGTACCAAGTTGGGCTGGCTCGGTTAGCTCGATCGTGGCCAAAACTCGCTTGAGCCGCACGCCCCGCGCAGCCTTGGCAATCAATCGCAATGGCGATTCGAGCAAATAGCAAATCGCCACTTCGCAGGCAAACAATCTGGTTACTTTATCGAGGGCAACATCCAACGTGGCCTCAATCGTTGTTAACGTTAAAGGCAGCGACGATATTTCATAGAGAATGGCTAGTTCGATTTCACGATTGAGCATACAACGTCATCCGTTCAATGGTCAGGCCTGACCAATAGCGTACACAACAACGGTTTTATTGTGAAACAACGCGCCGCCAGTTTCCGCCGCAGCAATTTCGCCAAAGCTAAACATGCCAATCACTGGCACATCCAAGCCTGCGACCTCGCGAATGCGTTGAACTTCGGTTGCAGCCTCGTCGCCAAGCATTGCCAAGCGTGACACACAATCGAAAATAATTAAGGCTGCTGGTGGCCCATCGAGCGCTGCTAAAGCCCGTTTGGTAGCGAGTTGGGCTGCATTAAACAAGGTTTCGGGCGAGCCATGCATAATGTGTGCAACCACGTTTTTGGGCACGCTGGCGATACATTCAATCGAGCCATCGGGATGGGTGCGCAGTGGATCACGAATCAAAAACTCGCCATTAATTTGGGGCAAGCCAATTGGATGGTCAATCACAAAGCGGCCAAAATTTTCGACGGTTAAATCGGGAAACAGTTCTTGGTAGACCGCAAAAGCAGGCCGCCCATCAAGCTCATAGATGATTGTGCCTTCGCTGCGGGTAACGACTAAGCCACGGGCTGCTGGCTCCCAGCCATGTTGCACCCCAATGCCCATTGGCGTGGGCGATTGCAACACGCCAACAGCAGCTCCATCGCTAATGACCTGATCGTTGACAAATTGATAGGTCTGCTTGAACTTGAAACTATCGCCAGCGCCGCCGCCAACCATCGGGCAGAGCGGGCCAAAAGCGGCAGTTGCATGTTGCACAAAATCGGTCAAGGTTCCAGCCAAGCCATCGACCAGCACGAGCGCAGCCTGCGAACCAGCTGCCTGATCCAACGCATCCTCTAATTGATCGGCCAATTGATCGGCAACCTTGCTGGGATCGGCTTTTACGCCAGCCACTAAGCCTAAATCGAGTTTGAGGGCATCGGATGTTAGCGCCAGCACCACCACGCCGTTGGTGTAGGTACCAGCATTGCTAATAATACCGCCTGCGCAGCAACCAATTAATGGCGCTTGCTGGCTAGCAGCGCGAATCCCCTGAACAACGGCTGCTTGATCGTAGGTATCGGTGGTAAAAGCGATTAAACAAGTGGGCGAATGGGGGGCAAGCTGCGAGCAAGCTTGCTCGGCGGCGGAAAAACCAGCGTTATAGCTGTGCTCAATCTGCGATGCACCGGTAGCTGCGTGGGTTGTCATGGTGGATACCTCACAACACAAAAGATGCAGAGACTTCATTGTCGTAAGTGCGGATTAGCTAGGCCTAGGATACGATGGAAAGTGGCATGTAGGCAATCAACAGAAGGGTGAGAATAGGCGTGAAAGATGCATTGCAACGAAGCTGTGTAGTTGCTGAGGCTAGGCTACACAGCTTCGTTAATCTGGAATTAGCCCTCAAGTTCGTCGGCCAACTCGCGCACAGCACGCTTGGCATACAACCAAACCGTACCAAGTTTGGGGGCGGCGATAGTTTTATCGAAGACCATAACTAACAAAAATTGCTTGCCAACATCAAAAATATAAAAATCGTAGATGTCGCCTTCGTGCATATACAGGCCACTGCCAGGATCGTTATGCAACTGGCGGGTATAATCGACCATCGTCGAAAAGCTGGTCGCCAACAAAGGCAAAAACGGCGGCAATGGCAACGAGGTGTGGCCTTCTTCAACCAAAGGCACGCCCCAACGATCGGTCAAAATTGTTGATTGCGCACCGAGCTGCACCCCGAGATCCTTGAGTTTAGCAACCAAGGGAGCCAAGGTTTCGGCAGTCAAGACCAACGAACCACCGCTACGCAACTTCGTACCAAACACATCATCGGCATTGGTTGCTGGTGGTGGGGTTTGCTGGGCTGGCGGCGGCGTTTGTTGGGTTGGCGCAGCAGGCCGCGCTGGCGTTGCCGCTGGGCGCGTCGGTTGTTGGGCCGCAGGCCGTGGGCTAACTGGTGGTGGCGCTGAACGCGTTGCTGGCGCTGGGCGAGCACTCACTGGCGGTGGCGCAGTGCGCGAACGCTGTGGTGGCGCAGTTGGGCGTGGGCTGACTGGTGGCGGCCCTTTGCCGGTACTCGTAGGCACAGGCGCTGGCGCAGTTGTCCGCGCTACGGGAGTTGGTGCTTTAGAAACTGGTGGCGGGCCACCCATTTTGGCGGGCGCAGGCGCTTTAGAAACGCTTGGCGGTGGGGCAAAGCGCGAAGGAGCTTGAGGCTGTGGTTCTGGCTCTGGCTCTGGTTCGTACACTGGTTCTGGCTCGACCGGACGCGGCGGTGGCGCTGCTTGCAATGCTTCATCTAAAGCATCAAGCACCAAAACTGCCGTCAAATTGCGGTCAATGAACCGAAATACGCCGCGCTGCGCTGCTTGCTCGGCAACCTCTGGGTTGGCCGAACGAGCGACCAGAATCACCCGTGTGTCGGGCGCAAAATTTGGCACAAGATCAGCCAAATCCAAGCCGCTAAACCCGGGCAAATCATAATCGGCAATCAAGACATCGGGCGCAATTTGCTGCAATTCCCACAATGCCTCGTTGGACGATTGCAGCATAGAAAGCTCAATTTCGCCTGTGACAGCCGTACTCAGCGATTGAAGCACCGTATTATCACCAGCTACCACAAAGACCCTGTAGCCCATACAAACTCCTACTTGTGAGGCTAAAGCCCCCGCTGTGGCAGTGCAACCGTGAACGTACTGCCGCGACCTTCTTCGCTTTGAACCCAAACATGACCATTATGCAATGCAACCAGCCCTTGCACAAGGGCTAAACCTACTCCAGTACCCCCATACTCACGGGTGAGTGATTGGGCTACTTGGTAAAACCGATCGAAAATTCGTTGCAACTGTGATTCAGGAATCCCAATGCCCGAATCGCTGATGCTGACAAAGACCCATGGCCCAGGTTGCAGCGTGCCTTTGAAATAGTTGTGTTCATAGGGCACTGTTTGCACCGTCTCACACCAAGCCCGCAGCGTAATAATGCCTTCAGCTGGCGTAAATTTCATGGCGTTTGAGAGCAAACTCATCAACACCAAAGCAATTATGGAACGATCTGCATACAAGGTGCAGAGTGCATCGGGCGGAGTGGCCAATGAGATCGTTTGGGCTTTCTTTTGGGCCAGCCCTTGCATTTGCTCGATAACTTCATAGAGCAATTCATCAAGCACAATTGGCTCGACCTGCAACTCAGTTTGGCGCGTATCCAAACGCCGCAGGTGCGTCATATCGTCGATAATTTCCTTCATACGCTGAGCGCTCTCGACCAAACGATCAAGATAGGTGCGAATTGGCTGCTCGCTGCGTTCTTGAATCACGATGCCATAGCCAAGCACCACCGCCAGCGGCGTGCGCAACTCGTGCGAGGTGATCGAAATAAACTCGCTTTTCAGCCGGTCAAGCTCTTGCAACCGCCCATTAGCCTCTTGCACCCGCGTAAAAAGTTGGGCATTATTCAAGGCAGATGCTGCTTGATTCAGCAACAGCATCATGCCTTCGATCTGGGCGCTGGGCAAGGCTTCGGTATAATCAAACAAGGCACTGCCGATCATCGCCCCGCCAACGCGCAAGGGAAACGTAATGACGTTATGTTCAGTATTCGCCAAATTGAGCGTGGTTTGAATTGGCTGTTGCTGGTGATAGGTTTCCTGCAATAACTGCCAACCAGCTTCATTTAATTGGGGATGACTGGCTTGGCCCATCAACAAGCGTGGCGCTTCATCAGGCTGTTGCAACAAGAAATAGCCAAATTGACAACCAATTTCGCTATTGGTGACGCGCACAATCTCGCCGCACAATTCGCTCAGCGAAAGCGTGCGATTAAAGGCGCTGCTTAATTCGAGTTGATGCACAATTGCTTCAAGCTTGACCTTTTGCAGCACCGTTGCTCGTTGATGCAGCACTTGAGCCACCGTCAAGCGCATTTCTTCAATCTCAAAGGGCTTGCTAAGGTAGCTGGTTACGCCCTGTTGCACCGCCTCGCGCAGCGTTTCCAAGGTGGTTTGGCCAGTCATGATAATCACGGCCAAACCTGGATTTAAGGCCCGAGCCTGCCGAGCCAACTCAAGGCCGCTCATCTCAGGCATTTTAATATCGGTCAACAACAAATCGAATACTTGATGGCGCATATAATCTAGCGCGACCAAGCCCGATGTTGTATCAACAACCTGATAGCCGACATTGCGCAGCGCTTTCGAGCAATAGCGGCAAATCGTCGTATCATCATCAACAACAAGAATAGTCGGAGCACGACTATACTCAGAGGCTTCGTTGGGTTGGCGTTCGGTCATGGCCAACTACACTCCTCGATCAACCTAGCTTGGTAGGATCAGGGTGACAGGGGTTCAAGTGCTGCTGCCGGTAGCAGCGTTTGCTTCCCATCACTAAGGGTTATTTCAACGACATGCGAACGAACACCAGAAGGCAAGAGTTGGGGCAAGGCTGGGAAACTACGCACAGTACCAACCGTGCCGCGATGCGGGCCAGCCACAATCCGCGCTGGGCTGCCAACCGCCAAACTTGCTTTAATCACGGCTGCTTGCTCAATATTGCGTACCCGCGAGAGTGGAATCACCACCCGTGGGCGGCGTTGAGGGCTACGGAGTTGGGTAACGCC
This sequence comes from Herpetosiphon llansteffanensis, assembly GCF_003205875.1. Taxonomy (GTDB): domain Bacteria; phylum Chloroflexota; class Chloroflexia; order Chloroflexales; family Herpetosiphonaceae; genus Herpetosiphon; species Herpetosiphon llansteffanensis. Next base: position 9,982 of record NZ_PUBZ01000108.1, read on the forward strand.
TTCGATCAATGCTTCTTGTTGATCATACAACGACAGCGTTTTGAACAACGCTTCGTTCATGGGATGCACCCCAAAGCCTTCGGTGATCATCAAGGTCAGGCCGGGATCACGATTGTAGGGCGGGGCTGGTAAGCGCCACGTATTATAGCCTGTGCGCCAAGCATCAAAGCCATCGTCGCCAAGGAAATCACGCAATTCGTGTTCTTCGATACCGCCAACGATTACACCACGCACTTGCTCATCGATTGCCCTGCGTAGGGCTGCTGCCGTAATGCTCGCGCCGCCAATCAAAATTGCATAGGCCGAACGGGCATCAATCGAGCTAATATCAACCTGCTCTTTGGGGTCAGTGACCAACAAGCGCAGCACCCCAAAACGCTCACCGCCAAGGCCAAAAATGCCTTGCACATACGAGGCTGGCGTTTCGATAATCACCGTGCGCGAATCAGGCACTTCCATCACAATCCCGCGAACTTGGGCTTTAAGCTCAATTGGCAGTGGATTAGGCGTGAGGGTGACATAGCCTGTGCTGCGATCAATCGTTGTTATTGTACCAGCAACCGGAGCCACCACGGTAGAGCCAGCAATTAACCCAGCCCGCGCCAGCACTTCACCCTTGGCGACTTTATTGCCCTCTTCTTTTTTCATTTTCGAATAGACTTGGGTCGGCAACACGCCAAGATCGCGCGCAATATTAATAATTTGTGGATCAAGTGGATATTGCGCCCGCAACACGATATCATCTGGCTCGACCCGACTGCCAACCCGCACCAGCACTTCTCCTTCAACTGGCAGTTGGCGTTCGATGCGTGCAACCGTATGCATGACGACCGGGGCAGCACCATCAGGGTAGTAGTGCGTCATTGGTTGGGTCTCCTACAGGGCAGTGGCAACAGGCTGCATTATAGCATAGCCCGGCCCGCTCTATATAGTCGTTTTTTGGGCCATAGCAAGCCCGAATTCGGGTTCGCTTGGAGCAAAAAATAGCTCCTTCGCCACCCTTCCGTGCCTTCGCCGGAGGCAAACGCAGGGGGTTTCAGCCCCCTGCACCCCCAAATAGGTGGGTTGTGGATTGTTATTAAGCTTGCTTAACCCCAAACTTCGCGATCTTCGCGGTTGCCTAAACCAAATCTCGAACCACTGAATTAGCGACTATTCAGCTCGACGCTACAGCGCAACAATTCGGCCACACTCCAAGCCTGCCATGGACAACCACGCGGCGTAATTGGCGTGTCACCATCGAAAATCTCGCTCACCGAACCAATTCCCGCATCGCGCAGGTGATCAGCGAACGGCTGCAAATAGCTACGCGCTTGCTCAACGCCATAGACTTTGCTGACCGAACTGACAAATGGGCCAATCAGCCAGCCCCACGTAATGCCTTGATGATACGAAGCATCGCGGGTTTTCAAATCGCCGCCATAGCTGCCAAGATAGTGTTGGTCGTGCGGAGCCAACGAGCGCAAACCATACGAGGTTACGAGATGGCGAGCGCAACTATCAACGACAGCCTTAGCTTTGGCATCGTCAAGCGGCGAGTGTGCAACCGAAACTGCAAACAATTGATTAGGCCGCAACGCAGGATCAGCGCCATGTGGGCCGTCAATCACATCGTAGAGATAGCCATGCTCAGCCGACCAAAAGCGTTGAAAACCAGTTGCCACTTGTTCAGCAGCCAGCCGAAAGCGCTCAACATCGTGATCATAGCCCAACAAGGTGGCAAATTCGCCCAAGGTGCGCAGCGCGCTATACCACAAGGCGTTAATTTCAACCGCTTTGCCTTCGCGCGGCGTGACCACCCAATCCTCAAACTTGGCATCCATCCATGTCAATTGCACATTAGGTTCGCCAGCAGTCAACAGATAATCATCGGCAACTTTGATCGAGTAGCGCGTGCCGCGTTCATGCCAATCGATAATTTCAACCAGTTTGGGATACAAATCGGCAACCAGTTGAATATCGCCAGTGGCTTGATAGACCGTGCGCAGCGCTTGAAAAAACCAGAGTGTTGCATCAACGGTGTTGTATTCTGGCTCAGCGCCAACATCAGGAAAGCGGTTGGGCAACATGCCTTGGCTCAAAAAATGGCTCCATGTGCGCAACACATCAGCCGCCAAATTGGCCCGCCCAGTTGCCATCAACAAGCCAGGCAAGGCAATCATCGTGTCGCGGCCCCAATCGCTGAACCATGGATAGCCAGCAATCACGCTCCAGCCTTGCCATGTGCTGCCATCGGGCAATTGCACCGCCCGCCGCACCATAAATTGATCGGCGGCATACACCAGTTGCTTGATAAAATCGGGGGCTTTTTGCAAGAGCCGCGCTTGCTCCAACAAGGCTGCTTGGCGGGCTTGTTCCCGCGCCAAAGCTTGAAGGCCAGCGGTGCTTGGCTCGGCCTCGGTCGAAAAGACCAAGGTCAAGCTTTGGCCTGGTTGCAAGGTTGCGCTAAATTCGCCAGCCTGCAATAACCGTGCTGTGTCGGGGTAGCCACGTTCAAGTTCTTCGCGATAGTAAATTTCTTCGACCCACGTTGCTGGCTCGCTTTGCCAGGTTGCTTGGTCGCTGAGCAGCCGCACGTTGGTTCCAGTAGGAGTCGTCATCAGCACGCCATTGGCTAATGCGCCAAAAAGTGGCTGCCAATCGGCCTCAACCGTCGTATCGTGGTGATCGCGCTCTGTGAGCAAAGGCCGCAGGTTGAGGTTAATCGGGTCGTTGCCGCGCTCGTGGGTCAACAGCACATAGGTTGTATTCGCGCCATCTTCCATCCAAATGCGTTGGCTCAGCACTGCTTCGGCCAAAGCATAGCGCGCGGTTGGAATCGTGCCATCTAATTGCCAGGTTTCAAGGTTGCGATAGCCTTCGCTTAATCGGCCATCGCTATATTCAAAGCTGCTTAATGCGTAGGTTTCGCTGCCATACTGCGCGTTTGCTTGCAAGCCACCAACCAGCAAGGTTCGGCCTAGTGGTGGCTCCAAGGCGGCAATCAACAAGCCATGATATTTACGAATTGGCGCATTTGCCAAGAGCGAACCCATGGCATAGGCTCCAGCGCCATTGGTCACAATCCACTCGCGGCGCAAGGCGGCAGCGGGATGCCCAAGAATTTCACGTCCAAACATAGTGTTATGTCCTGCTAAAATGGTCGGCTTTGGCTGCGATTATAGCAGAGCAGCCGGCTCAATTTGAATTTGCTCAGCTCGATAGATTAAGCGTGCCCGCGCTCCATAGCTGATCGTCGCAATCCATGGCAGCAATAATTCCAGCATACTTGGCGATTGAAAATGTTGCATTTTGGTCGCTGGATGGGGATAATAGATGTAGCCCGCATAGGTTTGGGCTTGCCAAAGCAGCTGGCAACGGATAAATGAAAAATCTTCTGGCGGGTGTAAATCTGTCCAGCGCACCGCCCGAAAGCTATAATCTGCTTGGAGCAAACGCCATTGGGCTGGCTGAATATCAAAATTAATTGTTGCCAACTGCAAGCCACTGAGATCAAGCCCCAACGCGGCAAAATAGGGCTGTTGCATGGCAATTGTGCCCGCTGGATACGGCGAATCGCTGGCTTGGCCCGAAGCTACGCCATGGCCACGAATAACGGTTCCATCAACCCACGCTTGCATCATAGCTCCACCGTTCGCTGAATTGCCAGCTAAGTGTAAAACAAAACTGCAGGAATACAAACAGCACCATAAATTCATGGTGCTGTTGCAAAGCAAACTATGTGCTAAATGTAATGCTACATTGGATTGGCAATCGTGTTCCCTCACCCCCCAGCCCCCTCTCCCACTGGACGCGAGCGAGGGGGAGCACCGTTTTCACCGACGAATGACGCAAGAACCAGCGGGTTAAAGCCCCGCTCCCAGCGGATGGGAGCGGGGTTGGGGTGAGGGGATCAGGCGGTTGTTAACGTGATAAACCAGTACAGCTAGGCGTTATTGTGGTGGCGCAGCGTTCATGTCCATATAGAAGAATTCCCAAATGTGACCATCGAGATCTTGAATGGCGCGGCTATACATAGAACCCATTTCAATTGGCTCGCTAAAGCTGGTAGCGCCAAGCGAAAGCGCCTTGGCATACATTTTGTCGACGGCTTCGCGGTTGTCCATCGTCAACGAAACTAGCACTTCGGTCGCGCTACGGGCATCGCTAATCCCAGCATTTTTTGGAATAAATTCTTTGAACTTGGGATGAGTCAGCAGCATCACATAAATTGTTTCGCTAATCACAATGCTTGAGGCAGTTTCATCAGTAAATTGGAGATTTTGTTCGAAGCCCAGGCCTTTGAAAAATTCAATTGATTTGGGGAGGTCTTGCACTGCGAGATTAATAAACACTTGAGTACTCATGTAGTCACTCCTTACATTCAACACAAACTCAATCCTGAACACTGGTTTCATCAGCAAATGTTAGGCCCTTGGCGGCCAACGCCTCGCGCAACTGGCGGATGCCTTTTGGCCCCATGCCATGCAGTTTGCCAAGCTCACGGGTGGTCACTTCAGTCAACTGGGCCAAACTCGTGTAGCCAGCATGCAGCAAGGCCGCGTAGGCAGGTCGGCCTAGCTTAGCCGGAAAGTCATCGGTTGGTTGCTCAGCTGCGTTCATCGGCCAAGTTCCTCCGTTGCTAATAAAACAAATGTTCTATTTCAGTATACGCGCTTACTTCAAAAAGTCAAGTAGCAATTGCATAAAAACAAGCGAATATGTGAGCTAAATTTGGCTATACTACCAATAGATTCTTGCGTGGAGTGAAGTATGATCAAGCCATTATTGTTAAGTGTCGATAGCCAGCCACTCTATCAACAACTGTATCAACATTTGCGCCAAGCGATTTTAACTGGCGAGCTTAAACGCGGCATGCAACTGCCCTCAAGCCGCAGTCTGGCTAGCCAACTCAGCCTTTCGCGCAATACAGTGCTGAATGCCTACGAGCAATTAATCGCCGAAGGCTATCTTGAAAGTTATAGTGGCCAAGGCACATTTGTATCGAGTAGTTTGCCAGAGCTTGATCTCCCAACGCTGCAATCAAATATCCCCGCTCATACCAGCCAAGCCCAACATCGCTTGGCTGACCATGCCTTAGACCAAATGTATGCTCCGCAGATGACCGACAACGCAACCAGTGCACACTTAATCGGCCAACCACTCAGCTCAGGCATTCCAGCCATCGCCGATTTCCCGAGCGGCTTATGGCAACGGTTGCAACATCAACAAATTCGCCATTTAGGCAAGGCCAGCCTAGGCTATCAAGATGCAAAAGGCTATGCACCCTTACGCGAAGCCATCGCCAAGCACATCAGCTTAACGCGCCAAGTGCAATGCAGCCCTGAACAAATTTTGATTACAAATGGTGCGCAGGCAGCGCTCAATTTGGCCATTCATGGCTTGCTCAACCCTGGCGAACAGGCTTGGATGGAAGATCCTGGCTATTTGGGAGTGCGTGGGGTATTGTTGGGGGCTGGAGCGACCATCGTGCCAGTGCCAGTCGATCACGATGGCTTGCAGGTGGCCAGCGGCATTGCGCTCGCACCCCATGCCCGCTTGGTGTATGTTACGCCATCGCATCAATTTCCGCTTGGCAGCACGCTGAGCCTCAGCCGTAGGTTGCAGCTTTTGGAATGGGCCGCCCAGCAACAAGCCTATATCTTGGAAGATGATTATGATAGCGAATATCGCTACGCTGGCCGCCCGATTGCCTCGCTGTATAGCCTTGATCAAGCAGAGCGCGTGCTCTACGTTGGCACATTCAGCAAAGTGCTGTTTCCTGCTTTGCGGATTGGCTATCTCGTTGTGCCGCCAAATTTGGTTGAGCCGTTCACGGTGTTGCGGCGCTTGGCCGATGTGCATACGCCATTGATTAACCAAGCTACCTTGGCCGAATTTATCAATGCAGGCCATTTCAGCCGTCATATTCATCGGATGTGCCAACTCTACGCCCAGCGCCGCGAATATATGCTGCAATTGCTCAACGAACTTGGCTTGGAAGTGAATGCACCGCCGGCGGGAATGTATTGCACAGCGTGGCTCCCAGCGGGCATCAATGCCCAAATGGTAAGCAGTTTAGCGGCGCAGCGCGGCCTGATGATCGAGAATGTCAACCATTTTGCGTTGCGGCCAATCAGTCGCCAAGGAATTTTAATTGGTTATGCAGGCTTTAGCCCCGAGGTTATGCGGGCTGGGATTGAGCAGCTGGGCCAGATTTTGCAGCAACTCCAAACTGGTACCATTAACTGATCAAAAATTGGCACTGGTAGGAACCACAGCCATTGCTAGAATACAGCTATCGAATTTCTTTTGTGTGAGGTTTCTAGCAATGACAGCTCGCTTAGATTATATGGCAACCGTGCCTGAAGCCTTTAAACCCTTATTGAAATTGAGTGACCTTGCGCACAACAGCGGCTTAGAGCCAGCGATTGTCAACTTAATTGAAATTCGCGCTTCGCAAATTAATCGTTGTGGCTACTGCCTCGATATGCACACCAAAGATGCCCGCAGCGCTGGCGAAACCGAGCAACGCATCTATGGGCTGAATGCATGGCGCGATACGCCCTACTACAATCAGCGCGAACGCTTGGCGCTTGAATTAACCGAAGTGCTGACCCAAATTGCGCAAAATCACGTTGCCGACGAGTTCTATCAACGCTTGCTTGGCGCATTTAGCGAAAGCGAATTGGTCAAATTGGTGACGGCAATTAGCACGATCAATATGTGGAACCGCTTTGCAATTACCTTCCAAAGCGACCCTGGCAGCTACAAGCCCGAGCATTTTGTGGCCCAAGCAGCCTTAGAAAAAAACCACTAGACTTAATTCAGCAATACAGCAGCCCCCGCCTCACAAGGGTAGGTTCTCAGCAATTGGTCGGATGTAGAGCGTTCCCTCACCCCCCAGCCCCCTCTCCCACTGAAACGCGGGCGAGGGGGAGCACTCGTTTTCACAACGAATTCCGCAAAAAACCACGGAATGAAAGCCCCTCGCCCGCGCCACGGGAGAGGGGTTGGGGTGAGGGGATCTTAAACTTGATCGCCAAAGTTTGGCAGATCGCTTGGCGCTGTTGCTTGATCGAGTGCATCCCAAATTGTGTCGATGCTGCGCCGAGCTTGAGGCTGATCGTTGGGCGAAACGGGGTTGTTTGAACGTGGCAGATTGTTCGCTTTTGAGTGCAAATTAACTTTATAGCGCCGTGGTTCGCCAGCAAGCAACAGCAAATATTCTTTTTCAAGCAATGCTGCAAGCGCCTGTTGAATTTCAAGGCTGCTGAATGTTTCAGCATCGGGCAACGCAGCCAGTGCCTCGCCAAGCTTCGCCTCAGCAACCTCGCGCTGGCGCAAAATCGCCCGAATCAGGGTACGTTCAGCCAACGCCAAATCCTGAATATCCACCATGCTCAGGCCAGCATGGATTTCGTCGGAATGCTCCATACTCACTCCACGATGATAGGTAATGGCAATTCAGTTAGCTTGTTTGGTCAGGTGGGCGACGATCACGGCGTTGGCGGGCTTCACGCGCTTTTTCTTGCAGATTGCGAAAAAACTCGCTATCAACAATTTCATCAACTTGCTGCTTGCGCTTGCCCTCATCGACAATAATTTGCAATTCGGCAACCTGTTGGCGCAATTTATTCTCCCGTTCGCGCACTTTATCGACCATCATGGCAAAGACGCTGGCAAGCGTTGCTACTTCATCGCGCAAGCCACTGCTGCTTTCGGGAACTTCCGAGCTATAATCGCCATTGCTAATTTGGGTGGCAACCGCAGTTAAGCCAATAATCGGGCGCGTCAGGCGGTGGGCAATCAGATAAACCGCAATCGCCAAGAGCGCAGTCACCAGCAAAAAGCCAGGAATCAAGGTTTGGCTAATCCGATTGCGCACGGCAGCAACTTCGGCTACACACATATCAACCCCAACCGCACCAACCGTCTCGCCTTTGGCATTATAAATTGGCGCAGCGCCTGCAATCCATTCGCCCCATTGATCGGTCGATGGATTGGGATCGATGCTTGGCTCACGCAAGCCACGTGCCATATCGGGCGTAAACCCACCAGCCGCCGTAAATGCAGCATTAATCAGCGGGCGTGTATCGGGCCGAATCGTGCAGCCAGCGCTTGATTCGGTAGCCAAGGCTTGTTCGCGCGCGGTTGGCGTTTGGCCGGGCGGAATCGCCGCGCTCACCACAAAGCGCGCTTGTTCTGGCTCGTTGGGTAATTGCACAAAGCTATAAATGCCCGAAGCCTTGGGATTGATCGTTTTGACTTCACGCAAGTAGGCATTGATTTTGAGATAGGTTGGATCATCGATTTGGCCTTGGGTATACAGCGCACTATGTTCATCGCCATCGATGCCAGCGGCGGCAGTTTTGGCAATCGCCATCAAATCGGCTTCAAGCTCAGCTTGGGCATTGTTGGTGGCATAATTCAAAAACCAGATGAAAACTCCGGTCAACACACTTAAAAACAACATAGTAAAAATGGCCAACAAACGCCAACGCAGGCTCAAAAAACGGCTTTTGGGTGCTACGGCTGTCATAGAATGCTATTCCTCACCGCAACGACGCAAGCGCGTGCTGCACAAAAGGATTATCGTGATCCAAATAGTAGACATCATGGTAAATCGCTTGCACAATTGCTTGAATTGTTGTGAGCTTCAACGGTTGCTGCTGGCTGGGATAAAACACTAAGTGCATCGGTTGCGGCGCAATGGTCAATTGGCGCGCTGCCTGCTCATCGCTATTTTTAATCACTGGCGGCTCAATATACTCAACTGGCAAGAGCACAGCGCCATTATTAAGATGAAAGCGCAACCGCGCCTCGCGCTCTTGACGTTCCTGTTCATGGTGAGCATCCTCAACCCGCGTAACTTCAGCACTATAGCCCAAAACCGCACCATTGCCGCTATACAAGGCATCAAGCGCCAATTGTTGATGCGTTGCTTGCACCAACCAACGGCCAATGCCCGTGCCCCGCATTTGCTGATCGATGCCAATAAAAGCGCCGTGGCCAAAATTGCGCCGATACAAATAGCTGAACATGCGCACCCCAACAGGCTTACCGTTGTGCTCGATCAGCCACAAATGGTCGAGCGTAGCTGGGTGGCTACGTGAAAACGGCTCTGCATACATGGCCAAAAATGGCTCGTAATGGGCCAAATGCGGGAAAATTGTGGCAAATAGTGCCTGCACAAGCCCAATCTCGCTCGCTTCAGCTCCCAAAATAGCCCGTAACTGCATGCCATTAGGTGCATCACGATTGGCTTGCGGCGGAATCATCGGCCAACGCACGCTATCTTGCAATTTATGCCACAATGGCTCTAATTCGCCAAACTGAGCTAAGCGCGCCTCAGAACTCGATGCCATCGAGGACGCTCCTTCGTCGAGAGCGCGACAGTCGCCAGTTCAGCAGACTTTTATCGTAGACATGGCGGATGCGCCAAGCGGCCCACAAGCCAACAGCCGTGGCCAGCAGTGCAAAACCAAGGTACAGTAGTGTGCTCAGCGAAGCAGCTAGCCCACCAAGCCAGCTTGGCAACAAGATCACACTAATCACCCCGCAGCCAACGATTGTCGCGAATGAATAACAATAGCTATCAAGAAAAACGCTTACGCGCCCGCGCCGCTCGTCGGGAACAATACTCTGCACCGATTTGCGCAAGGGTTCATCCCAGCCAGTTTGGGCCAAACGCGCCCCAAAACGGCCAATCAACCCGCCAATCAGTGGTTGCGCCAAAGCTCCCAGAATGCACAGTAACAGAACGATGGGCAGCGCAATAAAGGCTTGTTTGGGGCTGGTTTTGCTGAGCAAGCGCCCAGCCAACAGCCATTGAAACAGCAAAAGCACCAGCACAAAGCCCAATTTGTAGAAGCCATACAGTTGCTGAAAACGCAACGGATCGGCAGCGACAATCTGGTCAATGCTGCGCAAAAAGTGAAATTCAATCACCGTCAACGCCAAGCCGGTTGTAAACAATACCAGCGCCAACAAACGAAACAATGGCACATGCCGAATCACATCCAACCCAGTGTTAAAGGTCGCGCGAATCGATTCGCGTTCACTTTTGCTTTGGCGGGCGCGCAATTCGTATCGATGGAAGATCAGCCAGACGAAGCCAATCGCCAAAAAGCATATGCCAGCACATAAACCCAAGACCAAACTGGTGTTATCTTGGTCGTTGCCAACCAGCCAGGTGGCGATGAGTGCAGCAAGGCCGTTGCCCAAAAGGCTGCCGATAGTCGCGCCTGCACCAAGCAAGGGAAACAAGCGCTTGGCCTCGGACGTGGCATAAATATCATTGGCTAAGGCCCAAAATGCCAAGGGGAAAATTGCATATTGCTGTTCGTTGAGCATCGATAAGGCTGGATAGAGCAGCCACGCAGGAGCCTTGAACCAAAATAGCGCTAGCAGCCCCAGATAGCACGCACCAAAGCCAGCCAACAAGCGTTGAATCAATCTGACCCGCTCAGTTCGATCAACAATTAGCGCATAACTGCCAGCGGCAACGATCGTCAGCACCATGCCAACCGGCCAGAGCCACAAGAGCTGTTCGGTGCCAAGGCTGCTAATAAAGCCCGCCATGGCCACCACATCGGCCAGTTCGAGCACCAAGGTATTCAATGCCAACAAGCCCATGAGCGCAAGCAGCAAGCGCCATTCTTGCGGTTGGACTTTCAAGCCCTGTTCCAAGCGTTTTAGCATGTAGCTCGCATTCCTTTGCGCAAGTACAACAATGTCCGCAGCGATTAAGCGGTCAGGGTTGCAGCCACATTGGTCAACAGTAGGGAGATAGGATGGTCGGGATGGTCGACGACAAAAAGCTGGGCGCTGGCTTGGGTTGCTGGCTGATATTCGGCCAACAATTCGGCATAGGGCAAGGCTGCCAAAACTGGTCGTTGATAAATGTGTTCGATTTTTTGCTGGACTTCACGCAAATTATAATGCTCAGGAATTTGGTTGACAACCAGCACCATCTCGTCAATTCCAAGCTGCTCGGAAATATCGATCACCACGCCAGTGCCTTGCAAATCTTGCTCGCGCAATTGCAAAACCAGCAGCTGAATATCGGAAAAAGCAATTGACGGCAAGGCAGCAAATTGCACGCCCGGCTGAGTATCAATTAACAACACATCCAAGCCCAAGGTATTGATCAACAACTCGAAACTATCGCTGAGCAAGCGAATATCGTAATCGATCGTGCTGTTGCGGGTGGCAAATGGCACGAGATACAGCTGACCTTTGAGTGCATGGCGAATGCGCGGGTTAAGATCAACGGCTGTTGATTCGATGCCACACTTGCCCCAGAGAAAATCATTCAGGCTATGGGTCATGGCACTCTCAGCCACACCAAAAATCGCTTGAATTGAGGGCGAGCTAACATCGCTATCAATAATTGCGACCCGTTGGCCCGCTGCTGCCAAGATGGTAGCGATATTGGCAGTTAATTGCGATTTACCAGTGCCTGGGCGAAACGAATGGATCGAAATAATCTTGGGCATGGATGCCTCGCCATCATTCCACAATTAGACTAAGCGATTGGCGACCGCGCGTAACGATTGGCTTAATGGATGGTCGGGATATTGCAACACAAAAATGCCGGAGCTTGCAAGCGTCATCATCTCATCGGAGTGTGGCAAGACGGCGGCAACCTCGGCATTGTAGGTTTTTTCGACTCGCGCCTTGACCTCGGCAAAGTTGAATGAGGTTGGCACTTTATTGACCAATAAAAAGAGCTGTGGCACATCCAATTTATGCGCCACATCGACCGTCACCCCAGTGCCTTGATAATCTTGCGCGTCTGGGCGCAAAATAATAATTAATGCATCAGAGATCGCAATTGAGAGTAAGGTTTCTTCATTCAAACCAGGGTGAGTATCGATCAACAACACATCGAGCTTCAGCTCATCGACCAAGCGATGAAAGCCATCGTTGAGCAAGCCCACATCGTAGCCTTCGCGCAGCACGCGAGCAATTTCGCCAGCCTTAATGCTCGAAGGAATTAGAAAAATTTGGCCTGCGGTCAAGCCCTTTACCTTGGAGCTAACATCGTAGGCTGCTTGCTTGATTTCGCATTTGCCCCACAAATAATCGTTGAGCGAATATTTCATGCTGGCATCGTCCATGCCAAAGAGCACGTGAATGCCGGGCGACATAATATCAGTATCGATAACGCCAACCCGCCGCCCAGTCGCGGCAATCAAGCTGGCGAGATTCGCAGTTGTGTTTGATTTACCCGTGCCACCCCGAAACGAGTGGATGGAAAGAATCTTCGACATGCAGGTGCTCCTGTAAAATGGCAAGTGCTGGTGTACACGGAGAGGTAGTCACATCATAGTCCATGGTAAGCCAATACGCAACGCTTCAAACTGCCAATGGTTGCTGGTTTTGGCAGTTCTTACAGCACCCGAATCATCCCACAACTGTATCTTTGGTTACATTCGATAGTAGCTCTGTGGGCCTAGAATATGCTGAACACCTCGGTAGAGTGATAGAAAGAAAGGCTGCTATGCTTGAACTTCCTGATCCGCTGGATCAAGCCCCTACCCGTGAATCAATTCAACATTACGTCAATCAAGGCATTATCGATCGTTCGCTGATGCAACGAGCTTTACAGCTTAGCGGGTTTACGCCCAATGCTCAAGCGTGGGTCAAATTTCTGAATCTGATGTTGTTGGTGCTTGGGGCGGGCCTCGCCGTCTGCGGTGTCTTTTTCTTCTTTGCCTTTAATTGGCAAACGATGCATCGCTTTGTCAAGCTTGGTTTAGTGCAAGGCGGCTTGCTGATTAGCACTGTTGCCGCCTTGTGGTATGGGCTTGAGCGCATCGAAGGCAAGATTTTGCTGACCGTCAGTGCGTGTTTGGTTGGCGCACTCATGGCGCTGTTTGGCCAAATCTACCAAACCGGAGCTGATGCCTACACCCTCTTTTTGAATTGGGCCTTGGTCATAACGGGCTTTGCAATTGCTGGTAATTTCGCCCCGTTATGGCTGCTGTGGTGGGCATTGTGCAACACCACAATTCTGCTTTACTACGAGCAAACGGGCAGCTATCGCGACTATAACGAGCTATTGCCATTACTCATCTTCAATGGATTAAGTTTTGCTGTGGTTGAATTTTTGCGCCAACGCAAGCTTGCTTGGCTCCAAACGAATTGGTTTCATCGAGTGCTTGGGCTAGGCTTACTCTGGGTGACGCTACTGATCAGCCTCAACTTTAGCGAACTCTATTTCTGGCGCTATGGAAATGAACCAAGCAACAACTTGCTCTTGCCCTATATTTTGGCAGTTGTGGTTATAGCTGCAATGAGTGCCTACCACTATTTTATTAAGTTTGATGGGCTACTTGCCTTGGCGAGCATTGGCACAGTCTGGTTCTTTGTTGATCGTTGGCTGATCGAATGGCTCTCCGATGATTTTGCCGTCAGTTTCTTAATCGTAGGCATGATCATTCTGGGGCAAACAATCGGCTCGATTATCTGGGTACGCCAACGGCAGCAACTGCAAGGAGGCCATGCATGAACGCTCCATCCTATAGTATTCGCCAATTATTTGCTGACCTTGAGCTTGAGCCGCCAAGCTTTGTGCCCGCCGCCCAACCGCCAAGCGAATATCCGTGGTATATGCGAATTTTTGCCGGCATTGGTGCATGGTTTGCAGCATTGCTGTTTATTGGCTTTTTGCTGATTACACGGATTATCAGTAATGAAGTTGGAGCACTGATTGTTGGCTTGATTCTGTGCGCAGTCGCGGTTGGCTTGCATCAAGTCAGGCAGTCATCGACCTTTGTCCATCAACTTGCACTTGCTTCCAGCATTACGGGCCAAATTTTGGCAGTTATTGGCTGGGCAGAGATAGTTGATGGATCGCTAATTGGATCGGCGCTTGGCGTAATTGTGCTCGAAATCGTCCTGTTTGCAGTGCAACGCGATTTCATTCAACGCTTGATTTCGACGTTAGCAATTATCACTGCCATCCATGTAATTGTTGGTGATCTTAGTCGGTGGAGCGAAAATTTTAATTATATTTATTTGCTGTTGAGTTGCTTAATTATCATGTTTTCGTTCTTGCTATGGCTCGACCCAAAAATTCACGCCGATCAGCTTTGGGCAAGTGCTGCGCCAATAAGCTATGGCATATTGCTATTTATGGGCGCATCAAGCTTATTGACCAATGCTGTTTGGGATGGCCTCGCGTTACGAAGTAATTTTTTCATGCTGCCAGCGCTGGTAGGTATTATCTGCTTAGGCATCAGCATCTGGATGATTATTAATGAATTTACGTATCGGTTAAACCCAATTGAACTTGGCTGCATTGGCATTGGCTTGTTGTTTAGCGCCTTCATTGGATTCAACACGCCAGCAATTATTATTGCCTTACTGATATTGGTGCTCAGCTATTGGCGCGGTTATTGGGTTATGTTTGGGGTTGGCTGTTTAGCATTGATTAGTGCATTGAGCTTGTATTATTACAATCTTAATATCTCGTTGCTTTACAAATCAATCATCTTATTTACTAGTGGCTTAACGTTATTGGCAATTCGCGGCGTGGTGCTCAAATTAAATCAAAAGGAAGCATTATGAGTATTCGGATTGGATTAATTATTCTTAGCTTGGTTGCATGTCTCGGTTTAGTCAATTATAGCGTCGTACAACGCGAAGAAATTATCAATACAGGGCGGGTGGTCTATCTCGAATTAGCGCCTGTTGATCCACGTTCGCTGTTACAAGGCGATTATATGCGCTTGAACTACGAAACATTTCCGCGCTCGTATGATCAAGCGTATTCGCCACGTGGCATCTTGGTGATTACGCTTGATGAGCAAAACATTGGCAGATTCAGCCATTTTGAATATGGTGAGCAACCCTTGGCCGCCAACCAACAGCGGCTTAAATATCGCTCGAATGGCTATGATGTGCAGATTGCAGGCGAATCGTTTTTCTTTGAAGAAGGGACTGGCGAGCGCTTTACTGCTGGCAAGTATGCTGAATTTCGAGTTAACGCTGCTGGCGAGCTGGCCTTGGTTGGCTTGCGGGATAAAGATTTGCAGCTGATCAAATAATTTTTGCCACCCTTCCGTCCCGCCAGCGGGAAACGCAGGGGGTTTTCAGCCCCCTGCACCCCCAAATATTTGTTTGCTGGATTATTGTTAAGCTTCCTTGATCCCCAACATTCGTGCTCTTTGCGCTCTTGGCGGTTTCGGGTTAGGGATCGGGGGTCAGGGGCTGGGGATCTGTTATTTTTTCAATCCCCAAATTCTTAGCCAACCCTAATGATTTACCGATAGCCAAAAGCCTAGAGCCTCACTTCCTCTGCGCCGCTGCGTTAAAACTTCCTGACCCCTCGCCGCTTCGTGCTCTTCGCGCTCCCATTTCCCGATCCCCGATCCCCAACCCCCTCTTCCTCAACATTACAATGCTTCTGCTGGAGCTTGATTGAGGCTTGGCTCATTGATAGTTGCTTCTTGGGCTTGATGGCTTTCCATGGTCATAACTGAGCGCAAACCAAAGCCCAAAACCCCCATTGCAATTGTGACAACTCCGCCAAGAATGTACCAAATGCGTAGCCCAAAAGCATCAGCGATTGGCCCAGCGAGCAATAAACCAATTGGAGCCATGGCTGTAGCAAAACTTCCCACCAAGGAAAAGACCCGACCCTGCAATTCGGGGGCAATTACGCCTTGGATCATCGCGCCAAACGAGCCATTGACAATGGGCAAGCTCAAGCCAACCAAGCCGTTCATCACAATTGCGCCCCAAATCAATGAGCTTGGCATGATGCCCAAGAAGAGCGTAAATGCTCCAAGCAGCACAAGCCCAAACAACGCAGTGACGATGCGGCGTTTGAAGCCACCCCACACACTGAGCAAAACGCCTCCAAGAATAATTCCAATCGAGAGTGCTGCTTCCATCCAGCCCAACTCGCTGGCTCCGCCGCCAAAAATTTTGGTGACCAAGAGTGGCAACAACGAACCAACTGGCGTGATAACCAAATTGATCACGCTGACCATAATCAAGCTAATCAACAAGCCACGCCAGCCAATCACATAGGCGAAGCCTTCGCGCATATCTTGCCAAAAAGTGACAGTGCGGTTGGCATCGCGTTGCGGCTGAGGAATGCGCACAAACAACAAGGGCAAAATGGCCAACAATGCCGTAATTATGTCAATTGACAAGACCGCTTGCAAGGGAAATGTGGCAACCAGCCAAGCTCCCAACGGAGCAGCGACAATGTTCATGCCGCCATTTAAGGCTTGGTTTAGGCCTTGAACGCGGGCTAAATGGGTTTTTGGCACCAACAACACCGTTGAAGCACCCATGGCCGTGGCGTGGAAACGCTCACAGACTGAGCGCAGCAATAAGGCAGCATAAATTTGCCAAATTGCATCCGAGCCTTGCCAGAAGAGCAATGCCAAGCCAATCGTCACCAGCATCGAGCAGGCATCTGCCACCAGCATAATCACTTGGCGATTCATGCGGTCGACCCATGTGCCAATAAATGGCGAGAGCAGAACCGCTGGCAGCATGGCCATTAATGAGGCAAATGCCAAGGTTGTGGCCGAACCAGTGCGCAGGGTCAAATTCCAAATAAGCGCGAATTGAACCAATTGACTGCCAATTAATGAACAAACTTGGCCCAGCCAAATACTGAGAAAGCGACCGAGCCAAGGTGATGATGATTGATCGTGCATTGCTAGCTCCTCTGGTTGAAACTAGCCACACTATAGTTGGCTCAGGCCATGATCGGCAGCCCGCAAAAGGTGTATCTTGCATATGTAGCCAGCATGAGCCTGATTATGGGTCGATTGCCAAGCACTACACCTTTTGGCGTGGAGCAAGCCAACGCCCTTTGATCAGCTCGATCAAAGGGCGCAAATGATTTGAGGTTTAGATTCCGATGACCACTCCCGATTCCCAACACTGGCTGTCCAAGAGGCTACTTGCGCACAACTGGCAAGTAGACCTGCTCTGGCATAAATTCTTCATAGACTGCGGTGTAGGTTGTGGCGCTGGCAGGAGTTGTAAAGCTGCGTGGATTGCTGGTGTTATTATCGCTCCAGCGCACAAACCGCCACCAGCGATTGTTATCGGTATACACTGGCGCAGTTACTTGTAACACATAGCCCTGCCATGAAACAAACGCAGCATCGGCCTCGATTGGGTCGTTGTTGACCACGAAGTTGGCGTTAGCATTCGGCGTTGAAGCCAAGGTTACATTAACTTTGCGTGGTTGGAGCGTTTGGGTAACGACATGGCTCAAGCCGCTATTATCGGTCGCGGTTAGCTCTAGCTCCAAGTAGCTGTTGCTGGCGGCCAGCAAATCTTCCGGCGCTGGCGCGGTAAAGCTAAAGCTATTGGTCGTTGGCTGGGTCAAAAAGGGGTGGGTGTGGGTATCGTGATGCAAAATCACTTTCCACGATAAGGCACTTGCTGGCAATTGGCCTTGTTCCGCATCGCTTGCTTGGCCACGTACCTGAATGCTTTGGCCAACCGCGAAGAGTGCGCTCGGGCTTGGTTGAGTGATGCTGGCCACTGGTGCGCTTGCACCAACCCGCACAACGCTTTGGCTGACGCTCGATATATCGCCATTGCTACCGCGCAGATACAAGGTTGCAGTGTACGTACCGTTAGTTGGATAGGTGTAAGATGTGCTGGCAGTGCTGGTTTGGCGCGTCGTGCCATTGCCAAAATTCCAGAAGTAGGTTGCACCGCTGCTTGGCGTGGTTGCGCTAAAGGTTACTGCTAATGGGGCAGCACCAAAACTGGGGTTCGCAGTAAAGGCTGAGTTTAAGCCAGCTGCGCCATTGTAGCTAATGCGGCGAATTTCGCCACCATTAGCGTAGGTTGCATAATATAAGGCTTGTTGTGCACCATTGGGGCCAAACGCCATATGCGTCACTGAGCCAGGATTATCCGAGAAGGTTATGACTGAGCTATACGGCGCTTGAGCTGAAATCATAAAAATTTTGCCACACACATAATCGCCAAACATATAGCCGCTGTAATTGCTGGGGAAAGTATTGGCAGGCACAAACGCGCCACCAGTAATCGAATTACAGTTGGTAAATGGCGCACCTGCGTTGCCATGACTATATTCATAAATTGGGTCGATCATGTTGGCAGGAGTTGGCGAACATGGGCCGCTGGTATTATTGACGCGCGTACCTTCACGACAATTCCAGCCATAATCCTTGCCTGCAACAACTTCGTCAATTTCTTCGCGCACGTTTTGGCCAACATCATTGACAAACAAGCGTACGCCAGGCGCATTTGGATCAAAGGTCATGCGATAGGGATTGCGAAAGCCCCAAGCCCAGGTTTCTTGGCAAATCGTGCCGCTGGCAGCTGCGCCAGCATTACAACGGGCTGTGCCAGTGCCAAGAAATGGATTATCGCTAGGAATCGTGCCGTCGGCATTGATGCGCAAAATTTTGCCCAGCAAGGTATGGCGTTCACGTGAGGCATCGTTGGCCCCACCACAGCCGCTATCGAGATAATCGCAGCCGCCATCGCCAACGCTCACATAGAGCTTGCCATCTTTGCCAAAGCCAAGATCGCCAGCATTGTGATTGCCATTGTATGACGTAATGTTATCAAGCAAGACCGACTCTGAGCTTAGATCGAGTACATTATTGCTCCAGGTAAAGCGGGAAACCCGATTAACTGGATTGACCGTTTCACTCTGTTGGGGGCAACTGTTGGGGGTTTGGTTAAATTTGTTGAAGGTATAGTAGACATAGACATATGGTCGTCCGCTGGTAAATTGCGGGTCAACCGCAATGCCTAACAAACCGCGCTCGAAATCGTAGCAAACCCGCGAGCCAAGGCTTAGCACCGTGCGCGTGCTGGTGCCGTTCCAGCCTAATAATTGACCATTCTGTTGGGTAATCAACATTTCGCCTGATGGCAACCAAGTAAACGCGGTTGGCGCATCAAGGCTACTAGCGGGAACAACGACGGTTTGGGTAAATCCAGCAGGGACAGCATTGGGGGCGACATTAGGCTGAACTTGGCGAATAAATGGAATCGAAAAGCTCGAAACGATCAGCGCAACCAGGATAAGCCAACGCGACATACTTCCTCCTTAAACACAACCACCGCGAACAAAGCCCTAAAAACCTTGTGCGCGGTGGTTTCCGCTCCGATGGCTAGCGCTGTTTAAGCGTTCCAAGCCTCTTCGTCGTAGGCTGGCAACTCACAGCGTAAGGGCTTGTTTTCGCGCTCTGAGAGCGCAAAATCTGCTTGCAACAACTCTTGAAGCTCGCGGGTTCCTTCGTAGATCACCGCGCCGCGACTGTTGCGCAAGTAGCGTTCAACAGGATACTCATCGCTAAAGCCATAAGCACCGTGAATTTGAATTGCATCATTGGCGCAGTTGAAGCTTTCAACCGTAGCGTGCCATTTGGCCAAGGTAGTTTCGCGGGTGTTGCGAACGCCTTGGTTTTTGAGCCAGCCAGCGCGATAGCACAACAAGCGCGCGGTTTCCAATTTCAGCACCATATGGCTGATCATGCGCTTAACCAACTGGTGTTGGCCGATTGGCACGCCGAAGGTTTCGCGCTCTTTGGCATATTTGACCGAAGCCTCTAAGGCAGCTTGGATCAAGCCAGTTGCGCCGGTTGCCACGGTGTAGCGCCCGTTATCCAAGGCGGTCATGGCAATTTTGAAGCCTTCGCCTTCTTCGCCCAAGCGGTTGGCAACTGGTACGCGTACATTTTCAAAAATGACGCTGCCAGTGTTGCCAGCTCGCACGCCCAACTTGCCATGAATTGGCACCGTTGAAACGCCTTCAAAGCTACGTTCGACGATAAAAGCGGTCATGCCGCGTTGTTTTTTGGCTTTGTCGGTGTAGGCAACCACCAAATAGTGGTCGGCCAAATCCGAGAGGCTAATCCAAGTTTTTTCGCCATTGAGAATATAGTGATCGCCTTCGAGCACGGCGGTCGATTGCATGCCTGCAACGTCGGTGCCAGCGTTTGGCTCGGTCAGACAATAGGCAGCAATTTTTGCGCCAGTAGCTTGCGGCACCAGATATTTTTGCTTTTGTTCTTCAGTGCCCCATTGGAAGACTGCCAATGAGTTGAGGCCAGTATGCACGCTGAGAATCACCCGCAGCGATGTATCGACCCGCTCTAGTTCTTCACAAACGACTGCAAGGCCCAAATAGTCGAAGCCTGCGCCGCCGTATTTTTGGGGTAAACACACGCCGAGAAAACCGAGTTCGCCCATTCGTTTGATAATTGGCACCATGTGCTCGGCGGTTCCGGCATGGTCACCAGCGCCCTTGCGATCCCATTCGCGAATATAGGGGGCGACTTCTTTTTCAGCAAAATCGCGCACAGTTTTACGCAGCATATCGTGCTGTTCGTTAAGCAAAAAACCGTAATTTTCGGTCCAATCAATCATGGCTTGTTCTACCTCGTGTGTGCTGTATAGCTCGTCGCTTGCCCCATTGCAAGCAACATGTAGCTCCTAGCATAGCATATCTTGGCAATTTGCGGGTAGCAGTGAGAACATAGAGCAAAGAGCATAGAACATAGCATTTGGGGGTCAGCGGTCAGGGGCTGGGGATCAGTTGGTCATCCTAGAGCTAAGCCCTTCGCGATCTTCGCGGTTCCGAGCCTTCGTGGATCGTATTTTTAACGCAGAGGCGCAGAGGATAGAATGGCTATTGGCTGTAGGCTATAGGCTTTGGGCTATTGGAACAATAATTTGTGGAGAACAATGAGATCAGTGCTCCCCTCGCCCGCGTTCAGTGGGAGAGGGGCTGGGGGTGAGGGCATGTACCTCGTTGCTAATCCAATGAACCAGTACAGAAAATACATTAAGGATAAAAGATTTCTATCGTTAAAAGCCAATAGCCCAAAGCCTCAAGTGCTTCGTGGTTCCAAAGTATTGATCCACGAAGCACTTGAAACATAGTTTTTGACTTTTGCCTTCTGCCTTTTGATTTTTGCGCTTGGCCATCAGCATTTCATCCCTCATCCCTCATAATTCATCCTTCTAGCGGGCTCCCATCAACAATTCGAAGGTCAGTTGATCGAGCTTTTCGTAGCCGAGGCCGCGTGCGCCAAGCGCTTGGCGATCGAATTGATAGGCTTTGAGCGCGGCAGCCCGTTCTGGCGTATACGCGCCACGGAATGGCTCAACCTCAGCATTTGGCGCATTAATTTGGGCCAAGAGCGCTTGAATTTCGGCATCGGCGTTGAAACGCTTAACTTTTTCGGCCAAGATTTCGTAGGTTCGCATACAGCCACGAGCAAAATCTTTAACGCCCTCAAGATCTTCGCTGCGATAGGCGTGAGCATCGAAGTGCAATGGGCCATCGTAGCCAGCATCTTGCAGCAATTTGACCAAGAAAAAGCTTTGTTTGTAGTTTTGCGCGCCAAAACGATAATCTTGGTCGTAGCGCCCACTATTTTGATCGTTCAGGTCGATATGGAACAGTTTGCCTGCATCAATCGCCTGCGCCACAGCATGGGTAAAGTTCAACCCAGCCATGGTTTCGTGGGCAACTTCTGGGTTTACGCCAACCATTTCTGGTTGATCGAGGGTCTGAATAAAACCCAACATGGCTCCGGTGGTGGGCAAAAAGATGTCGCCACGTGGCTCGTTGGGCTTGGCTTCCAACGCAAAGCGATAGCCATAACCTTGGGCGTTGCTATATTCACACAAGAAGTTGAGCGCTTCGCGGAACCATTTCAAGCCTTCGAGCAAGTTTTTCGAGGCATCGGTTTCGCTGCCTTCGCGGCCACCCCAAAAAACGTAGGTTTTAGCGCCAAACTCTGCGCCCAAATCCATCGCGGCCATCGTTTTTTGCAAGGCATAGGCTCGTACAGCAGGATCGTTGCTGGTAAATGCGCCATCTTTGAAGGCTGCATGGCCAAACAAATTGGTGGTTGCCATTGGCACAACCAAGCCAGTATCCTTGAGTGCTTGCTTGAAATCGGCCACAATTTGGGCTTTTTGGCTGGCGCTGGCATCAATCGGCACTAAATCGTTATCGTGAAAATTAACACCCCACGCTCCAACTTCGGCCAAGAGATGCACAATCTCAACTGGTGAGAGGGTTTTGCGCACTGGTTCGCCAAATGGATCGCGCCCGACATTGCCGACTGTCCATAATCCGAAGCTAAACTTATGCTGGGTCATGATTTAATTCCTTATCTTGATTCACGAAGAGCACGAAGGATGAAACCACGAAGGACACGAAGAGCACGAAGGTTAAGTTTTTTAGCCACAGATTGCACAGATTAGCTCAGATTAATTATTGCCATCGCCTTATTGCTCTTTTGCCTTTTAACGTTAATTCATCC
This sequence comes from Herpetosiphon llansteffanensis, assembly GCF_003205875.1. GTDB lineage: Bacteria > Chloroflexota > Chloroflexia > Chloroflexales > Herpetosiphonaceae > Herpetosiphon > Herpetosiphon llansteffanensis. The sequence continues at coordinate 32,274 of NZ_PUBZ01000108.1, forward strand.
CTCATCCTTCATCCTTCATCCTTTCTCCCCTCTGTTCTTACTAGTCCCTAACTTCCTAGCCCTGCAACTTCACGACCAGCTTGGTTGCCTGACCAAGTGCCGTGAGTTGTACGCCAAGTGGGTGTTGTTCGACTAAGGCTTGATCTGCGCTCGCTACCTGTTGGATGCCAACCAAAACGATTTGCCAATCGCTGGCTTGACCTTCTTGCACGATGCTGATTGTATCACCATCGCGGCGCGCGCTCCACGAGGCAGCAATATCGCCATTGATTGCGGGAACCATGGTATAGGCTGCTTGGCCATCGCCCAGTTCATACAGGTTCAAGGTCACGCCGTTGGTATAATCGTAATCTGGGCGTTCGCTGTTGTTGCCAATTGCAATCAAGCTGTTGGGGCGGGCCAAAAGTGGCAAGCTCAGCATATCGTGGGTTTCACTGACCCAGCGTGGGCCTTCGACAACCGCGCCATTGGTAATTTGGGTCCAGCGGCCAGCAGGCACATAGTAGCTCACCGTGTTGTCGTAGGCAAAGACTGGCGCAACCAACAACGAATCACCAAGCATGTATTGGCGATCAAGATAATCGCAGGTCGGATCGTTAGGAAATTCCAGCAACATGGCCCGCATCACCGGAATCCCACTCGTGGAAGCGGTCACAGCAGCGCCGTAGAGATAGGGCATCAAGCGTGATTTAAGTTTGGTGAAGTGGCGCAACACATCAACGGCTTCTTCATCGTAGATCCATGGTACACGATAGGTATGGTTGCCATGCAAGCGGCTGTGTGATGAAAGCATGCCGAAAGCGATCCAGCGCTTATAAACCTCAACTGGTGGCAGGCCCTCGAAGCCGCCAATATCGTGGCTCCAGAAGCCAAAGCCCGAAAGCCCTAACGATAACCCGCCGCGCAAACTTTCGGCCATCGATTCGAAGGTCGATTCGCAATCGCCGCCCCAGTGGACAGGGAATTGTTGGCCGCCAGCAGTCGCCGAACGTGCAAACAACACAGCATCATTGAGGCCGCGTTCGGTTTGCAACAAATCAAACACAACTTTGTTGTAGAGATGAGTGTAGTAGTTGTGCATGCGCTGTGGGTCGGAGCCGTCGAAGTAGGCGACATCGGTTGGAATGCGCTCGCCAAAGTCGGTTTTGAAACAATCAACGCCTATATCGAGCAGGCCTTTGAGCTTGGCAGCATACCAAGCGCAAGCATCAGGATTGGTGAAATCGACCAGGCCCATGCCCGATTGCCACATATCCGATTGCCAAACATCGCCATTGGGCTTTTTCACCAAGTAGCCATGCTCCATGCCTTCACGGAATAGCGCCGAACGCTGGGCAATGTATGGATTGATCCAGACACAAATTTTCAGGCCGCGATCTTTGAGCCGTTTGAGCATGCCTTCAGGATCGGGGAAGGTGCGTGAATCCCATTCCAGATCGCACCAGTGGAATTCGCGCATCCAAAAACAATCGAAGTGAAAGACGTGCAAGTGCAAATCGCGGTCGGCCATGCCTTGGATAAAGCTGGTCACGGTTGCTTCATCATACGAGGTGGTAAACGACGTTGTGAGCCACAAGCCAAACGACCATGCTGGCGGCAAGGCTGGGCGGCCAGTTAAGGCGGTAAATTTTTCGAGAATGTCCTTGGGCGTTGGGCCATAGATCACGAAATATTCGAGGCTTTGGCCTTGGACGCTGAATTGCACCCGCGAAACTTTTTCCGAGGCAATTTCAAAGGCCACATTTTCTGGCTGATTGACGAACACGCCATAGCCACGATTGGTCAGGTAGAATGGCACATTTTTGTAGGCTTGCTCGCTGCCAGTGCCGCCATCTTGGTTCCAAACATCAACCGATTGGCCGTTTTTGACGAAGGCGGTGAAGCGTTCGCCCAAGCCATACACTTGTTCGCCAACGCAGAGCGATAATTGCTCGTGCATAAACTCGCCTTCACCAGCCATACTAATGTAGCCAACACCTTTGCGGCCACTGCTGGTTACGCGGCGGTTTTCAGCCCAAAAATTGATGCTCCAATCGCCAGTTTTGGGAATTTGTACGCTCAATTTGCCACTGGTCAAGCGAAATTCTTGCTCATCTTCGCTGGTGCTAACGCTCTCATTAGCCGATTCGGCAATCGCGAAGTTGGGGCCTAATGGGCGTTGACCTTCGAAATGCGTTAGTTTGACCCGAATCACATCGGGCATTGGCGAGGAAAAACGGGCGGTAATCGTACCCAAGTTCAAGGTATCGCCCCGATGGTTGATCCGCTTGCCTGGTGCGTATACCGTCAGACTTGTATCGTTAATTTGGCCATCGTAGGCTTGTGATGCGAAGAGGGCATTAACGCCCTCACGCATCATCCAATAACCATCAGTAAATTTCATTGTTAAATCCTTATGTTGATCCACGAAGGACACGAAGGACGGAACCGCGAAGCGTGCGAAGAGCACGAAGACTGTTTTCGCCACAGATTGGCACAGATTATGAGGATTATGTTCTTGTGACCAATAGCCAACAGCCCGATCCCCAACCCCCGCCAACCAATCCCCAAATTACCTCTGTTCTCTGTTCTATGCTCTATGTTCTGATCACTTCACACTACCTGCGGCGATGCCTTTGGTCAGGGTGCGTTGGAAGATCAGGAAGAAGATAAAGCAGGGCAGAATCCCTAATAAGGCCGAAGCGCTGGATAAAGTGGCTTCCATATTGCGTTGGCCTTGCAGCACGCCGACCGCAATCGGCACAGTTTGGCGATCATTGCTAATCAACAAAATCAACGGCAAGAAAAATTCGTTCCACGTCCAGATGAAAAAGAAGGTGAAGAGCACCGCCAGCGTTGGGCGGCTGACAGGAACGATGATCTTAAACAGGAGTTGCAGTTTATTGCAGCCATCCAACATCGCCGCTTCGAGCATTTCCTTGGGAAAGGTGCTGAACACCGATGAAAGCAAATAGGTGCCAAAGGCGCTCTGAATAACCGAGAAAATCAAGATCACCACAAAGCGGGTGTTATACAGGTCGAATTCCTTGGAAAGGTAGTACAACGGATAGACCAGTGATTCTTGGGGCAGCGTGTTGGCAACCATAAACAGAATCAATAGCCAAATTCGGCCTTTAATGCGGCCAATGCCCAAGGCAAAAGCGTTCAGCAGCGATAACAGCACGCCGATCACCGCCACGCTGGCGCTAATCAACAGGCTATTGAGCAACTTCTGGCTGTAATCGACCCGCTGCCAAAACTCCACGATGCCATCGATTGACCATGCGGTTGGCCAGCTTAATGGACCGTAGGTTGCATAATCCTCTGGTGTTTTGAAGGCATTGATAATGACGATGGCAAATGGCAACAGCACAACCAGCAGCACGATCAATAGCGCAGCCAGCACAAAGAAGCGTCCAATGCCAGCCTTGTGTGGTTTTTTGTAGCTTGATTTTAATGGAAGGCTGGTCATCTTAAAGCTCCTCGGCTGATTGGCGACGAATAAAGAAAATCGTCAACCCAATAATGATCACCGTCATAACCGTGGAAATTGCCGAGCCATAGCCAATATTGGCCTTCTCGAAGAAGTTTTGGTAGGCAAAGTAGGACGGAACCAAGGTAGAGCTACCAGGGCCGCCGCGAGTTAGCACATAAATTTGGCCAAAAACTTTGAGCGAGGCAATCGTTGTAGTCAGTAGCACCACAAAAATTTCAGGCCGAATTAAGTGCACCGTGATATAGCGAAAACGATCAAACCAGCTTGCGCCATCAAGCACCGCCGCCTCGTAAATTTCGGGGTCGATGCGCTGCAAGCCAGCCATAAAAATGACCAGCGGATAGCCCAGCTGGAACCACACCATAATCACCATCACGCTGGGCAAGGCAGTTTGGCGATTGCCAAGCCAGTTGCGGGTCAAATTCTCGAGGCCCAGCGTTTCGAGCAAGCCATTCAGCGCCCCATAATTTGGGTGCAGAATCCAAGCCCAAACGATGCCAGCAATTGCCACCGGCAAAATTTGCGGCAGATAAAAAGCGGCGCGAAAAAAGCTGGCTGTGCGCGAGCCAAATTTGTTGGTAATGTAATCGTAGAGCACCGCGGCGAGCAGTAAGCCTAGCAACGTCGGCACAATCGTCATGGCCACCAGCATCGCCAAATTATTACGGAATGATGCCCAAAACGTGCTATCACGAAACAAGCGGGCATAGTTATCAAGCCCAGCCCATTTTGGTGTTCCAACACCCTGCCAATGGGTGAAACTTGTGCCAATATTCATCAAGAAGGGAATGGCGATAACCAGCACAAACAGAATCAAGCCGGGCAGCAAAAACCACCAGTAGCCCCTGTTTGTTGAACGTTTAAGCATCATTGCCGTAACCTTTCGATTGGTAGCTAGAATGTTGATGAGGGATCGGGGGCTAGGGGTCGGGGGTCGGGATCGCTATCTTTTACCCTAAATCCTAGCCACAAACCCATAGCTGCCTCGTTAGCAGAGCTGAAGGTCAAGAAATGAGGCTCAATACTAATTTGCTGACCCCTAGCCCCTAACCGCTGGCCCCTACTCCCTACTTGCCTAAGGTCGCGCGATGTTCTTGGTATGGGATGGCAATTGCATCAAGCATTTCGCTTGGAGTTTTGGTGCCATCGATCAACTCTTGGATATTGGCCACCAAGATGTCGTAGTAGCCTGGAGCTGGCCAGTCGGGGTAGAAGGCCAAGCCATCGGCTTTGGAAATCGCATCGAAGTTTTGGATTAATTCTTTGTTCTTGTCGTTGGTGATTTTGCTGACATCGGCGTTGACTGGCACGCCACCAGAGTTGCCCAACAAGGTCTGGATTTCTTGGCTCATCGTGATGTCGATGAAATCGTAGACCAGATCTTTGTTTTTGGCATTGGTTGGCACGGCCCAGATGTTGCCGCTTGAGCCGGGGTGCAAGGTGTTGCCTGGGAACAAGAACGTGCCCCATTCAAAGCCCTTGATTTCGTCGCTGAAGCGACCATACCACCAGCTGCCAGAAATCATGATTGGGAAGGTGCCATTGGTGAAGGCCACGCCCATATCTTCGGCCTTGATGCCAGTTGCATCTTTGCTGATATAGCCTTTGCTGACCCATTCGGCCATTTTTTCAGCGCCATACGTAAATTCTGGGCCACGGAAATCGACATCGCCTTGATAAAGTTGGAAGGCGTTGACGAATTCGCGGTTGGCTTTGCTCAAGACCAATTCATAGAAAATCTGTTGGGCGGGATATTCAGCGCCACCAACTGAGAGCGGGGTTACGCCTTGTTTGACAAAGGCATCCATCACTGCTTCGAATTCGGCAAAGGTGGTTGGCACTTGCAAATTGGCTTTGGCAAACATGTCTTTGTTGTAATAAACCATGACATATTCTGCATAGTTGGGCACGCCAAACCATTTGCCAGCGCCCATCACGCCTTTATCGTCGTAGCGAGCGGTGGTTTGCAAGCTAGAGCTGAGCAATTTATCCCAACCGCGTTGGGTCGCAACATCTGAGAGGTCGGTCAGCAAGCCTTGGGTTGAAAGCAAGCCAGCAGTTGCATTGCCTTTGTTATATTCCAAAATATCGGGGGTTTCGTTGGAGTTGAGCACCATGCCAGCGGTTTGGCGAATTTGCTCGAAGCCTTTTTCTTCAAACTGAATCGTTACACCTGGGTTTGCTGCTTGAAATTGTTTAATCGATTCGGCCCAAGCAATACCCATGGCGCTGTTGGCACCTTCGTAGTGCCAAAGCTTGATCGTGCGTGGCTCGTTGCTGGTGGTGGTGCTGCCGCTGGGGGCGGTTGTTGCGCTCTCTGAGCCACATGCTGCCAGAATGCTGGTGAGTAATACCAAGAGTAGCATAAATGAGAGTCGGAACGTTGACTTCGATGTGGACATCTGTGTCCTCCTTGGGATCGTTACCATAGCCATTGTTAATTTTCAGCCGACGAGCGAGCAATGGTGAACTATCGTTCTGTGCGCCGTGCTTGACCGGTACTGTTGCGCACAACTAATTGACATGGCAAGAGGGCTTGGGGCAACTCGCGATCTTGGGCTTCGAGCTGTTGAATCAGTAAATCAACGCCTAATGTGCCAAGCTCAGCGATTGGTGGTTCTAAGGTTGTTAGAGTTGGCAAGGTCATTTCGGCAACGCGCGCCGAAGAGACTAACGAAATCAGCGAAATATCGTCGGGAATACTCCAGCCACGTTCGCTGACCGCTTGAATAATGCCGGACATAGCGCGTTCGTTCATCACAATCAGCGCGCTCAAGCCAGGGTGTTCAGTTAATAATTGATTGAACATCTCGTAGCCAGCACTGACTGAATCGTGGCAAAAGGTGCTCACGCCCTGCAATTGAGCCGCCGCGATTGCCTCATCGAAGCGTTGGGCAACCCGCACTGTCGGGCCATAACCAGCTTCAAAGGCTTCTTGCGAATGATTGATAAACGCAATCTGGCGATGACCAAGCTCAGCAAGGTAATTCACTGCAAGCTGGGTTGTGCGATCAAAATCAATATCAACATAGCTCATGCCTGTGCTATCGGCGCTGCGCCCAATCATGCTGAAGGGAAATTCAAGTTCGCGGAGCAATTCAATTCGTGGATCGTTGAGATGCACTTCCATCACCAACACGCCATCGACGAGGCCTTGTTGCAGCAGTTGGCGCAGCTCGCTGGAATCGGTGGGCAACGACCACAACACCAAGTGGTAGCCGTTGTTACGAGCGGCCTCGGCGGCACTGGTCACAAACTCAAGCTCAGTTAAGCCCAAGCCACGTTCAGGCGTTGGAAAAAGCAAGGCGATAATTTTGCTGCGTTTGCTGGCCAAACCGCGAGCTAAGGCATGGGGCTTGTAGCCAAGCTCCTCCATCGCGGCGTAAATCCGCTGGCGGGTTTCTTCTGAGATCGGTCTCGTTCCATTGAGTGCGTATGAGACGGTGCTGAGGGCAACTCCGGCTCGTTTTGCGACATCGACCATCGTTGGCACAATGCCCCCCGTTCTCGCGTGTAGCGGTTACGAAAGCTTATCGAAGCGTGTAGTCGAAACGTATAGTCGAAACGCTTCGATGATTACTATACAAAACATAAGCGTGATTGTCAAGAACAGAGAGCATAGAGCATAGAACATAGAACATAGGAGTAGGGGTTGGGGGTAAGGGGTCAGCGGCTAGGGGTCAGGGCTATAGAAAAAACATAATCCTCATAATCTGTGTCAATCTGTGGCCAACGAAAAGGATGAAGGATGAGGGATGAAGGATGAAATACCAACGTCAAACGTCAAAACTATAAACATGCAGTTTTAACGCAGAGGCGCAGAGGAATGATGGCTTTGGGCTATTGGCTATAGGAAATATAATCAAACAAATCTGTGGAATCTGTGGCTAAAAAATACGTATTCGTGCAATTCGTGCAATTCGTGGCTAAAAAATACATTCTTCGCAGTTTCGGGGATCAGGGGCTGGGGATCGGTATCCCGTGCTGTGCTCATCACCTGTTGTCAATTCCAATGATTTTCCGCTAGCCACAAGCCTATAGCCTATAGCCTCATCCTCTTCGTGCGCTTCGTGCGCCAAAAAGTGGTCTGCTTAAACACTGCAAACTGGTACTTAACCAGACCAACTGCCTTTGCTATGCTCAAGCTAGTTCTGAATTAATTGAGGTAGCCCAATGAACCCAATGTTAGCCAACGATGCAGCCCAACTCGACCAGATTTTAGAGCAGACGCTGGCCACAGCCAAGCAATTTTTGCATAATTTACCGCAGCGCCCAGTTGGTGTAACCTATCCAGCCAAGCACCTTCAAGCATTACCAAACGCTGGCTTGGGCGCAGAACAAACGCTCGAACACTTTTTGAGCCGCTTCAGCAGCACATTAACTGGCAGCACTGGCCCGCGTTATTGGGGATTTGTTACTGGTGGCGCAACCCCAGCAGCCTTAGCTGGCGATTGGCTGGTCAGCACGTTTGATCAAAATCCCAGCGGCACGACTGAAACCGCAGCCATTCAGGTTGAAAACGAAGCCATCAGTATGCTGCGCGAATTATTTGGCTTGCCCACAACCTTCAGCGGTGCATTTGTTTCGGGCGCGACCATGGCCAATTTTGTTGGTTTGGCAATTGGGCGGCAATGGGTGGCCAAGCAACTCAATCACGATGTAGCGCGCATGGGCCTCTATGGGCTTGCGCCAATTCCCGTCTTGAGCGGTGCGGCGCATTCGAGCATCTACAAAGCCATGTCAATGTTGGGGATGGGTCGGCAGCAACTCCAAACGATTGAACTGCTACCGGAGCGCGAAGCAGTGAACATCGATGCATTACGTCAAGCATTAGCAGCCTTGCCAAGCAACCAACCAGCAATCGTGGTCGCCAATGCAGGCACTGTCAACAGCGTCGATTTTGATGACATCGCCGCAATCGCTGCACTTAAGCAGGAATTCAATTTTTGGTTGCATGTCGATGCAGCATTTGGTGGATTTGCCGCCTGTTCACCGCAATTTGCCCATTTGGTGCAGGGCATTGAGCATGCAGATTCGCTAACAATTGATGCCCACAAATGGCTCAACGTGCCCTATGATTCAGCGATGCAATTCACCCGCCATGCAGCTTTGCAAGTTGAAGTGTTTCACAATAGCGCCGCCTATCTTGGCCCAATGGGCGAAAATCCTAGCTTTTTTCATCGCACGCCAGAAAATTCCCGCCGTTGGCGCTCGTTGCCTGCTTGGTTTACGCTTATGGCCTATGGCTCGGCTGGCTACCAAGAAATTGTTGAGCGCGATTGTGAGCTGGCGCAACTGCTCGGCAACTACATCAGCGATTCGCAGTTACTGCGTTTGGTCGCACCAGTGCGCATGAATGTGGTCTGCTTTAGCTTGGCTGGCAACCCCGATAGCGCAAAGATTCAAACCTATCTTGATGCAGTTCGCGCCACAGGGGCGGTTTTTATGACCGCGACGGTCTATGCAGGCCAGCCAGCAATTCGCGCTGCCTTCTCGAATTGGCGCACGACCACCGCCGATGTGGAGTTGGCATGGCAAGCCATGGAAAGCGTTGCAGCAGAACATAGCGAGAAATTATGAAGGATGAAGTATGAGGGATGAAGAGCAAAGTCAAAAGTCAAAAGGCAGAAGGCAAAAAGGATGAGGGGCTAGGGGTTGGAGATGGAGAGGGGTGAGGATTTAACGCAGCGGCGCAGAGCGACCGAAGGATGAAGGATGAAGGATGAGGGATGAGGGATGAGGGATGAAATTAACCAGCTGCTAAATTCGGCACGTTCAACTATCTATTCTATACGAGAGAATAATCAAATAAATCTGTGGCAAAAAAGGGGTCTCGTCGTTGGGGGCTGGGGATCGGTTGCTCGTCCTAGATCAATAGCCAACAGCCTAGAGCCTTATTCTCTTCGGACAATTCGTGGCAAAAATGAAGCCTTCGTGACCTTCGCGCTCTTCGCGGTTCCTAGACTTTGTGCTCTTCGTGGATCAATTTGTGGATCAATAAGGATATTTCATGCTCGCGATACCGCTCAATCCCAACCTAACGAAACCTTTATATTTGCAAATTGCCGATCATGTGACGGCCTTAGCGCGTTCGGGCCAGTTGCAGCCAGAGCAGCGTTTGCCTTCATCGCGCCAATTGGCCGAGCAGCTTAATCTGCATCGCTCAACGGTGGTGACGGCGTTTGACGAATTACGCGCACGCGGCATTATTCAAACGTTGCACGGCAGTGGCAGTTATATTTGTGTTGGGGTTTTTGATCAAGCCCTACAAGCGCCCGCAACCAGCACATTAACCGCCCCAGCGCTGGGCAACGATCAATTGCTTGCTGAATTGTGGCGCTTGAACCATGCCGAGGGCATGATTTCGTTGGCCTTGGGTGTGCCTGCGCCAGATATGTTTCCGAGCCAACGTTTTGCCCTGTTGCAACAACGCATTGCCCGCCGCGACCCACAGGCCGCCTTGAATTATACCCATCCGCAAGGTTTATATCCGTTACGTCAAGCTATCGCCCATGATCTGGCGCGTCATGGCATTCAAACCAGTGCCGAGCAATTGATTATCACCAATGGCGCGAACGAAGCGATTAATTTGGTAACCCAAGCCTTGGCTGTGGCTGGCGATAGTGGCTTAATCGAAGAGCCATCGTTTCATACCACTTTGCTCAATCTTCAGCAAGCAGGCATTCGCTTAACTGGCTTTGGCATCGATCAGCAAGGCCCAAATTGGGCAAGCCTAGAAGCTGCCTTGGGCCAATGTTCAAATCATCCACGCTTCGTTTTAGTCACGCCCGATTTTCATAACCCAACTGGCACACGCTGGAACAGTGCTCAACGCTATCGATTTTTGAATTGGGCCAATCAGCAGGCGATTCCGATTATCGAAGATGCAACTTATAGCGATTTAGGCCTGACTGGCCCAAGCCAACCAGCCTTGCGGGCCTTCGATTCAAGTGTGATTTACATTGGCTCATATTCCAAATCGTTATTGCCTGGGCTGCGGATTGGGTTTATCGTGGCCAATGGCTTGTTGCTTCAGCAACTAGTCAGTTTAAAAACCATTACGAGCGGCAGCAACGAATCGTTTAGCCAACAAATTTTGGCCGAATATCTGCATGCTGGTGAATATCACGAACACGTGGCATGGGTCACAAGCATCTATCAACAACGCCGCGATGCGCTGCTCAGCGCAATTCAACGCTATTTGCCGCCAGCAGTGAGCGCGACGGTTGCCGATGGCGGTTTTTATAGTTGGCTCAGTCTGCCCGCTGATCAGCCAATTATGCCGTTATTTCAACGTGCGCTGCAACGAGGTGTTGTTATTTTTCCTGGTCAAGCCTTTTATCTTAATCAGACACAGAGCCATTCGATTCGGCTGTGTTTTGCGCGCTACTCCGAGGAAGTGCTAACTCATGCCGTGCGCTTGCTTGGCAGTTGTTTTTAATTGGGGATCGGGGTGTGGGGG
>NZ_PUBZ01000109.1 GCF_003205875.1 Herpetosiphon llansteffanensis
GGGGTCAGGGGCTGGGAATCAGGGGTCAGGTGAAATGGTTTATTGGATTGGTAATGAGGAGCATGCCCTCACCCCCCAACCCCCTCGCCCACTGGACGCGGGCGAGGGGGAGCACCCGTTTTTACCCACGTGTGGCAGAACCACAGCGTTAAAGCCCCTCGCCCGCTCCGTGGGAGAGGGGTTGGGGTGAGGGAACATGGTTGTCAATTCAATGAACCAGTATCCTTAGGATTTCAACGAAGCCATATCAATCACAAAGCGATATTTAACATCACTTTTGAGCATGCGCTCGTAGGCTTCGTTAATCGCTTGAATATCGATTACTTCTACATCGCAGCTAATCTGATGTTCGGCGCTGAAATCAAGCATAGCTTGGGTTTCGGCAATACCGCCAATTGCCGAGCCGCTAATCGATTTGCGACCCATCATCAAATCCCAGCCATTGATGCCTGGCTCAATTGGCTCGGGCTGCCCAACCACAACATAATTGCGATCGCGCTTGAGCGTTGCAATGTAGGGGTTGAAGTCATGCTTGTTAGGCACAGTATCGACAATCAGATCAAAATAATTGCGCACACTGCGCATTTGCTCAGCATCGGTTGAGAGCACCACTGCATCGGCACCCATGGCTTTGGCTTCTTCGATTTTACTGGTCGAGCGAGTAAAGAGAGTTACTTCTGCGCCCATAGCTGTGGCAAATTTAATTCCCATATGCCCCAAACCGCCTAAGCCCACGATCGCGACTTTATCGCCTTCTTTTACGTTCCAGTGGCGCAATGGCGAATACATCGTGATGCCAGCGCAAAGCAATGGTGCTGCTGATTGCAAATCAAGCCCTGCCGGAATTCGCACCACAAATTTATCCGAAACTACAATTTGCTGTGAATAGCCACCAAATGTTGGCGATTGATCAAGGCGATCCTTGCCGTTGTAGGTGAAGGTACAGCCTGCTTCGCAATATTGCTCTAGCCCAGCTTGGCAGGCCTCGCAGGTTTGGCACGAATCAACCATACAGCCAACCCCAACCAGATCGCCAGGCTGAAAGTTACCCACTTCAGCGCCGATTGCGCTAACCCGCCCAATAATTTCGTGGCCAGGCACAAGTGGATAGCTACTCGAATGCCATTCATTGCGCGCTTGATGCAAATCGGAGTGACACACGCCACAATAGAGGATTTCGATTGAAACATCATCGGGCCGCAAATCGCGCCGAGCAAATTCAAATGGGGCAACGGCGCTGGTGGCCGATTGGGCGGCATAACCTAAAACTGCTGTTGGCATTGTGTGATACTCCTCAGAACAAGATTTTGATGGGTTTAGTATGCCCAAATCTGGCTGATCTGCGGTAGACTAAAACTGGTAAATTCTTGCCTAATTCTGCATAGTTAGCTGTTGGCTAGCCTGTGGCTCTGATCATAAACACGCAAGGAGTTTGGTGTGATAGCAACCCAAATAGCAACCCAAAACCCAGTTTTGCAATTGCAACGCCAATTAATTGATTTGATCCAACAAGCTGTCCCTGGTGATGGCGAGTATGCCACGGCGATTGATTCATTGCAGATTTATCAGCGTTCGCAGCCTACCGAGCCGCTGCATTATCTCGATTGCGTGGCTTTTTGTATTATTGTGCAAGGTAGCAAGCAAGTTTTTTTGGCCGATCAAATTTATTATTACAACCCACTTGATTACATTGTGCTCTCGGTTGATTTGCCCATTATGAGCAACGTGACCCATGCTACGCCCGATGAGCCGTTTCTGGGCATGCGAATTTTGCTCCAGCCAGAGTTGATTCGCGATATGCTCTTGGAAGGCGAATTTGATCGGCCTGTTGCTACGCCAAAATCGGGTCTCTTGGTCAACCAATCGCCAAGCGATTTGCTTGATGCGGCGGTTCGGCTGCTGCGGCTTTTGCAAACGCCCGCCGACATCAAAGCCTTAGCTCCGTTGGCCTTGCGCGAAATAACGTATCGTTTGTTGCAGGGCAACGATGGTGCTCGCTTGCGCCAATTGGTTGGCACTTCAGCCAATATGAACGTTGTTTTGCAGGCAATCAATTGGCTAAAACACAACTATAGCCAAGCCATGCAGGTTGATGATTTAGCGCAATATCTGAATGTGAGCACATCGAGTTTGCATCATTTGTTCAAAACCGTTACCGCGATGAGTCCATTGCAATATCAAAAACGTTTGCGTTTGTATGAGGCTCGGCGCTTGATGCTCGAGGGTTTTGATGCTGCCAGCGCGAGTTTCGAAGTTGGCTATCAAAGCCCATCTCAATTTACCCGCGAATATCGGCGCATGTTCAACGCTCCGCCGCTCCGCGATTTGCAACGGCTCAAACCCAAAGTCTGAAAGCAAAAAAGTCAAAATAGGATATAGGGGTCAGGGGCTAGAGATCCTTTCAAGGGTAGGTTTTGAACGATTGGTCGGCTGTGGAGCATTCCCTCACCCCCCAGCCCCCTCTCCCACGAAAACGCGGGCGAGGGGGAGCCGACCGTTTTTTACCAAGGAATTGAGAGAGCACCACGCGGTGAAAGCCCCTCGCCCGCCACGTAGGAGAGGGGTTGGGGTGAGGGAATCAGGCCGTGGCTAACCTGATGAACCATTACACATAGCCCATAGCCAAGAACATTTTTTGCTACGAATGCTAATTTTTTGCCACAGATGAGCACAGATTTTTAGGATTATGTTCCGCTAGCCCATAGCACGATCCCCAATCTCCAACCCCCAATCTCCTTTCCCTCTGTTCTCTGCTCTTTGTTCTTTCATCCTTTGGATTTCTGACTTCTGACTTCATCCCTCATAATTCATTCTTCCGCTAGGTGTAGGCTGAATGAAGCGTTGCTGCACATTATTGCGGGTCAGGCCGATGCCTGCAATCGAGCAAAGTAAGCTGATTAAAACTAAAACGAGCACGAGGCGCAAAGCCCATGGGTTGGGCGGGGTTTTGGCTTCGATTGGCTGGCTGCGGCGTGGGGGAAACAGCACTTTGGGCGGCGCCAGCAAGCGCAATAATTCAGTGCGGGCTGCATCACCAAGCTCGCCATTGGTGTCGGCAAACGATACCTGCTCAAAATGAGCTTTGGCCTGTTCACGATCGTTTAATTCTGCATAAACCCGCCCACGCTCAACCAGCGCCGCCAGATTAGCCTGATCGGCAGCGAGTAATTGATGCAAAATTCGCATTGCGCTGGCATAATCGCCACGCAAACGGGCAGATTGGGCAGTTTCGAGGTTCATTGTGGTTTAAAAAAGCGCGCTGTGGCGAGAAACCACAGCGCTGCTGGTAAGCAAACGAACAATTAGAATTCGATCAAGGTGCGCAAGGTGTCGACCGAGCTGCGAACCAACTCTGCTGATTTGGACATCAAAGCCTTTTCGTCGTCGCTCAATGGCAATTCGAGAATCTTTTCTACGCCACCAGCGCCCAAGACCACAGGCACGCCGAAGTAGAGATCGTTGATGCCATATTCGCCTTCGAGGTAGGCTGCTGCTGGCAACACGCGCTTCTTATCCTTCAAGATTGCTTCAACCATTTGGACGGTTGCAGCGGCTGGCGCATAGTAGGCTGAGCCGGTTTTGAGCAATGAAACGATTTCGCCGCCGCCTTTTTTGGTGCGTTCGACAATTTCGTTCAAGCGTTCGGCGCTGATGAATTCGGTTACTGGAATGCCCGAAACCGTGGTGTAGCGTGGCAATGGAACCATTTCATCGCCGTGGCCGCCCATCAACATGGCTTGAATGTCTTCAACTGAAACATTCAATTCTTGCGCCAAGAAGGTGCGATAACGAGCTGCATCCAACACGCCGCCTTGACCCATCACGCGTTCCTTGGGGAAGCCTGAGGCAACGCGGGCGAGGTAGGTCATCGTGTCCATTGGGTTGTTGACCACAATGATGCAGGCGTTTGGCGAGGTTTTGGCAACTTTTTCGATGTTCGATTTGGTAATTTCGGCGTTGATTTTGAGCAAATCTTCGCGGGTCATGCCAGGCTTGCGGGGTGCACCTGAGGTCAAAATCACCACATCTGAATCGGTGGTTTCTTCATAGCTGTTGGTGCCGATTACGCTTACATCAAAGCCTTCGACTGGCCCTGATTGGAGTAAATCCAAGCCCTTGCCTTGAGGAATGCCCTCAACAATATCGACTAAAACAACATCGGCGAGTTCCTTGCTTGCCAACCAGTGTGCACAGGTTGAGCCAACGAACCCAGCGCCGATGATGGTTACTTTCTTACGATTAGCCACACATGCCTCCAAATATAAAGCTGTGGTTACGATTCAAGTGTCGGAGATGCGTCTACGACCCATCTCTCACGCTTGCTCCTTAACCGATTTTTATTTAACCACGAAGGACACGAAGAGCACGAAAATGTGTTTGTCACAGATTTTCAGCGTGATCATTTGAATTCAAGATCCCGATCCCTAACCCCCGACCCCTGATCCCTATTCGTGTCCTTCGCGCTCTTCGCGGTTATGGGTATTTATGCTTCAAGCGTGGCGAGCACGCTGCCTGCTTCGATGCTCTTACCGACCTCGCCATTCAGTGTAGCAATTGTACCAGCTCGTGGCGTTGCGATTTCGTTCTCCATCTTCATTGCTTCGACGACAAACACCACTTGGCCAGCCTCGACTGCCGCGCCAACGCTGGTTTTAATCGCCACAATTGTACCTTGAATTGGGCAAATGACCGCATTCGGATCGGTCGCAACTTCGCGCTTTTTGTTGGCGCTGCGCCGCGTTGGCGTAGCCGCCTTGGTGTTGGCAACAGGCGTGTTCAAGCCTTCGCCAGCAATCCGCACCGTAAAGCGCCGCCCGTTGACCTCGACCGCCAATTCGCGGCTTGGTTGCTCGGCAACAGGCTCGGCTGCGCTTGGTGTTGCGCTTGGCAATTGCTTGAGTTTTTCTTCCAAATAGCGCGGAATAAAGCTCACCGTCACATCGCCATGCTCAAAGGCTGGCTCGGCCAAGGCCAATTTATGAAACGGGATCACTGTGGTAATGCCTTCGATGGTGTAATCATTGAGGGCGCGGCGCATCCGTTGCAAGGCCTCGC
The DNA here is from genome assembly GCF_003205875.1 of Herpetosiphon llansteffanensis. Lineage (GTDB taxonomy): Bacteria > Chloroflexota > Chloroflexia > Chloroflexales > Herpetosiphonaceae > Herpetosiphon > Herpetosiphon llansteffanensis. The sequence goes on from NZ_PUBZ01000109.1 coordinate 5,056, forward strand.
TGCGGGTTGCTCCCCACGTTACCAATTTGGCCAACATCGAATCGTAGTATGGCGGAATGACAGTGCCTTGCTCAACCCCAGCATCAACCCGCACGCCATAGCCTTTTGGCTCGGTGTAGGCGCTGATGGTACCAAGCGCAGGCCGAAAGCCAGCCGCTGCATCCTCGGCATTGATTCGACATTGGATTGAGTGGCCACGCAACTGAATTTCTTCTTGGCTGAACCAGAGCTTTTCGCCTTGCGCAATGCGAATTTGGGCCTGCACCAAATCGATGCCAGTCACCATTTCGGTCACGGTATGCTCAACTTGAATCCGTGTGTTCATTTCGAGGAAATAAAATTGGCCATCGGGAGCAAGCAAAAACTCCAACGTGCCAGCGCCAACATACTTGGTTTCACGGCACAAACGCAAGGCACAGTCGCCCATGGCGCTGCGCAGTTCGGGCGAAACTGCTGGCGAAGGGGTTTCTTCAATCAATTTTTGGTGGCGGCGTTGCACCGAGCAATCACGCTCGCCCAAATACACCACATTGCCATATTGGTCGGCCAGCACTTGAATTTCAATGTGGCGTGGGTCGAGCACATATTTTTCAACAAATAATTCGCCATTTTTGAAGGCTGCTTCGGCCTCGCGGCGGGCACTTTCAAAGGCAAATTCAACTTCTTCGGCGCTATAGGCAACTTTCAAGCCGCGCCCGCCGCCACCTGCACTGGCCTTGATTGCAATCGGATAGCCATATTCTTCGCCAAGGCTTAGCGCTTCAGCGACACTCTCGACCGCTTCGGTTGTGCCTGGCACGAGCGGCACATTGGCGCGCAAAGCCACTTGACGAGCGTGAATCTTGCCACCCATCAAATCCATGGCATCAGCGGTTGGCCCAATAAAGGCAATCCCCGCCGCATCGCAGTTGCGCACAAAATCGGTATTTTCCGAGAGAAAGCCGTAGCCAGGGTGAATCGCGCCAGCACCGCTGCGCCGCGCCACATCGAGGATAGTTTCGGTTTGCAAATAACTTTGAACTGCTGGCGGGGGGCCGATCAAAAACGCATCGTCTGCATAACGAACGTGAAGCGCATCGCGATCCGCTTCTGAATAAACGGCGACGGTGCGTAAACCTAATTCCTTGCATGCCCGCATCACGCGCAGGGCAATCTCGCCACGATTGGCGATCAGCACTGTATCGAAACTCATATGCCGTTGCAACTCCATTGTGCTATGGCAAGTCTTTAATCATTGCCGTATGCGAAATTAGAGCCCCGTAATGCCGTAAAAACCGCCTGCTGCTCGGCGGCGTAGGCGTTCGATGGTGGCCCAGCGTGGTTGGATACCAGTGCGGGCTGGGCGTAGGCCTTGGCGTGAAAGTTTGGCTGAGGCGTGCCAAGTATTGGCCGCGACCGCAATCGCAGGCTCGGCTTCAGCAGCGGCCAAAACGCTCACGACGGCTACACTAAGTGCCGCTAGTTCTTCGTCGCTAGGCATTGTTGCGCTTGTCACAATCATCTTCATAGCGCTATTATACTGCACTCGGCGGACGCTGCCAATATACATCCAATGGCACAGGCTTTGCGTTGAAGTAATCAGAGCAAGTAGAAAATAGCTACATAAGGAGTCTCTAATGAACAGCAAAGTTTTGCGCTTTGCCAATGTTGCGGCAATTATTTCCACAATTATTGTCAACGCTTTGGCCAATATCCTGCCGTTTAATGGCCTTGATACTGGCTCGATCTCCGATGGCTTTCCGGTGCGTTTTGTGCCTGCTGGCTATGTGTTTAGCATTTGGGGCTTGATTTATTTGGGCCTCAGCGCGTTTGCCATCTACCAAGCCTTGCCCAAGCAGGCCAATAATCCTGCCGTAGCCAAAATTGGCTGGTGGTTTGTTGCTTCGTGTGCGTTTAATTGCAGTTGGCTTTTTGCCTGGCACTATTTGCAATTCCCACTTACAATCGTGTTAATCGTTGGCTTGCTGGTGTCGTTGATTATGATTTATCGCCGTTTGAGCAGCCTGCGCGCCAATGCGAGCACTGCTGATCGCTGGCTGATTCATACGCCGTTTTCAATCTATTTGGGTTGGGCAACGGTGGCAACCATTGCCAATGCCACGATTGCGCTCTATGATGCTGGCTGGCGCGGCGGCCCGCTCAGCGATTCAGTTTGGACGGTGATTTTGCTGGTAATTGGGGTCTGTTTGGCGGCCTTCATTACCTTGCGCCAACGCGATATTGCCTACGATGCAGTGCTGTTGTGGGCATTCATCGGGATTGCGGTCAAACAAGCGGCGTTTCCGGTGGTGATGGGTGCTGCAATCGTCGCGGCTGTAGCAATTGCTGTGTTGATTGTGCTGGCTGTGATTCGTAAATTGCCAACGCAAGGTCGTAAAGCGCTGGCGTAATTGAAACCACGAAGAACACGAAGAGCACGAAGAAATCTTTGAATCAAGATCCTTCGTGCTCTTCGCGATCTTAGCGGTTTTAGCTTTTTGGTAGGTCTAAATCGCTGAGCCGCACGGTTTTGCGGGTGCCAAATTTGATTGTTTTTTGGCCTGCTGAGGTCATTTGACCATTCTGTTGCAGATTTTCGATCTCTTGTTGCATGGTTTGGGCGAGGTCGGTTTCGCCTTGGTTGAGCAAGCGGGTAACCGCACCTTGCAGCTTTTGGGTGGCCGCGCCAATGTTGCCCTCGGCCAAATCTTCTAAGGCGCGAGTTTGCAGCTTGTGGGCACTGACTTTTTCGACAATGTTCATCACTTGCGGCACGACGGCGGTTGCTTGGGTTGGGTCAGCCACAAAATTCAACATCACATCGTAACGAGCCTTTTCGCCCACAACTTGCATTTGGGGAATGTCGTAGTTAACCTCAATTTGTCCCAACCGATATTGGCCAGCCTGCTTGGGATCAACCAACATTTCGATTAGCACCATGCGATGTTCGTCTTTGGAAACGTCGCCAAGGCTCACGCCAACCGCACGATCACTAATTGGGCGATAGGCTAATTGCTGAATTAATGGCGTTACTTGCCAGAGTGCCCGTGGCTCAACACCCTGCACGAAGCGCAAGGTCAGGGCTGCGTTTTGCACTACTGCCGATTGGGCTTGCTGCACCGCACCTTGGAAGAACGAAGCAATATCGTTGGGATTGCTGAAATACTCGGCGACCCCGCCAGAACGATTGGCCATTTCAATTAATAAATCTTCGTTCCAATCGTCACCAACCCCAAGCGCGGTTAATGGCACGTTGGCCTTGCCAATTTCCTCGGCCAAGCGCAAACAATCGCGTTCGCCCTCGGTTTGGCCGTCGGTTAGCAAAATGATGCGGCTAATTGTGTTGGCATTTTGGCTGCGGCGCACTTCGTTTAAGGCAGCTTCAAGCGCAGGGGCGATTTTCGTGCCGCCTGCATCCTTGATTTTGCCAACTTCTGCTTGGAGCGCTGCCACGTTATGCACTGGCTGAGCACTGATAATCGTTTCGCGCCGATGATCGAAAATCACGACCGAAACAATATCTTGTGGTCCCATCAGCCCCAAGGCGCGTTGGGTGGCTTCGCGCACACAACGCATTTTATCGCCCTTCATCGAGCCGCTATGGTCGAGTACGAAGCCCACATTGACCGGCATTTGAACGTGGGCAACCGCTGGCGTTGCCGTAATATCCAGCAGCAAATACACAACCTGCTGGGTTGGGAGAGCTGGCAACGCCGGACGAGCCAACGTACCAGTCAATTGAACTTCACCAGCCATGGTGATCTCCTAATTATATAGAACATAGAGCATAGAGCATAGAACATATTCGTGTATGCTCTATGTTCTATGCTCTATGCTCTGCTTTAATCTTCGAGTTTTTGGGTTAGTTTGCGGGTGGCGTAGCGCAGAGCTTTTTGATCGGCGGCATCAATTTGGCCACCAGCCTCAAGCTGCTGGGCGCTTTGTTCCATGGTTTGGGCCAACTCAGTTTCGCCCAAATCGAGTAGGCGCGTTGCAGCAGCCCGTAGTTTTTGGGTTGCGCTGCCAATATTGCCCGCCTCGGCCTCGGAAAGCGCCCGCGTTTGCAATTTGAAGGCGGTCACTTTTTCGACCGTATTCATAATTGGCGGATTAACCACGCTGGCCTTGGGATCAACGCTAAAGCTCAACGGAATGTCGATTTTGAGCTTAGCTTCTTTGATGCCTAGCACTGGCGCGTCGTATTGCAATTCTGCTTGGGCGATGCGAAATGTGCCTGCTTCACGCTCTGGCAGCATCAAATCGACCAAAACACTTGCGCCATCGCCAGCGATTTCGCCAATGCTAACGGTGACTTCGCGCTCGCCAATTGGCTTGTAGCCAAGGTTCGAGATGCTTGGCTGCACGCGATAGACCGCTCGTGGCGTAACTCCGGGCAATAAGCGCAGCAACAAGCGTGCATTGACCACGGTGGTGGTTTGGGCGCTGTGCAAGGTTTGTTGAAAATACTTGCCAATTTGGCTGGGGTCGGCAATATAATCCGATTCGCCGTTGGATGCGGCGGCCAAATCGTCGAGCAAGGCTTCGTTCCATTCGGTGCCCAAGCCCAGCGCCGTGATTGAAACACCAAGGTCGCCAATTTGCTTGGCGAGGTTGCGGCAAGTATCTTCATCGCCCCAAGTTTGGCCGTCGGTCAAGAGCAAAACCCGACCAACTCGATCGGCAGCTTGGAATTTTTGTAATTCGGCGAGGCCTGCTTGCAAACCCAACGACATGGCAGTGCCGCCTTGTTCGCTGATCGATTCGATGGCGTTTTGCAAGGCTGGCACGTCGTCGGCCAAACGGGCTGGCACCAACACTTCGAGCGTATCATCGAACAATACAATGCTGACGGCATCGATTGGCCGCAAATTAGCGACGATTTCGCGTACAGCTTCGCGCAAATGTTGAATTTTATCGCCAGCCATCGAGCCAGAGCGATCGAGCACCAAACAGAAATTGAGTGGCGGAGCCGCTTGGACAGTCGGCACATGCTCGGGCTTGGCCTGAATCAAAACATAATTAACTTGGCTTGTGCCGCTTGGCAATGGTTCGCGGCTCCAAACTGCTGAAAGTGCTACAGGTTCAGTCATTCTGTGATCCTCAAACTTAGTGTTCTACGCTTGGAATGCTATCAAAACGCACCACCACCACGCTAATGTTATCCTCGCCGCCGCCAGCATTGCCCGCTTCAATTAGGGCATCGCAAAGGTCGGCAGGGTTGGTGTGTTCAGCGAATAGCTCGGCCATTTTGGGGTCGCGCACCATCTCCCACATGCCGTCGGAGCAGAGAAACAGCGCATCGTTTGGCTGCAATTGCACCTCAAAGGTGTCGGTGCCAGGGTCGCCGCTATCGCCAAGCGATTTGAGAATCGCGTTGCGTTGCGGGTGATTGTAAATATCATCAGGATCAAGCTGGCCAATATCGATTAAGCGTTGCACCAACGAGTGATCTTTGCTGATGCGCTGCAATTTGCCATCGCGATAGAGATAGGTGCGGCTATCGCCAACATTGCCCACAATCGCCCGATCGCCGACTACGATGGCCATGGTTAGGGTTGTGCCCATATCGTTTTTGCGGCGCACACTTTCTTCATAAACTGCTTGATTGGCTTGAAAAGCAGCTTGTTTGACCAATTCGGCCAAGTGTTTGCTCGAAACTGGGCCATTGTGCAGTTGCGGATCAAGCAAGGTTGGCACAAGCGTTTGCGCGGTGGTTGTGATTGCCAGACCGCTGGCAACCTCGCCGCCTTCGTGGCCGCCCATGCCGTCAGCCACCACATACAAGCCAACATTGACTGGCTTGGCATCCCAGTTCAGGCGCAAATCCCACGTTAGCACGCTATCTTCGTTGTGGTCGCGAATCATGCCAACATCGGTGGCATAGCCAGTGCGCACCCGCAAGCTAATGGGCGTTGCTTGTTCGTTCAACAAGGTTTCGAGGGTTTGGGCCAAAATGCTGGCATCGTTGATCCGTTTGGCCCGCAGATCGCTCAAAATGGTGGCAAAACCACTATCAAGCGGCGAGGGATTGTTGGAATCGTCGAGGCGGCGGGTATGGCGTTGGATGCCAGCCATTTTTTCGAGCACCAAGCCCAATTGTTCAACATCATCAATCTGATCTTCTTTGCCGTGCGAGCGGCGAATTGCGCCAGCATCAGCCAGCTTAATTTCGCGTTTGTTGGTCAGGGCCAGGTCAGCTAAGGTTACTTGGCCGAGTGCCAAGCCATTGCGGTGCAAATAGGCCAACGCGCGCGAAACCTGAATCCCAATCTCAATGGCATCGGTTTGATCAACAAAGGTATTTGGCTCGCTGAGCAAGCTATCGAAGCGCACAAGGCTGGTGCCATCGGGCAGCACCGCGAAGCGTGAATCTTCGCCCACAAAGACCTCGCGCACCGTTGGCAACACCGAGCGCGCAGGATCGTCTGGTAAATCATCGAGTAAGGCTGCGCCTATTGGCTGCGCGGCGGGAGTTTCTTGCAACAGAGCAGTTTGTTCTTCGACCTGCGATCCGCACTCCTCGCAAAACTGATCGTTCGCTTGCAGGGCTGCCCCACAGCGAGCGCAATGATCCCATGGTTCCAGCAGCGCAACCCGATAAACGCGCAGGGTTGGCGTATCGGTCAACAAGGCGGTTACCCGATACACATCCTTCAAAATCGTGCCAATTGCAAAAGGTTCATGCTCCTCAGACAGGTTGGCAGGATTGAGGGGTTGGGTTCCACCAGTCATTGGTTCAGTCGGCTCAGACACAGGTCAACTCCTCTGAATAGGTCTAGAACAACAAAAAATTCCTTGTTCTTGGACGAATAAGCTTATCCGAATGTTTCTGATTATCGTTCTTCTGTCAATCTTCTGGTTGCATAGCGCAAGCTTTTGGTTTGCTCAGGGTCAATTTGGCCAGTTTCTTGGAGTGTTTGTTGGGCTGCTGCTGCTTGTTCGGCCAATTCATGCTCACCCAAATCGACCAAACGCGTTACTGCCGCTTGCAATTGACGTGTTGCTCCCGCTTGATCACCTTGGGCTGCTTGCTCAAGGGCTTTGTTTTGCAAGCGCCATGCCGTCACCCGTTCCAAAATTGCCACAATCTCTGGGTTGAGCGCTTGGTCAGCCCGTGGATGATATTCGATCACAACATCGCGATTGATTGGCTCCAAGCCTTGGCCTTGCGGATCGTCGGCCTGCAACGAAAGCCGCAGCAAGCGATAGATATTTGGCACATGGTCGGGAATGCGCAGTTCGAGCAGCCAAGCTGCTTTGGCTCGTTGTTCGATTGAGCCTAAACTTAAACTCCCCGAACCAGCCTCGAACTCAGGAATTGGCACTTCGCCCAAGGCTGGCCGAATGCGCAAAATCCGTCTGATTTGCACATCGTGAGCCAAACGCAAATCAAGCCGCGCCTTTTGAGCAATAATCGCATGCGCACGGCCAAATTCAAGGTCAAGCAAGTTGGGCAAGTCGCTGGGGTCGGTGATAAAGCTCGATTGACCGCCGCTCTGATCAGCAAAACTCATCAGCAATTGCTCTTGAAACTCAACCCCCAAGCCAATTGTCGAGACTGGAATTGAACGGGCGGCCAGATGGCGGGCATAGGCCAACGCTTGCTCATCATCTTCAACAAAGCCATCGGTGAGCAACACAATCCGTTGTGAAAGGCCAGTGCTTGGCATGCTATCGAGCAGATCAATCGTGTTGCGCAAGCCTGGGGCAAGCCGCGTGCTGCGCCCAAGGTCGCCGCGTTCAAGGATTGCCACCGCGCCTTCAAGCCGTACCACATCGCTTGGCGATTTGGCTTTGAGCACAGCATGAGCTTTTTCAGCAAAGCCAATGATTGAAAGCTGATCATCTGCATTCAAGCGCTCAGCGGCTCCGCGCACTGCCTGGCCAAGCCAACGACTAGGGCTTTGTGCTCGTCGTCGCACTTCATCCATCAAATCGTCGCGAATTTTCCAAACTGGCACGCCATCGAGCATCACTTCGTGAGCGGCTCCACGGCGCATTAATTCGCGAAACAGCGTGCTATCGGCGATTGGCACGCGCATCGAAGGCGAACAATCGACCAACAAGACACAGTGCACCGGAATACGTTGATTGGCCTTGCCTTGGCCAAGCACTTCGGCCAACACATACAACACTTGCTCGCCGTTGTTGGCGGGTACGCTACTGCGCGAAAGGGTGAGCCTGAGATCTAAGCTCGTCATAGGCTTACTCGATTTCTAAACATTGCCGAAGCTTGGCAAAATCTGCTGGATCGCCACTGGTCAGCCATTCGATGCTGCCTGGTTCGCTTTGTGGATTAAGCAGATCATCGGTGGCAAGCAGGCGTTGGGTCTGGCGTGCCACTGCTGCGCCAGTATCAAGCAAGGCAATGTTTGGCCCAGCAACATCGGCAATTAAGGGTCGTAAAAATGGATAATGGGTGCAGCCCAAGACAATCGTATCAGCGCCTGCCTTGAGCAATGGCTCAACATAGCGCTTCACAGCTTCGCGGGTTGTGGCACTTTGCAATTCGCCAGCCTCAATTAATTCGACCAAACCTGGGCATGCTTGTGGCACAACCTGAACATCGCCTGCATAACGAGCGATCAAGCGCTGAAATCGTTCACCTGCGACGGTGGCTTGGGTGGCCATCACGCCAACTACGCCTGTTTTGGTTTGGGCGATTGCTGGTTTGATGCCTGGCTCCATGCCCACAAAGCGAATGCTAAAATGTTCGCGTAAGTAATCAACGGCATGCAGGGTTGCAGTGTTGCAGGCCACGACAATAATTTTAACCCCGCGTTCGAGCAAAACATGGGTAACTCGCTCGGCCAAGGCTACAATTTCTTCGTGCGAACGCCCGCCATATGGGCAATTGCCAGTGTCAGCGTAATAGATAATATGTTCATTTGGTAAGAGTGCTCGTACATCACGCAAGGTCGATAAGCCGCCAACCCCTGAATCGAACATGCCAATTGGTCGCTGTTTCATGCCTGAATCGCCTCGTTGCGGTTTACACGGGCTGCCTCAACAAAGGCCGCAAAAATCGCTTGCCAGCGCCGATCTTCGCCGAGCACTAGTTCTTCTGGGTGGCATTGTACGCCGACAACCCAAGGCCGTTGCGGATCTTCGACCGCTTCGATCAAGCCATCATCCGACCAACCAACTGCTTGTAGCTCAGCACCCAAATCTTTGACTCCTTGGTGGTGCATGGTGTTGACGGCAAATGGCGTTGTGCCGAGCAATTCAGCCAATTTTGAATCGTCGCTGAGGCGCAGTTCGTGGGCTGGCAAATCGCGTTGTTGGCGCGTAAATGACTCATCGTGGTTAAGTTCGGGCTGGTACTGCGAGGGTAAATCTTGATAGAGCGTGCCGCCATAGGCCACATTCAACAACTGAAAGCCACGGCAAATCGCAAAAACTGGCTTGTGATAGTGCTTGGCCCAAGCCAAAAGCTGCATCTCAACTCGATCTTGCTCGCGGTTGACTGTGCCCAGCGCAGGGTGTGGCTCCTCGCTATAATAAGCAGGGTCAAGATCCGCACCGCCAGCGAATAATAACCCATCGACAGCCTGAAATGCCGCAAATAATGCCGCCTCGTGCTCCACCAAGGGAATCAAAAGCGGCACGCCACCTGCGACCTCAACTGCGCGAATATAGGTTTGATTATTGCCATGAGCGAGAGGGTAGGGATGCGGACGGGCATAGGTTGCGCACGGTATCCCAATAATCGGCAAGCGTGATGGCATAGGACACTCCTTGATTGTGTTGCTCTTGCCATTCTAGCACGACCGCAAAAAAGCTGACGATTATGGGACGCTGATAACCAGATTACGCCCGGAGTTTTTTGCCCGATACAAGGCTTGATCTGCTTGGTCGTGCAGCGTGTGCGCATCCCAATTGTTGTTGAGGGTGGCCACGCCGATGCTCACCGTAATGTGGCCTTGACCAAAAAGATGCTCGGCAGTGCAGGTGCGCAGCCGTTCGGCTAACAATACTGCGCCTTCTTGGTCGGTTTTCGGCAGGATAATCGTAAATTCTTCGCCTCCATTGCGTGAAACAATATCAACATCGCGCACATTATCGCAAACCAAGCGCGCAAAATCACGCAATAGCACATTGCCAACTAAGTGGCCATATTTATCGTTATATTGCTTGAAATAATCAATATCTAAGGCTAATAATGATAATGGATACTCATAACGATAGGCTAAGGCAACTTCACGATCAAGCATTGTTATAAAATGGCGTTGATTAAATAAACCAGTTAATCCATCGGTTATTGCTAATTGCTGCGTAATTGTATACAGATGGGCATTTTCAATTGCAATTGCCGCTTGGGTTGCAAAAATTTCGAGCACTTGCACCGATTCAAACGAAGGCTTACGCCGATCGCGGGGATCGTCAACAGAGAGAATGCTAATTAAATTATTATCTGAATCGTACAATGGCACAAACAATGCATCATCTTGATGCCATTCATGCGGTCGTCGCTCGCCCAAGTCAGCGCGATAGGTATCATCGCTGTTACCCCAAATTGCTGTATAGCTGGTATGGCTGTGGGGAATATAATATGAGCGACTGATGCGAAATTCCTCGCGCATGACGCTCCGATACCAATTAATTTCTACTAATTGATCGCGTAATTCAAACCAGCGCTCATCAGGCACGCCAGCTACTGCACGCCGCCGCATAAAGCTTGGTCGTTCTTGATCGACTAAACTGAGCAAGGCAATATTAAAACCTAAGCTGGCTTGAATCGCACGTACAATTTCTGGCAGCAAATCATTTAAATTGAGGTTTGCGCTTAATGCTTGGCTAATGCGTAACACTTCATTGAGTTGTTGTGATCGTTGAGCCAACAAAGCTTGTTGTTCAACCGCCTGTTGATGAATATGCGCATTATGAATCGAAAGCGCCGCATGATCAGCAATTTGGCTAACGAAACGGGTTGTATCCTGATTAAATGTACCAACCCGATCACTTTCCAAAATCATCACGCCTAAAACCTTGCCACTATGGACAATTGGCACCGTCATTTGACTTAATGTGGTTGGTCGCGAATTAACATAATAGCCAGAATCACGAATATCAGCAGTCCAATCTGGCTGGCCAGTGCGCGCAACCAAGCCAGCAATCCCGCGATCAATCGGCCAGCCCTCAAATTGAAAGCGCCGAATTTCAGCAGGATAGCCCTGAATCGCCCGAATATACAAGCGTTGCTGCTCGGGATCGAGCAAACACACCATACCTGCATCAGCATGCATAATTGGCTGAATGCGGTCGAGCAAGCGATTGAGAATCGTATCAACATCAAGGGTTTCGTTTAAATCGCGGATAGTTGCTTCGAGGGTTTCGAGTTGGGCCACCCGAACTTGGAGCTGTTGATCAACCGCTGCAAAGCGTTTGGCGTGGGCAATTGCGACTGCTGCTTGATCAGCGATCATGCTCAAAATTTGTTCGTCGTGAGAAGAATAGGCCTCAACCCGTTCGACCGATTGAACGCTAATCACCCCAAGTACCTGCTCACCAAGCACAATTGGAACCCCTAAAAATGATTGCACCGGCTGGCCAACAATAATGGGGGCAACCGTTGCATTGTGGTCATGGTCGTTGATGCGGAGAGGCCGCCGATGCTGCAAAATCCATTCGGTTAAGCCATCGGCATAGGGTCGTGAGGGCCACGAAACCCGTTGGCCGTTTTCGACCGCCAAGGCAAACTCGATCAATTGCAACTCAGGCGAATATAACGCCAAATAAAACTGGCGGGTATCCATTAATCGCGATGTTTGACTATAAATCTCCTCAAGCACCGTATCCAATTCCAAGGCTTGATTAATCGCATGGCGAATCTCGTGGAGCGCATGCAACTCGGTAATCATGCGTCGAATTCGCAAAGGATTGGCTTGAAAGTGAGTTCGTTGCCGCGAAGAAAGCCGTAGCACGGGTCGTCGCTTGGTCATGTCGCGTCCAGGTCGTTTTGTGCGATTAGTAAACACCGTTGTGGCCTATTATAACAGGTTGATTTTCGGCTTGTCTATGAATATCCGTCGGCGATCGCAGCTCTTCTCATGGCTGTATTGTAGCCTAGCATGCAAGTGCCCAAGCAGCTTGGCTTGGCGGCTTCACTTGGCTTAAGCAGGCTTCATACCACTGGTTGCGGCCTAAAAATCGGCATAGATAGGCTTTTAGCCCAACATTGGTTAACACTTTTAATTACTATGGGCTATTGTACACTATGTCACGTAGTACATTCGCGTACTTAAGACAGTACCAAAGTCATAACCCATGTGGTGAGTTTGCTGGCTGGCAGAGGCGCGCTCTAGCAGCCAAATAAATCGTGGTATACTGCCCGACGTATGAGTACTGATGGTTCTACAACCGAAGATAACACAAAGCAAGCGGAATTACCTCTGATTGGCTAGACCAGTGAGCGGGAATTCCCGCTCGTTGTGTGTTTGCCACATGGAGGTGTCCGATGACCAAAATCCTCGATATTCGGCCAACCTTAGATGACGTGCGGGCTGCGCTCGATGCTGGCGCAATCGACCAAGCAAGTCAACTGGTTGCCAACCTACACGCTGCCGATGCAGCAGCGATCCTCGATGAACTCGAATCCGATGAGCTTTACGAAGTTTTTGCTCGCCTCAACCTTGAGCATGGCGCAGATGTTTTAATTGAGCTTGATACCGATTCGCAAGTGGAACTGGCCGAAACCCTCACCAGCGATCAGCTTTCTGATTTGCTTGAGCAAATGGAGCCGGATGATGCAGCTGATGTGTTGGTCGAGTTAGAGCCAGCCCAAATCGCTGCCACGCTTGCCGCCATGGACCCAGAAGATTCCGACGATGTTCGCCAATTGATGCAGCACGACGAGGAGAGCGCTGGCGGCTTGATGACCTCGCATGTCGTGACCTTGCGTGATCGATTAAGCACCCAACAGGCAATCGAATTGCTGCGCGGTTTGCAGCCAGAAGATGAATCGGTCTACTATTTGTATGTGGTTGATGCCAACGATGCGCTGGTTGGCGTGGTAAGTTTGCGCTCATTGGTCATGGCTCCTGCCCAAACTCAGCTCAGCGACATTATGGATCGCAACGTGATTACCGCCAGTGTTGAAACCGACCAAGAAGAATGTGCGCGCTTGCTTGCTCGTTACGACTTGTTGGCCTTGCCCGTGGTTGATGCGCAACGGCGGATTGTCGGCGCGGTTACTGCCGACGATATTATCGACGTAATCGCAGAAGAAGCTACCGAGGATATGTATCGCCTCGCCAACTTGCCACAAGACGAAGATGTTGAAGATTCATTGTTTCGCTCATCGCGACGGCGCTTATTTTGGCTGTTTGTCAATTTGCCCACAGCCATTTTGGCGGCTTGGGTGGTGAGCAACTTCGATGGTACGGTCGAAAAAGTGACGGCGCTAGTGCCATTTATGCCAATTATTGCAGGCATGGGCGGCAATGCAGGCATTCAAACCCTGACCTTGATTGTACGTTCGATTGCTTTGGGTGAAGTGGCAACTGGCCAAGGATTCCGCGCCTTAGGTCGCGAAGTTGGCATTGGGGCGATCAATGGCGTAGCATTTGGCAGCGCAATTGGTGTGCTTGGCTGGTTGTGGCAGGGCAATCCAATGTTGGGATTGGTTGCAGGCTGTGCGATGTTGCTAAATTTGGTATCAGCGGCAATTGCTGGCACGGTTGTGCCGCTCACGCTCAAGTTGTTTCGGGTTGACCCAGCGTTGGCCTCAGGCGTGATTGTGACCACCGTGACCGATGTAACTGGCTATAGCTGCCTGCTTGGTTTAGCTACGATCTTAATTCGCTATTTAATCTAGGAGCGTCTATGCCTACTGATAACGACCCGCCAGACCAGTAGAACGGCACGAGTTGCAAGATCAATTGCCTCGTGCCGTTCGTGTTTTTAGGGCCTATTGGGTTGGCACTAAGAATTGCGCCGAACACCACCCCTCAACTTGGGTCTGAACCTCGCGGACTTGGAACCACAACGTCCCATCAATATTTTGCTCGGAGAGCTTGGTTAATTGCGTTCCCTCAGGCATCGTTTTGACAATATTGCCACCAGGCTGATCGCGTAAGAACAAGCCATCGCTGCCAGTGCCAGTGACCGCAAAAACAGGGCCTTCGCTAGGAATCGTCCCGTTATCGGTAGGAACCAAGCCCTCTAGTGTGGGTGATGGCCCAACGACAATTTGCGAAGTTGGTTGGTTGGGCAGATTCAAGCCTTGGTTGTTATTGGGATCTTCAGTTTTACCAGGCCGATTCGAATATAAGATGAAGATAATCAGTACAATCACCACGACTGTGGCAATTACAACATAGCGATAGCCACCTTTGCTGAGCCACGAGGCGACACCTTGGGTATTGAATGTGTCGATTGGGCTGGTGCGGCTGGTGTTGGCGCGGCGGCGCTCTGAGCGCCAATCATTATTAACCATGCCTTGCCACGACTGATCATCTTTGCGTAACTCGGCTGGGTCAATCCGACGGGTAGGGGCGGTTGGGCTGGTTTCGTCATCTGGACGGTCATAGGGACGAAAGCGGTTTTGGCTCATCGCCGTCATCCTTTCATCGCTGCAACTACTCTAGGTCGCTTTACTAGTGCCTATTATCAATGAAGTTTGGTGTTTGGGCAAGAAGAATCCTACAAGCCCAGAATTATTCGCACTCAAAATTTGCTCAGCCTGCTGATAGATTAAGGGTTGATCTCCAAAAAACGTAGCGGCCCTGGCGATGTTGAGCGAGCGTGATAACCATAATCGATGAAATATAGCCCACGGCTATCTGCTTCCCATGCATTGCCACACAATCTGGCAACAGAATTTTCAACCGAAACGATTGTTGGAGTTAGCGGTGATGCGCCTGGGGTTGGCACAAACCAGACGGTTCCTTGTCCGATGTTATAGAGGCCATTGGGTGAGACACTGTTATCAATGAAACGCGGCCCTGTACTCCACCATGGGCTTGTCTTATGTGGATCAGTCTTTCGAGTATCTGTCACAGTTGCCGTCGATAGATCAATCAGCCAATGCGGCATGACAATCAACACATCATTGCTTGCCCCAAGCATCCAATCCATTGGATCTCCATAGGCATGCTTATCGGCCTCAGGAAGGACGATAGGCTGTTTCGTGATTAGGGAATATATTTGATACTGCTCAGCGGCAGGGCGATTCATCTGTACAATTAGCGCATATTCTCGGCTTGGGGAAATACTACAATCATCAATCTCTAGATCCAACACTCTGGGCGCAATCGCATCGCGCTCGTCGTGGTTCAGCGTTGTGTTACAGGCCGCAAGAAAAACCAGGAGACTAAGGCTACCAACCAAGCGTTTCCATCTCATCAGCTACTCCTTATCAATTAAGTACAGACCACCCATCCAAAATATAACATTCATGGTTCGTTTAATGATAGTACACTGAATAGCGAAGAATGAAGGCTCAAAGCTCGAGGCTAAAAAAGCAACCTTTGCGATCTTCGCGATCTTCGCGGTTGCAAGCTTCGTGTCCTTCGTGTTCTTCGTGGATCAATAGTTTGTTTGGAGGAAGCAGCATGCGTTATCGCAAACTAGGCCGAACTGGACTTAAAGTTTCTGAATTGTGTTTGGGCACAATGACTTTTGGCTGGAGTGTCGAGGAGCCAGAGTCGTTTGCCATTATGAGCCAAGCGCTTGATGCAGGCATCAATTTTTTTGATACTGCTGATGTCTATTCGCGCTGGGACCCGCGTTCGTATGCAGGCAAAACCGAAGAAATTATCGGGCGTTGGTTGGCCGAAGATGCAAGTCGGCGCGATAAAGTTGTGCTCGCAACCAAAGTGCGCGGCCAAATGGGCGACCAACCAAACGATCAAGGGCTTTCGCGCAAACACATCATCGCGGCGGTCGATGCCAGCTTGCGGCGCTTGCAAACCGATTACATCGACCTCTATCAAACCCACTTTCCCGATGGCGAAGTGCCAATTGAAGAAACCCTACGCGCGCTTGACGATTTGGTGCGAGCTGGCAAAGTGCGCTACATCGGCTGCTCGAATTATCGCGCATGGCAATTGATGGAAGCCCTGTGGACGAGCGACAAGCTGAATCTAGCCCGCTACGATTCGTTGCAACCGCATTACCATTTGCTCAATCGCGAAGAATTTGAGCGCGAACTGCAACCAGTGTGTTTGAAATATGGCGTTGGCGTGATTGTTTATAGCCCACTTGCTGGCGGCTTGTTGACTGGCAAGTTTCGGCGTGGGCAGCCAATTCCTGAGGGCACGCGGGTTGCTGAACGTGGCCGTGACGATAAACGCTTGGGCGAGCCATTGTGGCAATTGATCGATCAGCTGGAAGTGTTAGCAGAAAAGCATCACAAAACCATTCCCCAACTGGCAGTTGCTTGGGTCACTGGCGCACCAGCAATTACCTCGGCAATTATTGGTGCAACCAGCAGCGCGCAATTGCAAGACACCTTGGGCGCTGCCGAATTTGAACTGAGTGCCGAAGATCGGGCAACTTTAGACAACCTAAGTGCTTGGGAGAACGTCTAAACATCATTCGGATGGCCGACGAAGCTCCATCGTAAGATTGGTTTTTGCTGAGAAACGTTGCCAAGGCGTAGGGGCAATGATACAATACCACGGGCAACTACATCGCATCTTCCATTTCGAAGGAGTCTGATCGCGATGAACTCTCCCGTACTCGTCCTCAACCATAATTACGAGCCACTCAATATCTGCTCTGCACGCCGTGCCTTGATGCTTGTGTTGGGTGGTAAAGCCGAAGTGTTGGAACACAACCACGCCGTGTTGCACACGACCAACGACACGATTGCTTGTCCGTCGGTCATCCGATTGGGCCATATGATTCGTCGTCCCTTGCCAAACGTCAAGCTTTCTCGCCGTGAAATTTTCCGTCGCGATCACTACACCTGCCAATACTGCAATCGGATCAGTGCTGATCTCACGCTTGACCATGTGTTGCCCCGTCACCGCGGCGGTGCACATAGCTGGGAAAATCTGGTAAGCGCCTGTCGCACTTGCAATCATCGCAAGGGTGGGCGTACTCCTGAGGAGGCACGAATGCGCTTAATTCGGCCACCCTTTCGCCCGTTTGCAAGCCCATACTATTTAATCGAACGCCGGATGCATGGGCTTGGTCTTGAAGAATGGCGTAAATTTCTGCCTGCGTCCTTTCAAACAGTGGAGGACGATCAATAAGGAGTTTGGGTATGTTACAGCGCATTGCGGTGGTCGATGATTCGAGTGAATTTCAACAGTTAATTGATGTGATGTTGCAATATATTGGCATTCGGGAAATTCACCACTGGGCTTCGAGCCTCGAAGCGTTGCCAAAGTTGATCCAAAATCCGCCAGAACTGCTGATTCTTGATGTGATGATGTCGGGGATGGATGGCTTGAATGTGTGGCGTGAATTACGGGCGCAGCCCAACACCAAAAGCTTGCCAGTGATCGTCTGCACTGCCGCAATTAATAGTATCGTGCATCAAGAAGCCCAGCTTAATGCAGACCCATTAACCGTGATTTTACCCAAACCATTTACGCTTGATGAATTGCGACAGGCGATGAGTCGGGTCGCTCCACTTTGGCAAGTGGCGGTCTAACGACAAAAAGCCGTAGTTAATTTGGCCTAAAAATGCGAATTAGCGCACTGTAATGCTGTTTCTGCTTGCATAGCATCGGTGGGTACGCTATAATACTTTCGCATTTTACGCCATTATTCTTTAGCAATTCGCCCAAATCCACGATCGTCATTCAGTGATCGACACGGATTATCAGATGCGCTGGATGCACAGCGCAGGGAGGAGCGGCATGGCTCTCACCACGATCCAAGCACTCTACGATGAAGCACGGTCTGCTCTCGAAACAGGGAAGGAGGAGCGTGCCATAGGTGCGAGTGAGCATCTGCTTGAATCGTTTCCCTATTATCTTGAAGCGTACCGTATCCTCGGCGAATCGTATCTCAACCGCCAAGATTTAGCCAAAGCCGTCGAAGCCTTTGAACGGGTCTTACGTTCCGACCCCGAAAATATCCCTGTCCACGTTGGCTTGGGGGTAACCTACGAGCGCCAAGGCAATCTCGCAGCGGCTATCCGCGAATTTGAACAAGCTTTTGAAATTAAGCCCGATTTGCCTGAGTTGCGTTCGCAAGTCTTGCGTTTGTATACCGAAGCATGGGGTAGCGAAAACGCCCGCATTTTGCTGAAAAAAGCAGGCCTTGGTCGCATGTATGTGCGCGGACGACGCTTCGATAAGGCGATTCAAGAATTTAACGATGTGCTCGCCGACGATCCCAAACGGGTCGATATTGCGGTTGCCCTCGCCGAAGCACTTTGGCGCAATGGCCAAGAGGCCGAGGCCGCCGAAGTTGCCAGCGATATTCTGCGCGACTATCCCGATATGCTCAAGGCCAATCTGATTTTGGGCTATCACTTGTTGTCTGCTGGCGATCCCAAGGGGCGTACGTTGTGGCAACATGCCCAGCAACTCGACCCTAGCCAAGGCGTGGCCTATGCCTTGTTCGATGGAATGCTCCCCCCAGTCGAAGCCCCCGATACCAAAATTGAAGCCTTTGATGAAGCTGCTTGGAAGGCCAAAAAGGCCGATAAAGAACGGCTTGCCCGCGAAGCAGTCGAACAAGCTGAACGCGCTGAACGCGAGCGCATCGCCGCTGAACAAGCAAGCAAAGCACCTGCCGCCTCATGGCTGGCCGAAGTCGAAGCCGAACCGGTCGCGGTTGGGGTGGCTGCCCACGGCGATGACGATTTCTTGCGCAGTTTGTTGTTTGGCGATTTTGGGGCCGCGCCTGCTAGCCCACCCGCCCAAACCACCAGCGCCGAACCAGCCTACGATGTCGATTTCAATCTCGACGACTTGGGCTTGGATATTCAGCCCTTCTCGCTTGATGAGGTCGATGAATCTGACCCATTCAGCAACAAATCCTCAACTCCTGCCGCCGAACCAGTGCTTACACCAGTAATGCCTGAACCAGAACCCGTGGTGGCAAATACTGTTGATCCTGATGATTTTGAGTTGCCAAGCGATCTTACGCCATTCAGTTTTGGCGATTGGGACGAAAGCGACATCGATGATATTCCAGGCATTGGCTCGGATACTGGCAAATTGCCAGAACAATTGCAGCCATTCTCGTTGGAAAATTTTGATGATGTGCAACCTGAAACCAACACCAAGGCCCAAGATGATGATGTTGTATTGCCGAATACCTTAAAGCCGTTCTCACTCGATGAACTGAGCTTCGACGAAATCGACACGCCATCAGAGCCAAGCATGCCATTTAGCCGCGATTTACCGCGATATCCCGATAGCGAGGAAGAATCAACCGGCTTTAGCTGGCAACAACCACGCTCGCGCTCACGCTCGATCTTTGGCGCACAACCTGAGCCAGAGTTCAACCAAGACGAAGAAGATGATGCTGGGATCTTCAATCGCATGGTGATCAAGAAGCAAACCCAAACCTTGCCACCATTGGTTGAGCCAGTCTACGATCCAAGCGATTCTGACGAAGAAGCGATGAACTTCTTCTCCAATGATAACGTCGATTTGCGCAATTATGATGAGCATGATTTGCACACGGCAGATACCGAGCCTGCAATCACGCCATTCTCATTAACTGATTTGGGCTTAGATGCAGCCGAAATTGCCGATTACAACGCAATGGGTAACCTCGACCAACCGCAAACCCAAGCCGATGAAGAATTGGAAATCAAACCATTCTCATTGGCCGAGCTTGGGCTGAGCGACGATGAGATTGCGCTGTTGCAAGCCAGCGACGATAGCGCCTTGCCAACCGATCCTACCAACGATGAATCAGGCTTAACGCCGTTCTCGTTGAATGAATTTGGCTTCGATGCTCCCGCCGCTAGCGATGAGCAAGCATTTAGCTTTGATGAGCCAAATATTACCCCCTTCTCGCTCGACGATTTGGGGCTTGATGCTGATGAGCAAGCGCTCTACTCAGGCGAGTTCAAGGCAACCCCAGCAGCTGAACCCACACCCAAGGTCGAAGAAGAGCCAAATATGACTCCCTTCTCGTTGACCGATTTGGGCCTCGATGCTGATGAAATCGCTCAATTCGAAGCCATGAATCAAGCACCAGCCGCCGATGATGAATTCAATTTCGATGGTGGTTTGCAGCCGTTCTCACTCGATGATTTGGGCTTCGATCAAGAGCCACAAGCCTACGAGGAGCCAGTGCGCGAGCTAAGCGATAGCTCACAACCGTTCTCCTTAAATGATATTGGCTTGTCTGCTGAAGAAATTGCCGCAATCGAACAAGCTGGCCAAAATCAAAGTGATGACCCAATTTTTGATAACTTGTTGGGCATTGGCCAACACCAAGGCTATGTCGATTTGACCGACATCATCAATCAATTTGATGATCCAGAATCGCAAACCGAGGAAATCGACCGCATCGCTTTGGCTTTGCACGATAATGGCATCCAAATTCGCGATGGCGATGAGGTTATCAATATGGACGAGGAGTTCTCTGGTGATGAGGCCGATGCCTACGAAACCGAAGAACCACTTGCCAACTTCATTGCTGGCGATTTCGATCAGCCTGTGAGCTACAATCAACAATCAACTGATTTGGAGCCAGCAATGACTCCGTTCTCGTTGACTGACCTTGGCTTGAGCGCTGAAGAAATTGCGGAACTCAATGGCGAAAGCAGCGAAACCACCGCAGAAGAACCAGCGCCATTCTCGTTCGATAATTTCGAATTGGATGCGCCGGCAACGAACGAAGCCGAGCCAGCAATGACTCCGTTCTCGTTGACGGATTTGGGCTTGAGTGCTGAAGAAATTGCCATGTTGAATGGCGATACGGTAGAAACCACTGCTGAAGAGCCAGCACCATTCTCATTCGACAATTTCGAACTGGATACGCCAACAACGAACGAAGCCGAGCCAGAAATGACTCCCTTCTCGTTGACGGATTTGGGTTTGAGCGCCGAAGAAATTGCAATGCTCAATGGCGACACGGCAGAAACCACTGCTGAAGAGCCAGCCCCATTCTCATTCGATAATTTCGAATTGGATACGCCAACGACCAACGAAGCCGAGCCAGAAATGACTCCGTTCTCGTTGACTGATTTGGGTTTGAGCGCGGAAGAAATTGCGCTGCTCAACGGCGACACAGCAGAAACCACTGCTGAAGAACCAGCGCCATTCTCATTCGATAATTTCGAACTGGATACGCCAACGACGAACGAAGCAGAGCCAGCAATGACTCCGTTCTCGTTGACGGATTTGGGCTTGAGCGCCGAAGAAATTGCGCTGCTCAACGGCGACACGGCAGAAACGCCCGCCGCAGAGCCAGCACCATTCTCATTCGACAACTTCGAACTGGATACGCCAACGACGAACGAAGCAGAGCCAGCAATGACTCCGTTCTCGTTGACGGATTTGGGCTTGAGCGCCGAAGAAATTGCGCTGCTCAACGGCGACACGGCAGAAACGCCCGCCGCAGAGCCAGCCCCATTCTCATTCGATAATTTCGAATTGGATACGCCAACGACCAACGAAGCCGAGCCAGAAATGACTCCGTTCTCGTTGACGGATTTAGGCTTGAGCGCCGAAGAAATTGCGCTGCTCAACGGCGACACGGCAGAAACGCCAGCTGAAGAGCCAGCACCATTCTCATTCGATAACTTCGAACTGGATACGCCAACGACCAATGAAGCAGAGCCAGAAATGACTCCGTTCTCGTTGACGGATTTAGGCTTGAGCGCCGAAGAAATTGCCATGCTCAATGGCGACACGGCAGAAACGCCAGCTGAAGAACCAGCGCCATTCTCATTCGATAATTTCGAACTGGATACGCCAACGACCAATGAAGCTGAGCCAGCAATGACTCCGTTCTCGTTGACGGATTTAGGCTTGAGCGCGGAAGAAATTGCGCTGCTCAACGGCGAAAGCAGCGAAACCACCGCAGAACCAGCGCCATTCTCATTCGATAATTTCGAATTGGATGCGCCGGCAACGAACGAAGCCGAGCCAGAGATGACTCCGTTCTCGTTGAGTGATTTGGGCTTGAGCGACGACGAAATCGCCATGTTGAATGGTGAAAGCAGCCAACCAGCTGCCGAAGAGCCATCGCGCTTTGGGTTTGATAACTTTGAGTTTGAAACCCCAAGCAACACGCCGAACGAAGCAGAGCCAGAAATGACACCGTTCTCGTTGAGCGATTTGGGCTTGAGCGACGACGAAATCGCAAGCTTGGAAGGCACTCCGAGCGAGCCTACAACTGAAATCGAAGCCGACGAGCCAGATATGTCGCCGTTTAACTTCGACCAATTGGGGCTAACCGCTGAAGAAATTGCCGCATTGGAAGGCACCGAAGCACCAGCAACTGAAACGACGAATGAGCTAGAGCCAGATCTCACGCCATTCTCGTTGGCCGACCTTGGCTTGAACGAAGAAGAAATTGCTTCGTTGCAACAAGGCGACGATGATCGCAGCTTGAAGCTTAGCGAAGAAGAATTGATGGGCATCGATTTTGCCTTGCCAAGCGCCGAGCCAGAACCAGAGCCAATCGTTGCTGAAGCATCGGCTGAGCCAGAGATGACCCCATTCTCGTGGGAAGATCTGGGCTTGAGCGATGATGAAATTGCTTCGATTGAAGCCCCGGTCGAGCCAATCGTTGAGGCTGCGCCAGCGGTCATTGCGCCAGTTATTGTGCCAACTCAGCCAATTATTGCTGAAACGCCTGCACCAAAAGCTGAGCCAGAACCAGAGACCAAACGCGCACCGTTGTATCCGGTTTCGCCGCGACCACGCGAAGAAGATCAACGGCCACGCGATCGCTTATACAATGTTTCGCCACGGCCTGAGCCAAAACCAGTGACGGAAACGCCAGCGGTCGAAGCCCAGCCAGTGGTTGCCCAAACACCACAGCCTAGCGCCAGCCCAGCTGTAACCAGCGGCGCGAGTGGCGATGGTCCCGACTTTAGCGAATACTATCAACAACTCGAAGCTGATCCCAGCAACCATGGCTTGCGAATGGCCTTGGCGCGCATGATCAGCCAAACCGCATCGGTCGACCAAGCATTGACCGAATACAAACGGCTGATTAAACAAAATCAACTGATGGATCAAGTAGTTGATGATTTGCAAGATCTGATTGAGTCGCACGATGACCCAGGCTTGCTCCAACGGCTGCACCGTGCCTTAGGTGATGCCTATTCTAAGCAAGGACGCTGGCGTGAAGCGATGGATGAGTATGGCTGGGTGCTAAATAAACCACGTCGTTAATGCACCAAGCGACTGAAGAAAGGCTAAACCGTATGCGTCATATCGTTGAGGACTTAATTCGGGTTGAAGGGGTTATCGGCAGCCTATTGGTAGGCCGCGATGGCTTGGTTATCGCCAGCACCTTGATCGAAGATGAAGATGCTGAAGTATTGGGCGCGATGTCGGCAGCAGTGTTCGGCGAAATTGATAAAGCAACCAAGCGCATTGGCATTGGCACGCTGGTTGATGCAATTATTGATGCAAAAGATGGTTCAATTCTGTTGCTCGAAGCGCGCGACGTGATCTTGGCAGTTGTAACTCAGCGCATGGTCAATCTTGGCTTAGTCAAGATTGAAATGCGCCGCGCTGCCAAAAACATTAGCAAGGCTGTGCCAATCTAGGCCGAATTGCTTAATTATTGCTCAGCGAGTCACCGTAACTGGTGGCTCGCTTTTTTATGCCGAGCTGGCAAGTATGCTACAATGCCCACGATTGAATTAACGATCCCTATTTTTTTGATTAACAAAGCATAATGGAGGCATTTCTCTGTGGAAAAGTCATTGATCATCTTAAAGCCTGATGCAGTTCAACGTGGCTTGATTGGCCCAATTTTGACCCGCTTGGAAGCTCGTGGCTTGAAATTCATCGGCATCAAGTTGTCGCAAATCAGCGGCGATTTGGCTCACAAGCACTACGGCGTTCACGAAGGCAAGCCTTTCTTCGCTGGCTTGGTTTCGTACATTACCTCAGGCCCAGTGCTCATTGTGGCTGTTGAAGGCAAAGATGTGATCGAAATTGTGCGCTCAACCGTTGGCGCGACCAATCCCGTTAAGGCTGCTCCTGGCACCATCCGCGGCGATTTTGGCGTAAACATCGGGCGCAACTTGATCCACGCCTCAGATTCACCTGAAAATGGCGAAAACGAAGTGGCGCTGTTCTTCAACAGCGAAGAATTGATTCGCTCAGAGCGCTCAGTCGATCAATGGATTACCGAGTAATCTGATTTGCTCGACTGGCCTTGGGATGTTTCGGCATTCCAAGGCTTTTTTATGTTAATCAGGCCTCGCTTGGTGTTTGGGTAGGTTTAAACCAATCATTGGCCAACAGCATGCCTCATCCCTCAATTTAGCCACAGATTGGCTATGGGGTAGGTTTTAAGATCCCCTCACCCCAACCCCTCTCCCGTGCGCGGGCGAGGGGCTTTTTCACCCAGATCGCTGGGAAACCAGCGTTGACTCCCCCTCGCCCGCGTTCAGTGGGAGAGAGGGTCGGCTTCCAAGGGTAGGTTTTAAGATCCTCTCACCCCCAACCCCTCTCCCGTGCGCGGGCGAGGGGGCTTTTTCACCCAGATCGCTGGGAAACCAGCGTTGACTCCCCCTCGCCCGCGTTCAGTGGGAGAGGGGGCTGGGGGTGAGGGAATGCTCTACAATCGCTCAAAACCTACCCTTGAAAGGATCTAAGCCCCGACCCCTGATCCCTCAATTTAGCCATAGATGGACACAGATTTTTAGGATTAGGTTCGCGCCAACCCATAGCCAATCCCCTTCATCCCTTATCCCTCATCCTTCTATTTAATCTCGACTCGATCAAGCTGAAAACCAAGTAGGCGCAAGGGATCGGAAGCCCGCGAACTAACTCGCGTTGCTAAATCCTCGGGGCCGCTGACGAAGGTGCTGCTGGCAAATTCGATCAAGAGGTCACTGCCTTGGGGCTGGGCTGGCAGCGTAATTTCCAGCCACTGCCAAGCTGGGATAAGTTGGTAATTGTCGATTAATTTGCCATTCACGCTCACGCTGATGCGGGTTGGTTGCCAATCGTTGGTGAAGCCATTCAGGTGCAGACGCAAGGTTTGGGTTTGGCCAGTTGCTGCTTGCGGGAAGCGCAACGCTGATGCTTGGCTGCTCCAACGAAAATCTGGCGAATTATGCTCGCTTTGATAAAACCCGCGCACATAGCCATAATCCAAGCCGCTGCCAAGATCGATCGTCGTGGTCGGCACGACGGTCAAATAGTCCCAAGCCCAATCCAAATCGTTGATAATTTCGACATCGCGGAAGTTGAAACGGGCCAGCGCTTGCGAAATTTGGCCTTGGCGTTGCAGCAAATTGCCTTCGAGCATCAAAATGCGCGCCGATTGAATCGGGTTGTTTTTGGGATTTGCCTGTTGGTAGAAAGCCAGTGCTTCTGCTGGTTTGCCCTCGGCTTCGAGCAATTGACCGTTGATCAACGCCAAACAGCGTCGTCCGGTATAGGCGCTGATGCTGGTGTTTTCGCTGCGACCTTCAGCATCGATGTGGTCGTGCAATCTTCGCGCTGCTGCTAAATCTCCAGCTTGCAGCAAACCTCGAATTTCTTGGCATTGGTTGGCTTGCTGCACTCCAGCAAAGCCCAAGCGCACATCTTGCCACACGCTGCGCACGCCCACCGCTTCGGGCAAATAGAGATATGATGGCAATACGATGAGCCAGATCAAACCTGCGCTGGCCCAAGCATAGCGCTGTTGGCGAATGCTGGCCCAAGTTTCGCGCCATTGCACCACGCCACAAACAGCATAAATCATGATAAACGGCAGTAGTGGTTGGCGAAAACGAGCAATCGCAAAAATCAGCGAACCAACAATAATGTTATAGCCCAGCCAACCAAGCACCAATCCCTTGCCTGCACCAGATTGTTTGCGCCACAAACCAAGCACCGCCAAGCCAACAATCACAACATACAGCGTATCGTCGAGCAACAACCCAAGCAGATGCGGCAGGGGCACGCGGCCATCAACATAGCCATCGGTCAGGTGCTCGGCGCTATCAAAACGCACCTGCAAAATATCCAATAATTCGAGCGTTGTTTTGCTGATAAAGCGTTGTGGATACTCGCCCAGCCATGTAAAGCCTTGGGCATAGGCCTGATTTTGGCGGGCTGCCTGCGAGCCTTGGCAAACTAAACCATTGCCGCCACATAAGATTTCGGCCAGGCGCGTGCCATTGCGGCCTTCAGGCGTGGCAATTTGCGCACCGAGGGCAAAATTATAGCCACCTGTTGTATCGACCAAAATTAAGCCATCGCCATTGCTCCAACGGTTGGTTGCGAAGGCCGTCCATGGCAAGACAATCATGCAAACGCTGAGCGTAAAGCCAAGCACTGGTTTGATCATTGCCTGCCAGCGTGGGCGTTGGTTCTGCCAAATTTGCCAAGCAATCCAGAGGGCTGGCAGCGGCAGCCAAGTTAAAATGATAGCTCGGGTTAGTGCAGCCAAGCCAAAGCCAACCCCGGCCAACAGCAAATCACGCCAATGGCGGGTGCTGGCCCAACGCAGCAGCAACAAATTAGCCGCCAAGAAAATACTCAAAAACAGGGTTTCTGAAAGCATAAAATAGCTAAATGCAGCGAACGAATAGCCGAGCGCCATCATCCAGCCTGCAATCAAACTCACTCGTGCTTGTTGTTCTGCTGGAGCTAGGCGTTTGGCGATGCGCATCGTCAGCCAAACGCTTAAAACACTGAGCAACGCTTGGCTGAGCCGTGGTGCCCAGAGCGCACTATTGCCAAATAGCTTGATATGTGCCGCCAAAAAACTAACGTAGAGTGGTGGTCGCGTCCAGATCCAGCCATCAAAAAACTGGAATTCGCGACCTTGGGCCAGCCAAATCGCCGCGCCCCAGTATTCGCCTTCGTCGCTAATCCAATCTTTATAAGGCAGCAGCCACCACGTTGCGAGGCGCAAACCAAGAGCTGCCAGCAAAATGATAAGCGTATGCAGAGTATATCGTTTCATCGTGTGAGATAGACCATCGAAGATCGTCTATGGCTAAATTGCATTTCAAGGCTGCAAGCGTAGACGAGATGGCCAAAATATGCAAATTATTTAACCACGAAGAGCACGAAGAGCACAAAGTGTAGATTTTTCTTCGATAGCAAATAAGCGTAATTCAGGCATCGACCAAATAATCTATTAGCGTTCTTCGTGTTCTTCGCGGTTAACACGTTTCTACAGCATGTCATAGGGTAGCCTAGTGCTTTTGGGGGTCAGCAAACCTTACCATGCAAGCGCTTGACATCTGCGTAGGCTATGCTATTCTGTTTAGAACAAATGTACTACAGCGCTGATGAACGATATATTACGAATGGGGAACCGAGTATGCAAGCAAGACAACAGCTAAAATATGCCTTAGTCGAATACACCACCAACAAAAATTTTTGCAATGTTTACGATGCTATGGGCATTGAACGGCTTGAGTGGGAAGTTGTGAGCTACGATCGTACGCGGCGCGTGCATCTTGATCGGGCGAATGCCTACTTGCCGATTTTGCGTTGCAAATTGTTGGTGCACCATACCTTAACTGGCAAGGCATTTGAGCCAGGTTGGAAGCTTGAGGTATTTGGTGGCTCAGTTCGCGATGATGGCATCGAAAGTCGTTTGTTCAAGGTCGAATGCGATCCTGGAGCCGATCACAAGTTTGCGCGCTTTCCAATTCGCTTATCGATTACAATCGGGCCTGGCAAACAAACCGCCACCGGCGGGATTGCGCCCGATGGCAAGCCAACAACCCAACTGGCAATGCGCTTTCCTGCCGACGATTGGCTCGGCATTTGCCTCGAAATTCGCGACTTTTTGCAGCAGCATCAAGCCCAACTCGAAAGCTACCGCAAAAATCTGCAACGCGAGCGCCAAGAACAACGCCGCAAAGATATTCCTGCTCACAGCGCAGCTGCTTGAGCATCGATATAAATATGACGAGTTTTTACGTTAAAACGGAGGATCTACCACAATGGCCAAGGATTTAAACAAAGTTCAATTGACCGGACGCTTGGGCGCAGACCCTGAAATGCGTTTTACCCCCCAAGGTACCGCTGTCACAACCTTTCGAGTTGCCTCAAACCGCACATGGAAAACAGCCGAGGGCGAACAACGCGAAGATACCGAATGGTTTTCAATTGTGGCTTGGAACAAGCTAGCCGAAATTTGTAATCAATATTTGAATAAAGGCACGCGGGTGTATGTTGAAGGCCGTTCGCAAACCCGCTCATGGGTTGAAGAACAAAGCGGCCAGACGCGCTACAAAACCGAAATCGTTG
The DNA here is from genome assembly GCF_003205875.1 of Herpetosiphon llansteffanensis. Classification (GTDB taxonomy): domain Bacteria; phylum Chloroflexota; class Chloroflexia; order Chloroflexales; family Herpetosiphonaceae; genus Herpetosiphon; species Herpetosiphon llansteffanensis. The sequence continues at coordinate 33,357 of NZ_PUBZ01000109.1, forward strand.
CCAACGATATGATTATTCTCGATGGCCGCCGCGAAGGTGTTGCTTATAATTCCGAAGACCCAGAAGAAGAATGGGCTAGTGCAGCACCCGAGCCAGCTCCTGTTGCCCGCCAAGCAGCTCGTCCGGCGCAACCAGCACGCACCAACGGCAATGGCAATGGTAATGGCGCAAGCAGCCCTGCCAAAGCCCCAGCGCGCAGTGCTGCTCCAGCTGCAACCCAAACGCGGCCAGCTTCACGCAAACCAGTTGTCACCGACGAAGACGATTTGCCATTCTAAATTGGCTCGTAGGGTATAACGATAAACACCACCATTCGTTGTGAATGGTGGTGTTTGTTTAAGCTCTATACAATCTGCACAAAGCTATTCACATATTTAACAATTGACAGCCATGCTAGCGCTTGCATGAGTTGCTACACTATGCCATAATTCAGCATAAGATTGTGCAAATTGCTAGTGAGACGATTTTTAATCGAATCGTCGCCAAGTTTAGGTATCGATTGTGGCAACCCTCTATGAAATTTGGCGGCTGGCCTTACCGCCAACAACTAGCCTGCGGGCTGGCGAGGCCAACACTCTTGCAGTCCGTGCGGTTGTGCTGGCTCGACCAACCCAACCAGCCCTGCCCGATCTTGCTGGCTCCGAAGTTGTGCTGGTTAGTACAACTGTCTTAGATTCGTTGCGACTTTCGTTAGCACGCTTGATTGAGCGTTTGCATGGGACTTCAGTTTTGGCTGTCGGACTCACCGGCATGGTCGATGAGCGAGCTGTGGCAGCGGCAGAGATTGCCAACATCACCTTATTTGAATTGCCGCATAACGCCGATTTGCGTATGGTACAGCGCGAAAGTGAACGTTTGCTCTCCGACCCCGAAGCGCAATACGAGCGTCGCGCCGCTCAATTGTATAGTGCCTTAACTATGAATGGCCTGAACGAGGGTCGAACCCCGCTTTTGCGCATGCTTGAGCTTTGGACTGGCCATAGCGTGGTTTTTCCGGCGGATGCTGGCATGCCAACCACCGTGCCTGTGCTGCTTGATGGGCATCGGGTTGGCTTTCTTGGCAGTATCGGTAGTCATCCTTGGGATGCTGGCGCGCTGGAACAAGGCTCTGCTGCCTTATCATTATTGCTCGATAAAGAACGGGCCATTGAAGCCACCGAGGATCGGTTGCGTGGCAGCGTGCTTGAAGCCTTGCTCGCTGGCATTCCCTTGGATCTGCCTGGCCAACGCCGCGCTGCTGAACAGGGCATTTTGCTCGATTCGGCCTATGCCTTGGCTGCGTTACGCCCCCAAGATGTAGCCCAAATCGAGCGCGTAATGGCATCGGTACGGCGGGCTTGCGACCGTTTGCGCTACCCAGCCTTTATTGCCGATCACGATGGCGTGATTGTCTTGGCCATGCCGATCGATAGCCTCGACAACCCCGAACAGCGCTTGCGCGAGGTGCATACGGCCTTGCACGAAGCCAGTTGGGTGCTTGATGGCGGCTTTGGTATCGCCTCGGAAAATGGCGCATGGTCGGGAGCTTGGGCCGAAGCGATTGGCGCATTACGGCTTGGCCGCGAGCTTTTAGGCTCTGGGGTGCTTGCTGGTGGAGCCGAATTGGGCGTTTATCGGCTACTACTGAGCGTGGCAGACTCTGCTCGTGCTAGAATGTTTTATGATCGGACGATTGGCCCATTAGCTGCTCACGATGCCAAACAAGATGGCGATTTGTTGTATACCCTACAAATGTTTTTTGCCTATCTTGGCAACCATAGTCAGGCGGCGGCAGCTTTGCATATTCACCGCAATACCCTACTCTATCGGCTTGGTCGAATCGAAAATATTGCATCGCATCATCTCGACCGCGCCCCAGATCGGCTGGCGCTCCAGTTGGGCTTGGCCCTGCATCGGATCTATCAGAGCCAAAAGCCTGATCTAAAAAAAGCGTAGAATAGAGGACAATCGAAGGAGCAGACGCTATCGTGGCGATAGCGTCCAACATTGTTGTACTCGACACACGATTGTTCGGAGGATTGTATGCGGCTCTGGCGTAAAACAGTGGTACGGGCAACGCTCTTATTCAGCGAATCTGGCGTGATGGTTGAAGCCTATGATGAATTTATGTTTAGCGAAACCTCACCGCCGCTTGTGGTTGGCAAATATCGTGAAATTGCTGCGCCGCGTGGTGCCGCCGTCTTTGCGATTCAATTTACCCATGTGATTACCGACATTTTTCAGGCACTCCAAACGTTTAAACTGCAATACTACATGCCCCAACAGCCCAATTCATTTCTCGAAGATTATTTGAGCGGGCCGGGTGCTGATGCCGATTTATCGTTGCGCGCAGTTGCTACCGGAGCCGATTCGCTCAATCGCGATCAAAAACGGGTTATTTGTACCTTGCTATCGAAAAGTGATCCCCAAGCATGGGAACGTTCACGCGAGTTTCGCCAACTGTTAGAAAAGTAGGTGTCTGATGCCTTTTGATTGTGCTGGCCTGCGCCCAAGCCAAATTGACAATGGCTCAAGATTTCACCATAATGGTGCAAGATTCACTCATTGGACAATGGTTTAAACGTTATGGCGCAACCAATAGATTTGCTGGTTTTGGCAGTATCACGGGTGAAAAAAGGCGTAGCCCTCGCAGGTATGAGCACCGAAGCCCATCCCGTCACTGGTCGGGTGTGGCTCGATATTGTGCGTGCTGATGGCCCGCTGCAACTCAGTGATATTACGTTTGCTGATGGTTCGTTGATTAAGCCTGGTGATGTGGTGCGTTGGGAAGGCCTTGAGCCACATCCGCAACCGCCATTCGTTGAGCAATGGGCGATTACTGCTGCAAGTAGCAAAAGCTTGCTGCGGCATATTACGCCTGAGCGCTACGCCAAATTTTTGCCTGAACATCTTGACCAAGATCCAGCCGCTGTCTTCGAACGTCGCGAACGCTCGTTGTGCTTGATTCAAGCTCACGAAGTGCATGCGATGTTTGAGCGCGAAGAAAAACGCTTCAAAAGCTATATCCTGTTTGATTTGGCTGGCTTGGAAAGCGTCGATGAAACGCCAGTAACCGATGTGGCTTGGCGGGCCTTTGGTCAGCAGTGGATGCAATCGGAAGATGTTGATGAACTCGCGTTCGATCCCGATGATTTGCAGGCACGCTTTGGGCCAATTTATCTGGTGATTGGGATTCATGGCAATAGTTTATTGGTGCGTGGCGTGCACACCGTGCCAGCGTATGCGGCGAGGATCGACTCAAATCGGCTCTAAGGGAGGGGCATGATGGCGCTCAAGCCGTTTCGCCTAGGTCAATCGACTATCGTGCCATTGCCATTGGCTGATGTTTGGGAAATTGCCGCCCAAACCAGCCACATTAATCACGCTGTTGGCTTGCCCCCCATCACCTATAGCGAACGCACCCGCAGCGATGGTGTGCGCGAGATGGTCGGCAAAGCCCACCAATATGGCCTGCCAGTCCAATGGGTCGAGCATCCGTTTGAATGGGTCTATCAGCAGCAACTTTGGGTCGAACGGGTTTTTGAGCATTTCCCACCACTCGATCGCTTTATTGGCGGCACGATTCTCACACCGCATACCTCAATTAGTACTGAAGTCGAAACGTTTGTCCAAGTTTTTCCAAAAAATTTGTTGGGCTATCCAATTGGTTGGTTTATTGCTAACCAGATGATTGTTGGTCAAGCGGCTTTTTTTCGTTCAGTCGCCAAAAAGCCCAACGCCAGCAATTATTTTCCTCCAGCCCGCAAAGTTCGAGTCAATCGCACCGTGCTGCAAGAATTGCGCAACCGCATGCGCGATTTGCCCTGCGATCAGCAATTAATCGATCGTTTGTTTCAATTAATTCAGACCCAACGCGATGAAGATGTAGCAACCATGCGGCCTTTTGTCTTGGCTGATGCCTGGGGCGCTGAACGCTTGAGTGTGCTGCGGGTCTTTTTATATGCCACCTGGACGGGCTTGCTCGATATGAATTGGGATGTTTTGTGTCCTAATTGTCGAGTTGCGCGCGAACCCACGCCGCACTTGCGCGATCTGACCGCGAGCGCTCATTGCGAAGTCTGCAATATTAACTACGATGTGAATTTCGATGAGTATGTTGAATTGCGCTTCTCGGTTAGCCCCAAAGTGCGCAGCGCCAGCGGCACAACCTTCTGTGCACTTGGCTCGCCGGCCTTGAATGAGCATATTGTGGCTCAAGCACGGCTCAAGCCCAACCAACAACGCGAGGTCACGGTTCAGCTTAGCGCTGGCGGCTATCGCATGCGCATGTTGGGGATTGAACAACGCTGCACAATTCAGGCTCAGCCTGCTGGCGCAACCAGTGCCACTATCGCCCTAACTAACAACGGCCCCGACCAAACTGAGCTACATTTAGCAACAGAAGCCGTTATTTTGAACCTGCATAACACGACTGAGCACGAGCAATTGCTGATTATCGAGCATGATGCTTGGGGCTTTGGCCGAGTTAGCGCCTCCTTGGTTTCGACCTTGGCTGAGTTTCGTTCATTGTTCTCATCGGAAGTGTTGGCTCCTGGCTTGGGCTTGGGGATTAAAAATCTGACAATTTTATTTAGCGATATTAAAAACTCAACCCCAATGTATGAAGAACATGGCGATTCGCTGGCCTATGCGATGGTGCGCGACCATTTTAGCGTGCTGTTTCAGGCAATCGAGCAGCATAATGGCTCGATTGTCAAAACGATTGGCGATGCAGTAATGGCGGTGTTTGCGAATCCCGCCGATGGGGTTGCCGCAGCCTTGGCGATTCACCAGAATATGCAACAAGCCAACCAAGCGCGGCCTGATCGTCCGCCAATTGTGATTAAGATTGGCTTGCATACAGGCACATGCATCGCGGTTAATGCCAACGAAGTGCTCGATTATTTTGGTACAACTGTGAATGCTGCGGCACGTGCCCAAGGGCTAAGCGTTGGCGATGATGTAATTTTAACTGCCGATGTGATGGAATCTGCTGGTGTGCGCGCCATGCTCAGCCAAAACGATGTGTTGAGCGAGCACTTTACCCATAATCTTAAAGGTATCTCGCACATTTTTACGCTCTATCGGCTTACACCCAATCGATGATACCGTTTTGATCCACGAAGGACACGAAGAGCACGAAGGACGGAAAGCACGAAGGACGGAAACCGCGAAGAACGCGAAGGGCACGAAGGATGAGTTTTAAGCCACAGATTGCACAGATTTGTAGGATTGGGTTCTTGCTAGCCCAACGCCTCCAGCCTGACCCCTGAACCCTCATCCTTCATCCCTCATCCTTCAATTTAGCCACAGATTGCACAGATTGTTTTTGATTATCGTCCCAAAGCCAATAGCCAACAGCCTATAGCCACGTATCCTATGTTCTATGCTCTGTGCTCTATGCTCTGTTAACTATTCGGATCGGTGTAGCGGCTCCATGTGCCGTCGTTGGTCATGACCCAAATGCGGGCGGGGCGACCTTCGAGGGCTGGCGAGTGGAGCATGAGCCCATTGGGGAAATATTGCACCACCCCAGTAATTGGGTATTCGGGGCTATTGGCCCAACCAAGCGTCTCGCGAATGCCGCTCAGCGTATGCCAAAGCGTACCAAAACCACGAATTGGCTCCAATTTGCCTGCTGGTGCGGTTTCGCGTGGCTCGTCATAGGAAGGATCGTTGGGATTGGCAAAGCCTTGCCACGAGCCGCTGGCGGTCGCGTTATAGTACACATAAATTTGGTCGCTCGTGCCGACCCAATACATCATGCCGCCATCAAAATATTGAATTGAGGCCGTGCTGGCTGCTTCGCCATTGGTTGGGCAGCCCAAGGCTTCGGCAACGCTTGGGTTATTGCGCCAGAGATTGCCAAATCCACCTTGTAATGGCCCAAGACATGCGCTAATCGTCGTTGGCGCAGGCGTTGCGGTTGGCGGATTATTGGTTGGGGCGCTGGTTGGAGTTGGTGCTACTGGCAGCGCTTGGGTTACAACTGGGCGGTTTGTGACTTGAGCAACTTGGCTTGGCGCTGCGCTGACTGTGGTTGGGCTGGTTGTGGTTGGGCTGGGTGCGTTAGCCTCAATGGTGGCGGTGCTGCTGATCACAAGTGTCGGCGTAGCAGTTTGATTCATCTGCCCAGCCATGGCAGTTTGGGTTACGCCCATTTGCGCAACTTGGGTTCGATATTGCTCGCGTTCGGCGGCTTCGGTGGCCAAGGTTTGGCGCGCCTCTTGGCGATTATCCAAAACGGTATCGGTAACAAACATCAGCACGCCAGTGATGATCGCGCCAATGAGCAACAGAATTGGCCATGTTGATGGACGTTTGCGCCGCGTAATGACTGGCGTTTGCACTGAACCTTGGGCTTTGGCCACAATTTGATCGGCAGCAACGCTTGGAATAACGACAGCCTGCTTGGCTCCAGGTGGCGGCGTGGTGGCAACGCCAGTTGGCGCACCAATTGCTTCATTCAAAGAGCGGGCAAATAAGCCAGCTGATTTGGTGCGCTCGGCGGGATTTTTGGCCAGCGCCGCACTCAAAACTGCATCGATCGATGGCGGCACATGCGGGTTGCGCAACGAAGCCGCTTGGGGAGCCTGTGAAAGATGGGCCAGCAAAATATCGGTCGTCGAGCCATCGAAAGGTCGCACGCCAGTGAGCATGCGATAGGCCATGACCGCCAGCGAGTAAATATCGGCGCGGGCATCAACTGGGCCAATTTTGCTATCGATTTGCTCTGGAGCCATATAATCGGGCGTGCCAATCATCACGCCAGTTGAGGTAAGCCCCGGCGTATCAAGCGATTTGGCAATCCCAAAGTCGGTCAAAATAACTTGATTGTTATCATCGAGCATCACATTGCCCGGCTTAATATCACGATGCACCACCCCGCGACCGTGAGCGTAATCCAAGGCGCTGGCAACTTGGCGCACAATCTCGCCCACTTGTTCAGGCGACATAGCGCTATCGATTAATAATGTATCTTGGAGCGAGCGCCCGCTGAGCAACTTCATGGCGATATAAACTACGCCATCGGATTCGCCAACATCATAAATTGGCACAATGTTGGTATGCTCCAAACGGGCCGCCAAAATCGCTTCGCGCCGAAAACGCTCAACCAAGTTGGCATCGGCAACATATTGGGCATACAACACTTTGAGCGCAATCGGGCGACGTAAAATGGTATCGTCGGCCTCAAATACTGCGGCCATGCCGCCGCGCCCAAGAATGCGCGTAATTTTATAGCGCCCAAGTTGCTTGCCAATTAAATCTTCGATGCGCATGCTTCCTCCTGCCACCGATGTTTAGAATGAGCCATTGTTGCCAACCGTTGTGAGAACTGCCAATGTTTGTTCAGCGCAGCGTTGCCATGTCCATTGTTTCGCCCACGCTAGGCCACGCTCACGCAAATCGTGGCGTTGGGCTGAATTTTGCCATAGCGCCACAATCGCTGCCGCAATCGCTTCAGTTTGGGTTGGCTCGACCAATAATGCTGCATCGCCAGCAACTTCGGGCAAACTGCTGACATTACTGGTGATGACCGGCACGCCGCTAGCCATTGCTTCCAACACCGTCATGCCAAAGCCCTCGTACAACGATGGCAACAGATAGATTGTCGCACCACTGAGCAGCGTTGGTAAATCGTGATCATCCACATAGCCTAAAAAGGCCACATGCTCACTGATTCCTAACTGTTGGGCTTGTTGGGTGATTTGCTCGGTTAGCCAGCCGGTTTTGCCGCCCAGCGCCAAGATCGGCAAATCGGGGCAGCGTTGGCGGGCTTGAGCATAGGCTTCGATCAAGCGCACTAGATTTTTGCGTGGCTGAATGGTGCTGATAAATAACAGATATTCGCCATGCAAGCCATATTTGGCAGCAATGGCCTTGCTTTGCTCAGCTGGATGCTGGTAAAAACGCTCGTGCACGCCGTGGTAGACCACACTAATTTTTGCTGCGGGAATTCCTGTGTAGTGCAATAAATCGCGTTTGGTGGCCTCGGAGATCGCGATAATCTGGCTGGCCATGCGGGCGCTCCACAAGGTTGAGTAGCGCAAATATAGCCGCTGGCGGGCTGGGTGTGATTCTGGATGATGTTCGTAGCCCAAATCGTGAATTGTTACGACGCTGCGGCGTGGTGGCAGGCTTGGCAACACATGGGCTGGCACAAACGCCACATCAGGGCGATCGATTTGCCATGTCGGGCCAAGCCGCAGGTGCGTCCACAAGCGTGGCGTGGGAATTGGCTTAATGCGCCAATTGCGGCCCAGTGCTGGCAACGCCGCGGGGAGTTGATTGAAATATAAACAATAATCGTTAGTGCTGTCGGTTTGCGCCAACGCCCGCACCAACTCGGTGGTATATGATTCGGTGCCAGTGCGCTGCCCAACCGCCAAACGACTAGCATCAATTGCAATCTGCATACAGCCCTATTTCTCGCCAAAACTAGCTTAGGCATTGTAGCATATCGCATCTGTGCCTGTTCTGTTAAATAGATCAAAAGCGATTAATGCTTGCACAGCGTTAATCGCTTGATCCACGAAGAATACGAAGGAAATGAGGCTATAGGCTATTGGCTTCGATCTGGGTTGAAATTGATCCATGAAGGGCACGAAGGTTAAATTTTTAGCCACAGATTCCACAGATTGTTTGGATTATACTTCCGCTAGCCCATAGCCATAGCTTCTCTGCGCCTCTGCGTTAAAACTCCGATCCACGAAGGATGGGATCCACGAAGAGCACGAAGTTTAGAAACCGCGAAGGGCGCGAAGGGCTATTGGCTACAGGCTATTGGCTACATGTACTGGTACATTGGATTGGCAACCTGATCCCCTCACCCCCCACCCCCCTCCTTTCAAGGGTAGGTAGTTCGGGGAGGAAACGACAAACGGCAGAGAATTCGCGTATACTGGACGTGTCAGCACCCATGTCTACGAGGAATTCTATGCCGTTCCATGCTAGTTTAGCCGATTGGGAAG
>NZ_PUBZ01000110.1 GCF_003205875.1 Herpetosiphon llansteffanensis
CTCCCGTGCGCAGGTGAGGGGCTTTAATCGTGCGGTTCTGTCACGATGTGTGATACACCATGGTCGGCTCCCCCTCGCCCGCGTTCAGTGGGAGCGGGGGTTGGGGGGTGAGGGACCATGATTACCAATCCAATGAACCATTACACCTATAGCCTATAGCCCTCGTTCTCTGCGCCTCTGCGTTAAATCAATTAATCCACAAAGTAAGGCTATCGGCTATGGACTTTTGGCTAGGGAATGATGTGGTTTAGCCCACACTGTTCCGCTAGCCTATAGCCTGTAGCCAATAGCCCTCTGTTTTATGCTCTTTATGGGTAAATACGGTAGAGTTGGCGTGGGAATGGAATCGCTTCGCGGATATGGCGCGTGCCAGCCAGCCAAGCGACACAGCGCTCGATGCCCATGCCAAAGCCAGAGTGCGGCACACTGCCATACCGTCGCAGATCCAAATACCATTGGTAATCGGCGACATCAAGGCCGTGTTCGCGAATACGGGCTTCGAGCAACTCTGCATCGTGGATGCGCTGCGAGCCGCCGATAATTTCGCCATAGCCTTCAGGCGCAATCATGTCGGCGCAGCGCACCACTTCTGGGCGACCATCGGCTGGTTGCATATAGAAGGCTTTAACCTTAGTTGGATAGTTGTAGATAAACAAGGGCTTATCAAACAGGCTTGCCAAGTAGGTTTCGTGCGGTGCGCCAAAATCATCGCCCCATTCTAAGGGCGCTAATGGTGCATTATCGGGAGCGACGGTTGCGCCAGCAGCTACGCCTTCTTTGATCTTTTCGATCGCTTCGTCGTAGCTGATGCGTGGGAATGGTGGCACAATATTCTCAAGCTTCGAGGTATCGCGCTCTAAAATGATGAGATCATCTTCGCAGCGATCAAGCACTCGCTGAACGATATAGGAAACAAAATTTTCTTGTAGTTCCATATTATCGTCTTGGTCGGCGAAGGCAAATTCTGGCTCGATCATCCAAAATTCGGTGAGGTGGCGACGAGTTTTTGATTTTTCAGCCCGAAAGGTTGGGCCAAAACAATAGACCCGCCCAAAGGTTGCCATGCCCGATTCAACATAGAGCTGGCCGGTTTGCGCCAAATAGGCATTGCCCAAATCGAAATATTCGGTTGCAAACAAATCGCTCGTGCCTTCGGCGGCAGTTGCCGTCAAAATTGGCGAATCGTAGCGCACAAAATGCTCGCTGTTCAAATATTCTTGGGCAGCAGCAATTACTTGAGCGCGAATGCGCAGCAAGGCATGTTGTTTGGCCGAGCGCACCCACAAGTGGCGATGCTCCATCAAAAATTGGGTGCCATGCTCTTTGGGCGTAATTGGGTAATTTTGGGTTAGATGCACAATTTCAATATCAGTCACATCTAATTCAAAACCCAAACTTGAGCGTTCATCGGCGCGCAACGTGCCATGGATATAGCACGACGATTCTTGGGTTAATTCCTTGGCGCGGGCAAACACTTCTTCGCTAACGTTCTTTTTAAACACCACACATTGAATGGTGGCGGTACCATCGCGTAATTGAATAAAAACCAACTTGCCTTTTTCGGTTTTGTGATAGACCCAACCAGCAAGTTTTACCGCTTCGCCAACGTGGTCGGCGCTATCGCGGATATACATCGAGGGCAGCAGTGCCATAGATGCTCCTTCCAACAAAACAACACGATGGCGATGCACCAAGGCACCGCCATGTTTCTCGCAATAATACCATGTACTGCCGCAAGCCAATACGTGATGGGTTATGTCGATAGTTCGTCATGATCAAGTATTGCCAACTCTTCGGCGCTGGGGGTTTGCGAAACAACTTTGCCGAAAATTTCGCGCTCTTTGTTATCGCGAATCATAAACGCTCGTTTGCGCGCTTCTTCTTCGCCATACTTGCGCACCGACACCGAAGTTCGATGGATTTCATTTGGGCGCGGACACCAGGTGATTTCATAAACATCACGCAGATAGACCTCGCCTTTGCGATTGCGATCCTTGCGGCGCACTCTGGTCACGCCAATTTTGCCAGTCGCATTGCGGCGACTAACCGTAACCACCGGGCGATCAGTCCGTGGCTTGCCCAACTCGCGTTCGGCCTCGTCACGGAAATCCAAAGCAGCAGCCAAAGCGCCTTCGCGACCATCGTAGAGCATATCACTGAAGAATTTAACTCGTTGTTGGCCTTTGTAGAACACCCGCACATACCAGCCATGTGTCCGTTTGATCTCACGATCAATCCGGCTGATACCTTTGTAATGCACCTCAGGATCAACCGTATCAATGTGGGGTCGCCCTCGTTCGCGCTTAATTGAATCGCGATACTCTAAAGCATTGCGCAGCGCATTACCAGAGCCATTGAACGCATTGTCGCTGAAAAACTTGCTGAACAATTCACCATCGATCCTCACCCGCACCCACCAACCATACGAATTGGCCTCGACGTTCTCAATCCGTCGGATGTTTTTGTACTTTTGTTGTGTTGCCATATGCATCCTTGTCCGTTGGTGTTTAAACCTCCTAAATAAACATCTCTCGCGATTTATGAAGGCTTATATAGCACGATTATAACCCGAAAATCGCTTATTGAATCTATGCACTTGGCCCTATCTACATGGGTAGCTTTTGGATAACCGCAGTTGGTATATGCCTGCCTAGCAACTATGGGCAGTTAGCGGGCGAGTGGGGGATGGAGATAAATTGTTCTAATCCTTGTGGTGAATGTTTCGATCACCTCATGAACATCACTCGCAAAAAGCGGGTCGTAGGTTGCATGGCCTACATACCATTGTAGCACGTTGGTACAGCGCGCTGAGATTATTACGTCAAGCAGCTGTGAAGCTGCTTGATCCCACGTTTGAAGCTGGCGATACCCCTTTAAAAAGTTCTGCCAAACGCCATCCCACTGGGGGGTGATCCGCCAGCGGCCAACCGCAATCGCCAAATCATACAGCCAATAGCCAAAGCCACAATCATCAAAGTCGATCGCACGCGCCGCGCCATCGGCAAATAAAATATTGCCCCAATGTGGATCAGCATGAATCAAGCCATAAACATCGCGACCTTTGCCAAGCATGCGCTCAACTTCGGCAAAATCATCCATGGTTTGTTGCAAAAGTTGATGATGTTCCGCCGGAATCGCCGCCCAAACCGTGGCATGATCAGCACCGTTGCTTACATTGGCCCCAAATTGGCCTTCCCAATCCCAACTGCGGCGCTGAAAATTGCTCGGCAAAACCCAGGCTTGAGCATGCTGATGCAATTGGCCGACGAGCAGCCCAAGTTGTTGGCAATGTGCTGGCGTAGGATTGTTAATCTGCAAGCGGCCATCAAGCCATTCCATCAACGAGCAATTGTAGCGATGAGGAATTTCGTCAATCTGCACGCTTTGCACATAGCGCCCATCTAAGCCAGCAACCGGCAAGGGCACTGGCAATTTGGCTTCTTCAGCCAAGGCTTTGAGCCATTGCAATTCCGAATTAATTTCGGCGGCGCTGTTGTAGTTGATGCCATGCAAGCGCAGCAAATAATAGCCAGTGCGATAAAACCCAGTCTGCGAGCCATCTGCCGCAGCGGTTTTGACGCGATAAGTGGTATTTTCGCCATGATTAATAAACGTTAGTTGTTCGGCTTTGATGCCAAACGCAGCCAGTGCTGCCTCTGCCAAGCGTCGCCGCCGTTGGTGCTGACCACGCTCGGTCAATTGATCAAATGCTTTCATTGCCAAAAGCTCCCGTCTAGCATAACCGAGCAAGTCTAGCCGATTGCCAGGGCGCTGCACTCCATCGCAAGCCTGAAGCTGCTTCAGCAATTGGTATGTTTCTTGCTTCGCTAAGCAGTGAAGTGTGGTTCTGTGTCAAGGAGATATATTATGTCAAATAACAAAGAAAAGAAACAGCAATTTCCACCCCAAACCCAAGATCAACAGCCTGGCATCGAAGCGGAAATGCAGCCCAAGCCAAAAGCCCAAGATCGCCGCTATCAGGGCAGCGATAAACTCAAAGATAAAGTTGCCTTAATTACTGGGGGCGATAGTGGGATTGGGCGGGCAGTTGCGATTGTCTATGCCAAAGAAGGCGCTGATGTTGTAATTAATTATTTGAATGAACATGACGATGCGCAAGAAACCAAGCGCTTAGTTGAAGCAGAAGGCCGTCGCTGCTTGCTCTCAGCGGGCGATATTGGCGATGAAGCCTATTGCCAAAGCCTTGTCGAGCAAACAGTAGCTAAATTCGGCCAGCTTGATATTTTAATCAACAATGCTGCTGAGCAACATCCGCAAGAATCGATTACTGATATTAGCGCCGAGCAATTGGAGCGCACCTTCCGCACCAATATTTTTGCCATGTTCTACCTAACCAAAGCAGCCTTGCCACAGCTCAAAAAAGGCAGCAGCATTATCAACACAACCTCGGTCACAGCCTATCGTGGCAGCCCGCAATTGCTCGATTATTCAGCAACCAAGGGCGCAATCGTGGCCTTTACGCGCTCGCTCTCGCAATCCTTAATCGAAAAAGGCATTCGGGTTAATGGCGTAGCACCAGGCCCAATTTGGACACCGCTGATTCCCGCAACCTTCGATGCAGAAAAAGTGGCGACGTTTGGCAGCGATGTGCCGATGAAACGCGCAGGCCAGCCAGAAGAAGTTGCCAATTGCTATGTATTTTTGGCCAGCGATGATGCCTCGTATATGGCAGGGCAAATCTTACACCCCAATGGCGGCGAAGTGATCAACGGCTAACTGAGTCCATGCTTTTCTAGTCGATAGAGTAATTGATGGCGCGACAAGCCCAACAATTCGGCGGCGCGGGTTTTATTGCCATTGGCTTGCTGCAAGGCTTGCTGCAATAAACTGCGCTCAACCAACTCGATTTGTAGGCCTGCTGCGGGCAACGCGATTGGCTCGGCAGTAGCCAAGGCCAGATCATGCGGCAAATGCTCAGGCTGAATCGTTTGGCCATTTGCTGCCACAGCCGCCCGCTCCAACACATGGCGCAACTCTGGCAGATTGGCGCTCCAATGGCTTTGCTCTAGCTGTTGGAGCGCTGCTGCGCTTAACGATTGCGTCTCAAGCCAAGCCCTGGCAAACAAGCCAATATCGCTGCGGCGTTGATTCAGATTCGGAACCTGAATCGTTGGTACTGGTTGTTCAGGCAAGGCAAGGCTGGTCACGATGATTCTCGCTTGGAATGATTGGGCCAAAAGCCAATCGAGCCAATTGAGGCCATGGCGCAGCACCAGACTGCCTTGACCTGCCTCGTAAAGCGCGGCTTCGAGCATCGGCTCAGTCAATAACGCTCCATCAAGCTCAATCAGAGGAGCGTTGTGGCGTTGGCTCGTTGCATGGCCATAACGGGCCAATTGGGCTTTACCAACGCCTGCTTCGCCAACCAACACCAGCAATGGCAAGCGATCGATCATACGCTCAAGTTGCGCGCGACAGGCCAACCAAGCAGGATGGCTGCCAACCAAACCAGCAATCGTTGCTTGCTGCTGGCTTTGGCGCAAATAGCGAATCTCTTGCTGGAGCGCGGCGCGCTCCAACGCCCGTTGCAATTTAAAACCAATTTCTTCCAAATCAAAGGGCTTGCGCAAATAATCGGCAGCACCGCGTTGCATCGCCTCAACCGCACTTGCAACCGTGCCATACGCAGTCAGCATCAGCACCACCACATCAGGCCAGCGTTCACGCAAGCGAGCCAAGGTTGCCAGCCCATCCATGCCTTTTAATTTCAAATCGAGAATCACCACATCTGCTGGCTGGCGGCTCATCGCTGCTAAACCATCGTTGGCATTGGCCGCGACCTGCACCTCGTAGCCTTGGTCGCTCAAGGCTTCGCTCAGCACCCAACGCAAATTGGCCTCATCGTCAATCACCAAAACCCGCTTGCTCATGATTGTGCTCCTTGCCGCACCAGTGGTAGCCGCAAACGGGCCAAGGTGCCTTGGGTTGGTGCAGCTTCCAGGCTAATTGTGCCGCCATGTTCGGCGACACTGCGCGCAACTAAGGCCAAACCCATGCCCGTGCCATCGTCTCGCGTCGTAAAAAATGGATCAAAAATCCGCTCGCGAATCGCCGCGCCAATGCCCACTCCTTGATCTTGCACCAAAATTTCAAGCTGTTGGCCCGCAACAAGGCTCTTGATAACAATCAGTTGCCCTGCTTGGCTGGCTTGCAGCGCATTCAAACTCAGGTTTAACAACATTTGCCAGATTGCATCGCGATCAGCTTCAATCCATGGTTCATTAGGATCGAGGCTTAGCTGCAAGGCAACGCCATGTTCTGCGGCCAGCGGCTGACAGGTAGCTACAAATTCGGCTACGAGCTGGTTGATGGCCAATGGCTGGCGTTGCAACGCTTGGGGCTGGGCATAGTTTAATAGCGAGCTAATCAAGCGATCCAAACGATCCACCTCGCTATTAATCACGCTTGTATAGTGGGCCAAATGTGGTTGTTGCGCCAATTTATGGCCCAACAGTTGGCTGGTGGCGCGCACAATGCCCAACGGATTACGGGCCTCGTGGGCTAGGCCTCCGGCCAATTGGCCCAAGGCAGCCATGCGTTCAGCTTGGCGAATCCGTTCGGCGATTACTTGCTGCTCGCGAATATCCTCAAACACCAAAACTGCCCCAATTGGCTGGCCCTGTACATTATGTAAGTCTGAGCGGCGCACGGCCAAGGCAAGCTGTTCGATTTGCATTTCGCTGTAGCCATTGGTTTGGGGCAATTGAGCCAAACTAGGGCTTGGCTGCAATAAATGTATCGCCGTTGGATTTTGCAATTTCAACTGCTGCTGCTCAATCGTGGCAACCCCCACCGGCAGGCTCGCCAGCACATCGTGAATGTACACCCGCAAGGCTTCGGCTCGGCTATGCGCCTGTTGTTCGCGCTCGGCTAAGCTACCAAGCAACGCTGCCACCACAATTAGGGTCGCCATTTCCAAGGTATTATCCAACAAGCTATTAGCGGCATGGGCATCGAGCCAATGGGCATGCGGCAAATAAACCAACGCCGTGAAAAGCGCCAGCCCAAGCCCAAATTTACGGCCCCACATCACCGCCGCCACGCCAATCGGCAGATAATATAAACTGCGATAAATTGAATGATAGGGCAAAAGATGGGCACTGGTCAGATAATGCAGCGCCGTAATGATTAACTCGCTGCTGAGCACAAACCACAACCAATGCCGTTGACGAGAAGCTTGAAGCATAGCAGAGCCTCGGAATAGTACACCAATCATTATTAGTATTGTAAATTTATTCTGTTCAGCAAACAATTTTTTATAAAATTATTATTGCAAGGCTATGCAAACTGTGGCATTTGCTACAGAGTGTGGCATTTGCCACAGCCGAATCCTGTTAAAACGCTGCAAATTGCCCAAAACTAGCTGCTGCTGCCAAATTTGGATAGGCTAAGGCTAGGGTTATTTGATTTGAAAGGAATTTAACAATGCGGCGATGGATGAGTTTATTAAGCATTTTGTTGATATTAGTTGGCTGTAGCGCGAGCAACGATGATCATGGCGCTGAGCATCCAACCACCGCTTCAGGCGACCATGGCGCAATGAGTATGGACGATCTCCAATTTCTTGATGGCATGATCGAGCATCATCGGGGCGCAATTGCCATGGCCAAGGATGCCCAAACGCAAGCCAGCGATCCCCGCGTGCAAGAACTGGCTAAGCAAATTATCGCAGCCCAAGAGGCAGAAATTACCCAGCTTGAAGCATGGCGCAAAACCTGGTTTGGCGATGCTCCAGCCAGCGACCTTAGCGCCCTGCACATGGGTTCGATGGATGTTCCTGCTGGCAGCGAAAGCTACGATCGGCGCTTTTTAACCGCGATGATTAGCCATCACGATGGTGCAATCGCCATGGCCCAAAGCATCAAAGCTAGCACCCAACGCAGCGAACTCAAAAGCTTTGCCGAGGCCGTGATCACTGACCAAACTGCCGAAAACCAACAAATGAATAGCTGGTTACAGGAAATCAAATAGCGGCAGGGCCAGAGGTAAGGGCGAGATTTTAACATAACGGCATAGTTTTCTAGGCACTGGGCTTTTGGCAATTGGCTATCGGAGATTGGTCTCAAATACCAATAATTGTTCCGATAGCCTACAGCCTATAGCCTATTCCCCTTCCATGTCCTTCGTGGATCAACAAAACAGCAATCGCCCAAAGCCTAAAAAACTGCGGTATAGTGGTGACTGTGATTGCTCCGCTTCGAAGCAACATCTGTTAAGGAAGCACTATGCGTCGTGTTGTGATTACAGGAATGGGAATCGTTTCGCCGTTGGGTTGCGGAGTTGAGGTTGTTTGGCAGCGCTTATTAGCTGGTCAATCGGGAATTGGCCCCTTGCCTGAGCAGATTAGCGCAGGCTTGGCCAGCACCATTGGCGGTGTCGTGCCAAGTCTGGCCGTTGATCCAGCTGCTGGCTTTGAGCCAAGCGCCGTTGCCAATAGCAAAGAGCTACGCAAAATGGATCGCTTTATTGTCTTGGGTTTGGCGGCAGCCGCTGAGGCCTTGAAGCAAGCGCAATGGCAGCCAGAAACCGAAGCAGCCCAAGAGCGCACAGCAACCTTGATTGCGTCTTGCGTTGGCGGCTTTTCGACCATTACCCAAGCAGTGCGCACTTTAGATAGCAAAGGCCCACAGCGACTCTCACCATTTACCGTCCCAGCCTTTTTGATTAATCTAGCAGCAGGCCATATTTCAATTCGCTATGGCTTTCGCGGCCCAATCGCTGCCCCAGTTACCGCATGCGCTGCCAGTTTGCAGGCAATTGGCGATGGCGCACGCTTAATTCATAGCGGCGAGGCCGATGTTGCGGTGTGTGGTGGCACCGAAGCAGCGCTTGATCCGGTCAGTTTGGGCGGGTTTGCTGCTGCTCGCGCCTTGGCAACCGAATTCAACGCCAATCCAACTAGCGCCTCACGTCCGTTCGATCAAGCCCGCGATGGCTTTGTGATGAGCGAAGGTGCAGGCGTATTGGTCTTGGAAGATTTAGAGCATGCCTTAGCCCGTGGCGCAACGCCGTTGGTCGAAGTGGTTGGCTATGGCACAACCGCCGATGCCTATCACATCACCTCTGGCCCAGAAGATGGCTCAGGCGCAGCGCGAGCGATGCGTTTGGCGTTACGGCAAGCTCAAATCTCGCCCGATCAAATTCAACATCTGAATGCCCATGCCACCTCAACCCAAGTTGGCGATCGCGGCGAGCTGGCAGCAATCAAGCAGGTATTTGGCGAAAACTCAGGTTTAGCCGTAAGCGCCACCAAATCATCAACTGGTCACTTATTGGGTGCTGCTGGCGCGGTCGAAGCAATTTTCACTGCACTGGCGATTCGCGACCAAATTGCTCCCGCCACGCTCAACTTGGAAAATCCCGACCCAGCCAGCGCAGGCATTGATCTGGTTGCAAAAGAGCCACGGCCAATGCCAATCGAATACGCCCTATCCAACGGCTTCGGCTTTGGTGGAGTCAACGCCAGCGTCATCTTCAAACGTTGGCAAGGCTAAAATCAAAGGATGAAGGATGAGGGATGAAGTAAGAACAGAGAGCAGAGAACAAGGATGAAGGATGAGGGATGAAGTAAGAACAGAGAGCAGAGAACATAGAGCATAGGGATTGGGCTATAGGCTGATGGCTAATGGCTATCGGAGATTTGTTGAAATGGCAACAATTGTTCCGATAGCCTCCTGCCTATAGCCATGAGCCTTACTTTGCGCTCTTCGCGTGCTTCGTGGTTTCCGTCCTTCGTAGATCAATTGATTTAACGCAGAGGCGCAGAGAACGATGGCTATGGGCTTTTGGCTTTTGGCACATTCTTCGTGCAATTCGTGGAATTCGTGGCTAAAAAACATTCGCGTTCTTCGCGTTCTTAGTGGTTTAATTTCTTCGTGCTCTTCGTGCTCTTCGTGGATCAATCGATTAGCCAAAAGCCATCAAATAAACCCAAAAGCCCCACTCAGCTAAACCGAGTGGAGCTTCTGAATACGTTAATCGTTGATCAGCAGCAAGCTTAGGCAGCATTGCTGACCCCTGGCAACTGATCCCTGCCCCCTCGTTGCTACTGCAACTTCTTTTCCATTTGCTCTTGCGATTCGGTTGCGCGCCAGCAAGCCACAAAATGGCCGCCACCATAATCTTGGAATGGTGGGTCTTCGACTTTACACTTGTCGATCACAATTGGGCAACGAGTGTGAAAGTGACAGCCAGAAGGTGGATTGAGTGGGCTTGGCACATCGCCTTGCAAAATAATCCGCTGGCGTTGCTTCTCGACCTCAGGATCGGGAATAGGCACTGCTGAGAGCAAGGCTTGGGTATACGGGTGCATTGGGTTGGCATAGAGCTGCTTCGAAGGAGCCAACTCGACCATTTTACCCAAATACATCACCGCCACCCGATCGCTGATGTGCTTAACCACGCTCAAGTTGTGGGCGATAAACAGATAGGTCAAGCCAAATTGGCCTTGCAAATCTTGCAACAGGTTGATAATTTGGGCTTGAATCGACACGTCGAGCGCTGAAACAGGCTCGTCGCAGACAATAAAATCTGGTTCAACCGCCAAAGCGCGTGCAATCCCGATCCGTTGGCGCTGACCGCCAGAGAATTCGTGCGGGTAACGGTTGATAAAGTAAGGGTTGAGACCCACGACGCGCAGCAATTCCTCGACTCGCGTGCGCACCTCTTTGCCAGTACGCAAGTTGTGCACCCGAATTGGCTCACCCACAATATCGCCCACAGTCATCCGTGGATTGAGCGAAGCATACGGGTCTTGGAAAATAATCTGCACTTTGCGCCGCATTTGGCGCATTGCTTCGCCATTGAGTTTGGTCAACTCTTTGCCATCAAAATTGACCGTGCCAGCGGTTGGGCGATGCAATTGCAAAATTGCCCGCCCAGTCGTCGATTTACCACAGCCTGATTCACCCACCAAGCCGAGGGTTTCACCGCGTTTAACTGAAAAGCTCAAGCCATCAACTGCTTTAACTGCCCCAACCGTGCGGCGTAATAAACCGTTGGATTTCACTGGGAAGTGCATTTTTAAGCCGTTAATATCGAGCAGATTCTCATTTTGTACTGCCATGTGGCCTTCCTCTGGTTCTACGATGCTTGTTCGTGGGCTAAAACATCCTCAAGTGCTGCATCCAAGGCCGCTTCTTCTTCGGCAATTTTCTTTTCAGCCATCACTTGGCGCTGATCACGATCAATATCGAATAAGCAGGCCGCCGTGTGATCGGGTGCAACTTGGCGTAAACTTGGGGTTTCGATCCAGCATTGCTCTTGCACAAAATCGCAGCGTGGCGCAAATGGGCAGCGATTGGTCTTTTCCAACAAATCCGGTGGAAGCCCCGGGATTGGCGTGAGCCGCGTTTGAATCCCATCAAGCCGTGGAATTGAATCGAGCAAGCCAATGGTATAGGGCATTCGCGGATTGCGGAACAGCTCATTGGTCGAAGCTTGTTCAACCACACGTCCAGCATACATCACAATCACGCGGTCGGTCATGCCAGCTACAACCCCAAGATCGTGGGTAATGAAAATAATCGCTGTCCCCGTCTCGTTCTTGAGACGGTTAAGTAATTCTAAGATTTGCGCTTGAATAGTTACATCAAGGGCGGTCGTTGGTTCGTCGGCAATCAACAGCTCAGGGTTACAGGCCAAACCCATAGCGATCATCACCCGTTGGCGCATCCCGCCAGAAAATTGATGTGGAAAATCGTCAAGTCGTTTGTCGGGCGCTGGAATCCCAACCATTGAGAGCAAGTCAATGGCTCGGTTGCGTGCCTGTTTGGGAGTCATCCCCATGTGCAATTGCAGCGATTCAGTCATCTGCCTGCCAATCCGTAGCACCGGATTGAGCGAAGTCATGGGGTCTTGGAAGATCATCGAAATCCGATTACCGCGGATTTTACGCATCTCCGACTCGCTAAAATCGACCAGATTATCGCCATCGAACAAAATCTGGCCGCCGGCAATTTTGCCTGGTGGCGAGGGAATCAAGCGCATAATCGAAAGTGATGTAACGCTTTTACCCGAGCCAGATTCGCCGACGATCCCGAGCGTTTCGCCCCGATTGACCGAAAATGAAACATTATTGACAGCATTGACCACGCCATCAGCGGTTTTAAATTGAACTTGTAGGTTTTTGACCTCAAGCAAAGGTGCTTCAGCCATATGTGCTCCTCATGATGTCGAGCAATTTGCCTTGATCTATTGACGGGGATCAAGTGCGTCGCGTAACCCATCGCCCAATGCCACAAAGGCAATCGTAATTGAAGCAATCGCAATCGCCGAGGCGATCAAAATCCATGGTTGTGAATCAATCGCCGACTTACCTTCCAAAATCATCTGGCCCCAGCTGGTAGGAAATGGATTATTTGGGTTGGTATCAGGTTGGATGCCAATCCCCAAAAAGCTGAGGGTTGCTTCGGTGACAATCGCGCTTGGCACAATAAACGCGCCTGCCACAATAATTGGGGCCAGCGTGTTGGGCAAAATGTGGCGGAATAAAATTGAGCCACGGCGGACCCCAACTGCCTCTGCTGCCTCAACAAATTCTTTTTCTTTTAATGAAAGCACTTGGCCACGCACCAAGCGCGAAACGCTGGCCCAGTTAACCGCTGAGAACGATAAGAAAATCAGCAACAAGCCATTAAATGTCTTGCCGAATGCGGTCTGGCTGAAGGCCGTTTGCACAATAATAAAGAACAAGATGTCGGGCAACGAAAAGATAATATCAGTGAAGCGCATCAGCAAACTATCGAGTTTGCCGCCAGCAAAGCCTGAAATCAAGCCAATCGTAATCCCAATACTCAAGGTAAAGATCATGGGAATAAAGCCCACAACCATCGAAACCCGTGTTCCATAAATCAAGCGACTAAGCACATCACCGCCAGCAGAATCGGTGCCGAGCGGAAACTTCCAAATGCCACTGCGTTTCGGATTTTTCTCATCAACAACCCACGCTGCTTGGCGATAAACACCCCGTTCGCGTAATTCGGTTGTGGTTGGGCGGCTAGGTGAATGGGGCGCGATGACTGGTGCGAAAATTGCTACCAACGCCAGCAAAAACAAATAAATAATACTTGCCATTGCTAAACGATTACGCCGCAAGCGCATCCATGCATCGCTCCAAAGACTCCGAACAGGCCGCGTAAATTCTTGGGCTTGGGCAGGATTCGTCCCTGCCACATTCGATGCGGTTGCCATAGTTCGGGTCTCCTAGCTGTTACGAATCCGTGGATCAATCAAGCCATACGAAAGGTCGACCATAATATTGCCCAAAGCAACCAGCAATGAAAAAAAGAGGGTCGAACCCATAATCATTGAATAATCGCGGCTCCCAATTGCCCCAATAAATTCACTGCCGATTCCTGGTACGCGGAAGACCGATTCGATAATAAACGAACCAGTGACCAAGCCAGCAACCGCCGGCCCCAAAATTGTGATCACAGGAATCAGACTGTTGCGCAGGATGTGACGCAAAATCACCACCCGATCACCAAGCCCTTTGGCTTTGGCGGTACGAATATAATCTTGGCGTTTAACTTCGAGCACACTACTACGGGTCAGACGCGTAATATAGGCCATTGTGCCAAGCCCCAAGATAATTGCTGGGGGGAAATACGACATACTAAAGCCTTCCCAGACCGAAGGATCTTTAATCGGAGCAACCCCAAAGACTTTGCTCATGACCAGCAGCAAGACCAAACCAGTTACAAAGGTTGGCACCGAAAAGCCAATTGTCGAGATAATCAAGCTAAAGTAATCGAAGATCGTATTTTGGCGTAAGGCACCGAGAATGCCTAAGGGAAAACCCACCACTAAGGCAAAAGTAAGCGAGATTAAGCCAAGCCGCAATGAAATTGGAAAGGTTTGTTTAATTTTATCTTGAACCGTTTCTGTCCCTTTTGAGGCATAGGTTGGCCCCAAATCACCTTGGACTGCATTCAGCATATAGTTGCCAAATTGGCTATCGAACAAGCCACGAACTGCCGCGAACGGGCCATCAGCACTCATACGATTATTAAATTCAGCAGTATTGAGCCAAGCTGGTTTATCTAAGCCAAATTTACGATTAAGTAGGGCAATCGTTGACGGGGCAACTTCTTTCTCTTGATCGAATGGCCCACCTTTGGCCTGTTTCATCAGAAAAAAAGTGATTAATGCCACGAGAAACAACACCGGAATCATCGCCAAGACGCGACGAATTATAAAGCCAATCATGCCATGCCTCCATTGGCGCGAGAGCGAGCCGGGGTGTTGCCTCGCGAGCCTTGATTGCAATTTAACAGGGTGCTTGCAAAAAATTTAAAGAGTGGGAGCTAGGTTTGGGTGGGGAACAGCGCAGGCCAGCGCTGCTCCCCAGAAGGTTAAATCAATTACTTGATTTCGATGCTGTATGAAGTCCATTGGCCAGGGAATTGATCATCAGCAGCGGTCTTTGAGAAGCCGCTTACGCGTGGGTTGATCACGTATTTATTCACCCGGTTGTACATCATAGCGGTTGGCAAGTCGCCAACGATCAACTTTTGGGCAGCGGTGTAGGCTTCCAAGCGGGTTGCATCGTCGGTGCTGGTGTCGGCCTTGGTCAAGAATTCGTCAACCGCTGGGTTGCCGTAGCCTTGGCGTTGGGCAAAGGTGGCGTTGCTGTTCCAGAACACGCTCAACCAGTTTTGAGCATCGGGATAGTCTTGAATCCAACCACCCAATGACAATTGAGGA
This sequence comes from Herpetosiphon llansteffanensis, assembly GCF_003205875.1. Taxonomy (GTDB): domain Bacteria; phylum Chloroflexota; class Chloroflexia; order Chloroflexales; family Herpetosiphonaceae; genus Herpetosiphon; species Herpetosiphon llansteffanensis. The sequence goes on from NZ_PUBZ01000110.1 coordinate 14,728, forward strand.
TAGGTCGAGTTATCTTTCTTAGCAGCGGTCAAATCTTTGCTTGGCAATGGCAACAACTTAACTTCAACACCCAAGACTTCGCGGAAGGTGTTGGCCAAGAACTCGTGGCGAGCTTGGTTGGCGGTGTCGTTGCTGCTGTAGGCCATGGTGATTTCTGGCAATTTTTCAGCTGAGCCATAGCTTGATTCAGCCAAAGCTGCTTTAGCTTTTTCTGGGTCGAACGCAAAGCGATCTTCGGTTGCATCGTAGCCAGGAATCCCTTGCGGAATCCAGGTCAAGGTTGGCAAACAGTCGCCGTTGCGAATCACTTCACAGTAGGTATCGCGATCGATCGCATACGCAAATGCTTCACGCACCTTAAGATCGTTGAATGGTTCCGTGGTGGTGTTGAATTGCAAACCGGTCGTGTTGGCACCTGGGTATGAAATGTACAATGGGCCAAGGTCAGCGTCGCTTTGGACAGCTGGAATTTGGCTTGGATCTGGAGCGAAGATATCAAGTTGGCCGGTGCGATATGCTTCCAAGGCAACTGATGAATCGTCGATGTAGATCATGCTAATGCCATCAAGCTTGGCTTTGTTCCAGTAGTTTTCGTTGCGAACAAAGTCAATTTGTTGGTCTTCAGCAATCCGGCTGAATTGGAAAGGCCCGTTGCCAACTTGCGCAGCAGGATCTTTCCACCAGTTTTCGCCACCTTTTTCGATCAACTCTTGCTTGGCTGGGTACATAACCCACAAGCCAGCAATCGTTGGCAAGTAAGGAGCAGCTTGAACGGTTGAAATAACGATCGTGCTATCGTCTGGGGTGCTAACACCCAAAGCAGCTTTAGCAGCATCGTACTTGGCGGTATCGGTGATGGTGGTACCAGCGAAATCAGCACAACCGGTAATATCAAACAAAATTGATTGATATTCGCCAGCGGTCACTGGGTCACAGGTGCGTTGGATCGAATAAGCGAAGGCTTTCGAGGTCAATGGCGAGCCATCGCTGTATTTGAGGTCAGGGCGCAAGGTGAAGGTAAATACGGTACCATCAGCGTTTGCTTCCCATTTCTCGGCAGCACCAGGTACGGTTTCCAGTTTGTCATTGAGGCGGGTTAGGCCTTCGTAGTTTTGCGACAGCAACACGATTTCGGCGCTGTACGAGCTTTTCTGTGGATCAAAGACATCTGGATAGGCAACTTGGTGAACGCGAAGAATGTTTCCGTCAGTTGCGGCTGGTTCGGTGGTTGCTTCTGCAGTTGCATCTGCGGTGGTTGCGGTTGCTTCAGCAACAGGCGCAGTTGTAGCAGTGGCTTCTGCACCAGTAGCAGTTGTAGCGGTTGCAGCGGCTGGTGCAGTCGTTGGGGTTGCATCACCACCACAAGCGGCCAAGGTTGGTATGGTCAATACCATTAAGGCCAATAAGCGGGTCAAACGACGTTTGAGCATGAAGGCTATCTCCTTAATTCAAAGAGTACGAAAACCAACACAACGCTAATCCCTGATGTGTCACCCATCACCCCCTTTCAATGGTTTTGGTATCCAAGCACAGCCTAGGCTGGCAAAATGCTCCATGATGCACGTGATGAATTCATCACATAAAATAGCAAGTAAAAGCTTGAGCATGGTTGGCCACCAGGCCCACCACCGCGTACGCGACGCTCATAACTTGGGGTTGATTTAAGTCGTTGCAGTAAGCTGACTTTTGGTGCTGCATGGGTTAATTCTTGCTGCAATACATCACGAAACAGCATGTCCACGGTAGTATCATCAAGATCGTTGTGAACTGGCATACGTAGCTTCCTAGCCTAATAGAGCAAAGAGTCGGTTAGGCCTACCAAGGTAGTGCTTGGTAGTTGGGCAAGTTGACGATGCAACAAGGCCTCAATTGCGGCGCTATGTTGCGGTTGCCCCCACAGCCTTAACAACAACTGGCGTGCCATGACAAATGAATAGGCAAACTGGGCGTTGTTAAGCACATCGTATGGAATGAATAATCCGTGTCCCTCTATGGTAAAGCTATTTGCCACAGCCCGCAACATGGTACTCCGCCATGTTTGGGTATAGGTCAGGTTACTTTGCCACAGAATCGCCATCAATTCGCTTGGTGGCTGCAAAATATCATCTAAATGAGGGCCAAGCAGCGCATGTAAACGATCACTTGCCGCCTCATCACTGCGATATTGTTGGTCAAGCAACAAGCGTTGCATGCCCACCGGAGCCATGCGTTGTTGGCGTTTAACTGTGCGAATGTTGCTTTGGAGCCATTGAGGCTGCATATAGACACAGTTAATTTGCGCCAACAACGAGCTTTGATCGCGATCAACGGGATGTTCAGCATCGAGCGTGCCAGTAATAATCACATTACTGGGCAAGGCTGGCCATTTATGCGGCGGATAGCCGCGCATGACCAAACGGGTAATCCCATCAGGATCACGACTAACATTCGCAAAGTAGGTATAAATATCGTGAGGCCGTAGGTTATCGAGACAGAGGAAGAATAAACGGCCAGCGTTGGCTGGTGCAGCAGCATTCTCCAATGTCTCGACAAACTTCATCCACCCAAACCGATCTTGTATTTCGCTTGCTTGCAGGCTGCTGCCAAGATTCACATAGGTATATTGATCATCAAAGGGCAGCACCAAAGCCTGGGCAAACAAGCGCGCCAATTCAGTTTTGCCCTGCCCGCTTGGCCCAAACAACAAGACAAAGGGGCTGGTTTTAATCGCAATCACATAATCAATCACCAACAAGGGCGGAATCGCATATCCGGCGGCATGACAATAGGTCAACACCTGTGCTATCAACCGATGTTCGTCGGCGATAAGATGGTGAAAGCCGGTGCCACGCTGCAAGCTGGTTGGTGGGGACATCCAATCCCCTGATTGATCATGCATTTACTGAATCGTACTACCAAATGTAATCACTGATGAATCGCCGACGTTCAGGTGTTGGAATTCGCCTCTGATATGCGCACCTTCACCGATGAGTGAGCCTTCTAAGGTTGATGATTGAATGCTGGCTCCTTGGTTGATAATCGAATCGCGGACAATCGAATCGACAATCACGCTATGGTCGGCAACCGAGACAAACGGCCCAATAATCGAGTTGCGAATCTCCACATGTTCGCCGATGAACACTGGTGGAACGATAATCGCGCCGTCGCGTTGTTCAACATTGCCTGTTTCATGTTGCAACAAATAGCGATTGGTGCGTAACAAGGCTGGAGCCGTGCCACAATCTTCCCACATGGTCGCAGTTTCAGCGCTGAATTTGGTGCCATTGCTAATCATCAATTGCAAGGCATCGGCCAGATAAAACTCACCTTTGGTTTGAATGTTCTTTTCAATCAAGACATCGATTGCTGCAAACAGGTCTTTTACTTCACGCACATAGTATGCGCCGATCAAAGCCAAGTTGGAGACGGGGGTGCTTGGTTTTTCCACCAGCTTGGTAATCACCCCATCTTCGAGTAATGCCACCCCGAACCGCGAGGGATCATCAACTTCGCTTACATAGATCACGCCGTCTGCATCGGTTTGGTTCAAAACATTCAGGTTTGCTTCAAAAATCGTATCAACAAACAAAATCAAGGTTGGGCCAGAAACCATATCTTGGGCCAAAGCAATGGCATGCGCTTGGCCTTTAAGCTCAGTTTGCTCAACAAAATGGCTCTTGAAGTTATAGTTCTTGCGAACATATTCCTCAATTTGTGTACCCAAATACCCAGTAATAAACACCACATCATCGATTGGTAGAACTTTGAGTTTGTCGAGCAAGTGGCCAATGACGGCCTTGCCTGCCACGGGAACCAACGGCTTTGGACGGGTATGTGTATGTGGTCGCAGGCGGGTTCCAAGACCAGCGGTAGGAATAATTACATTCATACTGCATTTTACGGTGATAAGCAGACGTTAAACGCCGCTAGCCAACCGTACTCCCTTTCATTGATTTGCAGAATTTAGCGTTTGTTTTGGAATGTAAGCACGCAGCTTGTTGCAGCGTGGAGTACAAACCCACGGTACACTGAGGACGCATTGAGTATATCAGGCAGCCTGATGATTGGCAAATATCCCAATCGCGCTAATCGGGCCTAGGCCATAAGCCAACGCCCAGCGCCAACCCCATCAAGGCCTATGTCACCCGCTCGAGTGAGATCGCACGCCGCAAAACTAGCCCTTTCCTTCCACAGCGGCTACGGACTATTGAACCATGGCATGTATGCAAAAAATTGCATATACTTTTACTCATTAAAGGTCTATCACTGATTACTCAACGCAACCGTTGCCAGGATTAAATGCCCAACGAATCATGCAATCGCCCACTAGTCCTATTTGTAAATTACCTAGTAAGGTTGCAGTGCTACAGTACATTTGGATACGAGCAGATCAGAAGGTACAATTTTAGGAGATACCCATATGCCAACCATCTTAGTTGTTGATGATATGCCTGACAACCGTCAGCTTTTAGGAATAATGCTCCAACGGTCTGGTTATACAACCGAGATGGCTCGTGATGGGGTCGAAGCGCTGGAAGCCATTCAAAAGAGCCAACCAGACCTTGTATTGCTTGATTTGAATTTGCCACGCATGGATGGCTGGACGGTCTGCAGGACGGTCAAAGCTAGCCCACACTTGGCCCATATCCCGATTGTAGCGTTAACTGCGAGTTGCAGCCCTGGCGAAGTCAAGCAATTGATGACCCCCGACTGGACTGATTATGTCAGCAAGCCCTTCGACGTTATGTCATTAATGGAGAAGGTCAAGCTCTGGCTCGCCGGTTCCAATCAATCCAAGCCATGGTATAGCTAAACCTCAAGCGTCGATTAAATAGATAGCGGTAGTTGAAGCAATTCAACTACCGCTTTTTTTGTATGAGCGCTGGTTGCTTTAGGCCGACGGCGCTTGAATAAACTGCAACATGGCATTCCACAAATCGCGCAGGTTGATTGGCTTGGAAACATAGCCATCACAGCCAGCAGCCAAAGCTTTTTCAGCGTCGCCCTTGAGCGCGTTGGCGGTTACAGCCACAATCGGAATCGTAGCTGTCAGCGGGTTATCGCGCAAGCGGCGAGCCACCTCATAGCCATCAATATCCGGCAAGTTAATATCCAATAAAATGATGTGGGGCGTGTGTTCCAACGCCAGTTCAATCCCCGTCGAGCCATTGATCGCTTTGACCATCTGGCAGCCACGGGCAATTAACAGACGCTCCACCAACAACATATTATCAGGGTTATCTTCGATATATAAGACAACGGTTGTACTCATTGGTCCTCACTATCACGCTCTTTGTGTTCAATGACACTCACAACCTGTTCGACAAAGGCAACCGGTGAAAGTGAGCCCTTTTGATACACAGCACGGGTATGGGTGGCTAAATGATGGCGTTCATCGGGCGTAATATCCTTAGCGCTCACCACAATAATCGGAATATCACGGGTTTTGGGGTGCTGACGCAAGGTGCTCATCACCTGAAACCCATCCATGTTGGGCATCATTAAATCCATTACGATTGCATCGGGCAAGCGCTCAATTGCTTGGCGCACGCCATCAGCACCATCGTTGGCCCGATAGACCCGATAGGCTTTGCGGCGTTCAAGAATCCGTTGCACAAGCTGCGCATCGTCAGGATTATCATCAATCAACAACACCGTTGTTGCTTTTTCGTTCAATTGCTCAAGCGCCACTTGCAAGCCTTCTTGGGGCGCTGATTGCTGCGTATCGCTTACATGCACATCGATGTGCCATTGATCGTTCAGCACATGCTTATCGACCGGAAAGGTGTGTCCGGTACAATTTACCACAATTAGTTCTTCTGGGTTAACTTGGCCTTGGGCGACCATTTTTTGCAGGCCAGCAAACGCCACCGCCGTAGCAGGCTCGACCGAAATGCCTTCGGTGCGAGCCAACAAGCGCATAGCACTAAACGCTTCTTCATCGGTCACGGCTTCCATTGTACCGCCAGAACTTTGGATGCGATGCCAGAGCCGCGTATAGATCTTGCCAGGGTCGCCAGTCGAAAGAATCGCGATTCTGGTGTTTGGCACAACTTTTTCGGCTACCGATTTGCCAGCATGAAACGCTTGCACCATGGGCGAGCAGCCATCAGCTTGAATGATGGCGGTTTGCGGCACACGCTGGGTCAAGCCCATGGCATGCAATTCTGCAAAGCCATGATACACGCCCAATGGCCCTAAGCCGCCGCTCACTGCCTGAATATACCAATCGGGCGCTTGCCATTCCAGTTGCTCGCAAATTTCATAGCTAATCGTTTTCATGGCTTCGCGCGCAGGAATGCTATTGGCCCCACGGTCGTAGATAATGTTGCGGTTTTGGGCAAAATCAGCGGCAATCTGCTTGGTTTGATCATAATTGCCACTAACTTTGATCACCTCGGCCCCAAACAAGGCCGCCTCGCGCAATTTGGCTTCTGGCACAACGCTGGTCATAAAGACCCACAATTTGATGCCTGCCGCTGCACAGGCCGCTGCATAGGCCACCGCCGCATTGCCAGTCGAGGCAATGACGCATTCACGAATATTGTTGGTAACTAAAGCCGCCACTGCCAGCGCAGCTTGACGATCTTTAAACGAGTTGGTTGGGCTATAGCGCTCATCTTTGATATACAAGCGGGGCAAGCCCAACAAGCCGCCAAAACGTTGGGCGTGCAACAAGGGCGTGCCGCCAACATGGGTTGGCGAGCTTGGCGCAGGCACTGGCAAGACGCTGGCATAGCGCCATAACGTCTGGCCAGTCAATTGTTGATTGCTCACCAACTCGCGAAAATTCGCATAATCGTAATGGGTTTCAAGCCAATCGTTCGCGCATTGGGCACAACTATTCGAGCTACGAAAGGTGTATGGCTGAATATGGCCACAGTTTTGGCAAACTAAATCTGTCATAACGCCCTTACCACCACGCGCTTATGCCTTGGCACATGCGCATAACCATTACTCTACAGACATAGGCTGATTGGCTGGCGCTTCGTTAGGATCAACTTCATCTTCGCTGGCGTTGATTGGCAATTCAATTGTGAAGAGCGAGCCTTCACCAGGATTGCCAGTACTGACCATGGAAAGTTTGCCGCCGTGCATTTCTACCAAGTGGCGACTGATTGGTAAGCCTAAGCCCGTACCACCCGCCTTACGGGTTGTCGAATTGTCAACCTGATGGAATTCCATGAAAATCGTGTCTTGATTATCCAGCGGAATCCCAATGCCTGTATCTTGGATTTTAATCATACGGGTCGTTGGCGTTGTGTCAATGCCTATTATCACCGAACCTTGCTCGGTAAATTTCAAGGCATTGCCTACGATGTTCAATAATACTTGGCGAATGCGGAAACGATCGGCATAGACTGGCAACTTCAGATGCGGTTCAATATCAACCTTAAGTTCCAGATGTTTCTGGGTGGCTAATGGCCCAACTGTGCTGGCAACTTCATGCAACACTTCAACCACATCGAAGGTTTCGCGGAACAAGGTCAGCTTGCCAGATTCGATCTTCGCCATATCCAAGATGTCGTTGATCAGGTTGAGCAAGTGGCGACCGTTACGATGAATAATGCTCAAGTCATTATGAATCAAGTCGTTAATTGGCCCGTTGATACCTTCGAGAATAACCTCGGTAAAGCCAAGGATCGAGTTGAGCGGCGTGCGCAATTCGTGCGACATATTGGCCAAGAAGGCCGATTTCAGTTGGTCAAGCTCTTGCAAGCGCTGCATTGTGGCGGTTTGCTCCACGAACAAGCGCGCATTTTGCAAGGCGATGGCAATTTGGCTAGCCAAGGTTGTTTGAATCTTACGGTCATCATCAGTAAAGATGTGATCTTTATCGGATTGAATATCGAGCACACCCAACAGCATCGAGCCAGCGATCAGCGGCGTAGCCATTTCAGCACGGGTTTCGGGCAAGAGCGGGTGCGGCAAGAAGCTTGGGTTTGAACGCACATCATTTTCAATAATTGAGCGGCGCGCCCGACCAGCTTGGGCCACCAGCGATTGCTCGCGATCTAATGGGATGGTCCGACCTTCCTTGACCATGGTGCGGCCAATTTCACCAGCGCCGAAGGCCAATTCAAGTTGTTGGTCATCAGGGTTATACAAATAGATGTGAGCGTGGTAGAGGCCGAAACGGTGTTTGGTCAGATCAACCACTGTTTGCAGCAATTCTTCCACATTCAACAGACCAGCCGCCGAGGTACTAACCTGGGCCACCGTTTCGAGTTCGAGTGCGCGATATTCCACTTGGGTCAGCAGCTGTTCACGCTCGCGTTGGGCGTTGCGTTGTTCAGTCACATCTTGAATCAGCGAAAGCACGCCGGTCAGTTGTTGGTTCTCGTCGAACATTGGCACTGAGGTTGAATCGACAGAAACTCGACTACCATCAAAGCGCATCACATCAACCAGCTCGTGAGTTACCTTTTTGGAGGTTAGGGCTTTGAATAAGCCAGTTTCATGAACTTCCAATTCCTTATCGGTTGATTCATGCAAGAACTTCGGTCGTGGCAAGTCTGCTTGGTCTAAGACCGCAGCGCCCATCTGACCAGATACGCCCAAGATTTCAATCGTTGAGCGATTGATCAACTGGCTGACACCCTTGTTATTGACCACATACACGCCAATCGGCATGTTGTCGAGAATTGCTTTGAGCAAGCGTTCTTGTTCAATCGTCGCTTGGAGCAAGCGTTCTCGTTCTTGTTCGTTCAGCTTGCGGTCAGTAATATCTTGCAGCAAGGCAATCCCGCTGATCACTTGACCTTCGTTGTTGAATACCGGTGCGCCGCTAGCCAACACTGTGAAGCGACGACCATCAGCGTGCTGAATATCAAATTCGGCTTGGCCACGCTCGCCATGTTGCAAAGCGCGGAATACCGGAATCTTGTTAGGATCGAATGGCGTATCCGTGCCAGGAATAAACAGTTTATAGGTCTCGCCAATCACTTGCAGCTGCTCAGAATCAACGTCGCCCAATGGCTGGCCAACAATTAACTCAGCGCTTTGGTTGCGCAATTGCATTTCAAACTGCGCGTTATAGACCACCACACCCACAGGCAAGGCTTCGAGAATCCCTTGGAGCGTTCGGCGTTGGCGGTCAATTTCGAGCAAGGTGCGCTCGCGTTCTTGTTCGTCGCGTTTGCGGTCGGTGATGTTACGGCCAACGCTCATAATCAATTCTGGGCTGTTGGTTTGATCATCAAGAATTGGCAGCAACTGGAAGTCGAACCATGTTTCTTCGCCATTCAAGGTAAGCATTGATTCGCGAGTGCGGCCTTGGCCGGTCGTGAAAACAGCTTCTGCATCTTCGCGCCGCGTTTCTACCGTTGATGGCAAGAAAATTTGATCATCAAGCAGACCCATTAATTCTTCAGGTTTCTTATCGAAAATTTTCGCTGCAAAATCGTTGATATATTGCAAGCGATTCTCGCGGTCGAAGATGAATACCAAGTCGCGTGACGATTCAGCCAGCGAGCGATACCGAGTTTCACTATCGCGCAAGGCTTGTTGTTGTTGCTTGGCCGCGCTAATGTCATTGGCAATTTTGAGGTAGCCAGTAACTTGGCCTTGGCGGTCACGCAACGCCGTAATTGAAAGCAAAACTGGGAAGCGGCGGCCATCGCGGGCCACATATGTCCATTCAGTATTCGATGGTCGGCCCCGCTGAGCTTCATAAACCAAGGCATCGTGGGTGCTGAGCATCGTGCCCGTTTGCTTGCTCAGGTCGTTGGTAAATTGGGCAATTTCTGCAGGATCATTGGCCAATTCAAACAAGTTTTTGCCAATCACTTCGTGGGCATCGTAGCCAAGCATCTGCTCAGCAGTGCGATTGAATGAGGTGATTTTGCCATCGAGCGTGGTTGCAATAATCATATAGTTGGCGCTATCGAGCATGGTTTGCTGGAAGCCCAACGATTCTTGCAAGGCTTGTTGAGCCTCGACCCGTTCGCTTACGTCTTGTTGAACGCCGATAAAGTTGATCAACTCACCCTTATCATCAAACACTGGGTTGATGTCGAGTTCGTTCCAGAACAAGGTGCCATCTTTGCGATAGTTGCGTAGCAAGACGCGCGTAGCACGTTTTTCACGAATTGCATGGCGTAATTCGCGCAAGCCAGGCTGGTCGCCATCATCGCCTTGCAAGAAGCGACAATTTTTGCCCAGCACATCTTCAGGTGTATAGCCAGTAATCCGCTCGAAGGCTGGGTTGACATACACCACTGGCATATCAAACTGATAGGGATCAACAATGACAATCCCGTCGTTACTGGCGGTGATTGCGCGTTCACGAATCCGCAGCAGTTCTTGGGTACGATTGATTTCTTCAAACGATTGGGCATTTTCCAAACCAACTGCCACTTGGGCAGCAATTGATTGAAGCAAGGTTGCATCATCGTTGGTCAGCGAATTGACTTCAGCATTTTGCACGTCCAACACGCCGAGCACTTCATCGCCCAGCATAATTGGCACAGCAATTTCAGCCTTCGTTTCGGGCAGCAATGGGTTTGCCAACCAGCCTGCTTCTTTGCTCACGTCGGGAATCAACACCACATCTTTGGTGCTGGCGGCGCGACCAACCAAACCACGGCCTTGCGGAATGCGGTGATTGCGGGCCAACAAGGTGCGGCCTGCTTGCCCCGTACCACCCATCATCACAAAATCATTGGTTTGTTGATCAACCAAGTAGATATGAGCGTGATAGTAGTTGAAGGTATTTTTGAGCTGCTCAACCACTTCCAACACCAATTGGTTGGGATTCAAAATCGTTGAGAGTCGACGACTGACCTCGTTGGATGTTTCCAAAGCGATGGTGCGTTGTTGCAAACCTTGCAGCGTTTGGGCCAATTGCTCCGACATACTATTAAAGGTTGTCGTGAGTTGGCCAATTTCGTCTTGCGAGGTTACTGGTGCACGGGTTGATAAGTCGCCAGCGCGGAAGCGCTCCACAAAAGCGGTCAAGCGTTCAATTGGCGTGGTCAGAATGCGCGCTGCAAATACAGCGATCATACTAATCCCAACCAAGAGCACCAACACAATCAAGGTCGTCGAACGCTCAGATTGACGAATTGGTGCTAAGAAGGTTGATTCGCTTTGGTGATAGAGTACCCGCCATTGCACAGTTTTGGTTGCAGTATAGGCATAAATATCATTGCCTTCAGGATCGGGATCGCCTGGTTTTTGATCTTCAGCAACCGAGCTTGGAATGGTGATCACCTGGCCAGTGCTTTGGGGATCGAGCACCACGCCTTTGATTGCATTAATCAGGGCTGGGTATGGCACAAGCAGGTTGGCTGCATTGATATTTTGCAAACGCCGTTCGTCTTGCAAGCGTTTGATTTCATCTGGTTGCAAGTTATCGGCGATTTTATACAAGAGGGTTAATTCGCTGCCTTGGGCAATCCGCATGCCATATTCATCAAGCACCACCCCAAATGAGTTTTGACCAGCGCGGTCGTTACTGCGGGCAACCAACGATTGAATAATGCTAGCGCTGTAGCGAATCCGCAAAACACCGATAATTTCTTGGCTTTGCGGGTTACGCACTGGCGTACTGAAATAAATCGAAGGCAAATTATCATTGCCGAAGGTAACTGGCGAAATAATGCTTTGGCCAGTCCGAATCGCGTTTTGATAATATGAAAGGCCTGAATCGTTGACCCCAACATTGGTTGGAACCGTATCGACCAAGACGATGCCGCGATTATTCAGCAAGGCAACCGAGAGCGTATCATTATTTTCGGTGGTAACGGCGCGGAACAAATTACGCGTATCGCGATCTTGGTCGGGAACCAAGGTGTTTTGTTCGGCAGCCAGCAAATATTCGCTTAGCTCGGGAATCCGTGAAAGTGCACTAACCCGGTTGATATTCCGATTGACAAAATCATCAATTTCGTTGGCAATATTGGTAGCGTTGACCAAAATCAGGCTATTGGCTTGGTTGGTCAGCGAGGTTCTGGTTGAGCGCAAGGTAATAAACGAAATAATCGCAATTGGCAGGGTTGTTACCAGCACAAACGAGATTAGGATTTTATTGCGAATTGAGAGCGTGCCAAATTCACGGAAGACAAAGAAAATCAAGATTAATATGGCTGCGATAGCCATCACAGGCATATAAATTTCTTGATTGCCCGAAACCCGAACCTCTTGAATATTGAGGAAGGTTTTGAGCAAGGTTGCGATCACGCCAAGGCTAATAATCCCCAAGATGACTGGAAAAATATGGCGTTCGGGTAGGGTTTGGATCGAGATGACCAGCACAAAGAAAACATTTAAAATCGAGAGCATAAAGCCGAACTCTGCAATAAAGAGCTGGCTCGGGAAGGTGGCAACGGCAATCGCGATAATTAAACTATAGGCCCCAGCGATCAGCCAACCTTGTTTGGCGGAGATCGTTGCACATAAGCCACCGATTGTTGCCACAACAATGCTGATGAGGCTCATGTAATTTTGCCACGATGGCACGCGCACTGCTTCTAAGCCATAGGGAATTGCCATGATTAAGCCAACAATCATGGTAAAAATACCAAAGCGAAGAATGCGCTTGAGCCGAATGTTATTCAATGTGCTATGCGAGATTCCACTAGCCATAACCCTACCTCGTATACTGTGCCAAATTTGCGCTTGGGAACTATGCTGCCAACAGTTATTGCACGTTAACCTAAAGAGAACAACTGCATTGTGTGATTATACCTATTTCCAACCCAAATTGACTGCTATTGCTGGTTGTCCTTAGTCCCGATTATGGTGCAACTTGGGGGGGATATTTATTGACCCGATCATTGGATAAGGTTTAAAAGCATTTCAATTCGTTGGAAGGCTTCGATATAGCCATGGTTGGTATAGGCGGTCAAATGTGGGTCGTCGCAGCGAATATTTTCTGCTTGCGTATCCAAACGGCTATGGCGTTGATGCACCTGGCTCAGCAAGGCCGCACCAACCGTCTCAGGATCACCAGCTTCAGTATGTAGCCGAATATGCGAAATCACCAATGGTTGGCGACGGAAAATGCACCAACCACGGCCACCATCGGGCAAACTTACGCGGCAACCTTCGACCATAGCCATATGGTCATAGGAATCAGCTTGGTTGGTCCATGGCACACCTTGCGCTTGCTGGCGCACGAGGCGTTGCAATTGCGACCAATCGAGCCATTCGACCGATCCAACTGCAGGAATTTTGACTGGGCCTGGAGGCCGTCGCATCACCAACAGTTGGTTGGTTTCCTCAAAGCCGAGCGCCAAAAAAAGCTTGTGGGCTGGCGTGTTATTCAAAATAACTTCAAGCTGCACATATTTGAGCCAATGCTGACGCGCAGCTTCAACCATTGCGATCATCAAGGCGCGGCCAATGCCACCCTTGCGCCGATTGGGCAACACGCCTAGCCGGGTAACCCAAGCATGGTCGCGGCGCACGCCAAGCATTGCAAGGCCCATAATGTCGCCATCGGCCTTGGCGACAAACGAGGCATCTAAGTTAACATCATATAACCGAATATATTCAGCGAGCCGCTGGCTGTTCATTGGCATTGGCACAATATAATCGATCCGAGTCTGGTTATAAATTGCGACCAATTCATCAATGGTAAAGCTGGCTGCAGGAGTAAGCTCTATGGCCGAACCATCGTGAAAACCATCTGTTGTCATATAGATCCTTGATAGCTAGAACCTATTTAGGCGAGGTAACTGGCAATCGCTTGGGCAAAATCAACAACTGATAGTGGTTTGCGAATAAAGCCATTACATCCATAGGCACGAACCATTTGGCGGGCGGTTTCTTCGGGCCAAGCGGTAAAAACCACAATCGGAATGTTTTGAGTTTCGGGCGTACCGCGCAACACCCCAGCCACCGTTTGACCATCGGCATCAGGCAAACCCAAATCAAGCAAAATCAAGTCGGGATGTTGTTCGAGCGCCATATCCAAGCCACTGGCAGCATCAGCCGCTTCGAGCACCGAATAGCCATAGGCATTCAAAACTCGGCGCGCCAAAGCAGCATTGTCAGGAATATCTTCAATTACTAAAATCGTCGGCATAAATACCTCTATTCTTGATCGTACCGTCGTCTATTGTAACGGGTTTGGTAGATCGTGCCTAGACCATTTGCTGACGGGATCTTAACAATTTGGCCCAAATTGGCATTTGCAGGTGGCAATGATTCATATCGATCAAGCCATTCATAGAACGAGTTTAGCCCTGTTCAGTCGCCAATTCTTGCACAATCGCCGGAATAACTTGCTCGAATGGCGTAGTTGGACGCTGGCTCAAAATTAGCCATTGGGTTTCGCCCAAAATTTGAATCAACTGTGGTTGCAGTTTGTCGATCGCTGCATGAATTTCACTATCAATTGCTTCGTGATGCAGCACGATCTGAATCAAATTGGCGCTTGCTTCAGCTTGATTGGTTGCTAAACGCCATTCTGCCAAAGCAACCAAACTATGTAAACATACTAAGGTCATATGTTTGGTATAGCCCAAGTTTAACGCTTGGTAGAGATAGTGACGTGCTTCGTCCCATGCTTGCTCGACAATTGCCAAGCCACCAAGATTAAGTTGATTGACCGCGATGCCAAAATCGTGGCCTTGCTCGCGCGAGGTTGCCAAGCCTTCACGATAGGCTTCACGCGCAACTTGATAATCGCCGCGCGCAAAGGCCACAACCCCAACATTACTCACGCCGCTAATAATCCCGCTGTGGTAGTTGGCGTGACGCGCTCGATTGACGCTGGCCGAAAAATGTTGTTGCGCGGTGTAGAGGTCGCCTTGCACATAGGCGATGTTGCCAAATTGGCGCAGCACATCGGCCTCGCCCACGCCATCGCCAATGCGTTGAGCAGTTACCAACGCCGAATCCAAATTGGTTAGGGCCATGCTGTGGTCGCCCAAACGCCAGCGGGCTTGGCTCAAATTAAATTGCATGCGCACAATTTGTTGTTGCGCAGCAAAATCATCATCAACCGCCAATAAATGCAAGGCTCGCTCGAAAAATGGAATTGCTTCGCGATAACTACAGCGCAGCAGCGTTTGCTCGCCAGCCCGTTGCAAGGCCTCAATCGCTGGCTGACGGCTTTCTGGCTCATCAGGATCAATCGCATGGCTCCAGTGGTGAGCCAAAAGGCTGCTGCCAGCTTCAGCCAAATGGGGATGTTCGCTGGCGTACCATTCAGCGATGGCCCGATGTAACGCCCGCCGTTGGCCAAAAAGCAACAACGAGTAGGCCACATCGTGAATAATCGCTTGGCTAAATTGATAGCCCTCGCTGGCCTCGTGAATAAAGCCTTGTTGCACGAGCAGCCCAAGGTGGGCCAAAATATGCGCGCGTTCGTGAGCTAATGGATAAATCGCCTCAAGCACCGCCAGCTGAAACTCATGACCAATCACGCTAGCAATTTTGAGGGTTAATTGGGGTTGCGGCGGTAGTTGGTCAATTCTGCTGACCAGCACGCCTTGAATGGTACTTGGCAAATTGAGTTTTTCAAGTTGACTAAATTGATCAAGCTTGCAAATGCCGTTATTAATGCGAATCATACCGGCACTGCGCAAAGCCTGAGCAAGCTCGATGCTCCACAAGGGATGGCCAGCAGCCCGTTGATTAATAAACGCGGCAACGCTTGGTGGAATTGCCTGCACACCTAACGATTGGGCGACGACCGCAATACAAGCCACCGGATCAAGTGCTTGTAAGTGCAAAAACTGCTGGGCTGCAAGGCCTGCTAGTCTGTTGGGAGCAGTTGTCATTAAGATAATCGCAGGCTGCTGTTGCAATAGTTGCTCAAGCGTATTGAGCGCCAGCGAATCGAACCATTGCAAATTGTCGATGCACAACACCAAGGGCTTTTGCTGATGGAGTTGATTGAGCGCATGGCCAATTAATTCATGAATAATTTGCACTTGTTGCGCTTGATCAAGCGTGGCGGTGCTTTCGGCGCGGCCAGGTAATTCCAAAACATCGTGCAACAGTTGCACCGATTTGGCCAATTGGTCGGGCAATTGCAAGCGTTGAATAATTAATTGATAACATTGGCTGGCTTGATTTGGCCATTGCTCAACTGCCAAACAGGCCTCAAGCAACAAGCGCCAGCCTGGATATTGGGCCGATTGACGCAGGCTGCTGCTGGTAATCAGCAAGGCTTGGCGCTCATAGTGCTCGGCAATTTCGACAGCCTCATACAACAAGGCCGATTTGCCCATGCCACTCTCGCCAGTCAGCATCAGATGTTGAATTGTGGGCGCAGTTTGGGTAAAAAGTTGCTCAATCTGGCCGCGCTCACGTCGTCGCCCAATCAAGCGTCGAGGCCGAATTTGGTCGGGGCTATAGTTGGTTTGTTGTGGGCGATAAATCGTAATTGGCTGGCTTTTGCCTTTGATCATAATTGGCGGCAGCACTTGAAAACGCACTTGTTGTTGGCTAGCTTGGGCGGTGGTTTGGTCGCATAAAATCGGCGCAAGATTGGCTTCCATCAAGCGCGCCGCCCGATTGACCACATCGCCAATCATGGTAAATTCGCGCCGCTGGCTATTGCCAATTTCGCCACAAAAAGCTGGGCCAGTTGCAATCCCAATCGTGTGAGTCAGGCTCAATTTGGTGAGCGCGGTTGAGGCTTCGAGCGCAGCCCGCACCGCGCGTTCAGCATCATCGCGATGTGAGAGCGGCGGCAAGCCAAAGGCCGCCAACAAACTTACGCCTTTATCATCAACCGATAATTTATCGATGCTACCTTCGTAGCGAAAAATAACCGTTTGCAAGGCGCTAATCGCTGCTTGCACCTGCTCAAGGGTGGTGAAAAAGCTCAAGGCTGGCACATTAATAAACATCACACTTAGATGGCGCAATTCGGCCAGCCATTCGTGCAAGCCTGCATTAATCCGCGCAATCACGGCGGTTGGCATAAACGGAGTCAATTGTTCAGTTGGATAGTTGGGCAGCTGCTGATTGATTTCAGGCAAGGGCAGGTTTTCAGCCAATCCAGTTAAGCGAAAAGCTTGGGCGCGTAAATCCTCGCCTTGGCCTTGTTGGCGAATGAGCGAGCGCGCTTCTGGCGAGATAACGACTTGGCCAGCGTGGGTTTGCGAGCCAAGCAGATGGACTTGCAGCAAGGCCTCGCCACTAATCAACTGTTCCCAATGATTGTTCACGCCGCCCACGATAAAGTTTGAAATTGAGCCAGCTCCAATTTGCACCCGAATTGCCAAAAGTTCAGCAGCACTTGGTAGCGTGAAGCTTGCTTGAATCGCTAGGCCACATTGGGCTGCAAGTTGCGTCGTCTGGCGCAGTTGCTCAAGATCATCGGCCATCCAAATCGCAATTAATGCATCGCCAGCGAATTTAACCACATCGCCGCCATGGGCAATCACTGTATCAATTAATTGGCTAAATGAATCGTTGAGCACATCGGAAATATATTCGAGAATTGTGGTTTGATCGTAGGCAAATTGCTCACTGAGCCGACTGAAACCAGAAAAATCGGCAAACAAAACCGTAGCCAATTGATCTTCGGCCAAGGGTTGGCGGAGTTGTTGCTCATCAATGAGCCGTTGCAGGACATAGCGTGGCAGAAAACTGCTGATCTGAGGATTGGCGGCCATGCAGGTGCGTCCTTTATCAAACGATCAACGCTGAACGTGGATTAAGCTTAGAATACATCCATCCTAGCGGGACTAGAGTAAGATCGCAAGAGACGATTTTACTATTTCAGGGGTGAACTTTGTGGCTGCTTTGCGCCTTGGACATTGGTTATGGGTAGGATATTTGTTTGTTTGGGCTTGGAGTGTACCCTTATTGGCGTTTGACCTTGTGCCTGCTGGCGGCGAATTTATGGCAACCCTGATGTTGGTTGTGCCTGGCGGCTTAGCAGCTTGGTGGTTAATTCAACGCTATGGCAGCATGGGCTGGCTGAGCACTGGCATTATTGGCATTGGCTCATGGCTGACCGAGCATCTTGGCGTAACCACTGGCTGGCCGTTTGGCGCATATCAATATAACGGCGTGCTGTTGCCAGAAATTGTTGGCGTTGTGCCCTTGGCGATTCCGTTTGCATGGTTGTTGGTCGTGCCAGGTGCGCTTGAATTGAGTCGGGCGCTGATGCCCACGGCTGGGTTTTGGCAACGGGTGCTGGGTGCTGCCAGCTTGGCAATGTTGTTTGATTTGGTGATCGAGCCAGTTGCTGTTTATATCAATCGCTATTGGACATGGCTTGAATCTGGCCCGATCTTTGGCATTCCAACTGCCAATTTTATCGCGTGGTGGGCCTTGGCGTTGATTTTGGCGCTCGCAACCGAAGCACTTTGTCGCAAGTCAATCAAGCAGCCAACAGATCATGCTCGCTTGACGCTGCCAATCGCGATTTATTTGCTGAACTTGGCCTTGTTTACCGTGGTTAATCTGACCCATCAACAGCTGGCCGCTGGCACGTTGGGTTTATTGCTGCTGGCCGGATTTGGCTGGCGCTTGCAGCAACAGCAAACGCGCTGGCATTGGAAATATGATCAATTAACCACTTGAAATTATGGCAACAGATTGCGCAAGCGAGTCGCCAAACGATCAAGCAACGGCGCATCTGCATCAACCAAGCCAAGTTGCGCCGCTTTGTGGCCGATCACTTGGGGAATCGAGGTTTGGATCGTGACCTGATTCAGATCCCATAATGGTTCGCGTTGGATTGCTAAGCGTTGCCAACCCTGCACTTTACTGAGATGGTCGGCATAGCCTCGCGCCGCCAAAGGCAGATTATGCTTTTCGGCTACAAAACGCCGTGCATTGCGCTCCAAGGCTTCGCGCAAAGCCACATCGGCCCATAAACGCTCGGCATAGGCCGCGATCAGATTAACTTCATCGCGGTCAACAGGCACATGGGCGACCACATCGGCGGGCAATTCGCTAAAGGTGGCAATATCGCTGACCAACACGGCCCGCCCAGCGCCCAACAAGCGTAATAAACTGGCCGAAGTCTCGCCAGCAGAAGGGTAGCGCCCATTGAAGCAAATATCGGCGGCAGCAACATAGCGATTAAAATCAGCGTGATCAACATAGCCCGTCACCTGCACGCTATCGCCCAATTGCAAGCGTTGCAGCAACGCCTTGAGATCGTAGCTTGGCGAGACGCTGCCAACTAAAATATACCGCGCATCAGGGTAACTGCGGCGAAATTGGGCAAAGGCGTGTAAGGCCTGTTCAATCCGTTTGTAGGGGTTGATATGGCCAAAACTAGCCCAAATTGGAACCTCGGCGGGCAATTGCAGCACTTGGCGAGCCGCCAAACGATCAGCTGGAGGCAAGAGCGGCACGCCCATTGGCACAAGTGAAGTTGGCAAATCGGGGCGTTGCTGTTGCGCTCGCTCAAGCACATACTGGCTATGGCCAATCAGGCTACTAGCTTGGGCAATGACTGGCTCAGACAGCGGAAAATCAAAGACTGCATCGCCAAGCTGGCCGCGCTCCATACGCTGGGCCAGCTGCGTGCCCTGCTCAGCATAATAGTGCTGCATTTGTTGGCGATAGCTGGGCAGATGTTTCAGGCGATTGGCGGCGTGCCAAAGCATTAAATGGTGTAATACATAATCGTGCAGCACCACAATGCCCGGCAAGCGCTGCAAACTTTGCCAAAAGCGGCTATGAGCTGGGCTATTGCCCATGTGATAGATAATTGCATCGAAGGGTTGGCGTGCATGCTGCTTGGCTAAATCGCTAATTCGAATAACTGGCAGCGTGGCGATTAACTGTTGATTGGTTGGTTGAACCTCATCATCAACGACAACGGTTAAATCAACATACTGCCCCAAATAGGGCAATAATTCCTCGCTATAATCCGAAATGCCCGATTCAACCGGATTGACCGGAGTGCAAAAAGCCACACGCTGCATGACACGCCTCAACTAACATTTTGGCTATAGTACCTTAAATGCCGCTAGTTGCTGCATATCGGCCAAGCGATTAAGATTATGTAAACAGTACTGCCATGGACTATCGCTGGCAATCGGCCAAAGCTGGGGCGGCAATTGTTCAATAATCTTTATTAATTGATGCTGGCCAGCAGCCAATGCTTGTGCAAAGATTGGCAAACAATCGCGCTGATAGAGGGCACACAACGGCTCCCAGCCAGCATGACGTTGATCACCTGGTTGGCGCTGTGGCACGATCGCCAAGCCATGACGTGGCTGAGCCAACAATTCAGCCAAAAACGGCGTTGCCAGCAACGGCAAATCGGCGGCCAGCACCAACGTCCATTCGCTGGCAGAATGCTGCATGCCAGCCACGATTCCGGCCAGTGGGCCTGCATTGGCATAGCGATCTTGCACCAAGGGCACGCCTAATTCGGGCCAAGCAGCAGGATCGTTGAGGCTAACCACGACCTGATCGCAGACCGTTTGCGCAACGGCAAGCGTATGTTCGAGCAAGCTTGGGCCAGCCTCGCCCCACAACCGCAGGCGACGTTTATCGCTCCCAAACCGCCGCGCCTGGCCACCAGCAATAATCACACAGCTTAAATCGATTGGCATTAATGGCTCAATTCGGCAATTTGGCGCTTAAGCTCTGCAATTTCCTTAATCAAGTCATCACGTTGATTTTGCAAATGCAGCGGCACACCAATTCCATATTTCGCAATTTGCATGTTGGTCATCTGTAAATTTTTCTCTTTTAGCGCTAATAGGTCGGCAAGTGCTTGTTTTTTATTATTCACAGCAGTTTGGTTGGTTGGCTGATTCGGCGTATTTGTTTGATTGAGATTGCCATGGACTGTATTGCCAATTGCAACATTGCCCCCATTAAAGGTATTGCCTTGAATAGTATGGCCTGCTTGGATCGTACCAAAATTAACATCGCGATTATAAGTATTACCGCTGCCCGCCAGATTATTAATGCTATTGCCTGTTGCAGCGTCAGTTGGAGTTTGGCCAGCAGCCTGATTCAACAGACCTGACGTACTCGGTGGCGTAAAGAGCAAACCATCCTTGGCGCGCATATAAAGTGTCGATAAGCCCCAATCAACATTATTAATGCCTTCGGCAATTACCATGCGACGGGCGCGCGAAACGCATTCATCAATCGGCTTAAAATCGGCAAATGCGCGATAAAACGCACTAGCAAACACATTGGCGGCACTATCGGCAACCGAAGCCTGCATTGCCACCACCGCAGGCACATTCACCGCCATCAATGCAGGCGCTATGCTCCCCAACAAGCGGGTTACCACCGTTCCCGTTTGGCAGGCATTAAGTACAACCAAACGAATTGGCGAGCCTTCCAAGGCAATTGAAAGTTGACGGGCTGAAAAATCCTTGCGTTTGCCATTTGCATCTTCAAAAATTAACTGCCCAGTGTTGCCATTCATCAGGCCATGACCAATAAAATGCAGCACATGGGGCTGGTGATCTTGAATTGCGAGATTAAGTTTACTGCCAGTGACATGGGCCAATTCAATCAGTTCAAGTTTTTTTGCTTCGATTAAGGGTTGCAGCTGTTGACGAATTGCTTCAACCTCGCCAGCAATATTCAAACTGTAGCCTAATTGTTGGTCAAGCTCACTAGGCGCAGCCCAAGCAAGCAGCATTTTCAATGTTGTATCAGATGCCAAAGTTAATGCTGGCACTGGCTCGTTGCGTGGCAAAAACCGACAAATTGAGTGCTTTGTGACCAAAGGAATCCCAGCATCATCACACGCAAACTCCCACGGGATCGCGGCGACATCAACTTCATTTGGCTCAATTGATAAGCGAATCCGTATATTTTTACTCTCAGCTTTAGCTCGATTACGTTCGCTTATAAATGCTGTGCGCACATCACCAACCAACAAACAGTTATAGAGCAAGGTTCCAAATTCAATCACTTGATCTTCATTTAAGCTTTGGTTGCCATAGCCAAGCAACATATTGAACGTTGTATATATCGGATTATCTTCAGCAGGCAAAGTTAAGTTTGCTCGATACTCTTGGCCATCGGCAGTCGAAATTCGAACTGGATATTGGTCGGATTGTTTGGCATCAACGCTAATTCGCAGATCAAGATACTGGCTCATCATCAACAACTCCATGGCGCTACAGTGCGAAACTAGCAGCATCATACACTGAAATATCTTGTCAGGGCAAGGGTACGCTTTTTGATCCACGAAGGGCACGAAGGGCCACGAAGAACGAGAAACCGCGAAGAGCGCGAAGGGCACGAAGGCCGAGGCTATAGGCTATGGGCTGTTGGTTAGCGGAAAATCATTGGAGTGGGCAAATTGTTTGATTATTTCCCCAGCCCATAGCCATACATTCTCTGCGCCGCTGTGTTAAAACTGACTGTTTGTGGTTTTGACTTCTGATTTTTGCCTTTTGCCTTCATCCCTCATCCTTCATCGTTCTTCCTTTACTCTGCGCCTCTGCGTTAAATGCCCATCCACACAAGAACCACAATACCCCGATAGCCAATAGCCAACAGCCCAATCCCCGACCCCCAGATGCTATGTTCTATGTTCTTTGCTCTATGTTCTTTTTGACTTCATCTATAATTGAAGCACAATTAACGGGGGCTTTTTATGAAATTTGTTTCATTTCGACGGTATGGCGAAGGCTCTGAGGCGCGGGCTGGCGCTTGGCTACCGATGGGCATCATCGATCTGCAAGCGGCAGCAGCCTTGGTTTTCGAGGATCTGCCCCACGATTGGTCGCTGATGAGCATGCTCCAACACGAAGCCGATGGCTTTGGCCTCGATTCAGCTATTCAGATCGTATCAGCTGTCGTCGATTTGCTTGGCGGTGGTGGCGATGGCATCGAGTGGGACGATCCCGATGCGATTAATAGCATGCTTTCGCTGGGCGGCGAAACGGTGATTTACCCGCCAGATAGCGTGCGTTTATTAGCGCCAATCCCCCAACCGCCAACCATTCGCGATTTCTATGCCTTCGAGCAGCATGTGCGTGAAATTCGCGCCCAACATGGTCGCGATGTACCAAACTCTTGGTACGATATGCCAGTTTTTTATTTTGGCAATCCCACGACGGTCGTTGGGCCAGATACTGATGTGGTGATGCCACGCACCAGCCAGCTCGATTACGAACTGGAAATTGCGGCGGTAATTGGCAGGCCATGTCGTGATATTGAGCCAGATGAGGCCGAATATTACATTGCCGGCTTGATGATTATGAACGATTGGTCGGCGCGTGATATTCAGGCCAGCGAGATGAGCGTTGGCTTGGGGCCAGCCAAGGGCAAAGATTTTGCCACCTCGTTTGGGCCAGCGATGATCACGCTCGACGAAATTGAGGATAAAGCGCTAGGCGATGGCCGCTACGATTTGGCAATGGTGGTACGGGTCAATGGCGAAGAACGCGGGCGCGGCTCGTTTGCCGATATTTACTACACCTTGGGCGAGTTGATTGCCCATGCCTCGCGTGATGTGACGCTGCTGCCAGGCGAAATTATTGGCTCTGGCACGGTTGGCACTGGCTGCTTACTCGAAACCACCCACGGCAAAGGCCCCTGGCTCGAAGTTGGCGATGTGGTCGAGTTAGAAATTGAACGAATTGGCATATTGCGCAACACAATCGTCGAACGCGATTAAGTGCAAACAGTGGTGGCAGCCAACCCAACTGCCACCACTGTTTATTCAACTTAGGCTTGACCTACGGCTACTTGTTGCGTTGATTGCTGGGCGAGAATTCCAAAGGTTTTGCGCACGGCCTCGACCGCAGGCAACGGGTTATAGCCCAATTCGCGCTTGGCTTTGGCAATCGATAAGCGCTGTTCAACGCCGCAATATAAGCCAACTTGGCTACGCAAAATCATCGGCTCACGCCCAGTCAGATTCGCAACCAACTCCATCATGCCAGCGGCAACACGTGTAATACCTTTGGAAACGCGCATTGGGATTTTAATTTTAGGGTTGAATTCTTGACCAATTTCAAACAAGCGCCGCAAGGGCAATGATTGATCGTTGGCCAAAATATAGCGTTCGCCGGCCCGACCCAAGCGTTCAGCAGCAATCAAGCCTGCGGCAACATCAGCCACATCAACAAAATTAAAATCCATGTTTATGTCAAGCGGCAGTTTATTGCTCAGTACAAGCTCCAAAATGCCCAGCGATGGCGTGGTGCGGCCATTGGGGTCACCAATAATTGTGCCTGGCAAGCCCGCCACCATATCGAGGCCATATTCCTGCGCCAACTTCCAAGCCAACTGTTCCGAGGCAATTTTCGATTGATAATAGGGATTGCCATAGGTATATTGGTTCCATGTGGTTTCATCAGCAGGGATTTGGCGCTGCGGATTATTTTTATCCACCGCCGCAATCGAGCTGACATAGACCACCCGTTTGACCCCAGCCTGCGCCGCTGCCCGCAGAATATTGCGCGTGCCTTCCACATTGGGCTGAATGATTTCGCTTTTGGGATTGCGCGACCAATGTTTGAATACCGCAGCTACTTGATACAGCGTGTCAATGCCAACCAACGCTTGCTGCAACGAATTCATATCCATCAAATCTGCATAGACTTGTTCGTAACCAAGCTCGGGCTTGATTTGGCTGCGATTGCGCACGCTTGCCCGCACATCAAAGCCGCGTTCAACCAGCATTTGGGCCAGAACCGAGCCTAAATGACCATTCGCCCCAGTAACCAACACTCGCTTGCTCATAGTAGTTCCTTTCAATGAATAAACTAGATAAACAGTTTATCTAGTTTTGAGTAAAAAAAACAGTGCAAACACAATAAACTAGATACAAAATATAGCTAGTTTATACCAAAAAAAATCAATCGATGGAGAGATCAGCCAGCGAAACGGCTTGCAACTCGCGTTTCATAGCATCCTCGGCGCGTTGAAAACTATCGAGCATGCGCTGACGAGCGGCAAGCGCCGATTCTTTTTGCTCTTTGAAGGTGATATTGACCCGAAATAAAGGCTTGGATTGCTCGATTGCATTAAAAATATCCAGCAGCGTAATTGCGGTGCTTGCCCGGGTAAGCCGCACGCCACCTTTGGAACCCTCGCGGGTTTCAATCAGGCCGTTGTTGGTCAAGGCTTGGACAACTTTGACCACGCTTGGCTTGGCAATACCTAAAAAATCGGCAATTTCGTGGGTTGGCACGAAATCGTAGCAATGCTCATCGACTTTATAGGTGATGTAGAGACTGATGGCAATCGCCTGCGAAAACGCCAGTGAATAACTCATAATGCTCAGTAATAATTTATACTAGATATATTGTATATTGAGTTTCCAGTTTGTCAAGCATGAATTTTGGCTCAATGGTTATCAACAATAATCGAATCGCTGGCCAATTGGACAGGTCGCGGCCTGTCTAGTTGCGCTGCCAATTGCCCCACTGCTGGCTGAGTTGCCAAAGACCGCCGATCGCTATACTGCTTGGCAGATGGAGGTTGGCAATGAACAACAACGATTTTCAAGGCTGGTGTGCAAGTTTAGCAACGGTCTGGAACCAAGGCAATCTTGCTGCATTAACACACTTATTTAGCCCAACGATTCGCTATCAAGAACACCCATTTGAGCCTGCGTTACTTGGGCTGGCGGCAGTGGTTGGCTATTGGCGCACAACCTTGGCGCAGCATCAGCATGTCGAATGTGTAATTACGCCAGTGCTGTTTGCTGACGGGCGAGGCGTGGCCGAATGGCATACCAAACTCTATCATCAACAACAGCAACAAACCCAAGATTTAGCCGGAATCTTTATTGTGAATTTTGATGCCCACGGTCAAGCCAGCGAGCTACGCGAATGGTGGTTGGACCAGGCAGTTGAGGAGCAAATATTATGCAACGCATTGGATTAATTACTGGCGCTTCACGTGGTTTAGGCCTCGCCCTCGCCCAAAAATTAGCCTTAGATGGCTGGCATTTGATCATTACTGGTCGCGGCGCAGCAGCGCTTGAGCAAGCCCGTGCCGCCTTGGCAACTCGCACCAGCGTCCAAGCAATCGCAGGCGATATTGCCGACTCAGCCCATCGCCAAGCCTTGGCAATTGCTGCCCAAGAATGGGGTGGCTTGGATCTGCTGGTCAATAACGCCAGCATTTTGGGGCCAAGCCCGTTGCCAAGTTTAGTCGAATATCCGCTCGCTGATTTGGCTCAAGTTTATGCAATTAACGTTTTTGCGCCGCTGGCAGCAATTCAAACCCTCGCGCCAAGCTTCAAGCCCAGCATTCGCATTATCAACATCAGCAGCGATGCGGCAATTCAAGCCTACGAAGGTTGGGGTGGATACGGCTCCAGCAAAGCAGCGCTCGATCAATTAACCGCAATTTTAGCTGCCGAACAGCCAACATGGCGGGTCTATAGCCTCGATCCAGGCGATATGAATACTCAAATGCATCAAGAGGCGTTTCCTGGCGAAGATATTAGCGACCGCCCACCACCAGAAGCCAGCGTGCCAGCAGTGCTACGGCTGATTAACGATGATGTGCCAAGTGGCCGCTATCGCAAGGAATAGGGG
>NZ_PUBZ01000111.1 GCF_003205875.1 Herpetosiphon llansteffanensis
TGGCGATAAAAAATCCGCTGATGGCAGATGCACATCGGAGCGGAGCAAATCGTCAAATTGTGTGATGTTGAGCAAACATCGTGTGCTGTCGGTCAACAGCCTGAGGATTCTACCACAGCCGCCAATCTTTGTCAAATCAGTCAGGCGTGGGCGAATTTGTCAGTTGTTGGTGTCGTGACCGATGTGATTCAGTCATGCGTTGACAGCCCGTGAATTCTACCGCAGATTGGAAGCCGTGTCAAATCCCACCATCCTGATCCACGCAGGACACGAAGAAAAGGAACCGCGAAGCACGCGAAGCACGCGAAGGGAGCGGGGTGATGGGCTAGTGGCTATTGGCCTAACCGCTGATCCCCAGACCCCGATCCCTGACCCCCGACCTCCATTTTGATTTTTGACTTTTGACGTTACGCTGGCCCCTAGCCCCTGACCCCTCGGCTTCATCCTTCATCCCTCATCCTTCATCCTTCATCCCTCATCCTTCATCCTTCATCCTTCATCCCTCATCCTTCTACAACGGCCACGCTGCTTTGACTAAGGCTGGCAAGATGATGCCGCTCGCGCCACGCAAACAACATTCAAACGTCTCGGAAAGATAGGTCTGATCGGTGTTGACTTCGATGCCATAGGCTCCATGCTCAATCGCTGTAACTGGCAACGTGGCAGCGGGTGGCACTAAGCCCGATGTGCCAATTGAAAACACTACATCTGCTTGAATACAAGCCGCTTTGGCATGATTAAAGGTTTTGGTTGGCAAAACTTCGCCAAACCAGACAATATCAGGCCGCAACAAGGCTTTACAGCGCGGACAATGGGGCACTCCAATTTCTTCTGCTGGCAACCAAGCAGATTCTTCGATTACCACATGCTCTTTGGAGCATTTGACGCGCCCAATGTTGCCATGCAGTTCCAAAACATTGGTCGAGCCAGCTCGTTGATGCAAACTATCAACATTTTGGGTAATCAAAGTTAAGTTTGGCACATGGTTTGCCATCGTTGCCAACGCATAATGCCCAGCATTGGGGCTAGCCTGCTCAACGATTTCACGACGGTAGGCGTACCAATCCCAAACCAACTTGGGATTACGCTCAAATGCTTCTGGTGTCGCCAAATCTTCTGGCTTCATGCGCGACCAGAAACCTGTTTGCGCATCACGAAAGGTTGGAATTCCGCTCTCCGCCGAAATGCCAGCACCAGTTAAAATTGCGATTCGTTCTGCTTGGCGTAAACGTTGCAAAATTTCTTCAGGAAATTTGGCCATAACCAACTCCTCGCTCAATCTGCTTATTCGAAAACGGCAACCAATTGGGGCAGTAGCTCAGCGAGCGTGCCATGCAAGGTGTGATCGGTAAAAAAGCCAAAAGTCGAGGGCTGGCGATTAATTTCAATCACCGTTGCCCCATTGCGTTTGGCATGTAATGGTAATGATGCAGCTGGCTGCACCACCGACTCGGTGCCAATACACAAAAACACATCGCAAACCGTCGCTTGATCGGCTTCGCGCAAGCGTTCGCGCGGCACACCCTCGCCATACAACACCACATCGGGCCGTAAATAGCCACCAGTCCGTGGGCAGCGCGGCGGAATTTCGTTTTCATCCCACGAATCGACCATGCCGCCATCTTCGTAGGAACGCATGCGCGCTAAATTGCCATGTAATTCGATCAACTCGCGACTGCCAGCCCGCCAATGCAGACCATCGGTGGCTTGGGTAATAAGTTTAAACTTTGGCACAAGTTGCTCTAAATCAACCAAGGCATAATGCGCTGCACTTGGTTCAGCAGCTTGAGCCAAACCTCGACGGTAGGCAAACCATTCCCAAACTAAGCGTGGATTGCGCAAGAATGCTTCAACCGTTGCCAATTCCTGCGGCTCATAGCCAGCCCAACGTTCTTCGCGTTGCTGGGCCTCGCGAAAACTGGGAATCCCACATTCTTGAGCCAAGCCGCCACCAGTCAGCACGGTAATTGATTGGGCATTGCGTAAGCGTTGCAACAAAACGTCTGGCAAATCGAACACGCTCAAGGGGTTTCCTCCTGCTGCAAAAGATCACGCGAAATCCAACCGGTCATCGCTTGACCATCTTTTTCAAACACAATATTGATCCAGACAATGCCACCTTGGGTCACAATTGCATTTGGATCGGGTGCAACAACACGGGTATTAGCCGGAATCGACATGATAATATTGCTACCATCATTTTTATATTCGGCGGTCGAACGCACATTGCTTTCTTGCGAGGTCTTGAAAATCAACTCGCCAGTTGTCGTTGGCAGATCTGGCTCATCTGGCTTGACCGTTGGTTGCGGCTTGCCCATATTCAAGCTATCAATCCAACCAGTAATCCGGCGACCTTGATAATCGCTAATTTCGATTTTGGCCCAACCATTGCTAGTCAAATTGGTAGCAGGATCGCGAATGATCACTTCGGTATTACGCGGCAAGGTCACCACCAAAGCACTATTGCGATCTTGGTTGGTGTACACCGGCGTATTATCTTGAATGATCACATAGGTTTCAGTTTGGGTTCCAGGCAGCAAGTTACAGGCCCAGCCTGGAATATAGCCACAAGCCCAGGTTTTGGCAGCCCCGCTCAGCAGCCAATTGCGGCCAAAGGTAAAGCCCCAAACACAGCCAACCACTAATAAAGTAATTAAACCTAGGCCAAATGCCCGCCGCCAGATGAAATTCAAACAGCCACGGCGATAGGTCTCACGCCGAATTTCACTGCGCAATTCACTACGCAATTCTTCGCGGCTAATCCCTTGTTGCACTGGCGGAGATGGTTGCGGCGCATAATATTGGGCTGGCGGTTGTTGCACCGCTTGTTGCTGAATTGGTGGCGGCGCTTGGCGCGGTGGCATCATCGGCTTGGGCGGCGCAACATTCCAATTGGGTGCAGCACTGGCCGATGGTGCTTGGCGTGGCGGTGGCGTGGGCGTTGGTTGGGTTCGCCGTTGGGTCAAATTTTGGCGCATATCGCGCATCGTATCGCGCAGCGCAGGCAATGGCCGCACCAATTGCTTAGTCGGCGCATCAGCAGCAGAATCCACTGCCGCTAAATCACGCGCCAAGGCGGCAACTGTCGCCGTGCGTTGATTAGGATCGTTGGTAGTCGCCGCATGCAGCGCTGCCACCAATGATGGCACAAAGCCATTAACTTGCTGATAGATCGATGGCAGATCTTTAGTCGTTGCATCAGGCGTAATGCCGGTCAGCAGTTCGTAGCCTAGTAAGCCAAGGCTGTAGACCACCGAACGCTCATCAGGCGCACCACCATTCAAGCGTTCTGGCGCACGATAGGCCTGCATATCAGCGCGTAATTCTTCGTTGCTCAGCCACCAAGGCTCGATTAACACCGCCCGATCGGTGCTGGTAAGCAAAATCGCGCGTGAGCCAATCGGCGGCGTAGGCGTTTGGGTCGTAATCGTAATCGAAACCGCCCCAACCACTTGGCGCAGCACCTCCAGCGCTCGTTCGGCAGAGAACGGCAAGCGATCGCGCAATAATTCGCCATCGACATCCTCGGTAATCATGTAGGGCCGATTACCAACCTCGCCATTATCATAGACATCGAGCAAGCCAGGATGGGTGCGTTTGGCAAGGCCTTGAGCCTCATCATTAAATCGCTTGCGTAATTGAGCGTTTTCTAACAAGTCGGGGCGCAGCAGATGGACTAAAACTGAACGACTCAGCCGTTCGTCGGTTGCCCGAAACACCAATGCCAAGCGATTCTCGCCCAAACGGGCTTGAACGCGATAGCGATTGTGGAGTAATGGTGTTGAAGGAGCAGCAGGTTGCGTCATAAATTACATTCACCTTGCAACGCCGAGCAGATCTCGACACTACGCCAAGGGCTACGGTTTGACCGCAATAACTAACTCATAAGCATCAGCTTGCCAAGGCCGAATTTCACAATCGCAGCAGCCAAAATGCTGTAATAATTGCTGCAATTGCTCGGCTGTCCAAGCTTTGCCTGGCAACCAACGGGCATGCCGTGGTGTCCAAGTGCTGATGATTAATGTACCTTCTGGTTGTAAAACCCGCCACATTTCAGCGATTGCCCGCCGTGGACGGGGAAAATATTCCAAAGCTTCTAAACATGTTACCACGCCAAAGCTTTGATCAGGCCAGCGTTGTAATTGATCGCCACTGCCTTCGTGCCATTGGATGCGTTCGGCGAATCCTGCTTGGTGGGCTTTGTGTTTGGCTTGCGCCAACATCGCTGCCGTCAGATCAAGCCCATGAATCGCCCCAGCAAACCACGTTTCGCGTGCAATCAATAAGGGAACGCGGCCAGTTCCAGTGCCAACATCAAGCGTCGCCGCCTGTGGCAAGGCCATCAAGGCTACGCGCAACGGCCCACCAAGATGCACCTCATCGTGGATTGTAACATTGCTACGCACTCGATCATAAATCGATGCACCACGACTGTAAATCCAGCGCACAACCCCACGACCAAAATAGCTGCCTTCGCCAATAATAATCAGCCAATACAGCAACCCCAGCACCACAACGACACTACTTAGCAGCCAAATCCAAATCATAGGCCCGATTATAGCATAGCCCTCTTGTGGCTAGCAGCATTCGCAGTCTATAATCAACCATTGGGCAAACAACCATCGCTGGTCGCAACGCCGCGACTAAGGAGCGTGTATGCACGAGCTTGTTCGCCACTTTGCAGCTTTTCGCCGTCAGATTGTTGGGATCGATCAGCATTTTATGACACCTTATGGCTCGCTGCCAATAGTTTATGCAGATTGGACGGCGAGCGGGCGTTTATATGCCCCGATTGAGCAGCAAATGCTGCATGTTTTTGGGCCATTCGTCGGCAATACCCACTCCGAATCCAATGTCACTGGCACATCGATGACCGAAGCCTACCATTTTGCCCAACGCTTGATCAAGCAGCATGTCAACGCCGCCAGCGATGATGTGTTGATTTTGGCAGGCTCAGGTATGACCGCCGTGGTCAATAAGTTTCAGCGTATTTTGGGCTTGCGCATGCCCGAACAGTGGGCCGAACATATTAAATTCGCCAAACACGAGCGGCCTGTCGTGTTCATCTCGCATATGGAGCATCATTCCAACCATACGTCGTGGCTCGAAACCATTGCCGAGGTTGTGGTTGTGCCGCCCGATGAGCAAGGCTTGATCGATCCAGCGAATTTGGATGCCTTGCTGCCAGCCTACGCCGAACGCAGCGTTAAAATCGGCGCATTCACCGCCTGCTCGAATGTTACTGGTATTCGCACGCCCTACCACGAATTGGCGCAGGTAATGCACGCTCACGGCGGGGTTTGCTTCGTCGATTTTTCTGCTTCAGCGCCCTATGTTGCCATTGATATGCACCCAACTGACCCAAATGCGGCGCTTGATGCAATTTATTTCTCGCCGCATAAATGTTTGGGCGGCCCAGCTACACCTGGCGTACTGGTTTTCAGCAGCAAGCTCTACCACAATCGCGTGCCCGACCAGCCAGGCGGTGGCACGGTTAATTGGACGAACCCATGGATGGGCCATAGTTTCATCAGCGATATTGAGGCCCGCGAGGATGGCGGAACTCCAGCCTTTTTGCAAACCATCAAGGCCGCGCTGGCCTTGCAACTCAAGCAAACAATGGGCGTTGAGCAAATCGAAGCTCGCGAGGCTCAGCTGACTCAGCGTTTATTCCAAGGTTTGCGCTCAATTCAGCGCTTGCACATTCTCGCCGATCACGTGGAACAACGGCAGGGAATTTTTTCGTTCTATATTGAAAACCTGCACTACAACTTGGTTGTGCAACTGCTCAACGATCGTTTTGGAGTGCAAGTGCGCGGCGGCTGCTCATGCGCTGGAACCTATGGCCACTATCTGTTGCACGTCGATCCACAGCGTTCCAAACGCATCACCGATCGGATTGATCAAGGCGATTTATCGGGCAAGCCGGGCTGGGTACGTCTCTCGATCCATCCAACAACGACCGATCAGGAAGCAGACTATGTGCTTGATGCACTTGATCAGGTTGTGCGCAACAGCGATAATTGGGCCAACGATTATCATTATTCCAACAAAACCAATGAATGGCGGCATCGCCAGCCAGTTCAACAAGATATAGGAGCGTGGTTTCAGTGTTGCGATTTGGTCGAACATTAATTAAATTTGGGCGCGGGCTGCTTGGCTGGCTTGGCATGTTCAATTTGCTGAGTGCAATTGCGAATGCACCCAACCTTGGCTGGCTAGCACAACGCCGCAACGACGGCGTTCTTGGCGCGTTGCTGGCAGTTTGGGGCTGGCGTGGCGGGCGCTGGCGTTGGCTAAGTGTTTGGTTGGCTGTGCCAGTGCAATTAGGCTTGGCCTCGCTGCGCAGTTTGTGGCATAACCCGCTGCGCAATTTTGCTGCTGGCTCAAGCAGCTGCGAGCCAATCAAGATTATGCTCGATTCTGGCCAGCATGTGCCTGGGTTGTGGTATGCCAAATCGCACACCAATACCGCGATTCTCTACTTACACGGCGCTGGCAACGATAAAACGCGCTACGCCACCCGCGCCATCGACCAACTACAGCGGGCTGGGTTTAGCGTGTTGGCAATTGATCTTGCTGGCCAAGGCGAAAACCCGCGTACCTTAGATGTGCCCGATAGCAACACCGATGTTGCAGCGGGAGTCGCTTGGTTGCGCCAGCATGCCCAAAAGGTGGTTGTGGTTGCGGTCAGTTTGGGCGGTTGTATTGGCTCGCGCGCCATCGCCGATGGGGTTGCAGTTGATGGTTTAGTGATTATTGGCTCGCCAGTTGTGCTTGATCTCGATAGCAATCATTATATTCGCAGCGAACTACGCGCCTTCTTGCGCCCATCATTCTGGCAATACCCCGACCGCATGACCTTGTTTCAGCTGTGGCAACAATGGCAAGCGCCACCAATGCGCATCGCAATTGGCTTTAACCAGCTTTTTCCAACGCTTAACCTGAACGATTCGCTCAGCCGGATTCGTGCGCCAATCTTGTTGGTCTACGGCGAGCGCGACCGCATTGCACCCTATCAGGCAGTTTTGAGCAACCTAGCGACCATTCCCGACGTAACATTGCAACTGATGCCTGAACACAGCCATCTGACGCTACCAATGGAGAGCTTTCCGCTAACCGCAATTACGACGTGGATTCACGAGAGAATCGAATCGAGCGAAGGAGCAATCAATGTTTGATCTAGAAATTTGGCGCGCCGATATTTTGCAACGCCTGCGCCGCTTTGTACGCGCCCCGCAAACCGAGATGGGCATTTATGGCACCGAACGCTTAACCTACTATTTGAGCAGTTTGGTGCTTGAGCCGTTTTTTCAGGCTTTCAGCAATCAGCCTTTGCGCGCTGTTGTCACCTTGGCAACGATTACCCAAACCACTGGCACGAACTTTCTGATTCATAACGCTAGCACCCTGCGCTATAGCCAGCAACTGCTTTGGAGCGAGTTTGAACATTCGCCCAGTTTGCGCTTGGTGATTGAGCAGGTTTTGCTCAAACTCGATGTGATTGAACATCTGCTGCACACGCTCGACGATGCAGAAGCCCAATGGTTGCGCCAAAGCCTGAGCGACGAGATTGAGCCTTATCGGCGTAATGGCGAATTAACTGAATTGCGCCACGCGCTGAACGAAGTGCCATGGCAAACTCGCTACAGCACCGTGCGCTCGTTGCACACCCGCCGAGGCCACTACACTGGCAGCGATTGGCAATTAATTGAACAAGCTCTGAGCGATCGCGTGGCCATGGTACGCGCTGCGGGAGCACGCCAGCTTGGCCGCGCGCAAAGCCCACTGGCTTCACACCTGCGCGAACGGCTCTTTCATGTGGCTTTGTATGACCGAGATTTGGGGGCGCGTTATGCTGCGGCACGTTCGATTGGCACGCTGCGCAATCAATTGATCGATGGCTTGAGCCGCGAAGTGCTCACTACTGCGCTGTTTCATGATGATAGTTTTGTGCGCTCGGCGGCATGTTTGGTGTTGGGCCAATTGGGCAGTGCCATGGTCACGCCTAGCATTTTGGATAGCCTGATTACGGTATTGCAGGATGCTGACCCCTACGCCCGCGAGGCGGCAGCCAATGCCCTCGCCGCAATGGGCCAAACTGCGGCAACCGCTGATGTATTGGCCGCACTACGCACCGCCGTTTTAGATAGCGACCAATATGTGCACGAGGCAGCTCTAGGCGCAGTTACCGCCCTCAAAGATTAAATAAAAACAGGCCAGCGTTCAAACGAATTGAACGCTGGCCTGATGATTAACGAACCCCGATCAACTCCACATCGAAGATCAATTCTGCATTTGGTGGAATAACCCCAGGGTAGCCACGCTCGCCGTAGGCCAAATCGCCTGGAATATACAATTTGCGCTTGCCACCAACATTCATCGTCGATAAGCCTTCATCCCAGCCTTTGATCACTTGGCCAACGCCCAAAATGAACTCAAATGGCTCACCGCGATCAACCGAGCTATCGAATTTGGTTCCATTGGTGAGCGTCCCTGTATAGTGAACAATCACCGTTTGGCCCGCTTTAGGTTGCGCGCCGGTTCCGACAACCTGTTCTTCGTAGCGTAAGCCCGATGGAGTTGTTTGCATCGAAAGAGCCTCCTCTGAGAATTATTGCGCCCATTATCAAGGAACATAGGAAAATTCGCAATTCAGGCTATAATAGAAACTAGCAAATTTGTACGCTTGGGTAGGAGTGCGCCGGATGTTGCCAGAGAAGCTGCGTGTTCGTAATTTTATGTGTTATCGCGACGATGTGCCAACCCTCGATCTAGAGGGGATTCACGTTGCTTGTTTGTCGGGCGAGAATGGCGCAGGCAAATCGGCCTTGCTCGATGCAATTACGTGGGCATTGTGGGGCAAAGCGCGCGTCTCATCCGACGACGAATTGATTGCGCTTGGCGCTCAAGAGATGGAAGTTGATTTGCAATTTAGTGTTGCAAATAATCGCTATCGGGTGCTGCGCCGCCGTTCTTCAGCCAAACGCGGCCAAACTATCCTCGAAGTGCAAATCGAAACCAATGGCGGCTGGCGCGCAATTTCGGGCAATAGCATTCGCGAAACCCAAGAGGTGATTCACGATGTGCTGCGCATGGAATACGATACCTTCATCAACAGCGCCTTCTTGGTGCAAGGCAAAGCCGATGAGTTTACCCGCAAAGCGCCTGCTGAACGCAAACGAGTGCTCGCCGAAATTTTAGGCCTCGATGATTATGACAAACTAGAATTCCGCGCCAAAGAGCAAGTGCGCTACTTCAGCGATCGTGCCCAAGGTCTCGAAGGCACTATCACCAGCTATCGCGAATGGGTCAACAAGCGTGATTTTTACCTGAGCCAAGAGGCCGAAGCCCAACAGCGGGTGCAGCAACTCGGCCATGAAATTGAGCAAGCCAGCACAATTTTTGAACAAGCAGACCAGCAACGCCGCGCCTTGGAAACCCGCAAAGCTGAGCGCGATCGCGAACTTGGCCGCAGCCGCGACCTCGAACGCCAAATCAGCGAAAGTGATGCAGATTATCGCCAATTAGCTCAAGATATTGGCGTGGCCCAAGCCATCGTTGAGCGCCAAAGCGAAATCGAAACCAATTTTCAAGCATTAAAAACTGCCCGCGAGGATCTTGGCCTGCTCGATCAATTGCGCGAACAAATCTTGCAACTCAATGATCAACGCAAAGAACAATTGGCCTTGGTTGAGCGCGAAGAATTAGCCTTGCAACATCAATTGCAACAACATCAGCGCGATCAGCAAATCAACGCCGAATTAATTGGCAGCAAACTGAGCAAACAAGCAGATTTGGCAGCGCTCGCCGAACAACTAGCCAGCTTTGCCGATGATCAAGACCAGTTGCAACAAGCCCGCAGCCAACGCAGCGAACTCGAACAACAAAGCACCAACTTAACCCAATTGCATGTCGAAGTTCAACGCTTGCAAGGCCTGATCAACGTGCGCGGCGATTCACTAATTGCTGCCCGCGAAGAGCAAAATCGGCGCATTATCGAGGCCGACAACTTCTTGGCCAACGAATCGCGCTGGCGCAGCGAATTTGAAACCTCGATTGCCCAACAAAAAGCCCTGATTCGCGACGAACGCAAACTGCAAGAAATGCGCAGCCGCGACCAACAAGATGCCAAGCAACTTGGCGAACTCTCGGCCCAAGAAAGCAATTTACATCAACTTGGCTTACAAATTAACGTCAAAATCGATGAACTGCGCGCAACCCACGATACCAATTGCCCGCTCTGTCGCAGCGATATTGGCCACAATGGCATTCAGCAGGTGATCGAGCAATATACGGTTGAGCGCGACGATATGCGCGATCAATATCGTGAGGCCAAGCAAGCTCGCAAGCAACTAAGCAACGAATACGAAGCGCGCCAACGCGAAATTCAAGGCCTCGAGCGCAAGGTTGCCCAACTCAGCAGCTTGGCGGCCACAGTTGGTCGCTTGGAAGGCCAAATTAGCGAAGCCCAAGAGCAGCGCAACAAACGCAGCGAGGCCGAAAGCACGCTGCGCGATTTGAATCAACGCATCGAACATGGCGATTTTGCTCACGAAGAACGCACCGCCTTGGCCCAAGCCCAAGCAGAAATCAGCGAACTAGGGCTTGATCAAAAAGCGCTTGATGCGCAACGCCAAGCCAATAATCAATTAATTGCCCAGCTTGAGCAGCGTTTGGCCCAACGTGGTTCAATCGAAGCCAAAGCTGCTGTGCTGCACGAGCAACTTGAGCGAATTCAGGCCGCAGAAACCCAAAACGCCGCCTTGCATGAAACCATTTTGAGCTTGCAAGTGCAGCTTGATAGCCGCCAATTTGCCCAAGCCGCCCAACAACAAGCAGATGCTATTTATCAGCAAATGGCCGATTTGGGCTATGCCTCGCAACGCCACCAAGAAGTGCGCGAAGCAGTTGCCAGCCTTGGCCATTGGGAAGGCGAATATCATCAACTGCGGTCGGCCCAAACTAATTTGGCCAATAACCAACGCCAAGCCCAACGCTTGGCCGAGTTGATCGAGCGCCAACGCCAAGATTTGGCTCAAGTTCAAGTCACAATCAATCAACTCAATCAAGAATTGGCCCAATTGCCAGCCGCTGTGCAAGCAGCAGAAAACGCCCAGCGCACAATCAACGAGTTTCGTGGCCGTTTGGCGGTTGCCCAAAAAGATTTGGGTGCAGCCCAGCAAAACGTGCAGCATGTGGCCCAAGTTGCCGAGCAATTGG
Source organism: Herpetosiphon llansteffanensis (assembly GCF_003205875.1). Taxonomy (GTDB): domain Bacteria; phylum Chloroflexota; class Chloroflexia; order Chloroflexales; family Herpetosiphonaceae; genus Herpetosiphon; species Herpetosiphon llansteffanensis. The sequence continues at coordinate 11,224 of NZ_PUBZ01000111.1, forward strand.
CCGACGCAGAAAAAGAATTGCTCACAGTGCAAGAGCAACGCGATATTCACAGCGAATTAGTCAAAGCGTTTGGCAAAAAAGGCATTCAAGCAATGCTGATCGAAACGGCGATTCCAGAGCTTGAGCGTGAAGCCAACGAATTGCTCAGCCGCATGACCGATAATCAAATGCACTTGCGCTTTGAAACCCAACGCGAAACCAAAAAGGGCGATACCAGCGAAACCCTCGATATTCAAATTGCCGACGAACAAGGCACGCGCCGCTACGATTTGTATAGCGGTGGCGAGGCCTTCCGCATCAACTTTGCCATTCGGATTGCCATGAGCAAAATGCTGGCCCGCCGCGCAGGAGCAAATTTACAAACCTTGATTATCGACGAGGGTTTTGGCTCGCAAGATGGTCGCGGACGCGAGCGCTTGGTCGAAGCGATTACCCAAGTGCAAGCAGATTTCAATCGAATCTTGGTCATCACCCACATTCAAGAATTGAAAGATCAATTCCCAGTTCAAATCGAAATTACCAAGTATGATGATGGCTCGCGCTGGGCAGTCAATTAAAAGAGCATAGAACATAGAGCATAGAACATAGCCGAGATAATGGCTTCTCTGTGGCTCTGCGTTTAAATAGAAATCATTCGCATGCTAAAAATCGTCCTTCTTCAACTTCCAGTGCCCAATAATCCGGCGGCCAATGTGCCGCTGGCAGCGGGCTACCTCAAAGCGTGGGCCTATAACCAAGGCTTGCTTGAGCGCATGCAGATTGAGATTGTGCCGCGCGATATTGCTGATCGTGGTGGCGATGGCTTAATTTGTGATTGGATCAGCAGCCAAAATCCCGATGTGCTGGGGATTTCGCTGTACACCTGGAATAGCGAGCGCTCGTTGCAGCTTGCAAGCCTGCTCAAACAAATGCTGCCAAGCTTGATTGTGGTCGTTGGCGGCCCTGAAGTGCAGCGCAATAATGCGTGGGTTTTGGAGCATCCAGCGGTTGATATTGCAGTTGAGGGCGAGGGCGAGCAAACATTTAGCGAATTGTTGCTGGCGCTCGAACAACAGCAGCAGCAAATTAGCCTGCCGATGCATAATCAGGTTGCGTTGCCGTATCCCTTGGTTGCTGGCACATTGCAATATCAGGCTGGCCAATTGCATGCTGGCTTGCCGCGCCCCGCCATGGGCAGCCTCGATCCAATTCCATCGCCCTATTTGCTGGGCTTTTTGGAGCTGCGGGCTGGCGAAATTGCCTTTATCGAATGCTCGCGCTGGTGTCCGTATGGCTGTACATTTTGTTTGTATGGGCGCAATTTGGGCACAAAACTTGGCGGACGTATGTTTGGCAGCGAGCGGGTGTTGGCCGAAGTGGCGTGGGCACGGCAGCGCGGCGCACGCGCAATTCACTTTGTCGAGGCAAATCTTAATTTATTGCCTAATTTTCGCGAATTGATGCGTGGCCTACACACGATCAACCAGCCTGAGCCAACCCCAATTTATGCTGAATTACGGGGCGAGCATCTGAAGCCCGAAAGTGTTGAGGCCATGGTGCAAGCAGGCCTAACTGTGGCCGAAGTTGGCTTGCAAAGTGCCAATCGTACTGCCTTGCAAGCGGTTGGTCGTCGCACCGACCTTGACAAATGGGCCGAGGGAACGCGCCGTTTGTACCAGCATGGCGTGGCTGTGTTGCTCGATGTGATTTTGGGCTTACCCGAAGATGATGCCGCCAGCACCCACGCCACGATCGAATGGATTCAACAGCAAGAACTGGGCGATTACGATATTTTCACCTTGCAAGTGCTACCAGGCACTGGCGTGCGCAACGAAGCCGAACGTTTTGGCATGCAGTTTCAAATGCGACCACCCTATTATATTTTGGCCACCAACTGGCTCAACTACCAACAACTCCGTGCCTTGCGCTGGGATCTGCGCGAACAAGCAGGGCTTGATCCGTTGGCAATTGAAGGCATGCCCCAACCGCCCAGCGACGTTTGGCTGCAAACCTGCGAACAAGCAATTCAGGTTATCGACCAACCAATTCGCACGATCGTTTTAGATTGTCGGGCGAAATTAAGCTTGGAGCAATGGCAAACTCAAGGCCAAAGCTATGCCCATCAGGTTGCCAGCCATGTGGTGGTTGTGGCCAAACAGAGCGATTTGGCGGTGCTTGAAGCCTTTTGTTGGCCGATTGCCCAAGCCAATCTGACTATTCACTGGGATATTGTGCTCGATCAGCCGCTTGACCCCAACGCATTACGACAACTCCAACAGCGCTGGCCGCACAGCATTGGCTACCTTGATCGGATTGCGGTCTATCGGCGCTGGCAAGCAGAGCCTGATTGGGTGCAAGTTACGCCGCGCTGGTGGATTAACTGCAATTGGCAAGAACCGATTGATCCCTTGAGCTATGAAGGCATTGCCGAGGTAGTTTGGCGCGTACCAGCCGATCAAGCTACAACAGCAATTCCAGAGCTGAATCGGCGCGGTGGCACGGGAATCGTGCTTGAGGCTGAGCACTTCGAGCCAGCATGGCAAGAGCTGAGCGAGCATTTGCCAATTTTAGCGCCGCTAGCAGATGGTTAAAAACAAAGCCCCTCGCCCACGGAATGCGGGCAAGGGGAAAAGCAACAGTAGCTAGCGGCTTGCCATCGGCAAATAAATATTTTTGATTTCAGCAAAGACTGCCACACCCAACGATGGCGTTGCCCCAACGTTGGTGAAATTGCCACCAACATACAAGTAATTGCGATCAACACTGAGCGAAGTCACGCGGCCATTGGGCTGGCTGGATAAACCATGGAAATCCGTGCCATCAAAGCGCGCAATTGGGCCAGTCGCCACCCCATCAATTGTATTGAAATCGCCGCCAAGATAAACTGCGCCATCATCACGCCCAACTAAGGCATAGATGCCACCATCGGCGCTTGCAAGCTCGTTCAGATTGCCAGCAGCATCAATTTCGTAGAGCTTACCAAGGCTGCTTGCCATCAACAACCGCTGATTCCACAGCAAAAATTGATAATCTGCATCAGGTAATTCTATAAACTTGAGAACTTCCCACGTTTGGTTATTCCACCGGCGAATTTCTAGATAATCGGCGTTCATATCAGGAATAACATTGATTGCATAGAAATGTTGGTTAAAGAAGAAAAGCTGATCAAAAGCATCAAACCAAGCTGGTTGTAGTCGATGCTGCAAACTCGTACCATCGAATTCATAAATTCCAGTGATGGGCAGGGTGGCTTGTGGCTCGGCGAGATAGGTAAACATTTGCGAGCCTGATTGATACCAACCAGACATACTGGGCAGATCAACTGCAATCGGGGTCAATGCAGCGCCATCAAAGCGCCAAACTTTACTGGCTGGCTGAGCTTGAATAAATGCTTGTGGCTCATAGAAAAAGCTGAACAACTGATCATTAACCCGCTGCATCTGCATCCCACCAAATGAATAGGTGCTGGTCGTTGCAAGGGTTTGCCAAATCGTGCCATTCCAACGCCGAATCGAGGAATCGGGGCCAGTTTGTTGTTTATGATTGATAACAATCGGTCGGCCAGCATCACCACTCAGCATGGTTTTATGATCAATCGCAAACAAGGTGGCTAAGCTTCGCGCTTGCGTGCCATTCCAAGCAATAATTTGGCTCGAATTACCATTTAATTGCAATTCACCGCCAAGATACAACGTTGAAGTCGTCGCGGTCAGCGCAGTTAATTTGTTAATCGTAAATGGCAAATTTGGCGCTTGCCATTGATTATTTATCAACTTGAATAATTGATCATTGCTTTGAATATAGATTTCCGAGCCAATGCCAACAAGATTATCGATCGAATGGTTTAGTGGATTGCCAACGCTAATCGCGTTCGTACCATTCAAACGATACAACTGATAGTTATTGCTAGCCTGTCGATAGCCTGCTAAATAAATCGTATTTTGGGTGTCGTACACTTTAAAGTAGGTATTAGCAATGCCTACATCAAATGGCTGCCATTGATTATTAACCAAGCGAGCTAAATGACTTGAAACGTTGCCAACCGCCGTAAAGTTACCGCCTGCAATTAATTCAGTGCCATTCGAAGCAAAACTGTTAACCATCCACTCAAAATCAACGGTTTGCGAAATAACCTCACCATCCCACTGGCCAATCCCATAGGCAGGGCGACCAGCGAAATAGGTAAAATCGCCGCCGACAAACAAAGTATCGTCGAAGCTGGCAAGGGCAGCAGCATAGGTTTCGGTCGGATATTGGGTCAGGTGGCCAGTTAGTCCATTGCCAATTGCTTGAAACTGCGTGCCATCCCAGCGGGCAATATTATTACGAGCTTGTTGCAATTCAGTAAAACTGCCAATCGCAAACAGGCTATTATCAAAACTCAGTACCTTGCGAATTTTGCCATTATCGGTTGGCTGAAGCCCATAACCGTGCCAGTTTGTGCCATCCCAACGCGCCAAGCCATTAACTTCGGTTTGGTTGAGATAATTGAAATCGCCAGCAACATACAAATTATTGTCAGCATCGAGGCTCAACGAATTGATCGAACCAGCCTTGTGAAAACTATTACCCAGCGAGCTATCCCATGTACCTTCAATTGGGCCTAATGGTGCTGGTTGCTGAGCCACAGCACTCAACAACGTGCTCGCCATTAACCCCATTATGATCAAGATTAAGCTCATGAGCGTCCGAAAATGTTTGCTTCCCAACGCGAACTTCCTCCTACTACAACAGATAGAGGTTTTCACTATATGCTAGATAGGGCTTTTTGTGCGCACATTTTACGATTAACCCAGATAGCTAATAAGGATGAAGGATGAAGGATGAAGAGCAGAGAAGTTCTGGCTATAGGCTATGGGCTATTGGCTATTGGGAATACAATCTAGCTAATCTGTGCAATCTGTGGCGAAAAATTCGTGGAATCTGTGGCGAAAAAAAAGCTTCGCGATCTTCGTGGTTTCCATCCTTTGTGGATCAAGGGTTTAACGCAGAGGAAGTATGGCTCTTGGCTATTGGCTGATCATGGCAATTTTTATCCATGCATCCGATAGCCCATAGCCTGAAGCCATCAGCCTCATCCTTCGTGCTCTTCGTGCTCTTCGTGGATCAAAACCCGATCCCCAATATGGTATGATGACTGACGTTATCCGCGATTGAATGCCGCAGGAAGATACATGTCAAGCTCAAACCAAGCCACCCCAATCGAAATCTATCGCCAACGCAGCGCTAGCTATCAAGCAGCATTAACCCAACTCCGCCAACGCTCAGATCGCTTTGCCAATCTGCGTTTGCTCGTATTTGGTGCTGCTCTCTTTGCCTTGATTTTTGGCTTTGCCAACGCCCCATGGTGGTTTGGCGTAGCAGCAGCATTGTTGGTTGGCTTTGTTTGGATTTTGATTCAGCACAATAGCGTTGAAGAACAACGCCAACGGACTGAAGCGCTGTATCAATTAAATCAATTTGGGGTACTACGTTTAGAGCGCGATTGGGCCAATTTGCCCTTGCGTGTGCCAAGCCTAGAAATTCCCGCCGATTCGTATGCCAACGATTTAGATTTGGTTGGCCGCGCATCGTTACTACACTTACTTGGCCATTTGCCCACCGCCTTGGGCTTGGATACCCTACTAACATGGCTTTTGGCTCCTGCACCACCAAACACGATTAACGATCGCCAACAAGCAATTGCCGAGCTAGCGCAAAACGTGCAATTTCGTGAAGAATTACACGTGGCTGCCCATCATGTCAGCGCCGAACGCCAAGATTTTGAGCAATTTTTGCTTTGGACAGAACAGCCAGCGCGTGTGCTGAGCCGCATGTGGGTGGTTTGGCTCGCGCGTTTGTTACCAATCGGGCCAATTGCTGGCTTGGTCGCCTATTTGGCGGGCTGGACGAATGTGCCCTACTGGCTGATTTTATTTATTATCAACATCATCGTGAGCAATGGCTTAGGCTTGTGGGCCAATCAGGTGATCATGGCGGTTAGTGCACGGCGCAAAGGCTTTGCTGGCTTTGGCGCGCTCTTTCGGGCCATCAACGAGCCACAATTTCAAGCAGCATTGTTGCGCCAAGCCCAAAGCCAATTAACCGCCAACAGCGTGCGGGCCGATCAGCAAATGGCCCGTTTAAGTCGCTTGCTTAGCCTCGCTGATCAGCGGTTTAGCTATTTTTATATTGTGCTGCAAGGCTTTAGCCTGTGGAATATTCATATCGGCTGGTTGCTGGAACGCTGGCAACGCGACGTGCGCGGTCAAGCTCGCAACTGGCTCACTACCTTGGGCGAGGTTGAATCCTTGGCGGCACTCGCCACCTTGCAAGCCGACCATCCAAGCTGGACGCAAGCCCACATTCATGCAGCCGATCAGGTTATCGCAACCGGCATGGCCCATCCATTGTTGCGCCCCGATAAAGCTGTCGCCAACGATTTGAGCATCGGGCCAACAGGCACGCTATTTTTGATCACTGGCTCGAATATGGCGGGCAAAAGCACCTTGATGCGCGCCATCGGCCTGAATATTGTGCTAGCCCAAACCGGCAGCGTCGTCTGTGCCAGCAGCTTGCAACTGCCAGTCCTCCGATTAGCCACCAGCATGCGCATCAACGACTCGCTTGAACAAGGCGTTTCGTACTATATGGCCGAATTGTTGAGGCTCAAAATGGTCTTGAATGAGGTTGAGCAAGCGCGGGCTGCTGGCCAAAAAGCCTTATTTCTGTTGGATGAAATTTTGCATGGCACCAACACCCGTGAGCGAACCGTTGCTGCGCGCCATATCATTGCCCGCTTGATTGGTTTGGGCGCGATTGGTGCGGTTTCAACCCACGATTTATCGCTGGCAACCGCTCCTGATATTGCTGCCATCAGCCAGCCGTGGTATCTCACCGAGCACTTTGAGCGGGGCGAGAACGGCCCAACCATGACCTTCGATTATCAATTGCGGGCTGGTTTAGCGCCCAGCACCAACGCACTCAAATTAATGGAAATTGTTGGCTTGGTCGATCAGGATGTGCCGTTGAGTGCCGCCACTAGCGAGTAGGTTCCGCATGCGCCGTTTGTTCGATATTCTGGTAATTTGCATTCTATTGGGCTACGCTTGGCTAGCAACCCGCAGCCAAGGCGGCGCTGATGATCCTGTTTGGCAACGAGCTAAAGCGCGTGGGGTTTTGGTGGTTGGCACCGATTTTGGCTTTTTGCCATTTGCCCAATTGGATGGCCAAAAGCCTATCGGCTACGATGTCGATCTGGTCGAAGAATTGGCGCGCCGCCTCGATTTGCAGGTTGAGTGGCGGCAAATTGGCTACGATGGCTTGTTTCCGGCAATCGATCCGGCCAATCCGAATCAAGTTGATCTGATTGCAGCGGGCATTATTCAGAACCCAGCTGAGGCTTGGCGCGCCCGTTATAGCCAAGCATACCTTGATGGCGGCCAACAATTATTGGTCAGTAATACGAATCCAATCACCCAACAAAGCCAATTAAGCGGCTTGATTGCGGTGCAACTTGGCTCACCAGGCGAGAGCCTTGCCCGCCAATTGTTCAGCCCGCAACGCATCGCCAATAGCCCATATACCGAAATCGCCGCCGCTGATCAGGTGGTGCGTGGCTTTGCTGATGGGGCGATTGTTAGTAATTTGACAGCCCTAGAAACCAATAATCGCCAGCAAACGCGCACGCTTGCTAGCCTCAGCTACGAGCCATTTGTCTTGGCAATGCCAATTACGGCCTACGAATTGCACAATCAAATTAACCGTGAGCTTGGCCAACTCCACGCCGAGGGCTGGATTGCCAAGCTCAATCAAAAATGGTTTCCCTAACGCAAACGCGCCACCAACGTGCTAACCCCGATCACCAAGAAAATGATTAACCCAATATTGAAACCAACTGCAAAAAAAGCCGCCAGAATCGCCCCCAGCGCAAAGGCCCCAGCCCCAGCAATCTGCATCACTAAGCCCCGTTTACGCGTGGCCCAATCGATCACCCGCATAATTGTTTCGCCAATCACAGCACCCATAAAAAAGAAGAGAAACAGCGGGAAAAAGCTACAAATATAGGCTCCAATCCCACCAATGACGAGACTAATCGCCCCAGCCTTAACCGCATCAAGCGGCTCAACTTGGTAAATTGGCGAACGGCGTTCTTTACGACATTCAGGGCAAATAAAGCCAACTGGTGTGCGTTCGCTACATTTCGAGCAAATTGGCCGCGTACATTGAATACAGCGCAAGCCGGTTTCGACCGTTGGGTGACGATAGCAATACAGCGTCTCGCTGGTTGGAGCCAGCAACGGCGTTGCATCGATCGGCGGCACATTCACCGCTGGATGCGGATTGGCCGCGCCACTTTTGAGTGCCGCCAAAGCACCTTGAGCCGCAATATTCTCTGGCTCTAGTTGCAAGGCTTGTTCAAGCAATAAACGGCGCTCGTTGAATGTGCCAACCACCTCGGCCAAGGCAATCAACACATTAACATCATTGGGTGCAAGCCGTAATGCTTTGCGCAATGCATTCCGCGCAGCAGTTTTATCGCCGCGCTGAGCAGCCTCGCGACCAGCGCTTAATAACGTTCCTACATCATCAGTTTGTTCAAGATCAAGCACAAAAATTCCCCTTTCATGGCCTCCACAACCATCCAGCGCACGAGTATCCGCGTAGCATGGCATAGAATGCGCTTATTAGCGTGCATGATACCGTTTTTTTGGTTGTTTGAGGAATATTTCCATGCGAATTGTTGTGATTGGTAGTGGGTTTGGCGGTTTGGGCGCAGCTATTCGGTTACAGGCCAAAGGCCACGAGGTAACAATTGTCGAGAAGCGCGATAAACCAGGCGGGCGGGCCTATGTCTACGAACAAGATGGCTTTAAATTCGACGGCGGGCCAACCGTCATCACCGCGCCATTTATGATTGACGATTTATTTACCTTGGCAGGCCGCAAAACCGAAGATTATGTCACGATGATGCCAGTATCGCCCTTTTACCGCATCTTTTTCCACGATCAAAGCCATTTTGATTATTCCGACGATTTGCCAAGCATGGTGCGCCAAATTCGCGAATGGAATCCAGACGATGTTGATGGTTATTTGGAATTCGTGCGCCGCGCCGAGCAGATTTTCAACAAAGGCTTCACCGAATTAGCCGATCAGCCATTTTTGAAACTCACCGATATGCTCAAAATTGTGCCTGATATGGTCAAACTCGAATCGTATCGCACAGTTTATGGCTTTGTTTCTAAATTTGTGCAAGATGAGCGTTTGCGCCAAGTGCTGAGCTTTCACCCGCTACTCGTTGGCGGCAACCCTTTCCAAACCACCAGTATCTACACCTTGATCAACTTCCTCGAACGCAAATGGGGCGTGTGGTTTGCCAAAGGCGGCACTGGGGCCTTAGTCCTAGCATTAGTCAAATTATTCGAAGATTTGGGCGGTAAAATCGAACTTAATCGCGATGTAGCTGAAATTACCACCTACAACGGCAAAGCCACCGGCGTGCGCCTGCGCGATGGCAGCGAAATCAAAGCTGATGCCGTGGTCTGCAATAGCGAAGTTGCCTGGGCCTACCAAAACCTTTTGCCAAGCAGCATGCGCAAAAAATACACCGACCGCAAATTGGCTCGTATGCGCTATTCAATGTCGCTGGTGGTGATTTATTTTGGCACCGATCGTCAATATCGCGGCCAAGATGGGCCAAAACTCGCCCATCACGACATCATTTTGGGGCCACGCTACCAGCCATTGCTTGATGATATTTTTACTAAAAAACAGCTAGCCGATGATTTCTCGCTCTATTTACACATGCCAACCTTGACCGATCCATCATTGGCACCAGAAGGCTGCGATGCGTTTTATGTGCTCTCGCCAGTACCGCACCTTGGCTCTGGCACCGATTGGCGGCAGGCAGCCAAGCCCTATCGCGACCGGATTATGAACTTTTTAGAAGAGCGCTATTTGCCCAATTTATCTAAGCATATCGTCAGCGAGCATATGATTACGCCCTTGCACTTTGCCGAAACCCTGAATAGCTATCAAGGCAGCGCCTTCTCGGTCGAGCCAATTTTGACCCAATCGGCATGGTTCCGCCCGCACAACCGCTCGGAAGAAATTCCTAATCTCTATTTTGTGGGTGCTGGCACGCACCCAGGCGCAGGCTTGCCCGGCGTGCTATCGAGCGCCAAAATCGTCGAAGATTTAATTGGGGCCTCGTAAACTACGATTCAATTTGTTCCCTCACCCCCAGCCTTTCAAGGGTAGGTTTTTAAGAATTGGCGGTATGGTGCGTTCCCTCACCCCCCAGCCCCCTCTCCCACTGCACGCGGGCGAGGGGGAGCACGCTGGTTTTCATTAATAATTCTGGTGGAACCACAGCATGAACGCCCCTCGCCCACTCAATGCCAGTGAGGGGGAGCCGACCGTTTTTCACCACGATTTCGGCGAAAACCACCAAACCAAAAAGCCCCTCGCCCGCCGCGTGGGCGAGGGGTTGGGGTGAGGGGCTTTTCATAACCAAATTCAGCAGCGATTAACCAGAATAGGTGTGCTATAATCACGGTGTTTAGCCAAATCAAATGAGGCTCCAACCTATGCAATTACTCTACTTAAACTTAAATCAATTAGAAGCCGATCCAACTGGTATTCGCCAAGATCAGGGCGATATTGCCGCGCTCGCAGCGACGATTAGCGAACAAGGTCTGTTGCAACCATTGGGCGTAATTGGCATTGGCGGCGATCGCTATCGGGTGGTCTATGGCGGACGACGCTTGGCAGCAATTACCTCGTTGGGCTACGAACGCGTGCCCTGCATCAAGCTCGATCTGCAAGAATCCGACCGCCTAACCCAGCAATTGGCCGAAAACGTCGCACGCTTGGATCTGAATGATTTAGAAAAAGCTGTGGCCTTCAAACGCCTGCGCGATCAACTTAGCGAAGTTGGTGTAAACGGCGACCTCGATGAGGAAGTTGGCAAGCGGGTTGGCTTGGTTGGCCGCTCAGTGCGCCGCTATTTGAGCCTGCTCGATTTGCCCGAAGAAGTACAAGCTTTGCTGCGCAATGGCGATTTGAATGTAACCCAAGCTCAGCATATTCGGCGCTTGCCCAACGAACGCCGCCAAGTTGAGCTAGCCCGTTATGCCGCCGATGAAGGCATGTCGGCAGCCCAAATTAGTGGCTTGGCAGCCTATTTGACCGCCAATCCAGAGCTTTCGGTAGAAGCAGCACTCGATGCCTTGGAAGGCGGTTTAGAGCTGCGCACCGAACGGATTGGCGAAGTTGAGCAAAGCAGCGGACGCGTAAGCCGTGGCTCGACCGAAAACGTCGGCCTCGACGACAACGATTCAGATATTTGGGATGATGAAGACGATCGCATTCAACAAGAGCACGATCAATTCTTCGCTGTGGTTGAAGAAACCGACGCTAAGAAGAATAAATCACGCGTCTTTCGCATCCGCTCGCTCGACCAGATGGTCGATGAAACCGATCGCATTTCGCGCGCAGTTCACGAAGGCGATTTCGGCAAGTGGCTCGAAAGCGATGAAAATGCACCCTTCAAAGTACGGCTGGTGCTCAAGCAAATCGAAACTCTCAGCAAAGCCCTGCGCAATACCCTGCAAAACCAAGGCTGGAGCGACGAAGAGTAGACTCAAGGATAAAGTATGAATTATGAGGGATGAGGAGCTAGGGATCAGGGGTCAGGAAGGGGAGCAAGGTATTAAAGATAAGGATGAATTGTAAAGGCTATGGGCTGTTGGCTATAGGCTATGGGCCAGTAGAACATCATCACAATAATCTGTGGCATCTGTGGCGAAAAGGGAATTGCTTTTAACGCAGAAGAACCGAAGGATGACAGATAAAGGCTCTAGGCTATGTGTACTGGTATATCACGTTAACCACCACCTGATCCCCTCACCCCAACCCCTCTCCCGTGCGCGGGCGAGGGGCTTTAATCGTGCGGTTCTGTCACGATGTGTGATACACCATGGTCGGCTCCCCCTCGCCCGCGTTCAGTGGGAGCGGGGGTTGGGGGGTGAGGGACCATGATTGCCAATCCAATCAACCATTACAGTTATGGGCCAGTAGAACATCATCACAATAATCTGTGACAATCTGTGGCAAAAAGTGGATTGCTTTTAACGCAGAGGCGCAGAGAACCGAAGGATGAAGGATGAGGGATGAAATCAATAGCCAAAAGCCCAGAGCCTATAGCCCCATCTTCGCGTCCTTCGCGGTTTCCGTAGCCGATCTCTGGCCCCTGGCCCCTAGTCCCTGAACCCTCAGCAAAAAACAAAGGCGGCTGCAAGCAACTTGCAACCGCCTTTGACGATTAGGGATTATGGCTGATCAAGCCAACGCTACTCGAACGCTTCCCAGTGTTCTGGCGACCGCCACAAGCTCGAAAGAATCAGCTCGCGAATCGAGAGAAATTCTTTGGGCATGCGGTCGTAAAGTTTGATGAACAATTCTTCGTGCGAGAGAATTTCCTTATTCCAATCGTCGCGATCAACCGACATCAACTCATGGAATTGTTCTTCGCTGAAATCTAAGCCACTCCAATCCAAATCTTGGTAGCGTGGCATCCAGCCAATTGGGCTTTCGATGGCAACTGCATGGCCGTGAGCACGTTCGACCACCCACTTGAGCACCCGCATATTTTCACCAAAGCCTGGCCACAGGAACTTGCCATTTTTATCCTTGCGGAACCAGTTGACACTGAAGATCCGTGGTGGATTTGGAATGGTGCGGCCAAACTGCAACCAGTGGTTGAAGTAATCGGCCATATGGTAGCCCACGAATGGAAGCATTGCCATTGGGTCGCGACGCACTTCGCCAACTGCCGACATTGCTGCTGCCGTGGTTTCCGAACCCATCGTTGCTGCTTGATACACCCCATATGTCCAGTTGAAGGCTTGGTAAACCAATGGCATCAAGGTGCTACGGCGACCGCCAAAGATAAAGGCTTCAATCGGCACACCTTGGGGATCTTCCCAAGCTGGGTCGATACTTGGGCACTGGCTGGCTGGAGCAGTAAAGCGTGCGTTAGCGTGAGCTGCTTTGCGGCCACAGTCTGGTGTCCATTCTTGGCCCGTCCAGTCGATGGCTTTGGCTGGTGGAGTTTTGGTCATGCCTTCCCACCAAATATCGCCATCAGGCGTGAGCGCTACGTTGGTAAAAATCGTATTTTTGCTCAAGGCAGCCATTGCGTTTGGATTTGTTTCCTCGGATGTGCCAGGTGCTACGCCAAAATAACCGCTTTCTGGATTGATTGCATACAGTTTGCCATCTTTGCCAGGCTTGATCCAAGCAATGTCATCGCCAACCGTGGTTACTTTCCAGCCATCCATAGCCGTTGGTGGAATCAGCATTGCAAAGTTGGTTTTGCCACAAGCGCTTGGGAAAGCAGCAGCCACATAGGTTTTTTCACCAACAGGCGATTCAACCCCAAGCACCAACATATGTTCAGCCAACCAGCCTTCGTCGCGAGCCATATTCGAGGCAATCCGCAGGGCAAAGCACTTCTTGCCAAGCAAAGCATTGCCACCATAGCCGCTACCATACGACCAAATCGAGCGTTCTTCTGGGAAGTGCACGATATATTTTTCTTGTTCGTTGCACGGCCAAGAAACATCAGCTTGGCCTGGTTCGAGTGGTGCACCAACCGAGTGCAAACAAGGAATAAAGTGGCCATTTTCGCCCAGCACAGCATAGACATCGCTGCTCATGCGGGTCATAATCTTCATATTGACCACGACATAGGGCGAGTCGGTCAATTCGACCCCAATGTGGGCGATTGGCGAGCCAAGTGGCCCCATGCTGAATGGCACGACGTACATGGTGCGGCCACGCATTGAGCCATCGAACAAACCGGTCAGCTTTTCCTTCATTTCCTTCGGCTGCATCCAGTTATTGGTTGGGCCTGCATCGCCTTTGCTCAAACTACAAATATAAGTGCGATCTTCGACCCGTGCCACGTCGGAAGGATTAGAGCGAGCCAAAAAGCTATTGGGGCGTTTTTCGGGATTCAATGGAATAAAGGTTCCAGACTCAACCAAGCGCCCACACATCACTGCATATTCTGCGTCAGAACCATCACACCAATACACATCGTCGGGCTTGCACAAAGCAACCATTTCTTCGACCCAACGTTTAAGTTCTTCATTGCGTACATAGGCTGGTGCGTTCATAATACTGATTCCTCCAATGCTTCGCGATGTCGGGTTTTTGTATCCCCTGCACGCCATCGCGAACCTGTCTATAGAATACCAGCCCAGCTTCAAACTTAAGGAAAAACTTCACAACCTAAGACAGAGGGATGACAACAAACGATAAAATTATGAATTATGAGGGATGAAGTATGAAATATCCACGCAGCATGAAAACCGCGAAGATCGCGAAGGTTAAGTTTTTTGGCTACAAGCTAGATTATGTTCCCAAAAGCCTATAGTCCAGAGCCAATAGCCACAACTTCTCTGCGCCTCTGCGTTAAACGATTGATCCACGAAGCGCACGAAGAACGCGAAGACCGTTTTTAGCCACAGATTCCACAGATTGTTTTGATTCTGTTTTTGCTCGTCAGAAACCAGACCTTCATTCCTTGTGACTTTTGACTTCTGACTTCTGATTTTTATCCTTCATCCCTCATACTTCATCCTTAATTTAGGGGGTTGGCAGCGGCATGCCATCCACGGCGAGCCACTGGCGGGTTTCGAGGTTGAATAATAGATGGGTAGTATTAGTGTACAGATCCACGATTGGATACTCAACTGCATAAATTTTGATTGAACCAAGTCGCTCAGGTGTATCATAGGCTGCAAGCCCATCGTTGTAAACCAAAATTCTACCCTGTTGTGGATCGAGAGTCTGTACACCAGCCTGAACAGCGACATTTCTCCTTTCGCTAATCCAACAATTGCTTGGTATAAAATTGCGCCACAGCTCGCAAGAATTAGATAGTTCGTCTGGAAGGATGGTTGATGTGGAAGGGAAAGTAATATCTAGCACATAGGGCGTTGGCGATAGCGCAAGCTCAGTTTCAATACTCATCGCTACTTGAGTATCAAACACAAATTTTTTCGCCAAGGTCGGGCTAGGTACAATAGCGGTAGCGGTATGGACGACAGCTATCTGGCCACTTTGACTTGCTGGTTGCACTGCTGGCTGGGTGTTAGTTCGGCCACAGGCGGCGAAGACTAGCAATAATCCAATACTCAGATTAATCGTTCGCTGAAGGGTAGGCATCAAAAACTCCATACACGCTCTCCATTAACCGTGATAAGGACACGAAGGCTGAAACCGCGAATCGCACGAAGGTCGCGAAGGGCTGTAGGCTCTCTGTTCTTTTTGACTTTTGACTTCTGACTTCTGATTTTCATCCTTAGTTTAGGGCGTTGCGGTTGGAGTAAACGTTGGCGTTAAGCTCGGAAGCACGGTTCCCAGTGGGTCAAGCCACTGGCGGGTTTCGAGGTTGAAACGCAGAACTACGGTGCTGGCATCGGCAACTGTTGCAAAATAAATCTGCGCACCATCCGTATGATGAACATATAGTGCACCTACTGGTTGAGGAGCACTATAGATATCTGTCGCAACATCTTGTGATTGGAGCGTTTGCGTGTGAATTCGCACTAGTGGCAAATCGGGTTGCGGTTTTTTCGTAACAAGCATCAATGAATAGTGATAGGAATTGTGAATAACAATCCAGCAATCACTCACGGTTACCGTCTGACTCGTAGCATCAAAACAGCCTGTTACACGCCCAACAGTCGTTGCAAAATCAGGATGAATATACGGCGTAAGAAGAGTGCCATTCGCCTTTGCTGTTGCGATATCAGCAGAATCAGGGCTGAGGGTGCGGGTTGGGCCGCCAGCAGTAAGAGTTGCATAATAATATTCTGATTCGCGATTCCGGTCGGCCCAATAGGTTGCCTCAGCCGCTGGTTCAAGGGTTGGGC
Organism: Herpetosiphon llansteffanensis; assembly: GCF_003205875.1. Lineage (GTDB taxonomy): Bacteria > Chloroflexota > Chloroflexia > Chloroflexales > Herpetosiphonaceae > Herpetosiphon > Herpetosiphon llansteffanensis. Next base: position 27,129 of record NZ_PUBZ01000111.1, read on the forward strand.
TTTGCGCAAAAGCGGTTGCTTGGGCATGTAAGGTTGCATTGATCGCATCCACGGTTTCGGTTGGATGAATCGTGATCGAGGGAATTGTTAAGGCTCCTTGGCCACTGGGGAGTGCTGACGTAGTTTGCTGATTGTTGGTTTGGTTACAGGCGGCAAGCACCAGCAATAAACCGAGGCTAAAGATGATCGTTCGCTGAAGGGTAGGCATCAAAAGCTCCATACATTCTCTCCATTAACCATGATCTACGAAGGACACACAGGCTGAAACCGCGAAGCACACGAAGGTCGCGAAAGGTTGTAAGCTCTCTGTTCTTTTTGATTTTTGACTTTTGCCTTCCGACTTTTGATTTCATCCTTCATCGCTCATCCCTCATCCTTGATTAGGGAGTTGCGGTTGGGGTGGCAGTGACCGGAATTGGTGTGCCGTTGGGATCGAGCCACTGGCGGGTTTCGAGGTTGAATAAGATGTGGGTTGTATTGGTATACACATCCACGATTGGATACTCAACTGCATAAATTTTGATAGACCCTATGCGAGAAGGCGTATCATATATTGCTCTTCCATCGTTGAAAACGAGAATTCTGCCCTGCTGTTGATCGACGGTTTTTGACCCAGAATGAACACCTAAGTTTCTCCTTTCACTAAACCAACAGCTTCTGGGGATGAAACCGCGAAACGGTTCACAGGAATTAGACAGAACATCTGGGTAGAGGGTTGGTGTGGGAGGAAACGTCACGATTGGACGCGGTGTTGGTGATAAGGAAAGCTCGGTTGCGATACTAATAGCCACTTGGGTATCAAATACAAATTTTTTCGCCAAGGTCGGGCTGGGCACAAGAGCAGTAGCTGTATGCACGACAGCTATCTGGCCGCTTTGACTTGCTGGTTGCACTGCTGGCTGGGTGCTAGTTCGGCCACAGGCGACAAGCACCAGCAATAAACTGAGGCTAAAGATGATCGTTCGCTGATAGTGCATCGACATTTCCCCCATCTCTCTGAAAAAGGCTCTACTCGCTATCATTGCATATGCAACTGAACCCCTACAATGATAAGAAACTGAAAGTTGTCTGAGGTTAGCGATTGTGATCCACCAAGGACACGAAGGACACGAAGCCTGAAACCGCGAAGAGCGCGAAGGACGCAAAGAGCGTTTTTAGCCACAGATTGGCACAGATTCCACGGATTATGTTCCCAAAAGCCAAGAGCCTAGAGCCAATAGCCATCCTTCCTCTGCGCCTCTGCGTTAAACTCTCGATTCACAAATGGCACGAAGGACACGCAGGCTGAAACCGCGAAGATCGCGAAGGACACGAAGAGCGTTTTTCGCCACAGATTCCACAGATTGATTTCCCAATAGCCCAAAGCCTATAGCCCTCTGTGCCTCTGCTCTTCATCCTTCATCCTTAGCTCCGCTCTTCATCCCTCATCCCTCATCCTTCATCCTTCTATTTCGGTGCTATCATAGCAATCGGCTTTGTTTCAGAGGATTTGCCGTGAGTTCAACGATTTTTTCCAACGTGATAACGGTTTTACACGAACCTCAGCGCGAGGTCAATATTGGCTCGACAGTGCGGGCTTTGCTCAACACTGGCTTTCAACGCTTGCGCTTAGTTCAGCCAGTCGCCTACTCAGTCGAACGGCTTGATGACATGGCACATCGTAGTAGCCCGTTGGTTGAGCAAATCGAAACCTATGCCAGCCTTGGCGCGGCCTTAGCTAATATTCCCTATGTGGTGGGGTTTAGTGGCCGCACTCGTGGCGAGCGGCGCGCCGTCAGTTTGCCCGAATTTGCCCCAACCTTAACTGCCTTGGCGGCTAGCGCACCAGTGGCGTTGGTGTTTGGCCGTGAAGATCGCGGGCTAGATAACGCAGCGCTTGAGCAATGCAGTCAATTAATTAGCATTCCGGTTGATCCAAGCTATCCATCATTGAACCTGGCCGATGCTGTGCTGTTGGCGTTGTATACGCTGCGCGGCTTGGCAAGCTCCGCCGAAGCCCTACCCACGGTTGAATTAGCTGATCAGGCGGCCCACGATCTCGTGCTCAATTTGCTTGATCAATTGTTGAGCCAGCTTAAATTCTCGCGAACTGCTGGCCAACAAGCGAGTGCCGTGCGTACAGTGCGCGATTTGCTGGCTCGGGCAACCCCAAGCCCTAGCGAAATTGCGCTGGTTACCGCCATGTGCCGCAAAATGCTGGCAGCCCTGAAGCATAATCAATGATGAGCTGAACGCGGACGAGGGTCGTTTGATTCTGAGGTTTCTTGCAAAAAGCCGACAATTGCTCTACACTCATTCGGCACGACGACTGCAATGAGGCACGCTGGTTATGATCGATACAGACGCTCCAAACACGGCAATTCTCGCAATTTTGCAAAATGATAATGCTGTGGCTCAAGCCCAGGAGCTGCGGGCGTTTGGCGCAACCTGGCAAAGCCAAAACGCTGATCCCCAAATGCTAACCAAACTTGGCATTGAGGCTGCTACCCAAGCTCAGCTTGATGCCAGTGCAGTGGTCACCGATCTGCTGCTTGGCTATGCTGCCGCCCGCGAGGAACAGCGCACCCGCCATTGGCAAAACCACTTGATGCGCCGCGTGCAGCAGCTCGATGGCTTGCATCGAATTATTAGCGCCGCCAACTCAACCCTCGATATTGATGCCTCGCTACAAACCGTTGTCGATACTGTCAGCGATGTGATGCGAGTCGATGTTTGTTCGATTTATCTCTTCGATCAGCATCGGCGCATGCTGCGTTTGGTCGCGACCCGTGGGCTGAATCCCAAGGCAATTGGCACGGTTGAGGTTGAAATTGGGGTTGGCGTAACTGGTTGGGCTGGCGAATTGGGCAAGCCGGTGGCGATTTTCGATGTGCGCAACGAGCCGCGCTACCAGCTTGAGCCATTGCTCGAAGAATGGCATTTTCGTTCGCTGCTGGCAGTTCCGGTAATTTTATTTGCCAGCGAGCGCCATCATATCGAAACCTTGCAAGGCGTGATCACGGTGCAAAATCGCGATCCGCATGAGTTTTCGCAAGAGCAAACCTCGTATCTCGAAGTCGTGGCGGGCGAAATTGCGCTCTCAATTGCCAATGCGCAAATGTATCAACAAACCGATGCGCGTTTGCATCAAAAAATTCGCGAATTAACTACCTTGCAACGCGTAACGGCGGCGCTAGCCTCAACCTTGGATGTTGATAATTTGCTGCATTTGATTGTTGAGCAAGCTGTCAAAATCGCCGATGTTGATCGCACAGATATTTTTCAAGTTCGACCGAATAACAAGGTTAAAATGTTGGCCTCGTATGGCCCAGGCCGCACCTCTGGCGTAGAAGATATGATTGTGCAAGTAATTCGTGAGCATCGGGCGATTGCTGTACCAAATGCCTACACCGACGAACGCTGGTCGGGCGTGCAAGCGATTGCCTATCGCGAGGGCTTTCACTCGTTGTTTGCGCTGCCAATGCGCACTGGCAATCGGATCATTGGGGCCTTGTGCTTTTACAGTTATGCGCCGCGTCACATCGAATACGAACAAGTGCAGTTGCTCACCACGTTTGCCGATGAAGGCGCAATTGCGATCGAAAATGCCCGCTTGTATGAAGAAACCCAGCGTAATCTGACGATCAAATCGACCTTGTTGCAAGAAATTCATCACCGCGTGCGCAACAATTTGCAAACAATCTCAGCCTTGTTGCAAATGCAAGCTCGGCGTTTGAATGGTGAAACCGAGGGTCGGCAGGCGCTTGATGATAGTGTGCGCCGCATCCATGCGATTGCTGCTGTGCACAATTTGCTCAGCCACGATGGCGAAGGCCAAACCACCGTCCAAGATATTGCCAAGCAAATTGCCGAAAATATTCAGATGAGCCTGCCAACGGAAACGCCGGTCGAATTTTTAATCACTGGCGATTCGGTCTTGGTCAATGCCCGAGCTGCGACAGTGCTGGCCATCGTGATCAACGAATTGGTGCACAATGCACTTGATCATGGCCTCAGCGCCGAGGGCGGCATTATCGGCATCGATGGCTGGCTGGAAGCTGAACACGCGTGGGTGCAAGTGCGCGACGATGGCCCAACCAGGCCAGAGCCAGTTAAACGCCGCGTCAGCACTGGGCTGGGGCTTGGCATTATCGAAACCTTGGTCAACACCGACCTTGGTGGCAGCTTTGAGTTCAAACGCGAAACCGAATGGACCCGTGCACTAATTAAATTCAGCCCCGATGATTTAGATGATTGAGCCAGCATGACCCAACTATCGCTCATTTGTACCGTCAAAAACGAAGCCGCTAACATTGCCGATTTGCTCGATTCGATGTTGGCTCAAAGCCGCCAGCCCGATGAAATTGTGGTCAATGATTGTGGCTCAACTGATGCCACCGCTGCAATTGTGCAAAGCTACATCGATCGCGGTGCGCCAATTCGGCTGGTACATGGCGGGTTTAATATCTCTTCTGGCCGCAATAATGCGATTTTGCATGCCCACGGCCAGTTCATCGCCTCTACCGATGCGGGCTTGGCGCTTGATCGCAAATGGCTCGAACGGATTGTCGCACCGCTCGAAGCTGATCAGGCTGATTTGGTGGCGGGCTTTTATCAAGCAGCGCCGCGCAGCGATCTCGAAACAGCGATTGGCGCAACCAATTATCCGCTGGCCGAGGAAGTTGATCCCAGTCGATTTTTGGCTGCTGGCCAATCGGTGGCATTTCGCAAGTTAGTTTGGGAAACGGTTGGCGGCTATCCCGAATGGCTTGATCATTGCGAAGATTTGGTTTTTGATCAAGCGGCAACTGCGGCGGGTTTCCGCAGCACAGCGGTGCTTGATGCAGTCGTGCATTTTCAGCCCCGCTCAAGTTTTCGCGCCCTCTTTCGCCAATATTTCTTCTATGCGCGCGGCGATGGCGTTGCCAACCTCTGGCCGTTGCGCCATGTAATTCGCTATGTAACCTACCTTTGCTTGGTGCTGTTGCTCCGTAACCTATCACAACGCCCGTGGCTTGGCGCTTTGTTGGGCCTCGGCCTTGCTGGCTACACACGCAAACCCTATCGGCGCTTGTGGCATGCAACCAAAGGCTGGTCATTCGCCCGTCGAATCAAAACTCTCAGTTTACCGCCAATGATTCGCGTGGTTGGCGATGTGGCCAAAATGGTTGGCTATCCAATTGGCTGGCTGGTGCGACTGCGCAAATCCACACGATTGATTCGTTAAACCCACCAAATGGCTGATTGACAAGCCTTAAGCACCTTTGCTAGCATCAGATTCTCTGGATTTTAGAAGATATAGGAGTGATGTGATGCGTTATCGTCGAGGGTTGGCTTGGTTATTATTGGGCTTGGTTGGCTGTAGTAGTGCCACCAGCCCGACCAGCCAACCACAATCAAGCGCAATTCCTGCCGCAACCAGTGCCCCAACGGTTGCCGCTACCCTGCAAGCAAGCCCAGAAGTAAGCAGCCAATTATTGCCGCAGCCGTTGTATGCGCTTTCGTCGCAGCCGAATGGCGTGCAGATTATCCGCCTCGAAACTGATGGCAAGACCCTTACGCCAATTACCAACGAGCAAAATGGGGTCTTTGATTATCAGATCAGCAACCTTGGCCAAATTGCCTACATCGCCAACAACGATTTGATTTTGGTTGATGCACTAGGCCAAAATCGTGAGATCTTGGTCGATGGGCCAACCATCGATCCCCAAGCAGATACGAATGTGTTTCATCGTGATCAGCTCAATACGCCGCGCTGGTCGCCCGATGGCAGTTCGATTGCCTTTAGCTGGGGCGGTTTGCAAGTGCTCAGTCTGATTGACCGTAAGCAAACGATGCTTCAACCGCACACCAGCAACGCAGATGCAGCCCTGGCCGATATTTACAATTATTCAGTGTTGTATGGGCCAAATAGTTGGTCGCCTGATGGCAGCAAAATTTTGGCGGCGGCAGGGTTTGTGCCCGAGGGTGGCAATTTAGTCTTGTTTGATTTGGCTACATCTGTGCCCCTAACGATTACCATCAATGGCAATTATCCATGTTGTCATGTGAGCTGGGAGCCAGATGGCAGCGCAATCAACATCACGAATGAAACATTTGGCATGTTTCCAACTGGTTGGTGGCATATCAATCCTAGCACTGGCGAGGCCAAAGCAATGATCGATGGCGATAATGTTGCGCCATTTGAGCCAGTTTCAAGCGTCTTTATGCAGCCCGATGGCAGCCATTTAGCCTTTGTCGGCACGGTCGATAGCAATGATGCGATGGAAATTTCGGCTCCACTAACTCTCAGCCAAATTGGCTTGGATGGCAGCATCACGCCCTTGCGTCAAGATAGCCAAACCGTTGGCAGCGTTTTGTGGTCGCCTGATGGCAGCGGCGCAGTGATCGTCCCATCAATCATGGCCGAAACTCAATTGCAATGGATTCCCAGCAATGGCAATGCAATTGCCGATTTGGAATTAAGCGGAGCCAATATGCAATGGGCAATTGCGCTCGATCAATAGTTGAATATCCCCTTACCCCAGCCCCTCGCCCGCCGCGTGGGCAAGGGGCTTTAATCCTCTGGTTCTACCGCTCTGGGTGGTGAAACACGGGTGCTCCCCCTCGCCCGCGTTCAGTGGGCGAGGGGGCTGGGGGGTGAGGGAACAATACTAATCATCCTCACGGCGCTCGTTTGGGTTTGGCTCATCGAGTGGCAGTGGAGCTACTTGCAGCCCATCGCGATCAACATACAGCGGCGGCGTTGGCATAACGCCATTTTCAAAGGCAGGGGTTGGTGCAACCGGCGGCACAACCGCAGCGTCGGATGCTTGTTCGCCAACATAGGTACGCTCAAATTCATCAGCATCTTTAAATAATTGGTCGCTCATACAAACTCCTAACACAAATATCATCGCCCTACGCCGTAGGCTATAGCAGAAAATGCACCACGCCAGCATTTTTCGGCTATACTACCAAGTACCTATGATTGAGCTTCGCCAAAGGAGGCTCCAAATGTACCGGCAACGGAATTCTGGCTGTATAAGTAGTTTGTTTTTTCTGCTCATCGGAGCACTTGGAATTATGGTTGTGCTTTCGATTACTGGCCTTTTTGACCCAATTGGCATGTGGTTCAGCAAACCACAAACCGTCAACAATGCCCAAGGCCCAGCGATTGTGCAGCAATTACGTGCTCGTAATGAGTGGATCACCTTTTCATATCAGGCCGATCAAGTGATTGAGGCCCGCAACGAAGGCAACTTCTTCCAAGAGTTGCTGTATGGCGACCGAATTTTGCTGCAAGCACGCGGTGAGATTGGGCTTGGCATTGATATGAGCGAATTGCGCGATGATCAAATTGTGATCGACGGCAAATCGATTAAAATTACCTTGCCACCAACCCGCATCATCTACTCGCGCTTGGATAACCAAGCCACGCGGGTCTATGATCGTGAACAGGGTTGGCTCAGTCGGGGCGATATTAATTTAGAAAGTAATGCCCGTAGTTTCGCAGAACAAGCAATTATCCAAAGTGCTTGCGAAAGCGGCGTACTTGATCGCGCTGCAATCGAAGCGCAAAAAAATGTCAGCGATTTATTGTATTCGCTCGACTACACCAATGTGACAGTGAATGTAAGCAAAGTTGGCGATTGCGCTGGCAGCGCCAATCAAACGGCTCCCCAACAGCCAAATGTGATGGAGCCAACCGCGCCAGCCAGTGTCCCGACCAATAGCACCGCCCAACCAAGCGTTGCGCCCCAACCAAACGTTGCGCCAACGCCAACCAGCAGCGGCGGTAGTCTTTCCGGAACTGCTGTTCCAATTAACCCTTAAAGTGATTAACACTAGAATTTGATGGAGCTATGTTAGAACTTACTTTTGATGCTGATGCACGGGCTTTATATGCCTATTTTACCGATATTAACGAAGGCGATGATGCTAGCCAACTGGAAATTCCAGGGGTCTTTTTATTAGATGCCGCTGGGCAGATCGTTGGCGTGCAGTTGCAATTGGCTTCAGCACCGAAAAAAAGCTTTTTGCAATATGCCCAAGGCTTCGAAGAGCTGTACTACAACGAAGAAAATCGCCAATTAACCCTGAGTTTTGGCCAGCACGAAGTCGCTGCCAGCGAGGAACTGCCCTACGAGGCGATTGTTGACCTCGATCGCAAAGGCCGCGCCTTGGGCATCGAAATCCAAGCCATGATTGAGTTTGGCATGAACGATCGGCTTGAAGCGCTCAACCCTTGGTTGGTTGCTTTCGATGAAGATGGCGATGCTGAGTTCGACGACGATGATGAAGCTGACGACGAGCAAGCTGAAGTCAAACTTGCATCGCAGCCCGAGGTTGAGATTGAGGTTGATGACGAGGATGAAGATGGGCCTGTCGTTCACCAACTGCCAGTCAAACTCAACCCAAATTTGCCCAAGCCATTGTTGCCAACCGATCATGAAGTCCACAGTGGCTTCGTGGCCTTAGTCGGCAAGCCCAATGTCGGCAAATCGACCTTGTTGAATGCCTACCTTGGCCAAAAGGTCTCGATTGTTTCGCCAAAACCCCAAACCACGCGCGTGCCAGTGCGCGGCATTCTCAACGGCCCCGATGCCCAAATTATTTTCGTCGATACGCCTGGGATTCATAAGCCACGGCATAAACTTGGCAATTTTATGGTCGATGTCGCCAAAAAGGCCGTGCCAAACGCCGATGTAATCTGCTTTATGGTCGATATTACTGTGCCACCCAACCGCATGGATCGCGAAATTGCCCAAATGGTTTTGCTCTCGCGCAAGCCGCATATTTTGGTGCTCAACAAAGTCGATGCCACCGACGAGGCCGATAAGCATTTGCAAGAATATCGCGACCTCGCGCCATGGGAAATGGAAGTTGCAGTTTCAGCCCGCGATAAGCTTGGCATGGAAACTTTGCTCGCAGAAATCGTCAAGCGTTTGCCAGTCGGCCATCGCCTGTACCCAGAAGATCAACTTTCCGATGTTTCCGAGCGCACCTTGGTCGCCGAGATGATTCGCGAAAAGGTTATGCTCAACACCGAGGAAGAAATTCCGCACTCGGTCGCGGTCGAAGTTGAAGAATGGGAAGATCGCGGCAAGGTGATTTACATTCGAGCCAATATCTCGGTCGAAAAAGATTCGCAAAAAGGCATCATCATTGGGGCTGGTGGCTCGATGTTGCGCAAAATCGGCGCAACGTCACGCTTTGAAATCGAGCGCTCAATTGGCCGCCAAATCTATCTCGACCTCTGGATCAAGGTGCGCGAAAATTGGCGACAAAAGCCCAATGAGCTGCGCTGGCTTGGCTATGACGTAAAGTACTATAGGGATTAACCCCAATAGGCTAACCCTTTATGGACAAATGGCAGGGGATAGGCATCCCCTGCCATAGTGATTTTATGCCATACTACAGTGTGTGGTATTTTTTTTGTAATCCATGAGGCGGCCTATGCACGATGTTGAGCGAATCCGTCAGAAAGTTATCAACTTACAAGCCCGCCGCGCCCAAGAGAACGACCAAGATCTGATCGAAGCCCTCGATCAAATGATTGGCCAACATCAACAGCAACTTAGCCAAATCGCCCAACAAGCCGCCGCCGTTGCCGAAACGCCAGCCCCCGCTGCTAACCAAGGCCAAGTTTATGGTTCCAGCGTTATGACCAATCTTGGTCACGTTTGGATCAATCAGGTCTTTAATGCACCGCTGAGCACTGGTGAACGCACCGATCAATTAATTTTGCACTATTTGGCCCATATTCAAGGCAACGCCGATCGCTTGGTGCTGGGAACCGATGTGCAGGATAGCGATCAGGAACGTATGTCGTTGCAACGGGTTTTTACCATGCTGCAAGCAGATTTTTATGGGCCGATTGCTGGCGATGCTTTGTTGCAATCGTTGCTTTTGGGTAGCCCGCAGCCACGCCCGCAACTGCAAGATTCGATTCTCAAGGCGCTGAATCAAATTCAGCACCAAAAAGCTGTGATTTTGGGTGTGCCTGGTGGCGGCAAAACCACCGTAGTTTCGTATTTGGCCTCAGCCCAAGCGGCGGCCCTGCTCGACCCTGCCAAAGCTGAGTTTTTGCATAGCCAAGGTTGGATGCATACCAAACTTGTGCCTGTGCGCGTGCGGCTCAAGCATGTGCAACCGCCAGCCAATCCAGAGCAACAAACCGCCGACGCATTTTGGGAAGTCGTGACCGAGCTGCAATTGGCTGGACGATTTGGCCAACGTTCGATCAACAGCGATGTTGGCTTTCAGCGCGTCGAGGTCGAGCGCCAACAACGCCTGCAAGATGCAATTGAGGAATTGTTGATCAATGGCAATGGCTTGTTGCTGCTCGATGGCTTAGATGAAGTACAGCCCGAACATCTGGCCGCTGTCAAGCGCTGCATTGAGCATGCCCAGCGTATGTTTCACAAAAGCCGAATTATTGTTACCTGTCGAGTTTTTGATTATGAACACCCGCTGCCGCCGCCGTTTCCCTCGCGCCAGCTCTACGATTGGCCAACGATTCAATTGATGCCATTTGATCTGACGGCGCAACACGTGTATATCACCAATTACTATAGCGAATTGGGCCGTTTGCATGCCTCGCACGCCGATATTGTGAGCATTCGCAAAAAACACGCCAAATTGCACGCCGAATTGATGAAATCGGGAATGTTGCACGAATTGACGCGCACACCCTTGCTACTGGCGCTGACCGTCCATGTCAATATGGTGCATACCGATTTACCAGAGAGCGAAGGCAAATTATTGCACATTTGTATCGACGAATTGCTCAAACGCCGCGCCCCTGAAGCAATCGCCGTTTCGCTCGAAGATCTCTACGATTTGGTGGCCTTGCTTGGCTATTATGCCCATAGCCAAGAGGAGATTCAGGGGAAAGCGCTACTGAGCTTGCAACAAATTAACACCGTCGTACAGCGCTATTACAGCGATCGCTTTCCACACCCAAATCAAATTCATATGCTCGCGCAGGCGGTAGGCAACGCAACCCTGCGCCTGATCAATAGCAATGGCTTGTTGCAAGAGGCCAGCAACAATCAACAAGACAATCCGCATTATGATTTTGCCCATCGCTTGTTTCAGCAATTTTTGGCTGGCATGTATTTGCTCAATCAAGAGCGCCACGATGAATGTATCGAACGCTCTGGGAGTGAGCATTGGCGGGTTTGCCTGCATTACATGGCCAATTTTGCGCCCTACATTCAAAAGCAAAGCTTCATTTTTGGAGTCATTCAAGATTTACTTGGCGGCATGCCCGATGAACAGGTGCAAGGCTCGCATTTGCTGTTGGCAATTGGCAAGGCCAAAGTTGCAAGCGCTGGGCGGCGCAATCTCTGGCAGCAAGCGATTAATCATCTCAAAAATATTGGCGGCCTGAGCGGCAGCAGTCGTGGCGTGCGCCGTTGGGCTCCACCACGAATTGCCTTCCCGACGCGCATGCGTGCGGCATTGGTGTTGGGCGCAATTGGCGATACGCGCTTTATCGGCGAAGATGGTGCATTGATTGCGCTCAGCGAGCGGGTTGTCTGCATCAATCCAGGTAGTGTGGAGATTGATGATCCGCATGCGCGGCCCCAAACCTATAGCGTTGAGCGCTTTTGGATGAGCCGCTATTTGTTGACCAACCTTGAATATAGCCAATTCATCGCGGCGCGTGGCTACTTGGATGATCAATGGTGGCAACACGACGATGCCCGCCATTGGCGACGCGGCGACCCTTCGTGGTTGCATGGCTTGCCGCCATGGGCTGCACCGCGGCGCTTGCCTGATTTATGGCATAACGAACGCTTTAATCACCCAAACCAGCCAATCGTGGGGATTAATTGGTACGAAGCGAATGCCTTTTGTGCTTGGCTGACCCAACAACTGCGGCCACAACTTGATGCACTTGGCCACAACTTGGTGGTACGCTTGCCAAGCGAGGCCGAATGGCAACTAGCAGCCAGCCAACACAGCAACCGCGAATATCCATGGGGCGATGAATGGCGCAACGATCATGCCAACACCAGCGAAAGCGATCTTGAGCAACCAACACCGGTTGGAATGTTTCCCTATGGCACGTGGAGCGATGGCCCGATGGATTTGGCGGGCAACGTTTGCGAATGGACAAATAGCGTCAATCGCGACCCTGAGCTTGATCCACAAACGACGCGCAATCGCCGCTTGCAACATCGCGATTTGGTGGTGGCAGTGCGTGGTGGCTCGTGGTTTCATAATCGCTATTTTGCCCGTTGCCGCTCGCGGCTGCATCATCGCCCATTTAGCCATGGCCCCAACATTGGCGTGCGCTTAATTATTGGCCATGCGGAAAAAGGAGCTTAATTATGCAACTTTCGATGTTAGAGCAAATGAGCACCCAAAGCTTATATGATTTACGCGAACAGCACCGCAAAAACTTGAATATTTTGGCTCAGCAGGCAGGGCAATGGGGCGCTGGCAGCGTTCCCACTGAAACCCAAGCCCAAATTAGCCAAACCCAAGCCATGCTCGAACAAATTAATCTGGTGTTGGGCCAACGTGGCCATACCAACCAAAGCGATCCAGCGCGCGGAGCCTCGTTGCAGTCTGTGCTTGAACATTATCGCCAGCAAGCGCCAGTGCAGAATACCGGCACAGTTAATCTCAATAACAGTTCGGTGTATGGTGGAATTACGGGGTTTAATAATGGCACGATTACGGTCAATCAGCAAACAGGCCAAACAAGTTCAAGCCTACACCAAGCAGCCCAGATGATTCAGCACCTATTGCCCATGGCGCGCAGCCAACGCAGCCCGTTTCGCCATGCACTGAGCGATGCAGAATTAACAATTGGCGATGCGCTGAGTGCACAACGCAACGGCAACGATCCGCAATCATTAATTCAGCAAGCCCGCGCTGATTTACAAGCCTTTGGCGAGTATCCAGAGATTCAGCAAGTATTGGGGTTGTTGCGGTAGTAGGGATCGGGGGGCAGGGATCGGGGAT
>NZ_PUBZ01000112.1 GCF_003205875.1 Herpetosiphon llansteffanensis
GAACTTCAGGGTCATGGGTCGATTGGTCGGGCGTTGGTTTTTTGCTGGCCATGGGAACTCCTTGCGGCCCTCGACTTAAGATTGATACACCAGATCTGTCTCACCTATGGTAGCACAGAGGGAAGCTCCAGCTCAAGACCCTTTTGATCACATGGGCTGCCGGGTTTGTGATTGCGGCAACGTTATTGGCCTATGAATTGTTCGGCCATCAATGGCTTGGCTTTGGAACATCGGCGTTCTCAGGCTTTTTTCTAACTATCATCCCAGCGACCGGAACGGCCTTTGTAATGCTGCGGTACGGAGCCTTTTCCTATAAACGGATTTGGACTCTGGATATCTTAATGATCATCCTCGTTAGCGCCGTGATTGTTGATATCGCTTTCATCATCATGATGTATCAGCAGGTCGATGGGTTTGTGTTTTTGATTGCCTTTCTCGTTGCGGTGTTGACCTCAAGTTTCTGGTACCTCGACACGGGTGTCCGTAGAGTCTTCGAACGTTATTTCTTGCGCCACCAGCATGACGCTGATATCTTGTATGGACTGATCAAGTGTCTTAATGTTACCATTCCGCTTGAAGCATCCATAAATCAGGCTATAAATTATATCGCCCTCCGGCTTCAACTCGAATGGGTCGCAATCCGACTAGAACCGCGACTGATCAAAACTGTCGATCATTTTTACATAATGGAGACTAAACGCCTCGACTTGATTCATATATTATCGGGCTATCACGCTCCAGCCGAGCCCTCCTCCGATCCGCTGTCCTACACCGATTCAATCTTTGTCAATTACGATGAACAGGCCGAACCTATTGGACTGATCACGCTTGGTAGAAAGATTAGCTCAGAGGGCTTTGATAAAAAGGATCGTCAACTTATTAAACAGATAGCTCAATACATTAGCTGGTTCGTGGTCGCTAACAATCAGATCGAACTAATCAACATGATTGTTGATAGAATTTTGAAGGCACGTGACAACATCTTCAACGATCTCAACCATCTGATTCATGACGAAATTATGGCTAAATTACACTGGATCTTTCAACAAATTGACCTTCTATGTGAGTATGAAACGCTCCCCTTGTTAACTCAGTCTAACCTTCGGGCTATTGGTACCGTCGCCAATACGGCATCTTCCTTCCTTCGAGCCTCGATCATACGGCAACAAATAGCAATCCCCGGTGTTGAAGAAGATTTTTTGGCCTCAATGCTAGCTATGATCCATCAGCTTTTTCCAGCGAATAGTCCAGTACTGGAATGGATTAGTCCAAAGAAGGAAGATGTTAACACATGGCAGAATTTTTCGATTGAGCACAAACGTGACATATACCGTATTATCCATTCAGCTATAACAAATGCATTAAACCATGGCAGCCCAGACCATGTTTCTATCAGCTTCAATAGTGACATGGATAACCTGTTAGTGAGCGTTACTGACAATGGAACTGGATTCGATACCAAACAGATTGGCCAGAAAATAACGAGCACAGGGTTGATGACAATGATGGAGCGTTCGCGAGGCATTGGTGCTAAGCTGAACATTCAATCAAGTCCAGGCGACGGCACAAAGATCACCCTAAGCTTATCGCGCATGCTCTTGTCCGCCAGTCCGGCTAAACCATATGTACTTCAGGCCATGTCCGAGGCTATTTCCAACAGTGAGCCATCCCCACCTGATATTGCAGAACTACCAGACAATGAAGATATTCCTACACGTATTACACCGCTTACACCGCTGACTGAGCAGGCTCAGGTTGTAGCATCTAAAGCATTCGCCCGAATTGCAGTGGTATCGACCTTTTTTGGCCTCTTACTGGGCGGATTTGGTATGTTGCTCTTCCAATCTAGCAAGCATCCCGCTGCCGATCCACCAAGGCCAGCCATTAAGGGCAGTCTTTCAGTCGATGAACATCGTGACTACTACGGTACGCCGGTGTACCTTGATGCCCGCAAACCGAATGGAATGCTGAGATCGGAAGATATCCTTGATATTGGCGATACATTAACGGTAACCTTCCAAGTCCGAAACACGTCGGCATATTCGCTATATGCCAAGATTTTGGCTTTAGGATCTCATGGTCCTGGAGGCATCGTTGGTAATTGGAGCGCGCCTGGTGTCGACTTTCCCACTAGGGAGGATATCTGGATTGACTCGGGCGAAGCCTATTCAATGACAACAACGCAGATATTTAATACCCCTGGCGACTATTTTATCGAACCTATCTTCCAAGATATGTACGACGGCTGGCATGGTATTGAACCATTTCCGAGGATTATTTTTTTCGTAGTCGACCGAGTAAGCCCTATTATCACTCAAACCTTGCTCATCCACGCCAACCAAGATTGGCAGTACACCGATATTTATGCACAACCGGGTGACATTGTATCCATTAAAACGCTTAACGGACGGTGGACTACTGATATTAATAGTCGTCCGCTCATTGATGCGGAAGGATATCTGGGCGAACAACCCTCTTGGCTGCCGGTGGCAAATGCCAACTTGGGCCAGTTGGTTGGCACTATCGGTAGCTGGGAGTTTAGCATTGGTCAAGAGGAAAGCTTCGTAATGCCTGCCTATCAGGGCATGATCCGATTAAAGGTCAACGACGCACCATGTGAAGATCCATGCCTTCTCGATAATCAGGGCGCGATACTTGTATCAGTTACGGTTCTCCGGCAAAAGTAGTCCCTGAAGGGTATTTGTTGAAGGGTCTCGTTTCTACTGTATTTTTGTCCAAAAGATAATTAAGGTTGGTAAGTTTAATTCATGCAATAAGGTGTAATTGACGGGTCATTCAAATGGCCATGCAATCCTTACAATCCTTTGCATCCTTCGATCATCCAGCTCCTACCCACATTTCCCCCTAACCTACCGTTAGCCATTGCAATAAGACTGTTTTGGGGTTCATGTCGTGGCTAAGTGCGGTACGTGATAAAGATGTACGTGATGAATATGTAATCTCTGCGTGAATTTGATGGAAAATCCTAGCTACATTCATGAAAAAAAAGAGTGTGATTGCATCTAATTTAAGGAGCAAGTATATTCATCCCCCATTATGTTGTTGTCCATCGTTGGATTGTCGCTTTCGTGGTGTTTGGAGGAATCGTATGCAACGTCTGCGTCGTTGGTCGTTGGGGCTATTCGTTTGTCTTGTGCTGAGTCTTTTGCCGCGAGCTGGATTACAGGCCCAATCCTTGGAGGATGCGGCCACGCGCTTTGCCCAACAACGCGCCCACGTGATTGGAAATCGCCAACTGCCAACTGACAATCAGGGAAACACCACCTTTCCGATGATTCCCTCAGTTGATCAAGCCGTGCGGCTCCAACAACTTGAGCAGCGTGCGCTCAATGAACAACAGCGCAATCCAGCGTCTCTAACCCGTACTTCAACGTCAACCCAGCCTAGTAGACCAAATCTTGGTACTCCACCAGTGGTTAAACCTGCCCCAACGCCCCAACTGACGGGAGTGACTGAACTCCCGCAATATCGCACTGCTACCAGTAAAGTTTTGGCGTTTCCTGATGGACATTGGGAGACGCGGATCTATGCTGCTCCGATTCACTATCGTGATCGTAATGGCACATGGGCTGCTTATACTCCCATCTTAAAGTCAGCCCAACAGCGCCATGCAGCTATTGCTGGCTATGCGGTTACTGGCACTGATGTCGATCTGTGGTTTGCCCATGCCGATACCAAAACCTTGGCTCAGCAGCAGCGCAATTTGGTTGAATTCGCCTATGCTGGCGTACAGGTTGGCTTTACGCCACGTGATGTTGATTTGAAGGTGCCGATTGTTGCCGGCCAGATGATTACCTACCCTAATGCATTCTCCAATGCCGATCTCCGCTATACCGCAACTGGTCCAGGCCTGAAAGAAGAAGTGATTTTTCATAAGCCACCAGCCAACAATTTTGCGCTTAACGTCGATCTCAAGATTGCTGGCGGCGAAGCCGAACAACAAGGCCAAATCGTTGTGATCAAGGGGGCCAATGCTAAACCCGCATTGGTACTCAGTGCGCCCTATTTAATTGATGCCAAGGGTCAGATGAGCACTGCTGTTTCGGTGACGCTCAAAGATTTAGGCGATGGTCAATCAATTTTAGTTTATACACCCAACCAACCATGGTTGAACGACCCTGCTCGACAGTATCCGGTGATCCTTGACCCAACCATTAGCCCAATTTTTCCGGCTGGCGATACTTATGTGACTAATAATGCGGCGATTTCAGGGATTGAGCACTGGCCTGAAACAGCGTTATTTTTGGGCTATTCCCAAATTCAGGATAGACCTACTGATCCACCAAAATTGCTAAGTCGCTTCGTGATGAATTTTCAATTGCCCGGTTTACCAGCCGATGTGACCCCTGGCGATATTGATAGTGCTGAACTGACAATTTTTCAGTTTATTAATGAACGGGGCGGGGCATATGATACGCGAATCTACTCCACAATTGACCCTTGGGATGAACAAGCAATCGATTGGGATAATCACGACTCGATCCAAGGCGATTTTTATAGTACTCAATCGGTCAGTACCGGCGGTGGATGGAAAACCTTTAGCTTAACGTCCTTACTGCAAAGCTGGTATAGCAGCGATAGTAGTCATCCACGAGGGATTTTATTCACCGCTGCTGATGAAACTCGTGCTGGAGGACTATTTTCCTCAAGCTCATGTTTTCATGGAAACTATTGTCATCCTTTGATTTATCCAGCGGAAGATCCCCGCCCATACTTGACAATTAATTACACACCTGCGCCACCACCGCCACCACACTATAACGAAGTCCGCACGGTTGAGCATTTGAGCATCACGCCGAATCCGGTGCCAGCCCCCAATAACACTGTTACCGCGCGCTTTACCTTGCACAATGTGGGAACACGCCTAATTCAAATTCCTGAATTACAGGTACAGGTCAACGGACCGCAAGGGCAAGTTCATTTTCCGGCAGTGCAGAATGTGCGGCTTGAGCCTGGTCAGCGCTATACCTATGAACAAGCGCGGATCATGCCAAATGCAGGGACGCATTATGCCAAAGCGATGTTTCGCGATGCGAGTACGTGGTATCGGGTCTATATCGCGCCGGGCAGCGGCATCAAGAATGAAACCAGTTTTCTGGTCAAATCGGATTTACCGCCACTCGATAATCAAACCCAAGGCCCCCATGCCGATAATGGGTCAGTGGGCGAACCTGTCAATACCTCAACTGGCAACTTTTTCTCCGCATGGACTGATTTGACGGTGATTGACCTGGGCCTATCGTTGGTCTTCGGACGGGTCTTCAATAGTCTTGATGTTGATACCGAAGGGTTGTTTGGTTGGGGCTGGGCCAGTAGCTACGATGAACGACTGATCCGACGACCTGATGAATCGGTGATCTATATCCAAGGTAGCGGCCAGCAGGTATTGTTTGATGCCAATTTCCAAACGAGCTACCAAGAGGTGATCGACCCCGATACGGGCGAATCGAACGGGGTCGAAGTGAGTGTGCCCGATGGCAGTTATCACGGGGTTACCGGTTTTGATCTCCAGTTGAGCCGCGATGTGACCAACCAACGCTGGACACTGCGTGATCAGGATGGGATGACGCGCAGCTTTAACCCCGACGGACGACTTGAAACCATCACTGATCACTTTAGCAATCAGGTTGCCCTACACTACAGCGATAATCGCCTGGTTGAAATTCAGGGGCCAAGCCAAACCTGCCAATTGATCTGGCAGCAACAACGGGTTACTGAACTGCGATGTCCGCAGGCAACCCAGCTCTATCGCTATGATGGGGCTGGCAATTTGGTTGAAGTGCTCAATCAGGCCAATCAATCAACCAGCTACCAGTATGATCAAAACCACCGCATTACCCGGATTACGGATGGGGCGGGACGCTTGGTGGTGGAAAATCGCTACGATACCCAAGGTCGGGTTGAGCAACAACGCGAAGGTTTGAGCGATTGGCGACAATTTGGCTATACACCAGCTAGCCGCACAACCACCTACCGCGATGCCCGTGGTAATCCTATCACCGATAGCTACGACGACCGTGGACGCTTGATCGAACGGGTTGATGCGCTCAACAATCGTGAACAGTACAGCTACGATGATCAAAATCGGCTGACGAGCCGCACCAATGCGCTTAATCTTACGTGGCACTATCGCTATGATGTGCAGGGCAATCTGTTGAGCACCACTGATCCATTAGGGAGTGTGTGGCGCTCAGAGTACGATGCCAATAGCAATAAACTGCGCGATACCGATCCCCTTGGTGCGACCACGATTTTCACCTATAGCAATAATCTGCTGGTCGCGCAACAGCATGCGTTGGGTGGCGTGCGAATCTATACCACCACACCAACAGGCTTAGTCGTGGCTGAGCGTGATGAACTTGGGCACATGCTGCAACGCAGTTTTTCGGCTCAAGGCTTGCTGCTCAGCGAAACCGATGCCCTTGGTGCGCAAACGCGTTATGAATACAACGCCGCAGGCGATCAGGTTGCCATGATCGATGCCCTTGGCAATCGGGTGGCGTATGCCTACGATCCACAGCGCCGATTGACCAGCATTCGTTATCCTGATGGGAGCACGCAGACATTTGTCTATGATCCCATGGGCAATCTGGTTGCGGAAACCAATCGTTTAGGCCAAGAACGCCGCCGATTCTACGATGGTAGCCATCGGTTGATTGGCGAGACCGATTTTGCGGGGGCCGTTACCGACTATTATTATGACCAAACCGATAACCTGGTGCGCATGGTCGATGCGCAGAATCAGGAAACCCGTTTCAGCTACGATGCCATTAATCGCTTGACCAGCCGTACTAATCGGCTTGGCCATACCTGGTCGTATGCCTATGATGCGATTGGGCAACTAATTCGTGAGCGTGACCCGCTTGGCCGCGAAACTCGCCATGAATACGATGCTTTAGGCCGTGAAATTCGCACCATCGATCCCTTAGGTCGGGTGACAACTCGCCAATTTGATGCGCGTAATCAACTGCTCAGCGAAACCAATCCACGTGGCTCAACCACGACGATGCGCTACGACCAAGCAGGTCGCATGATTGAGCAGGTCGATGTATCGGGAGCACACACGCGCTATGAATACGATTTGGTTGGCAATCAGATTGCCACCATCGATGCTGTAGGCCAACGCAGTACAACCCAGTACGATTCGGCTAATCGGCAAGTGCAAACAATCAATCGAGTTGGCGCAAGCGTTCGCTATCAATACGACGCAGTTGGTCGCGTGATTGCCACGACCGATGAGCGCGGTGCAACCAACCGTACTACGTATGATTCGATGGATCGTCCGATCAAAGAGATTGATGCGCTTGGCCATACCACAACGAAGGTCTATGATGCTGAAGGCCATCTGATTGAGCAAATTGATCCACGCGGCTATCGCCAGCGCTGGGGCTACGATAGCGCAGGTCGCCAAATCTTTGCAATCGATCGCACAGGAGCTAAAACCAGTACGATCTACGATGTGCTTGGTCATACCACAGCAACGATCGATGCACTCGGTCAGCGCCGGACGACAGTCTATGATGCCGAAGGGTCGGTCATCGCCCAGCACGATGAGGCGGGCTTTGTAACCATGACCAGCTATGATGCGGTGGGCAATGCGATTCAGGTGACGAATCCACTGAATGCTACGACAACAACTGAGTACGATGCAGTCAATAATCCGATTCGCGTTACCGATGCACTGAGCGCGACAACGACCACTGACTATGATGCTGCCAATAATCCTGTGCGTGTGACCGATGCACTGGGCAATGTTACGACCACTGAATACGACGTGCTCAATCGCATGATTTCCACGCAAAATCCCTATGGAGCAGTTACCCGCACCGAATATGACGCTTTAGGTCGGGTGGTACGCACGATTGATCCACGCGGAGCTAGCAGCAGTAATCAATACGATCCCGAAGGCCGCGTGTTGGTCAGCATCGATGCCTTGGGCAACCGCACCCAAACCAGCTACGACAGCGCTGGCGCACCGATCGACGTGATTGATGCGCGTGGCAATCGCACATCGACAACCTATGACGTGCTCGGGCGTGCCATTCGTCAGAGCGATGCATTGGGCAATCTCACGCTCCAGCAGTATGATCAAGTAGGCAATCTCATCAAAACCACCGATCCTCGTGGTGCTGTTACCCAGTATCGCTACGATGCTGAGCAACGCCAAATCGAGCGGATTGATGCGCTTGGTGAGCGCTGGCAGACGGACTATGATGCCCTTGGTCGCACGCTACGCACACGTGACCCATTGGACAATAGCGAAACCAATAGCTATGATCCACGTGGTAATCTGCTCCAAGTGACCAAGCCTGATGGTCAGGTGCTACGCTATCATTATGATGCGGTTAATAATCAAATCGCCAGCCAAGATGGACGTGGATTTGTCACCACAAACACCTATGATCAAGCGCAACGCCTGATTCAAACCACCTCACCGTTAGGCCATCAAACCAGCAGTCAGTATGATGCCCTCGGTCGGGTTCGTGCTACCGTGGATGCCAAAGGCCATACCATGACCCGCCAGTACGATGCGCTTGGCCAAAGCCTGAGCATCACCGATGCACTCTCGAATACCATCACCACCCGCTACGATATTGCTGGGATGCCCGCCATCACGCTTGACCCCAATGGCCATCGCCGCCAAACGAGCTACGATCTGCTTGGCCGGGCGATTGAAGAACGCAATGCTTTAGGTCAAGCAACCCGCTATCGCTACGATGCGCTTGGTAATCGCATCAGCGAACAACATCCCAATCAACAGCAAATCACGACGCAATATGATGCCCTGAATCGCCCAACAACCAGCACCTTCAGCGTTGGTCAGGCCGAAACGCTCAGCCACGATAGCGTTGGCAATCTGCTCCAAGCAGAAAGCGCAGCGGGCAAACAAACCACCAGCTACGATCGGCTTAATCGTCCGATTCGCGGGGTTGATGGAGCGGACAAGCTAGTCGAATGGCGCTATGACGCTGCTGGTCGCCGCACCCATGTGATTTATCCCGATGGCCGTATGGTGCAAACGCAGTACGATGCGAATGGTTGGCCCACTCAAATCGATGATGGTCGGGGGCATACGATCACATTGAACTATGATCCGGATGGGCGCTTGTTGGATATTGGTTATCCCCATGCTGCGGTCAGCATGGCCTATGATGCCGATGGTCGTTTGACGGCGGTGCTCAATCGTGGCAATGATGGGGCATTCGCGGTCTACGAATATCGGCTTGATCCAAATGGCAACCGCACCCGCGAATTGATTTCAACCTTGATGTTTGGTTCGTTGATTAGCATTGAAGAAACCAGCTACGATTATGATCAGATCGATCGGCTGATTCGGAGCCAGCGCAGTGGAGCAGGAACCAGCCAATTAGCCCAAACCTATCGCTATGATAAAGCCGGAAATCGGCTGGCGATTGAGGCTACCCAAGGCAAGAGCGGCTGGACGCAAACCATGCGCTACGATGCTGCTGATCGTTTGCTCGAAGTCAACGATTCGCGCACGGGCAAAACCAGCTATAGTTATGATGGCGCAGGCCAACGCATTAGCAGCCAAACCGCCCAGCAACAAACCCGCCTGAGCTACGATTCGCGAGGCCGTTTGCTCAGCCTCAGCACGCTTGATGCTGCTGG
Source organism: Herpetosiphon llansteffanensis (assembly GCF_003205875.1). Taxonomy (GTDB): domain Bacteria; phylum Chloroflexota; class Chloroflexia; order Chloroflexales; family Herpetosiphonaceae; genus Herpetosiphon; species Herpetosiphon llansteffanensis. The sequence goes on from NZ_PUBZ01000112.1 coordinate 9,652, forward strand.
AACTACAACCCAATCCATCCAACGCTATCGCTACGATCAGCACCAGCGCCGCACGCTGTTTGAGCAATGGTCAGGAACAGGTGTGCTGCTGAGCAGCGAACACACCTTGTATGATGGTGATTCGTGGAATGTGCTCGCCCAATTTACCGCCAACCAACCAACCCAATGGTTTGTGCTGCATCCGCAAGGTTTGGGTCATCTGGCGGTGGAACGTAATAGCACGACTATGTTTGCCCATCTCGAAGGTTTGGGCAGCTATATTGGTTATAGCGATGCCGCTGGCAAACCCAACGCAACATTGCCAACCCGCTACAGTGATTGGGGCCAACTCGAAAGTGGCGCGAATAATTTAGCGAGCAGCTACGGCTACACTGGTCATCGCCAAGAGAGCAGCGGCTTGATCTATGCCCGCAACCGCTATTACGACCCGCAGAACGCCACCTGGCTGAGTGCCGACTCCTTCCCGGCTGATCAAAATATGCCTGGTTCGCTCAACCGCTACAGCTATGTGCGCAACAACCCGATCAGTCGCACTGATCCATTGGGCTTGTTTGATGTGGCAAGTGGTAGCCCAGCCCTCAGCCGAACCAACGCAGGGAGCGGCTTAGGCAACGCCATGCACCAGGTTGGTGTAGCTGCCGCGTCATTGATCGGCAGCGTTTCGGCGGCCAGCCATGCAGCGGCTCACAATGCAGCGGCCCAAAGCGCAGGCAGTAGCCGCCCGAACTGTGGCCAACAGTGTAACGAACGCTACACCGTGCGTTCAGGTGATACCTTGAGTGGCATCGGCGCACGCTTCGGTATCAATTGGCGCTGGATTGCCAATGCTAACAGTATTGGTAACCCCTACATCATTTCCCCTGGCCAAAGCCTGTATATTCCGTGTAATGACAATAATGATGGTGGAAGCGGTGGTGGAAACAATCCTCCGCCATCAGGTTGTGGGATTAATCGTAGTTGTCCTACACCTCCACCTTCAGGGTGTAACATTAATCGTAGTTGCCCTACACCTCCTTGCAATCCAGACTATCAAAGTTGTCCGGGCCAAAATGATGATTACCAAGTGGAAGTACACGCTTCTTATTTAGGAAAATTACCAATTATTGATGATTACTACCATCTCTATATTCTTTTAAAAGGAACATCGAAAGAAACTAGATATTTCCGAGGAGGACCAAGCAGATCTTGTGGAGCAGAGGGATTAATTATTGGTTGTGGAACGATTGTGACTAACTATGGTTTTTATCGCCCTGGAACAATAGATTATGATACAAATAATCATCCATCCGTTACTGTACAAATACGAATTAAAGGATATAAGGAAATAAATAGTTGTTTGGGTAGCGCACTAAATTATATTGACAGAAAAAATTATATATATTTTCCTGATGCACCAAATAGTAATACTGTAGTAAGAGCTGCTTTAAGCTATTGTGGATTACCACAATCGAAACCTAATGTATCCGCACCAGGATGGTAGGATTATCAATAATATAATTTAGGATATTTAAAATAATTGAATAATAATTTATAACATATCAAGTTATTAAGGATAATACTATGTACAAATTAATATCACTGATAATTCTGTCACTCCTTGCCGTTTCAGTGGCAGGAGCGAACCAACCAGCCCGTGGCCCGCTGCACCCAAAAAGTGCAGCGGGGGTTATGCCCGCCGCCTATTTGGCTAGCCCAAACCAACGACCAAATCGCCCAAGCAGCAATAGCGGTATTTTGCAGCCAGTCGCTAGCCTTGGCGTGGGCGATGCTGCTAGTGCTGCCGTGATTGGCCAACCCTTGGCTAGTGCCAGCGCTGGCAAGCACCTGTTGCGCTTGGATTGGAACAATGGCCTGACAATTGTCCAAACCACGACGCTTGCGAGCCAGCCAAGCAGCCTGGCGATTGGCCAATTGAACAATGATCGCTTGATGGATTTGGCAGCGTTGCAACCTGCAACCAAGCAACTTGGCCTGTGGCGCGGCACGCTTAGCCAAACCTTGCAACTAACCCAACACTATACGATTAGCACCGAGCCAGAAGCCCTGCACGCCGCCGACCTCAGCAGCGATTGCCGCGATGATCTGGCGTTTGTCATACCTAGCGCGGTGCAAATTTGGTCACAACCCAACAACAATCCCATGCAGGCAAGCCTGAGCTTGCCGTTTGCCAATCGCAGTATGAGTGATTTGGCACTTGGTGATCTTAATTATGATGGTCAGCTGGATGTTGCTGCTTTGCGCGGCACTGGTGGTATTACTCAACACCTCGATTTATTTGCACTCTATCGGGGAACATTGCTTGATACTGAGTATCGTCAGGTTGATGATCAAGGCTTTGCGGCCCATGCCGTGGCGATTGGCGATGTCACCAACGATGGGCGGGCTGATCTCGTGGTCAGCGCTGGGGGCAATATTCCCAATGCAGCAATTAATATTTTTGCCCAACAAAGCGATGGTAGCATTACCACCACACCACAGTTGTTGCCAGCATGGCATTTGCCTGAAGCTTTAGCGATTGCCGATATTAATCATGATGGTTTTAATGATATACTCGCACTCAACAGTGGCTGGTTAGCTTTGACGATCTATCGTGGTCGGGCTGATGGGACGCTGGCGGCTTACGAAACCTACGATCTCCCCTATAGCACCAGCTATCGCCCTGAAACCTTGGCCGTTGGCGACCTCAATCGCGATGGCGGCCTTGATGTGCTGATTGCTGATGATCTACGCGGATTAACCTATTTGATCAATAGCACTGGTGCGCCCAGCGCGACGATTGATGATCAGATTGTGCCGTGTAGCACGATCGATACGCCGCATTTTAGCCTGAGTGGCACATTGACCAATGCCACGACGCTGGAAGTAAGCCTTGATGCAGGCGCAAGCTGGCAAGCAGCGAGTGTTACTGGCACGACGTGGAGCTATGAAACCGAGTTGCCAAACTGGGTCTATCCGGTAGTCATGGTGCGGGCACGCCAAGCTGAGCGGGTACAAGCACCAGCAACGATGCGTCGTCTGCGGTTTCAGCATCATCGGGTCGCCGCACCATTAGTTCTGAAATAAATCGGCGTTGAGCTAGCAAAGGATTGATGATGAAACGAACGCTTGGATGGTGTTTGGGTACAGCTGGAATGCTCTACCTGCTTGTGGGCGGATTAATCTCCGCCCACAGCCAAATTGGCCCAAGTTTGCGCTATGCCGGACTTGCAACCTGTTATCCTGTTGGCGGCGCGATTGATGATTTTACGCTTACAGTACAGGTTGCACTTGCGGGCGACTATCAAATTACCCATGCAGTGGCGGTTAATGGTGGTGCGCCGAGCAGTGATAGCTCTGTCTTTACGGGTATGCTCGTAGCCAACGAAACTAAAAACATCACGATTAATGGCGGCAGCGCCGCGATCGCTGGCAGCTATACGGTCATTGGCAAACTGTTTCAGGTGATCAGCGGCACCAATCAACTCATTGCCCAAACTAGTGCAACCGCAACCATTGCCACGCCCTGTATAGAACCACCGACCCCAGTTGCCCCAACCGCAATTGCAAACCCTAGCACCGTGCAGGCAGATATTCGCTGGCGACAACAGATCGTTGATACGCCATCCAATCAGCTTGTGATCGATGTGTATGCCACCAATTATGGCCAGGGTATTGGCCCAAGCGAGGCAGTACTCAGCTATGATCCAGCGGTGGTTTCATTAATCGAGGCGCAACCAACCCGTGAAGCTGATTGGATTCGCAGCCATGATCAAACAACGGGCAACGTGCAGATAGCCTTGGCCCCGATTAACCCGCAGGATACGCAACGGTTGCGTTTAGTTTTTATCCAACACCAAACCAGCGGTATGAGCACCATTCGATTGGTGCGCGATGATGGAAAGGATTGGGCTAATCCCCTGTTTCTTGATCTTGCTCAACCAAGTCAGCTGTTGATCCGTTTAGAACATCGAACCACACAAGCTCAACTGCGGCTGCGCGGCAAAGGCTACAAGCCAGGCGAACGGCTTTCACTATGGCTTAATCTCCCAACTGGGCAAACCAAAGCCATTGCAGGCATTTTCAACAGCAACGGCGACCAGGATGGCACGATTGACCTATGGGTGGATTTGCCAACCGAACGATACACTTCAATAGTTGTTCAAGGTCAACAAAGCCAGATAATTGGTCAAAGCAGGTTCTCGCACAGCCAATCCAAATCAACGCGACGAAGTATACCGTCACGGGTAGCCATGATCTTACGCGCAGACTAAATGCAGCTGCTCATTTGAGGTTTTTATGCTCCACTATAAACGCTCTATCTTGCTTGTGGTGTTCATTCTATGGCATGGATTGATTCCTAAGCAGCTTTATGCAGACACAATTCATACCTTACAGTATCCATTTAGAAATTGTGAAACATGGTATATCTGGCAAGGCTATTCTTTTGATCTTGTCAAGGGATCGAGAAATGATGCTAGTGGTTCGGGTGGTGAAATTATTGTTGCAGCAGCAACAGGAACCTTTAGTAATCCTTTTTATATTGCAGGACCAAATGGAGAAAATTAGGGCTTAGGTATTGATTAATACCTTGAGGATGGGGCGACTATTTTCTATGGGCATCTTATGAATATCCCCCAGCTTCAAGGTATTGTTCAACGAGGGATAGGGAAACGATTCGATCAGCCACTGTAATGGTCAAATACCCTTTGCATTCTACGATCGATGCTGCTACCATAGAACCATGACGAAACGCATTCATTTTCCACTCACGACGGCCCAGCAACGACGGCTCTTATTTGAGACCTGGGAAGCCACGGGTGATGTCATGCTCGCCTGTCGCACCGCTCATCACCCATAGGGTACCCGCCGTCAGACGTTCTATTATTGGAAGCCGCGCTTCGTCACGGGCGGCTATGCGGCACTTGTGAGCTTTGCCAGTGCGGCCCCCAAACACCCGGCGCGCACTGATGCCGCCATCGAAGCGCAGATTGTGGCCCTCCGCACGGCCCATCCTACCTGGGGCAAGCGCCGCATTACGGATGAACTGGCCAAAGGGAATGCCTGGCAGCGGGTGGTCAGTCCCAACACCGTTGCCCGGATCTTGGGGTTAAACGCAGATCTCCCCAGTTTTCTATAGCGAACGGATGTGTTCCTTCGATGTTCATACGGTCTTACGACGGAATACGCCATACGAAAGGGATAAATCGCGTCGGGACGAGCCATCCACCGCACCATACAAAAAAAACGACCGTTTAACTGCTATGCTAGGAGAACGATGGATTATGGTACTTTTGCGGTGGTTCAGCGCACGTTTGTGTCCCAAAGAACCCATCGACGAAATCAAGAGACCATAAAACCTGTTGAATGATGGGTACTGTGGTACGATTTTAGGCCGAACCGATGTTCACTAGAGAAAACCGGGGAGATCTGCGTTTAACCCCAAGCTGTGATAAAGCGAAGAGATACGATGGCAGCACACACGTTGCCATCGCCTGATGCTCCAGCCAGCATTGCATCTCTTTATATACGAAATTCCACTATCTTACATAATGCTGGAATAGCCTAAGTAACGAGCGCATTTTCTCCCCAAAAGCACCCAAAACCCCTCAAAAATCATTGATATTCACCAGCAATCATCTATAATTCCACTATCTTGTACAATAATGGAATAGAGGTAAGCCAATGCGACGAATTACCGCTGAAACCTACGATACTTGTGCGGCTGAATGGGAAAGCTATCTCCGTGAGTGCTTTCCTACTTGCCACTGGACACTCGCCCGCTACGTTGATCTGGATGCCAATGATCAGGTTTCCAAAGATACCGAAGGCAACGACATCACCGTCGGCTTTATTGTGGTGGGAACGAATCCACGCGGCGCTGAATACAGTCTGATGGTGACCAATCACGATGCGGCTGCGGGGCTGGTCTTGCTGGAGGCAGTGCGAACGACGCTCGACGATGTTGGGGCGACGATTGAACGAATGCTGGGCATTGACCTGCTCCGTGCAGCATAATGGAGGAGCAGCCCATGCCCAATCGCCGTGTGACGGTTGTGAGTCATAGCCGCGTCGTTCCGCTCAAAACCTTCACCATTGTCTGCCGCTGGTGTGGTCAGACGGCGACCATCGAAACCTATCCCGGTCGTCCGCCAACGGTGTGTAGCGAGGAGTGTGCAATCGAGGCCCGCAAAGATCATGACCGTCGGCGCAAGGCGGCCAAAAAAGCAGGCCAGCCCTCAGCATCTGTCGCAGTTGTTCAACTCATTGAACGTCCCCAACACTTCGACCTCTGGCCATCAGAGGTCGATCGAACCCTAGACCGATCGCTTCACGGGCCGTTTGGAACGGGCTTATTGGGGACGATGAAAACCAAGGCCGATGGGCGGCGGATTCTGGCTATTCTTGATGCCATGCTTGTCGAATTGTGGGCGGTGACGGTGCGCTGGGTTGTGCTAGAGTGTGTCCGGCATGCGCCGCAAGCCTTGACGGATCGGCTGGCGGTTGCACTCGCACGTGATCCGCTGCGCAAAGAAGTCCAGTGGCAACGAGAGATCACTGATATGCGCAGTCAACTCGTTGGCCAAGGGCGCTTGAATCACGAGGTACATCAGCATCTTCAATTGCTTGGTTTGGCCGTAGGCGACCAGTTGGTTGGTATGCATATGGGTGGATTGGGTGAGGAAGAAGCATTAAACGTTTCACAGCGTCGCGTGGCCGAACGCACGCTTGCAGCAGCGTTGGTACAACTTGAGGCGGTCATGGGCGAGGATGGCGACTTAACATAGCGCATGCATAGGAGCGAACTATGGCGTGTGCACAGGACAGGGATGCTGGCTAGGGAGTGGCGGAAAAGGTCGAGAACACCGCACCTCTTTCCCTCCTGATCAGTCAACACCCTACATTAACGGCGAGGAATCTTATGGCACAATATCGTTTTGCATACACGCGCCACAACACGATTGAACCTGTAATTAGGTAGTAGTCCTCAAACAGCATTTGGAAATACGTAGGACGGCCGATATCCATATCAGGACTGTATGGTCTACAGTCCTTTTTAACTCTCAAATCTCCACTTCCCCTCATTATGATTGCGAAACGTAGATCTAGGTTGACATATGACCTCATCAGCGAGGTTCTGTCATCAGAATGACAGGCGAGCTAGATTTCATCAATGGGCTGGTACGGGAAACCCTGTTAGATGAGAGTGAGGACTCAAGAGGGGCTATGTTATAATAGAATAGATACATGTGTTCACTTTTTTAGTAATTCGGAGCCTGATTCCATGTCCTTACCCCTTGCCGACTTGCTGCCAGCTGGGGCAACCCCTACGTTTAGCGGCCATGAAACATTTGCCCTGCGCGGGAACTGGCTCAAGAAATCACATGATATTCTACGAACCACCCCCGACCTCTTCTATCGCCAAGATGCCTTTGTTTTGCTCGGCGTTGGGAAGAATATGGCGCAATCAATTCGCTTTTGGGGTCGTGTCTGTGGCATTTTTGCTAAATCAGGGGATAGTCGTGGCCATGTCATTTCGAGTCTCGGGCACCACCTCTTTGACGATCGGGGATGGGATCCATTTCTCGTGACACCGACCGCACGCTGGCTGCTGCATTGGCGGATAGCAGCGCGACCTGAAACAACCTTCACCTGGTTCTACGTCTTCAATATGTTACGGGGCGGCGATTTTGCAATCCCTGATCTTGCCAAAGAAATCACGGACTTTGTTGACCGCCAAGGGATGCGTCCACCTTCCGAGACCACGCTCCGGCGCGATATTGAATGCCTAGTCAGTTGCTACTGCCCGCCTGAGGCAGGGAGTGCCGCTTTATCGGAAGATGCCCTTGCGTGTCCTTTGCTCAGTCTTGGACTTATCCAGATGCTTCCTGGGCAGCAGCGATACCGATTGAGCATTGGTACTCGCCTCGATCTTCCGCTAGAAATTGTCGCGTTTGCCATTCGAGAGCAGATGCAACGGCTCAATCGAAAAACCATCGCATTTAGCGACCTCGCGTATGCACACGGCTCGCCAGGGCGCGTTTTTCGATTAGACGAAGATACCCTCCTCAGTTATGTGACGCGCATCCATGAGGTCACCAACAACGCAGCCTATTACTCTGATCAAGCTGGCATTCGGCACGTCGCTTGGCCGACGATTGATGACCCAGAAATAGCACACCACTTACTCACGCAGGCGTTTGACAGCGAGGCTCGTTATGTCAGTTATTGATACTCCTTTGCCCATTGCGACGCGCTATACGCGCTCTATTCATATCTTGCATGATTTTTCCAATGATCAGGTGGGCGTTCACGACTATCAAGCCACGCCGCTGGTTATTCAAACAGTATCGCGTGTACTTGAGGGTTTGTCTCCACACGCAACGGCACGGGCGTTTTCAATCATTGGCCCCTATGGTGCAGGCAAATCAGCATTCGCGATTTTCTTAGCCCACTATCTGCAAGCACCTCAGACCCTGCGGCGCCAGCTCCTTGAGAAACATGCCACTGATGGTATTCCGAGTACTCTGTCCTATGATGCACCGAGTCTCTTATCATTAAAAATTAGTGGAAACAATGAGTCACTTCGTTATTCCATCTTACGTGGGCTCTTGGATCTTTTTGAGGCAACGTCGTTTCTCGATGATAAACGCCTCAAGTTACCCCGCAGTATTGCAGCGGCGCTTGACGAGGATGTCAGTCCACAACAGGTCGCTCAATTCCTCAGTGAAACCAGCGCTTTAGTGAAGGAACGGAGCGCGTTTCAAGGGATCGCTATCATTATTGATGAGCTTGGACAATTCCTCTATTATGCCTCACGGCAGGGCGATGAGCAGGACTTATTTGTCTTACAAACCATTGCTGAAATGGCGGCCCGCAGTGGTACGACTCCTATCATCATTGTGACGATTCTCCATCAAGCCTTCGAACGGTATGCGAGTACGTCTGGGATAGCTCGACGGGCCGAATGGGCAAAAGTTCAAGGGCGATTTGCGGAACTTCCTTTTCAAGAACCACCGGTGCAGATCCTGCGAATCGTCGCTCGGGCACTGTGTCCTGATCCGACACGGGACCCATATGCAGCCGTACGCCAGGCGTGGGCCGAAGAATTTACACCACTCACCGAATCGTTGGGGTTACGACCGCCCGAAATTACCCTCGATGATTGGAAAATACTTCTTGCGAGAACCTATCCACTGCATCCCACGGTGCTCGTGGCGCTGCCCCCACTTTTTCGTCAGTTGGCCCAAAATGAACGGTCACTATTTGCATTTCTTACCGCGCCGGAGCCCCATAGTGTCCCTGATGTAGTCCAGAGTAGCGCTGATACCAGCACTGAGATGCCGATCTATCGCCTTACCCACTTGTATAACTACGTGCACACGAATCTTGGCGCGAGCCTATTTGGCCGCGCACGAGCACAACGGTGGGCTGAATTAGCAGAGGCGCTGGCACAGGTAGGCGATACATCGCTGGTCACATCCGATGTTTTAACCATCATTGGCACATTAGGAGCATTGGGGCAAACGTACGGATTAAGGGCAAGTCGTGAGCAAATTACGTTTGCCCTCCGCGATCGCTCTGATCATCCTGCCATTGATGCTGAATTGGACGGACTCAGCAAACGGAAACTTGTCACGTATCGCCAACACCGTGACAGCTATATTGTGTGGGAAGGAAGCGATCTCGATATCGATGGCCTTGCTCAATCAGCACGTCAGGTGCTTGGCAATACTGTTAGTTTAGTTAGCCTGCTCCAACACCACGCCGATACGGCTCCTTTATTAGCCCGGCGCCATAGTTACGTCACCGGAGCAACGCGTTCGTTTTCAGTTCGCTATGTTGATATCGCCTATCTTCTCTCAAATCCTTCGGTTACCCCGGAGGATGACGGCGAACTGCTGTATGTTGTGCCGGCAGACGACAGCGAACTGAATGCAGGGTATACATGGGCAACCGATCGCACGCATCATCACGAAAACCATCGCATTATCGCGTTACCCCATCGTATCCGTGAACTCCGCGATCTGCTCTTGGATGTTGCAGCGCTGCGGCAAATCCTTAATGAACGCCCTGAGTTGGAGAGTGACCGTACAGCGCGGCGTGAAGTATCAAGCCGTCTTGCAGAGGCCCAGCAACTTCTTGCGCATACGATTGCAGAGACCTATGCGCCTGGCCGTAGTCGATGGTTTCGCCTTGGACACGAGGTTGATGTCCAAACAGCACGCCAGGTCGATGACCTCTTATCCCAGGCATGCGATGAAACCTATCATGCAACACCCCATATCTGGAACGAACTGATCGTCCGTCGCCAACTTTCAGCGGCGACGGCAAAAGCTCGGCGCAATCTTGTTGAGGCGCTGTTAAATCACGCCGATAAAGAAATCCTGGGCATAGAGGGATATCCGCCAGAACGTGCTATCTATGAAAGCGTGCTGCGACAAGGCACGTTTCATCGGTTAGACAGCGATGGGAACTGGTATATTGGGGAACCCACCAATGATGATCCTTTGCACATTAAGCCAACATGGGACGTGATGGAGCGCTTCATCGCGGAAAGTGATGCAGAGCCCCGTCCGTTGGTTGATCTTTTTAAACGCATTGAGCAGCCTCCCTACGGAGTCAAACTTGGCCTCGCACCCCTGCTCTTCGCGCTTCTATACGCGACCCATGCCGGCGAAATCGTCATCTATGAGCGTGGAAGCTTTGCGCCAATTATCGACACCGCATTGTTCGAGCGCTTGTTGGCCAGACCAGATGTGTTCTCCATCCGCTTGAGTCACGCTAAGGGATCGCGGTTTGCCATCTATGAGCGATTAGCACGAACATTAGCGCCGCAGGCGTTGAACCAACGTGTGCAACCAGCCTTGGTTGCGGCATCGCTGCCACTGTTTCGGTTATTCCGTAGTTTGCCGGACTTTAGTAAGGCAACCAAGCGTATCAGCAAGCCTAGTCAAGCCATTCGTGCCGCATTACGTGAAGCGCGTGCACCGGATGAGCTGTTGTTTGAAAAACTCCCCATTGCGTGTGGCTTTGCCCCATTTATGGCGGACGAAGTCCTTAATGAGATGCGGGTTGACATGTTCTTCTCGGCCTTGCGAACTGGACTCGAAGAATTACAACAGGCCTATCCACAGTTGCTCACGCATATTCGTGAATGTATTCATCAGGCATTTGAAACATCTACCGTTGAAACTAATGCCTTGCGTGCTGAACTCAGTGAACGCTATACCCTGATTGCAACATCAACGGGGGACACTCTGATCCGAGCTCTCGGCGTACGGTTGGAAACGGCGGATCATGGCAATGCGTGGGTGCATAGCGTTGCAACCTTGGTTGCGAAACGTCCGCCGGATACTTGGACTGATCATGACATCGCAACCTTTGAAAGTGCAATTAATGATTTAGGTCGTCGGTTCCGCGTCACCGAACAAGTGGCAGTGGCAGCCCAAACGATTAGCCCCGAAGCACGGGTGCTGAGAGTTGGGGTAGCGAGTGGGCAGGGCGAACATAGTCGTGTTGTCCGTGTATCAAATCCAAAAGATCCAAAAATGGCACAACTCCACAATGAACTCCGTGATGTGCTTGCGCGCTATGGTACACTTACCAAAGAACAACAAACAGCAGTATTAGCTGAACTGTTGGATCCTCTTCTGACCGAAAATATCGCAGTTGATCTGATCCCAAAGGATGCTACTTCTCATGACTGAGCATAAACCTATTTCCGATTGGGCATCGCTTCCAGGACGACACATTGTCAACCTGAGTGGTGGTAAAGATAGTACCGCCTTAGCGATCTACTTGAAGGATCATATTCCGCAACTTGAATATATCTTCTGCGATACGCATAAAGAGCTTCCCGAAACCTATGAATACCTCGATAAGCTTGAGGCGTTCCTCCAAAAACCGATTGCCCGGCTGAATCCAGACCGAGGATTCGACCATTGGTTGGATATGTACGGTGGCATGTTACCCTCGGCGCAGGTTCGCTGGTGTACGAGAAAGCTTAAAATTGAGCCGTTTGAGGCCTACGTTGGGAATGAGGTTATTTGGAGCTATGTCGGTATTCGGGCTGATGAAGGCCGAAGCGGGTATGAGTCCACGAAACCCAATATTACACCTGTCTTCCCCTTCAAAGAGCATGGGCTCAATATTACGGATATTGAGCGCATTCTTGCTGAGAGCGGCATGGGGTTGCCTGAATATTACAGTTGGCGACAACGCAGTGGCTGTTTTTTCTGTTTTTACCAGAGAACCGGAGAATGGGTAGGACTTAAAGAACGGCACCCTGATCTCTATGACGAAGCAAAAAAATATGAATCAGAAGGCGGGAGCGAACAGTTCTATTGGCGGCAGCGCGAAAGTCTCGCCGAATTAGAACACCCCGATCGCCTCAAGCAAATTAAGCGCGATCACATTATTCGTCTTGAAGAAGAGCGGCTGCGTCGCCCAGATCGAACGCTGCTTGACCTCGTTGGCAAGGTACTCGATGATGAGGACGATGACAAAGGCTGTGATATCTGTCATTTGTAAGCTGATTCTTTGCTAACATAAGAGGGAGATCATGCATACAAACCCTTTCGTAACCTACCTCAATCGATATACAACCGTCTCCTCAGATCACGAAGCGGCCTTTGATGAATTTGTAACCCAATTTCACCCGGTAGAGTTTCCAAAGTTGCAGTTGCAAACGAAGGTTGAAGCGTTTGTACGCTTGACCTTCAAGCGCCCCAATCCACCATCGATTATTTTGACAGGCAACGCAGGTGATGGAAAAACCTATCTGTGTCGACAAATAATTGAGACCTTTACTGGTAAGAAACTGAACGATTGGTCGGATAATGTTGATTGGCCGATCGAACATAGTGGTCAACACCTACGCGTAATCAAAGATTTTTCCGAGATGGAGGAATCAGTTGGCAAGCAAGTTTTAGAAGAGCTTGCGGCACAACTGACGCAACCAAAGCCGACAATGATCTTTTTGTTGGCAGCCAATGAGGGCCGTTTACGTGCTGCACTTAATGGGGATCCGCTGTCGCAACTTCGGGATAACGTTTTTAAACAACTAGCTAACGGTCCTGAAGTTGATAACCACCAACTTGTAGTGATTAACCTGAATAATGTAGCAACATCGGCGTTTGTGGATCAAGTTCTATCATGGATGACGGAACCTGATCATTGGATCAGTTGCGCCCATCGATCATCACCACATGAATGCCCAATTCATGTTAATGCTCAACGTCTTGCCCAACCCCATATAAGAGCACGTGTCCGATTCCTGTACCGAATCCTTGAACATTTGGGCATTCATGTCACCATTCGTGACATGCTCATCCATCTTGCCTACACCATCACTGGTGGACAGGATTGCAGTACGTTAAGTGCGACACCGGAACGATTTCGATGGTCATATCATCAATTCGCTTACTATCAAAACCTCCTTGGTGAATCGGCAGATGAAGCATTTCGGCGCAAGTCAGTTGTGATCCGCCATCTACGTCGCCTTAATTTAGGGAAGCATTCCTATTTTCGCATTGATGATTTCATCGTTAACGGACGTGCTGAGAACCCAGATATTCAATCGCAGCACGATATACTTTTCGCTCCGCAGATTGATCTAGGTATCACTGTATTTCAGCAGGAACTCGCAAGTTATTTGCGAAGCGGCAAATCAGTTGCCGCAGATGGCGAAGATCATGCGCTACTTACGTGGCTCCCACATTGCCGTCGCAAACTCTTTTTCGAGCTCAATTACCCTGCACTGACCGATCATCTTTTCTCATTTACGTATCTACCGATGTATTTTCGCTTGCTGGCAGGGGATCAACAGGTACGCGAGCGCGGTGTAAAGGCATTAGTTCTGGGTTTAAATCGGGCATTTACAAGCTTGTATCTGATTGATACGGTCTATTTGTATATCACATCACATTATGCTCATTCAGGTGAACAATCTATCCCCTTGATTCAATTTCGTATTCCTAGTGATAACATCTCATTGGAGCGCACTAAGATTGATAAATCAGTGATTGATGTAGATACTGATCAACTCGTGCTTGAGATTTATCCCCCGCCTAGGGTGCAGGCTGAACCGATACGCTGGCCATTAGATCTCTTGAAATTTGAATATCTGATGCGCCGCTCCGAAGGGAGTACGGCAGATATTCTTGCTCGTGAGTGTGAGTTGGCAATTCAGCAATTCAAAAGCGAACTGCTTCATCGATTTGGCGGTGGTCTATCCCTTGAAAAGGATCTACGGTTTTTTGCTCCAGCCGGAAATGAATACACCATTCATACATTGCAAATTACAGCAACCGAATCGGAAGGTAACTAATGAAGCAATACGGCAATACCGGCAATACCGATGATGTGAAAACGGGATACCCGTTGGCAGCTTGGATTTGGGGTCACAGACTACGAGTTGGCCAGCATTGGATGGAGTATTTGCTGGAATTTCTCAATGTATTGGCTGGATTCAATTACCAATTGGGACAAGGCATCGACCAAGATGTACGCTGTAAATTGAGCAATTATCAGCGCTTTAGTCGCTTAGGGCTACGGCGCTTTGTTTTTTATGATGAGCACGAGAAGACACCTAATATCTATGATACAGCGGCTATGAAGCGCTTGCGTAAAGAATTAAGCCAAGTAACCTGGTTGATAAACGGGGACGGATCAGGCGAGGAACCATTTTCGTTGGCCAAGAAGCTCTTGCGTTCCTTTTCCGCTGTCGAGGATCAACGCTCGTGGTATGCCAAATCTTTGTTACCGGTGCATCATGAAATGTTGTTTTGGGAAGCATTGCGCAAAGGCGCAACCAAAGCCGAAAAAAATATTGATGTTAATGCGATTGATGAAGCCTCCTATGATAAGAATATCACCTATAGTGATCGGAACTTCTTTGCCCGCGGCGGTGAACTCTATTACCTGATTTTATCCGCTGGAACGCAGTCACGGCAGCCTATTGGGCAGAGTATTGAGAAATCCATCAACCAACTTTTGCTTGAGAGAAATACCTCATTAGGCACACTAGCCCGACATATCGACGCAACATGGCAAAGTGTCGTGAAGCTAGGTGAGATCGATGCAAACACTGGTAGCTTGGGCTGGCTCCTGGATCCTGACTGCGCATTGTATCGTCAGATTGCCGATGATGTATTCCAATTACTACAAGCACCTCTGGATGCATTAGAAATGCTTGATATGCTTGCTCATATGATTGGCTTTCATTTAGTGTTATATATTTATCATCGTGCCCATCCTAACTCACATGCTCTAACGCATGCGGATGGCTCTTGCATGAGGACATGTCGACCTACTTTGATGATTGATCTCCAACATGGAGATGGACAACAAGCAATTCGGAATGTATCTGCCGCAACATTCCGTGATCAGGATACGATGATCCGACAAAAAGCCTCACGCTACGTCCAGGATCAGATTGGGTCTCGGCGAAAATATGATTCTACCTTAATCGATATTCACGATAGCATTTCCGTGCAGTTTGGTTTTTCGTTATTACGCAAAACTACTCGTGATCTATTTACGGCACAGGTAGAGAAACTAGCAGATAGTGTCGCGGAAAACACGATAAGCTTTGATGTCGCCATTCAACAATATACTGACCAGCTCGAAAAGCTGTTATTCAATGATTTCGATAAGAACTTTAAGGGTGTTCACACAAAACTAGCGAAAGCGATTGGCTTTGTCGCTCCTTACAAAGGGCCAAATCCGCGCTTTGTGTTGAGTGATACACTGCTCCGAGCTATGACCTTCGCTATTATTCCAGTTAATCAATCATTTACCTTTCATACATTCTTGCAGCTGTTGTACGAACACTATGGATTGGTGATTGGCTATCAAGAGGCGAAACTCGCCGGACTTGTTGAACGCCATCGCATTAACAGCGAATACTACCAACGCAATACAACCGCGTTTCTGGAGAAACTTCAGCATGCAGGCCTGGCTGTTGAATATTCCGACGCCACAGCGCTGGTATTCGGCAGTAAAGTATAAGGGTGTCTTGAATGTACGGTGAAACTATGTCACAAATAATTGCCCACTCAATCTACCGTTTTATCAAGCGCCAGCTTATTAAGCACGATGGTCAGCGAAAGTTTTTCCGGGTGGATGGATTTGAAGACGCAATCTACCGAAACTTGATTCAGCGTTTTCACGACGAAAAATTCACCATTGGTGACTATAGCCTTGTTGTGCGCTCAACAGGTCTGATTGAGGATTTTGAACTTCTAACTGTCGAACAAGATAAATCTGCTACATGGTATCGTAATCACGTTGATGTTAATACAGCACTTATTTTATTATTTAATCGCGTTACAACCGATGCACAAAGTCTTAAGGACTTGTACACGATTACAGAGTCGACAATATCTGTTGAAGGCTTCGATGATCTCCTAACGGAAACATTTTCCTCCTATATGCTTCTACCTGGCTCAACCAAAGACTTGAAAGATTTTATCACCAGAGTTGAGCGAAATCTATTTAAGCCACAACTGCGAGATCTTGCCGATTTCTTGGAAGCAATTCACCAATATATGTCTGCTAATGAGGGTGTAGGTATTCAAGAAGCAATCGCTGAAAGCCTACCAGCTTTAGGATTATTTCGATGTCGCCGACTAGCTAGTGTCATGGATCGCACAAAGACCAATCGATTATTAAGAGACATTTATAGTGGTTCACGCCTTGGCGCAGAATTACTCAACGATCGACAACTCGCTGATTTTCGACATCGCCTTCAACGCGAAAAAGATAATTTCAGCGATGAAACGGCACAAGGAGGCATATCAGCCATAGAAAAAGTACACCTTATCGAGCAATTTCTAACCACTGTTGTCCATGATGCTCACATACGAAGACGAATTTACTCGATTGACTGGGATGAAATCGTTCGAATCGTTCATAAAGCACCTCCAGCCAAAACGAAGGCAACATTGCAGATTTTGCAAAGCAATATCACTGAATCGCTTACGGATCACGGTATTGAACTAGACGAACTTGTTGCAGCAGACCAGCGATTTATTCAACAATTTACTGATGGGGAAATCCCTAATGCTGAGGATATTGAACGATTCTTAGATGACTATGGCGATATGCTGTATGCGCCTGTTAAGAAAAAACTTCATGATTTGACACCTATTAAAACCTTTCGGCATGCTGATTTTATGGTTGCTGTAACGCAAGCCGTTCTTGCGTTGGCTGGCTCGGTTGTATCGATATCCGATGGGATGACTTTCCTTGTGAAAGCGAACGATCTGAAAGATTCAATGACAGAGCAAAAAGATCGTGAAGCGTTGCGTGCGTTTAAGGTGCTATACGGTGGGATTGATCAGTTGATGCCAAGCATTAACTGGAATCTTTCCGCTCTTTGGACTGCACTTGTCGAAGCTGAAGATATCACTAATGGCTCAGGAAATTCCGACGACGATCAGCGTTTGTTGAGCGGGAAAGTTGAACTATCCTTCTCCTTATCATTCGTTGGGACCGATGGGCAATCTGTTCCTGGTCGGTCTACAGAAATTGTATGGATATACAATGTCGATGGACCACAAGCTATTAGTGTCACTAACCTCTTTGCTGAACAAGTGAGGATGATTGTTGAGCAACCAGTCAATCGCATTCCCATACCCTTGTATCAAACAACCATGTCGAGCATCAAAGTCGCAGATTTTGATTTGAGTCGCCCGCTTCGTAGCATTGGCATTTGGTATGATAATCCCCAAGATCTGCGCCAAGAATTGTTAGCGGCTCTCAGCGAACAAACCACCAATGAAAGCTTGGCGCTGCTTGATCGAGTAGTATTGAGGCTAGAACGAACATGGATGCGCTTTATTGATACAACATTAAGTCAAGGTGTACTTGCAGCACCGCTCGAAGAACTCCTTTACGCGTATCAAAAGCTCATCGACACTGCTGGTGAAGTGCTTCAATCAGATCAAGAGCATGTTCCTGGTTTGCGTACTATCAATCGAGCTTGGCTTGTTGGTCCACAACAGTTTGATGACTGGGCAATTGTACCGTTCGTACACCCACTGAAGCTTCAGTGGTGGCAATCTCGAGCTACGGTGCTGAACCACATGATCTGCCGTTTATGCGACCCACAGGAGCCGGCCAGCGCAGTTGATCAAGATCGGTTGATGCAGGAAATTGATAGTGCCTACACATCGACGTCGATTCCGGCTGTGTTAGCCCTCCCGTACAAAGGAGGGGCCCCCGATTTTTACCTCCCAGTACAAGAATTTATGGGCTATGAACTGTACCGCATCAGCAGCCAGGCCGGCATCGCGCATGGCTTCGCGCCAGAATTAACATCTGCTGGCGAAAGCGATCAGGCTGTCAAGCAAGCTGCTTCAGCCTTGGCGGCAGTCATTGAGGACTACGTCGAAACCTATCCATTTGTGCGTGATGGCTTGGAAATCTATATCATCAATTGCCGCAATGGTGCGTTACCGGGAGCACTCGTGGAGCAGATCAGTCGCCGCTTAGAGCGCAACAATACCCGGTTGCGCCTTAACATTATTGTGCATACTGATCGTGGAGCGCCCATTTATGAGCATGTTACCAAGTGGCTTACGGCGCACGAGGAATTCGAAACACGGTTCGAAGACAGCTTTTTCCCGAGGATAAGCCTTAAAGTGCGTCAATGCACAATTGATGAACTGCTCCAAACCGTTGAAGATACCGATATGGTCATTCTTCCGGATGTAATTGCTGAGCGGGGACAACAAGTTCAAATTCGGCCCACGACGTTAGCGCACACAACCGATTCTCCCTATCACATGATACGCTACGGCGCCTACCAAGCACCCCATCAGCAAAAAGAATATACTCGCGATATTATTCTTACCCACCACGCAGCACCAAAGGTGCACCAAAGCTTTTATCAACTCCAGGATGCTACCTATCGCCGTGGCCGTATGCAAGAGCAGAGTGTTGAAGTCGCACTGCGGGTAACCCTCCAGGATTGGCAGCACGAGCTTAAGTTGCTCCATAAGGAATTTAACTGGGTGGTGTGCTACGACGCTGTAGTTGATCGATTTCTCCTTGAAGCAACTTTCCCCAACGAGGTTGATGTAATTCGCTACTCGTTGGGACTTGGACCAAAACGGCGGCATAATCTGACCGTTTCGTCATCGAACAAGACTCGCGCCCAAGTTCAGCGACGCCTCATGGGTAACCTCAAAACCATGTTTGGTTCGATGGCTCATACGCAACACTTAACGCTTGCTGAGCAGTTGATCATTCACGCTAATCGTATTTCAGGTGATATCGTCCTACGTGCGGCTGGACCAGGGGCGTTTCTAAATGAACTGATCGGTATGGTTGCGGCCTATTATGACATTGAACGAACCTATCATCAAGCGAATCCAAAGGCATTTACGACCTGGATTTACCTGGAAGATTTTTCGCAGTGGTTTAAGAAGCGACTACCTGACCTCGTATTTGTTGCAATTACGTCTGGCATAACTGCCCCAGTTCATCTGCATATTCAAGTTATCGAGACCAAATGTGTGGGCCAAACAAGTTTCCCTAATGAAGCACGAGAAGCACGAGAACAAGTTATTCACGGCTTGAATCGCTTGGCGCAAGTATGGCAACCGGGTGCAAAACATCTTGATGCGTCGTATTGGTATGATCAACTATATCAAGCCTTAGTTGGCACCATCTCCTTGCCAGCAGATAAAGTGAGTCTGTGGAATACAGTTCGAGATGCTATTCCAATAGGACAATTTGAACTAGACATCAGTGCCCATACATATGTGTTTTGCCACGATGGGACGTTAGATAGCGGCCTCAACACAGATACAAATGTTATCCGTCAGAAAGATGGTCGCGAAACCGTGCAATGCCATCATTACTCGAGAGACGGCTTGCGTAAAGTACTCAGCGATCTGATTAATACCTCAGCGACGGTTGATACTTTGCTACTACCGGTACAATCCAACGTGTCACAACCCTCAACTATCAGCAGCACGCAAAGCAATGGAACCGTGACGCATCCCTCGGTATATGATGGACAAAACAAAGCTGGACTTGAAACGAAAAGTACAGACATCCAGAGCACTCGTGTCACCTCGATTGATCAATCAGTCCAACCAACTGCTGAAATCAATCCGTTGCCGCTCATCGAATTTGATGATGATAGTGTAGCGGCTAAAGCATCAGCAAGCGATGAAATTGAATTGGCGTCGTCAACACAAGACAGCAATGATGCCCTTATCGAGTGGATGAAAACGAAAGGGCATGATGTTGTTCGGGCTTTGCGACATTACAGTATTTCCATTAATCCGCTCGATGTACAAGAAGCGGATATTGGTCCAAGCATTGTCCGATTCAAATTACGTCCGCGTCCAGGCGAGAAATTGAGCCGTATTCAGGCGATTGCCGAGGATTTGCAACGCGAGCTTGCATTATCGACTGTGCCACTCATAGACAACATTGCAGGAACCAATTACATTGGTCTGGATATTCCGCGTCCGCAACCGGAAACAGCCGAATTGCTTGCATCGCTTGATCATTTACCACCGCCTGAAATCGGCCAGATGCCGCTGCTTGCAGGGAAAACACCGAACGGTGATGTAATTATGCCCAATCTGACAACGATGCCGCACATGCTCGTTGCAGGCAGCACTGGCTCAGGCAAAACCGTATTTTTGTACAGCATCATCGTCAGCCTATTGCATCAATTTGGACCAGAGCACCTCCAACTGCTGCTCATTGATCCGAAGCAAACCGATTTTGTTTATTTTGAAAATATTCCGCACCTCTTTGAAGGTAAAGTTGTCCTGGAAGCCACTGAAGCCATCGAGAAACTCAAAAGTCTTACAACGGTGCACCTTGAAGAACGAACAACGCTGCTCCGCCAAGCTCGCTGCCGTGATATCCAAGGTTACAATACTCAACATTCCAGTGAACCAATGCGGCCCATTGTTGTCATCATTGATGAATACGCTGACCTGGTTCAAGTTCTCAATAAGCCTGCGCGTCAGGAGTTCGAGATGCAACTCGTCCGACTTGCTCAACGTGCCCGCAATGTAGGTATCCATCTGGTGATTGCGACCCAACGTCCTAGTGCCGATGTATTGACAACAACACTAAAGACGAATCTCCCAACGCGCGTTGCATTTCGTCTCCCATCACACCACGACTCGCAGATTGTGATCGATCGACCAGGAGCGGAAAATCTGCTTGGAAAAGGTGACATGCTGCTCTTGAATGATGGACAAAAAACGCGACTCCAAGGCCTCTATATCCGGCATGACGATCTCGAAACCTGGCTCACTCAGCAGTCATGGTGACAGTAAGCCACGGCTCCTTCTCAAGCAAGGCAGAGTTAGGACAGGACGAGCACGAAAAAGTCGGGGGCATGGGAATCATGCGCACCCATCAGTGTTGGTGTAGATGTGGGGCGGGAAACGCGATGACGAACAGCAACACCCCGTAACGCAAATGGGTCGGATGCTGCGTATTGCGAAGCCGACGCGCTATGGGCCGCTGCCCCCGAGTTTTTCGCGATCTCCAAGAAGGTTTGTTGCAGATGCTCTTTTAAAGCGACGTGATTGATAAGACGCATTATCAATCACGTTACCCCTCCCTACCCCCATCTACGTGATTGATAATGCGATCGTTTTCTGCTACACTATCGCCAGTGTATCGTGATTGATAATACGGAGCGCTCTATGCACGAATCGTTTAGTCGCTATGTTGAAACCTTTAGCGTCGGAAAATCGATCCATACGCTCCGGGCTATCCGATCGGATCTCCAGCGATTTGCAACGTGGTGGGAACAGCGGATGCAGCAGCCTTTTACACCGGAGCTCGTGCGTGACCGTGATATGACTGCGTGGCAGATCTATCGCCAAGTCGAAAGCGGCGCGAAGCCCACGACGATTAATCGCGAATTATCGTCGTTGCGGGGGTATTGTGCTTGGGCTGTGAAGCATGGATGCATGCCAACCAACCCTCTGGCGGATATGCGGGTTCTTCCGCCTGATCCCTTGGCCCCCCGTTCGCTTCCGATTCTCGCCATCGATATGCTGCTCCGCGAAGTTGGGAACGATGCAACGAATATATTTCGCCAGCGTGATGAAGCACTGATCGCCCTGCTTGCCTATGCTGGTCTGCGGGTACAGGAAGTTTGCGACCTGCAGCTGCGCGATATTGATCTCGCCGGCGAAACGATTACGGTTCGCCGAGGCAAGGGCGGAAAAGCGCGGCGCGTCCCGCTCCACCAATCGTGTATTAAGACGCTCGCTGCGTATCTCGTACTCCGGTGTCCACACGGTATTCCTCCGATTGGTGATCCCGCAGAGCGAAGAGCCGTCTTTCTTGGAATGGATATTACCCAGCCTGGCCAGCCGATCGAAAACCCCATTAGTCCACAGGTTATTCAACGTCTGTTCCGACGTGTGGCCCAACAAACTCAACAACGACTCTTGGCCGATGCCCATCGAACATCAATCGTAACGCGCAAACAAAATCTGATCCAGGCTGCACAGAGTTTGACCGAGGCCTCACCACATAGTTTACGCCACAGCCTTGCCCGGAGAATGTTGAATAATGGTGCCACGATCGTCGAAGTACAAAAAGTTCTTGGCCACAGCCGGCTCGAAACAACCGCCCGCTATCTGATGCCCAATGAGGATGAGATCCGCGATGCAATCAATCGCTCAGGCCTGTAAGGAAAGACGTAGCCATATAGCGGGAAGTGTACAAACTTTCTCGCTAAAATATTCAACGAGTATGACGCAATGATAGAAGATATAGTAGCACGCTAAGCCACGACATGGTGGCTCTGGAATATTCTCGGTGCAACGGCTCTTGACGGCAGGGTATGGAGGTGATGCCGCTGATCATTTGGAGCAGATCGTGACGCTTCCATTGCATCACCGTGATCTCTTTCACCGCATGCTGATAGCACAAGCGTTGGTCGAGCAGATTCCGATTTTGGGGCGGGATAGCACCTTTGATTCCTATTAATACACTAACTCGAATAATTAATAAATCAATATAAAGAATTTTATCAGCTGGTAGTTGAAGACTTGTTCCAATATCCCCTATACAGGGGATTTTTTTCATGCTCATGCCAGAAATCGCCCTCATGTGGCTCTCAAGATAAAGAATTTTATCAGCTGGTAGTTGAAGACTTGTTCCAATATCCCCTATACAGGGGATTTTTTTCATGCTCATGCCAGAAATCGCCCTCATGTGGCTCTCAAGAGGATGAAGCGTACAAGGAGTTAATGATGAAGAAACACGAAGCGCTTGCGTTGCTGGATGCCATTGTGGATGATTTGTCCGATAGCGAGTTATTTGAGGATGTCGGAGAAGCAGGGTTTTTGATGGTGCGGGAGTCGCTGGAAATCACCATGCTTGCCTTACAAGGGCGGTTGCCCTTCGCGTTATCCCATCATCAGATGTTCATGGAGATTCTGAGCCACCAGCTGGCAGCTCCACCCAATGAGCACATGAATTGAACGAAGTGGCGTGATGCTGAAGCCGCAATGCGCGTGGATAGGGAATACAGCGCGGTGTTGCGTAGAGGACGCTGATTTGGTATGCTGTGGGCCTCGACGTTCGCCACGGTAACGGCAAACGCGCAGTTCATGGGGTGAACTGTGCGTTTTTATTGTCAGGTAGCACATTCGCGATGATGAGCATGATCCATGGTCATCATTGCTGGTCTCGTGCCTCATCCTACGCATACTTGCCCTCACTTCCAGTATGGTGGTGAGGGCGTTTCTTTCTGTGTAGCCCCGACTACGAAGAGAAGATTGTCCCCCACCATACTTGGCAGACCGTGAACCTCAACCAGAGCATGCGGCGCGTTATGCTGACCGCGGATTGCGAGCGTAGGTGCGTGTCCGCCAGGAATTTCATCCATCGTTTGCTGGAGATGCAGCACATGACTTCCTATCGGTTGTTTGTTGGCCTTGATATCGCTGCGGCCACGTTTACCGTCTCATGGATGACCGCCCATGGTCGCCCCTGCCAGGCGCTGACCATCGCGCAAAGCACGGATGGCTGGATGGACGTGATCAAACGACTGCTCGTCCTTGAATCTGATCCATCTCAGATTTTCGTGGTGATGGAAGCCACGGGATCGTATTGGGTTGGGGTGGCCACCACACTCGCTGCCAAAGGGATTATTGTCAGTGTGATCAATCCAACGCAAGCCCATCATTTTCCAAAGCCATGCTCAAACATGCCAAAACGGATGCGATCGATGCGCAAACCTTGACCCGATTGGCCGCAACCTTAACTCCCCTCCCGTGGACTCCCCCACCAGCGATCTACCACGAGATTCAGCAACGGTTAGCTCATCGCGACACGTTGGTGGATGTGCGGCAGCAGGTGCGCAACCAGCTGCATGCCTTGCTGCAACTCCCCATGGTGAGTGCATCAGTCAAGGCCCAGTTCGAAGCCCTTGATGCGACCGTATCTGCGCAGATTGCGACGCTTGAGCTGGAACTCGGTCAAGTCCTGATGCACGATGCGGCGTGGCAGGCAACGGCTGAGCACCTCCGCAGTATTCCAGGGATTGGGCTGTTGACCGCATGTTGGTTACTGGTCACGACGCTGAATTTTAGTGCGTGTGCATCAGCAACGGCAGCCAGCGCCTATGCAGGCTTAGCTCCTTATCAGCAACAATCCGGCACAAGTCTTCAGAAGAAGGCGCGTCTGCGTCATACCGGCAACCAGCGGTTGCGTACCGCCTTGTATATGGCAACCCTCTCGGCCTGCCGGCTCAATCCGGCGGTCAAGCAGCTGTACGATCGCTTGCGCGCCGCTGGCAAGCCCATGAAGGTCGCCCGCTGCGCCGCCGCGCGCAAATTAGTGCACATCGCCTGGGCGGTCGCAACGAAACCACAGCGGTTCGACCCGGCCTACAGCGGGTAACAGCAGCGGAGAACCACACGGATGACGCCGCCCCAGCAGTGCTGTGGGCGTGATCGTCGTTGACAGGTTTAGGGCTTGGTGATAGGATAAATCAACCTTCTCCTCGCTCTTTTCGCCCACCAGCGGCCCCACTTCATGCGGGCCGCTGGTGGTTTCCACGGTCTGGACACACCAGACCATTGATGCTGCATAAGGAGAGCCCCGTGAGGCCAACCCTGCTCTACATAACCAATCTCAGCTATCAAGCCAAAGGCCGTGTCTACTACGAAGAAGACCTTTTCATTACGGCCCAGTTGCGCGATGCTTTTCAGATCGCGCTCTGCCACCCGCAGGACACCGCAGCTTTTGAAGCGGCCGCCGATGTGATTGTCTTTCGGAACACCGGTCCCGTGCTGGAATACCGTGAGGCGTATCTGGCCTTTCGCCAACGGCTCGCCGGTAGCGGCGCGAAAGTCTTCAATGATCTTAACGGCAAGGCCGATATGCGCGGTAAGCAGTACCTCGTCGATCTCACTAGGGCCGGGCTTCCGGTGATCCCCAGCGTTGATTGCCGGGACGACCTCGACCGGCTGCCGGCGGCGGTGACGTATGTCGTCAAGGACAAAGATGGCGCGGATTCGATCGGCATGGCCTTCGTCAGCCCCGCCGAATTGGTGCAGGTGGCCTTCGATAACACGCTGGCCCAGCCAAAAATTGACTTTCAGTATGAAGTCTCGTTCTATTTCATCAATCAAGCGTTCCAGTACGCGGCCTACGCCCCCGACCCGGCGCAGCGCTGGCGCATGGTGACCTACCCGGCGACCCCGAGCGACATCGCCTGGGCGCGCCAGTTTATCGACTGGAACACGATCACTCACGGCATCCAGCGCGTGGACGCCTGCCGCACACAATCCGGTGAGCTGCTGTTGGTGGAGCTGGAAGACCTGAATCCTTATCTCTCGCTGCTCGATGTGACCGCCGACCTCCGTGATGCGTTTATCGCCAATCTCAAGGCAGCCCTAACGCGCCTGCTCACTGCGTAGGCTAGGGATTCTTCGTCGTGGCCCATGGAAACGGCCGTTTGACGGAATACCAGATCTTCTCTCCCACAAGCGACCCTCAGCGGGTCGTTTGTGGTTTTAGCAGCGATGTCCCCACGCATGGCAGAAATCATCTTCATGTGGTTCTGGATAGAGCAATTACACAGGAGGTAATCATGCGGAAAGCAGACGCATTGGCCCAGATCGAAGGAATTATTGACGACTTGTCGAATGGGGAACTTTTTCACGCCGTGAGCGAGGAAGGCTATTTGCTGCTGCGCGAAGCGCTGGAAGTCGTCCAACTCGCGTTGCAGGATCGGATATTTCCAACCGAGGCGAACCAGAGAAGGCTCATGGAGATTATTAATCAGCAGTTGGCCAACCCACCCGATGAATTCCAGAATTGAGGATTGCACGCGCTATTGCATTATTCGTTGTATTGACAGACCCCTTTTCGTGATACAGTTTGAGGACAACAAAATGACCCAAAAACGCACAAAAAACTGTATCACGAAAAGGGGTAGGGTATGTGGCTCAATTATGGCGTATCGGATGAACGTGGTCTCGTCCACATCAGCGACACGCCGCGCGGGCGATCCGATCTGCACTGCCCCTATTGTCATACGATCCTGATTGCGAAGAAAGGCCACGTGCTCGCGCATCACTTTGCGCACGATGGCCCAACCTGTAACCCTGCAAACCGTACCACTGAGCTGCCCATTCTGCCCTTCTTTCACTCGTTTACCCTGCATTTGACCCCCAAACTCCTTGGCCAACTCCAAGCATTTAAGGATGGCCGACGCAGTGCTACCCACTGGCTACAACAAGAGCACTTGATTCGCTATAACGAGTTTACCCAGCGGCATGAGCTGACCAAGCTTGGCCAAATTCCCTTTGGCATGCTGTCCGTGAATCTCTTTAGCCAGGTCCATGATGCGCGTTTGGCCGATCGTCACGACCAGCTGGATTGGTGGCTGCACAAAGCATGGAAAGAGGGGAACCCCGTCGCGAGAGCGGATGCCGAGACAGATTTAATGCTCTATCGTGCTCAGTGGCAGCGAGTGTTACAGTGTGCCTTGTATGTCGTAGCGATTCAAACTGAAACCGATCAGTTCTATAAAGTTGGGATGACCAGCCGTCCAATCGAGGAGCGGATTTTGGAGATTCAGGCATCGCTCATGCCCCATATAGGCGCGGTGTCAATGCCAGCGGATATGCTCCCTTTTTGCCAAAATGATCAGTCCCCGGTTTGCGCATCCGTCTGTCCGCTGTTTGCTAGGATGCCGTGAATGGTTCCCGCAGCTCCTCCTTGGCATCTGCCCGCGGCTCGCCTGCCCGATCAATCAAGCCTGCCCGCCGTTTTTCTTTCAGGCGATAGCTCTCACCCTTGATGTTTAAGGTCGTTGCGTGATGCAACAGCCGATCCAGAATCGCCGTGGCCAACACCGGATCGCCAAACACCTCGCCCCAATCCAGAAAGCTCTTGTTGCTCGTCACCACCAGGCTCGCCCGCTCATACCGTCGTACTACCAGCCGAAAGAATAAACTTGCTTCCTCCCGCGTCAGCGGCAAATAGCCAATCTCATCAATCACCAGCACCTTCGGATAGCTCAATTGTTGCAGCACCCGCTCGAGCCGATTCTCATGTTTCGCCCGCACCAGCCGGGTCATCAGCGCTTCGAGACTCAGGAACATCGCCGAGTAGCCTGCCGTGACTGCCTTGACCGCCAAGCCCACGGCCAAGTGCGTTTTTCCCACGCCTGGCGGTCCCAAGATCACCACATTCTGCGTCCGTTCCACAAAGCTCAACCCCGCTAACTCGCGCACTTGGCGGCGATCAAGACTCGGCTGGAAGTCGAAGTCATACTGCTCCAAGGTCTTGACCCACGGCAATCGCGCCTGCCGCAGCCGGGTTTCAATCCCGCGATGGTCGCGGCCTTGCCATTCGGTCTGGAGCGCCATGGCAAGGAAACTTTTGTAGTCAAGATCGCGCTGAGCAGCCTGTTCACACACCGCGTCAAGTTGCGCTTCCAAATGATCCAGTTTCAATTTCTCCAATAATGCGGTTAACTCCATTGCGCCACCTCCTCATAGATCTGGAGCGGACGCTGTTCGACCTGTGGTATTTTTTTCCACAGCACCCGGTGGTGGTCGGGGATGGTCGCCCATCCGGCACTCGCTGGTTGCAGCTGGTGGGTGGCAACAACCCCTGCATCGATCAGGATGCGGAGTGTCTCGTCCAGCCCAATCCAGACCGTCACCACCGTGCCAATTAGTTCTGCCGGAACGCTGTAGCGATTTCCGCGCACGTTGATGTATCCATCAAAGCTGACTTTCCGGGTTTCATGGTAGGCGGTGTCGTAGCGGGTCGCCGGGAGGGGATGCAAAGTTGGGGCTTCGCGGGCAAACCGCTCCGCAACCTGTTCGTGCAGCGTGCCGTGGATGCGTTGGTCGGCTTCGTCGCGGAGCCAATCCGTCAGTTGTTGATTCAGGTGTTCCCAACTCGTGAAGGTCTGGTAGCGCACAAAAAAATGCTGTTTGAGATAGCCCACCATGCGTTCGTCTTTGCCTTTGGTTTGCGGTCGATAGGGACGACAGGCCCGGGGGACAAAGCCATAGACCTCGGCGAGATCGGCAAAGCGGGGATTGAAGGTCACGCGCCCATCGCGGCGATGCGCCAACACGGCGGCTTTTTGGTTGTCAACCAGCACCTCCTGGGGCACACCGCCAAAATATTCGAGACTACGAATGAGCCCTTCATAGGTATGCTCGGCATCCTCGCTGGGCGCACACCAAGCGTGAAAGCGGCGGGAATAGCCCAGTTGATTGACGATGAAATGGACGGTGGTTTTGGCTCCGGCAATGTCCGTTTGGATGGTTCCCCAATCGCTTTGGAGTTGCTGCCCAGGTTCGGTCTCAAAGCGCACGGTCGCCTGACTCGGACGCTGGGCGCGTTTGGGGGTGACATAGGCCCGCAGCAAGGATGCGCTGCCCGTATACCCAAGGGCGTAAATCTCGCGCAAGATGACGACCGTGTTCCAAATGTTTTGGGCCAACAACGTATCAATGGTGGTCTTGAACGGGTCGAGTTTACTCGGGCGCGGCGTGGGTGGCATGGGCGGGTCGGCGCGTTTGAGCACCCGACTGACGGTCTTGGGATGGATGCCGAACTCGGCGGCGATGTCTTTGTGATAGACACCGCGACGAACCTGTGCTTTAATCATGAGTACGTCCTCCTGCGCCAGCATCATGACCTCCTTTGTTGTGATTGGAAGTCATGTTAACTGGCAAATGGGGGACATTGCATTTTAGCATTCAGCGCTATTCTAGCATTGGCACTGACAGCGGCCACAATCAAGCCTTTAGGGGTGTTTCCCCAACGCGGCCACGTGGAGCCATACGTGAAGTTTAAGTATGAAGGCCAGCGCCGCGCGATCGGCAATTTCACTGAATATTTCGATTTTGCTGACATTAAGGCTGTTCTGCGGGATCTCCGCCGGATGCCTGCGAAGGTCTTAACGAGCGTTGAAGAAACGATCCTCGCTGGCATGCCTTCACCGACCATGCAGGCGATGGTTCGGGCGCGGCTGGAGCAGGACATCGCTACGCAACGTGTAGCGCAATAGCCTATCACCGCGAACAAACCAAGGCAGGCATGGAGGAGGCGCGGCAGGCGGGTATGCATGTTGGCCGACCGCGTGGCTCGTACCAGGCGAACGATGTGTTGCTGGCCAAGCCGAGTAGCCAAGCGATTATGCTATGTCTCAAGCAAGGCATGTCGCTGCGCGAGACGGCGGCAGCGGTTGGCGTGGCGGTCAATACCGTGCGCAAGGTGAAAGCGGGAATGGAGATGATTGACAGGGTTGATAGAATGGACACATCAACGGAATGAACTACTCTTTATTTGACATAATTTTTATGCAGCTCTTTATAATACAAATATGTGGTCAATTGGCAGGGTTGAATGTGGCTCAGGGAGTTGGCTCATTTGCAAAAGTGGACACAGAGGACTTGGAAGTATCGCCCCGATTACCAGGGGTTTAAAACCCAACAATTGGGCCGTGGACATGGAGATAGTTTTTCTTGGAAGTATCGCCCCGATTACCAGGGGTTTAAAACTCACGGAGTAGGCGAGCTTGCTGCCGTCCGGCGAAAGTCTTGGAAGTATCGCCCCGATTACCAGGAGGGCTGGACGAATTCCTGAGAGGTTTTGACGGGATTTTTCGCTGATCCGCGCCGCCGCTGACCAATCACCACGCTGGTGCGTGGTTTTTTTGTGAGCAGACCCGCCTCACCGCCCGTTGTGCT
>NZ_PUBZ01000113.1 GCF_003205875.1 Herpetosiphon llansteffanensis
CGAGCGCTAGTCTCGTGGGCTCGGAGATGTGTATAAGAGTCAGTTACTATACTGCATCGCGTTGCGCCTAATTCTAAACGATTGCGAAACGGAGCTTTTGATCCACGAAGGACACGAAGAGCACGAAGCCTGAAACCGCGAAGGACACGAAGAGCACGAAGGAGAATGGCTTTTTTGATTTTTGATTTTTGACTTTTGATTTCTGCCTTCATCCCTCATCCTTCATCCTTCATCCTTTTGCCCTCATCCCTCATCCTTCATACTTTCGATTACGGCGGGTTATGTTATAATCAACGCCGATGCATGTCATCATTCCCCACGCACAGCGGGTGACATGGTTTTAGGGGAGCTACAGATACACTTTTATTTAGGAGGGGTCCTCCCATGAACAAACGCATTATTGCGTTCATGATGTTGTTGGTCTTAATGGTTCCAGTTTTGGCTGCTTGTGGCACCGAAACGACGGCAACCACTGCTCCAGCAGCTACGGCAACCACCGAAGCAGCTGCGGCAACCGCAACGACTGCGACTGAGCCAACCGCTGGAACCGAAGCAACTGCTGCTGCAACCACGGTAGCAACCGCCGAAGCAACCACTGGTGGCGGCGCAACCAGCGAAATCAAAATCGGTTTGGTAACCGATGTTGGTAAAGTCGATGACGGTACCTTCAACCAATTTGCGTTCGAAGGCTTGAAACGCGCCGAAACCGAACTTGGCGTGAAGATCGACTACATCGAAACCATCGATCCAAAAGACTACGAAAAGAACATTGAACAATTCGCTAGCCAAGGCTACGATTTGATCATCGGCGTAGGCTTCTTGATGGGCGATGCAATCAAGGCTGCTGCTTCGAAGTACCCAGATTTGAAGTTTGCTATTGTTGACTTCGCTTACGAACCAGCATTGGCCAACGTCAAGGGCTTGGTCTTCTCAGAAGACGAATCAGCATTCATTGCTGGCGCTTTGGCCGCAACGGTTTCAAAGAGCGGCAAAATCGGTGCTGTTGGTGGTAAGGAACAAGTTCCTGCCGTCAAGAAGTTTGTACTTGGCTACGAAGCTGGCGCTAAATACGTCAACCCCGACATCCAAGTTATGACTGTCTACATCGACTCATTCACCGACCCAACCGCTGGCGGCGAAGCTGCCAAGACCCAAATCGCTGAAGGCGCAGACGTAATCTTCGGTGCTGGCGGCCAAACTGGCTCAGGCGCAATCAAGACTGCTGCTGACAACAATGTATTCGTGATTGGCGTTGACCAAGACGAATACAACACCACCTTCAAAAAAGGCCCAGCCCCAATGTTGATCACCAGCGCTATGAAGCGCGTTGACAACGCTGTGTTCGAAGTCGTCAAGGAAGTTGTCGATGGCAAGTTCGAAGGTGGCGTATACTTCGGTAACGCAGCTAACGGCGGGATCGACTATGCTCCATTCCACGATGCAGAATCAGCATTGCCAGCAGATGCCAAAGCCACCCTTGACAAGATCAAGCAAGGCTTGGCCGATGGTTCAATCAAAACCGGCGTTACCTTGAACTAATTTGTTGCCGCAAGGCACAACCCCTGAAAGGGCTGCGTTAGCAATGACGCAGCCCTTTTACTTTTGTGTGGTATTATCACAGCATCGAAACACAGCAACTCGAACAACCAAGCACACGTTTGGCCAGTTTTTTGGCAGCCAACAACGTGGTTGTTCTGCATATTTGAGGCAATGCTGCCTCTTTTTGATTAACTAGGAGTCTTGTGTGACCGCGAACGTCGTACCTGCGTTGGAAGTCCGCAATATCACCAAGCAATTCCCCGGGGTTTTGGCCAACGACCATATTTCTTTTACCCTGCTCCCCGGTGAAATCCACGCCTTCCTTGGTGAAAATGGCGCGGGTAAATCCACCCTCATGAACATCTTGTACGGCCTCTACGATCCCGATGAAGGCGAGATTTTGATCAACGGCAAGCTGGCCAAGATCAAAAACCCTGCTGATGCAATTGGGCTTGGTTTAGGCATGGTTCACCAAGAATATGCCCTCGTCGATACCCTAACCGTTACAGAGAACATTATTCTTGGCACCGAATTACGCAAAGGCCCAGTGTTAAATGCCAAGGAAGCAAGCCAACGCGTGCGCGAGCTTTCCGAGCAATATGGCTTGGCCGTGCCACCCGATGCCATCGTCGGCGATTTGCCAGTTGGCGTTCAGCAACGGGTCGAAATTTTGAAGGCGCTCTATCGCAATGTCAATATGTTGATTCTCGATGAACCAACTGCCGTCTTGACTCCCCAAGAGGCCGATGACCTCTTTCGGGTGATGCGTGAATTGGCTGATAAGGGCAAGGCGCTGATTTTTATTACTCACAAACTGCGCGAAGTGCGCGAAGTTGCCGACCGAATTACGGTCTTGCGTCGGGGCAAGGTTGTCGGCGACGCAGACCCCAAAACTGCCAGCGAAGGTCAATTAGCAGCGCTGATGGTAGGCCGCGATGTTGTCTTGAAAGTTGATAAAACTGCGGCCAACCCTGGCGATGTGGTGCTGAAAGTACGCAACCTCAATCTGCGTGACGATCGCGGCCTCACCGTGCTTGATGATGTTTCAATTGATGTCCATGCAGGTGAAGTGCTGGGGATTGCTGGCGTGCAAGGCAACGGCCAAACTGAGTTGGTTGAGGCAATTACGGGCTTGCAAGCCCTGCCGAGTGGCTCAATTGAACTGCTTGGCAAGGATATTACCAATCGCCCGCCACGCTCAATTACTGAACAAGGCGTGGCCTACATTCCCGAAGATCGCAAAGGCACAGGCTTGGTGCTTGGTTATAGCATCCGCGATAATTTGGTGCTTTCAACCTACTACAAACCACCATTTACCAAAGGCTTGACCTTTAACGACCCAGCGATTGACGAACATGCCAAAGAATTGATTGCGACCTTCGATGTGCGTACGCCCAGCGCGACCACGACTGCTGGCTCGCTCTCAGGTGGTAATCAACAAAAAATTATTGTTGCCCGTGAATTTACCCGCGAAAATCGCTTGCTGATTGCTTCGCAACCGACACGGGGGATTGACGTTGGCTCGATCGAATTTATTCACAATCAAATTATTAAACAGCGCGATGCAGGGCTGGCGGTCTTATTGGTTTCGGCTGAACTTGATGAAGTTCTGGCCTTAGCCGACCGCGTTGCTGTGATGTACCACGGCAAAATAGTTGGCATTCTCCCGATTGCCGAAGCTACGCGCGAGCGCGTTGGCCTGTTGATGGCCGGTATTCAGGAGCAAGCTAATGTCTAATGAGCAACAAGCCCCCGCTGAAACCAAAAAAAACACCGAGCTGCAGCCAAGCAAACGGCGCTTTGGCTGGCTTAACGAAGCAATTGTGCCGCTGCTGGCAATTTTGACCGCAGTGTTAATCGGCGCAGTGATCGTGTTTGTCTCGATTCCTGGCAATAAACTGCCAACCTTTGATCCAAGTATCTATGGCAGTCGCAGCGATTGGTTTTTTAGCACCTTGCCCGAACGTTTACGGGTAACGCTGAGTGCCTTTACTGGTTTGTTCTCAGGTGCATTTGGCGATTGGACAAGACCAAGTACGATTCCAGTTGCCATTAGCAATACTTTGGTTGAATCAACGCCCTACATTTTGGCAGGTTTGGCTGTGGCCGTAACCTTCAAAGCAGGCTTGTTTAACGTTGGGGCCGAAGGCCAATTGCTGATGGGTGCGCTTGGCAGTGTCGCGGTTGCCGCATTTATGCCGCAATGGTTTGGGGTTGCCTCGCTCCCAGCAATTATCCACTTGCCAGCAGCTTTGCTGGCAGGGGTTATCGCTGGCGCACTTTGGGGGATTATCCCTGGTTATCTCAGGGCCAAAACTGGCGCGCATGAAGTTATTACGACGATCATGCTCAACTATATTGCCTTGCAAGTGATGGATTATTTGATCAACGGCGTGATGAAAGATAAAAGCGCCACATTGCAACGCACACCATTCATCCACGAAAATGCCGCTTTGCCACGGATTATCAGCAAAGCCACCGACCCCAGCCTTACTGGCGGCCAAGCGTATCCACGCTTGATTACCACCACCAGCAGCACATGGGATCTACGGATTCACATGGGGATCATCATTGCCTTTTTGATGGTTGGCTTTATTTGGTGGTTGATGAACCGCACGCCCAAGGGCTTTGAAATTAAAACCGTGGGCGAAAACCCAGAAGCAGCCCGCTATGCAGGCATGAGCATCACCGGCACGGTGGTTGGCGCAATGGGCCTTTCGGGCGCATTGGCAGGGCTGGCAGGCACAAGCCAAGTGATTGGTTTGGAATACAACCTCAAAGCTGTGTTCTCCAGTGGCTTGGGCTTCGATAGCTTGGCAATTGCCTTGTTGGCCAAGAGCAACCCAATTGCGATTGTGCCGGCAGCGCTGTTCTGGGGCGCGTTACGCACTGGCGCAGGCGCAATGCAAGTCAATACAGGCATTTCGATCAACCTGATTCAAATTATTCAAGCTTTAGTGATTATGTTTATTGCTGCCGACCAAATTGTGCGCTGGATTTATCGCATCAAGCAAGCTGAAGGTGGCAAAATCACGTTTAACCGTAGCTGGGGTAAATAGCGCCAGCGTCGTCGCTCTTGAATTAATTAACCTTTACGGTGGATTTGTATGAAATTTACACGCGCACGTGGGGTCGGGCTGTTAGGGATTTTCATTGCGATTGTGCTTCTTTTCGCAGTCAATAACAGCCTCGGCAATAAAATCACTGAAACAAGCAAAATCCAATCAATTTGGGATTTTACGAGCACAATTCGGATTCCCGATAGTGCAAAAATGAAGGAAGATCCCAAAGCACCGCCAGTCGCCGCAATCGAACTACCCACTATGGTCACAATTAGTTTGATCTGTGGGGCGTTAATTCTTGTTGGGGGCGTGCTGATCGCCAAAAATCCAGAACGCGGTTGGGTTGCGCCCTATATGAGCAGCGTGATTGGCTTTGGCTTTTTCTCGATTCTGCTCTGGGCGGTAGCCAACAATAGCGTTGATCTCTCGGATACGCTCTCGCGGGTGGTGCGACTTGGTACGCCAATCGCCATCGGTGCGCTGGCGGGGATTGTCTGTGAGCGCTCGGGTGTGGTCAACATCGGGATCGAAGGCATGATGCTGACAGCTGCCTGTTTTGGCTACGCTGCGGCAGCGATCTCGGCCCGCATGATCTATGGCGAATCGTTGCCAGAAAATGTGGTCAAAGGTGTCGTTTGGCTGCCCTTGATCATCGGGATTTTTGGGGCGATTTTGACTGGCGGCATGATGGCAGCCTTGCATGCGTGGCTCTCAATTCGCTTCAAAGTCGACCAAGTTATCAGCGGTACGGTGATCAACATTATGGCGGTTGGGATTACGGGCTTTACCCGCACCAACTTCCTGTTGAAATTCGAATCGCCACTACGGGCTGGCTTGCCGCAAATGCCGCTTGGCCCGCTGGCCGATATTCCCTTGATTGGGCCGATTTTGTTTGACCACAAACCAATTACCTATTTGATGATTCTGATGGTGATTGGCTTGAACTTCTTCCTGTTTCGCACCGTATGGGGCTTGCGAACCCGCGCCATTGGCGAACACCCCAAAGCAGCTGATACCGTCGGGATCAACGTCAATCGCATGCGCTATCGCAACGTGATTATTGGCGGGATGATTGCCGGGGTTGCAGGCGCTTGGTTTTCGCTCGAAGGCTCGTTTGGCTTTGATGATGGCATGACCAACGGCCAAGGCTTTATCTCGTTGGCAGCAATGATCTTCGGCAAGTGGAATCCAATTGGGGCCTTTGGTGGCTCGTTGCTGTTCTCATCAGCAGATGCGTTGCAGCTCAAAGTACAGGCCTACAACTTCGATTTACCTTCGCAATTTATGCAGATGTTGCCGTATGTGGTAACGCTGATTGTGTTGGCAGGTGTGATTGGTCGCGCCAAGCCACCAGCAGCATCGGGCAAAGTCTACGAAAAATAATCAACCTAACGCAACTTTCTGGAATGACACTCCGTACTACTGCGGAGTGTCATTCATGTTTAAACCTGCGAGCAGTGCATGATTCTTGCTCTTCTCAGCAGCCAGCTCATCATCTATACTGCACGTTAAATTGTGTGTGTTCTTGGAGGTATTTTGTGAGCAATCAACCACCATATGGTCAACCACCGCAGCAGAACTACCCGCCGCAACAGCCAGTCTACCCACCACAACAACCTGGTTATCCGCCGCAACAACCCTATGGCTACCCACCGCAGCCTCAAAAGCGTGGTGGCTGTTTGAAATTCGGCATTATCGGGGTAATTGCCGTATTACTGTTGTGTGGAGGTGGTATTTTTGTAGGCTATAAGCTCCTTATGGGCGAGGTCAATGATGTTAAGGCAAGCCTTGATGGCTTTATGAAGGCAGGGGCTGCGAATGATATTAATGCAGCTAAAGCATTTGTAGATAGCTCGGTCGTAAGTGATGAACAATTAACCAAGCTGATTAACCAACGCGAGTTGTTCGAAGGCTATACCAGCATTAGCGACGATTTTGCCCCACCGGCAGCAAATGCTGGTACAAATCAAACGACAACCCTAGACCTTCAAGGCACACTCAACTATAGCGATGGGACAGGCAGCTATGATGTGCAATTCAATCGCCTAGAATCCGGTTGGAAAATTCGCTTTATTAATATCAAACGCTAAGCCTGGTTAAGTTCCCTCACCCCCCAGCCCCCTCTCCCACTGGACGCGGGCGAGGGGGAGCATTGAGTTTTACCAAGGAATTGGGAGCGAACCACGGGGTTAAAGCCCCTCGCCCGCCGCGTGGGAGAGGGGGTTGGGGTGAGGGCATATTAAACTCCCAAAACCCCAAAGCCCAACCCCACCACCCAACTCCTCACTGCTCGGTTTTTTTACGCCCATCGCAGGTGAAGCCTTTGCTACTTGCACTTTTTGCGCTTTTCTCGTTAAATAGATACAACATGTTAACGTTTACAAGGAGTCATCATGACAACACCGCGTCCTGTGTTGTTAGCCATAATGGATGGTTGGGGTTTGGCACCTGCTAGCCCTGGCAACGGCGTTAGTTTAGCCAACACTCCCAATGTTGATCATTGGATGGCAACCTGCCCAACCACCCAACTGCATGCTTCTGGCCTCGATGTGGGCTTGCCCGAAGGCCAAATTGGCAATAGCGAGGTCGGCCACTTGAATATTGGGGCTGGCTTGGTCGTCTATCAAGATTCCACTCGGATCAGCGAATCAATCAAAGCTGGTGAGTTTTTTGAAAATCCTGCCTTTCTCGAAGCGGTGCAAATCGTCAAAGAACGTGGCACAAACATGCACTTAATCGGCCTGATTGGCCGAGGCGGCGTGCATGCCTACAATATTCACTTGGCTGGCTTGTTGCAACTCATGGCTCAGCAAGGAGTTACCAACACCTACATTCACGCCTTTATGGATGGCCGCGATACCTTGCCGCAAAGTGGGCTTGGCTATATGCGCGAGTTGCAACAAACGATTGCCCAAATTGGCGTAGGCCAAGTGGCGAGCGTGATTGGTCGCTATTTTGCGATGGATCGCGATAAACGCTGGGAGCGCGTCGGCGCTGCCTATGCAGCCATGGTCGAGGGCGTTGGCCACATCGCCAGCGATCCGCTTACTGCGATTGAGCAATCGTATCTGCGTGATGCTCGCGGCGATGAGTTTATTGAAGCAACCGTCATTACCAATGCAGCAGGCGTAGCCTTGCCGCGCATCAGCGCTGGCGATGTGGTGATTTGTTTTAATTTCCGCGCCGATCGGGTACGCCAAATTACGCGCGCCTTGATGCAGCCCGATTTCAACACCATGGTGCAGGAATGGTATGCCAACCAAGCAGAGCAAGGCTTGCAACTGCCAACCAGCATTTGGCAACGGCCTGAGCAATTGGCAAATTTACATTATGTCACCATGACCCAGTATGATGCGACATTCCCATATGCGATTGCCTACCCACC
Organism: Herpetosiphon llansteffanensis; assembly: GCF_003205875.1. Classification (GTDB taxonomy): domain Bacteria; phylum Chloroflexota; class Chloroflexia; order Chloroflexales; family Herpetosiphonaceae; genus Herpetosiphon; species Herpetosiphon llansteffanensis. Next base: position 7,987 of record NZ_PUBZ01000113.1, read on the forward strand.
GCATTACATCACTGAGCCATTGGCCAAGGTGATTGCCGATGCAGGTAAGCGCCAATATCACAGTGCCGAAACCGAAAAATATCCCCACGTCACCTTCTTTTTGAATGGTCGCCGCGAGGAGCCATTCGAGGGCGAAGATCGGGTGATGGCGGCCTCGCCCAAAGTGGCAACCTACGATCTGCAGCCTGAAATGAGCGCCGAAGAAGTAGCCGCCAAATTGCTCGATGCGGTCAATAGCCAAGTTTACGATTTCTTCGTGGTTAACTTTGCCAACCCCGATATGGTTGGCCATACAGGGGTGATTCCGGCAGTGATTAAGGCCTGTGAAACCGTTGATCGCTGTTTGGGCCTCGTTGTACCAGCGGTGGTTGCCCAAGGTGGCGCTGCAATCTTAATCGCCGATCATGGCAATGCAGAGCAGATGATCGACCCACAAACTGGTGGCCCGCATACCGCCCACACCACCAACCTTGTGCCATGTATTTTGGTTGCCGACCCAGCTAGTGGCCTAACTCGCGAGCAGATTAGCCTGCGCACTGGGGGTCGCTTGGCCGACCTTGCGCCGACAATCATCGATTTGCTGGGCTTAACAAAACCTGAAGCCATGACCGGCACAACATTGATCGAACACAAGTAACCCACTTAGAACAAACAGTGCTCATTGAACAAACAAATCGAGGGCGATGTAGGGGTTTTCAGTTCCTGCATCGCCCTCGATTTGCACGCTTGAAAAATCAACATTGCGATAACAGGACCAATGTCTTAGCTAATGTTAATTGACGCTGCCTAGGTGGCGTGCTACCATACGGCTGGCAACTGATGTAGATGAGAGTTTTGGAATTGATTATGCAGCGTTCTTTACTCCTTGGTTTATTAATATTAATGCTTGGCGGCGCAACGCTGCCCTTCGTGGTGCACGCCAGCCCGCAGCAACCTCAGCCTAATCAACAACCAACCCACGGCCTATCATCGCTCGATGGCGGGGTGCAAGGTTTTTTACAACGCCAACAGAGTAGCCTTGCCAATGTAACGATCGATGGTCAACCAGCTGGCCAGATCATCGAGAGCATGGCGGCCTATTACAATATCGAGGCCCGCATTTTAGTGGCCTTGTTGGAAACCACCTCTCAACTGATTAGCAACCCAACCTTGCCAACCACCGCAACCAATCAACCATTTTTGGCTGGCCCACAAGGCTTTTTGAGCCAAATCGATTGGGCAGCGCGCGAGATTCGAGTTGGGCTTGGTCCTTACGAGAGTGCGGTCATCCTGAACTTCAGCGATGGCAGCCAACTAAAACTCGATCCCAAGGATGATCCGCATGCGCTCACCGTCAAACGCTTTTTGGCATTTGAGCGCGATCAAGCCACATGGCAGCAGTTAGTCACCAGCTACAGCAAGGTGTATCACGAATTATTTCAGAACGAGCCAGTTGTCGCCCCAAGCACGCCGCCAGTGAGCACGGGCTTTTTGAGCATTCCGTGGGAGCAGGGCACGCGAATGGTGCATTCATCACATTTTGATCATACCTATCCGATGGTCGATAGCGGCGGCGATGGTAACGATGTGATGATTAATTATCAAGGCAAAAGTGGGCTTTCGTATAATAGCCACGATGGCCACGATTATTATTTTCCCGATTTGCCCTATGGTACGCCGATTGTTGCCGCCGCCCCAGGCTGGGCCTATGCCCGCACAACCCGCGGCTTGGGTGTGCTGATTCAACATGCTGGCGATACTGCTGGCTATGAAACAGTCTATTGGCATCTCGACGATTTTGCCCCAAGCCTCAAAAATTATATCGATGCCTCGAAGCCCAAATGGGTCGAGCGCGGCGAATTGCTTGGTTGGAGCGGCGCAACTGGCTTTACCGATGGCGCTCCGCACTTGCACTTCGAAGTTCGCCACAACGGCAAGCAAGTTGATCCTTATGGCTGGTATGGTCCTGGTTCCGACCCATGCACCAACTATGTCAAATGCGAAGCCAGCGTTTGGCTTTGGAATGATAGTGTACCGTGGAATCGCCCAGATGGCCCAGCGCCAACCGACACCACGCCACCAAGTGCGCTGTTGACGATCAATCCTGATGCCGATTTGGCCTTGGTCGCCCAGTTTGAAAATAATCCATTGCCTGCGGTTGGCCCAATGGCCGCCAGCGATCAAATTAGCTATGCCAGTGGTAAGTTTGGCCAAGCTGTCAAAGTTGGTGATGGCTCGTTGACCTATCCCGCTAGCCCGACGCTCAAGCTTGAGCATGGCAGCTTGGCGCTGTGGGTGAATGTGCCACAAACGTGGTCAAGCTCCAGCACAGGCCGCCATTATCTGCTCGCTGCCTCGCAAAACCCAGTTGATCCCGATAAGATTTATCGCAATACCTTGGCTTTACGCCACGAACAAACTGAGCAAGCCAAATGGACGTTCTGGACAGTCGATGCCACTGGCCAAGAGCATAGCCTGAGCGTGCCCGACACCTTGAGCGCTGGCTGGCATCATTTTGCGATCAGCTGGAACCAAGCGACTGGCAATAAGCGGTTGTTGATCGATGGCATGTTGGTTAGTGAAGCCAGCAAGGTAAGTTTGCCAACTGAAGTAGGCGAAGATCTCAATCTTGGGCGCTGGACAATTGGCGCAGGCATCAGCAATCTTGCGCTCGACGAATTGTTGATTTACAAGCGCCAATTAGCCGCCGATGAAATCTATCGTTTAGCGATCAGCGAGCAAGCGCTCACCGCCAGCAGCAGCAGCACCGCTCAACGCGATTTGCAGATTCTTACCCCAGCACTGGATAATGGTGGTGGCGTGGTCAAAGCCCAGCTTGGCATCAACGGCATTTACGCTGCGCCGATGACCTACTATCGAGCCTATCGCTGGACCTTGCCCAACACCGAGGGCAGCTATACGATCAGCGTGCGGCTGACTGATCGCATGGGCAATACCAGCACGCTCAGTCAAACAATTACAATTGATCATCCGCCCCAAGCTAGCGTTGCCATTCGCAATCTGAATGCATTAAGCGCAACCTTGGTGCTTTCGGCCACCGATGCCAACCAACCGTTGAGCATGGCCTTGAGCGCCTATCCCAACCCAACGCGCAAGCAATGGGAGCCGTTCAGCGCTGAGCGCGAATGGCAGTGGAACCCAATCACCGCGCGGCGGGTGTATGTTTGGTTCCGCGATGCCAATGGCAACGAGCGCGGCCCAATCGTGGCTGGCCCCGACCTGTTTCGGGCGTACTTGCCAAGGGTTGAGCGATAAGGCCGTTTTGATCCATGAAGGACACGAAGGGCCGTAACCGCGAAGATCGCGAAGGCCCTTTTTTTGCCACGAATTGCACGAATGAGTATTTTTTAGCCACAGATTGGCACAGATTGGTAGGATTATGTTCGTGCCAGCCCATAGCCACCAGCCAATAGCCTTCGTTTCTCTGCGCCGCTGCGTTAAAGCATTGATCCACGAAGCGCACGAAGGGCCGTAACCGCACAGGTCGCGAAGATCGCGAAGAACGTCAAGCGCAAGGTGGAGAGCATATCCCTTCATCCTTCATCCTTCATCCTTCATCCTTTCCGTTGGCCACAGATTGGCACAGATGTTGAGGATTATATTCGTGCCAGCCCAAAGCCACCAGCCAATAGCCTTCGTTTCTCTGCGCCTCTGCGTTAAAGATTAATCCCCAAAGCATTTTTAGCCACAGATGCTTGTGATTGGGCTATTGATTTTTGACTTTTGATTTCCGACTTTTGATTTCATCCTTCAAAGCCCAATTACATCGGTTGCGAAACACGGGCAGTACGAGCCTGCATGGATACGATTGAACCAACGAGTTGCTAACAGCGGATAGATCCGCGTTTGAACCGCCACAACGACCCAACTAACGACACTACTGGTCATAATATAGCCAAATCGAACGTTATATGCACCCATATCATCAAAATCAAGTTGCCAAATAATCATACCAACCCGAATTGGGCCGCCAATCAGGGCTTTATGCGCAAGATAACCACCAACCAAACTTGCTCCAGTCAAGCCAAGCAGCAGGACATGCTTTTGGGGTCGATAGACCAATAAGCTGCCAAAATAAAGGATTAATCCAGCAAAAAAGAGTTGGTGCGAAAGATCATACCGTCCACTAATAAAAATTTGCCCCTTGGAAAGTACATAAAGCCATTGATTTGTTGGTTCTCTACTACGCCACACTGGCCCACTCAACCAAAGCAAGGCGAGGCTCGCGGGCAAATACCAACCCAAAATCAAGCGCTGCCACCACGGAATTTTACTAGGGGTATACGCAACAGGTGCGAGATACATGTGATGCTCCATCCACTCAATGAATCAGCCGTAGTCTAGCAGGCAGTGGGTGTTTGGGTATAGCACAAAAGCAGCAAATTTGGAGCAGATTGAGTACATTTTTTAGTTTTTAACCACGAAGGGCCGTAACCGCGAAGATCGCGAAGGCCCTTTTTTTGCCACGAATTGTCCGAAGGCTTTTTTTTTAGCCACAGATTGGCCCAGATTTTTTAGGATTATGTTCGTGCCAGCCCATAGCCAACAGCCCATAGCCTTCCTCACTCTGCGCAGCTGCGTTAAAACATTGATCCACGAAGCGCACGAAGGACACGAAGGGCCGGAACCGCGAAGCACCTTTTTCGCCACGAATTGCACGAAGGGATATGGCTCTAAAATGCGCACCTGATGACTGTTGACTTTTGACTTTTGCCTTCATCCCTCATAATTCATCCTTCATACTTACTCTCTGGCCCCTAGCCCCTGACCTCTGATCCCTATTTTGCCTTCTGCCTTTTGACGTTTGACTTCTAATTTTCTGCTATGTTCTATGTTCTATGCTCTTTGCTCTTGCTTTCATCCTTCATACTTTTCTCCGCCCTATGACTTATTCTAGTCATGTTATTAAGGAAATATTGACTTTTGGTCATGGCTATGGCGTAATAGTTAGGAATATTAATTTTATTGATTGGAATAAGTTTACCAGCAAGGAGGCCACGCTCAACAAGCCCCGATTCTCAGCGGCGAGATTTCGATGATTAGGCAACCCTTGTAGTTACAGTTCATGGAGGAATTGTATGAAGGCACCACGATTAATTTGGATTTTTGCACTCCTTGTTCTTTTTGGTAGTTCTCTTCCCAGCACCCAAGCCCAAACCCGCAACGATCGCGAAGTCGAACCAACTGAGGATACCGTTCCAGTCAACGACCCAGAACGCGGCATGATTTACGATGGCTTGACTCCGGCGAAAACTGGCCCGTGTGCTGGGATGTACGAAGTCAAAGTTGGCGATCAAATCTTCTGTAGCCACGGCCCCGACCCAATTGCCAAAGGCAAATCGGTTAAGGACGAAACCTTACCCTTGGAAAAAGCCGAAATCAACCCAATGATTGTCTGTAACGGCGATGGTCACGCTGGCAACCGCACTCAAGTGATGTATGTGCGCGCTTCCGACCGCCCTGACCGTTTCAATCAATTCGTTGGTTCGATTCGCCAATGGTCATCAGATATGGACCGAATCTATCAAACCAGTGCCCAAGAAACTGGTGGCTTCCGTGCCGTCAACTTCGTCACCAACAATTGTGAAATTTATGTGATGAATGTGGTCGTGCCAGCAGATGGCGACGATTCAATCGACAAAACCGCCAACGCTTTGAAGGCACTCGGCCACAACCGCGCCGACCGCAAATATTTGACCTTCGTCGATAACAATATTTTGTGCGGCGTAGCCTTCTATATGCTCGATGATCGCCCAGACCAAAATAACGCCAACAACTTTGGCCCTGGCTTTGCGCGTATGGATAACGGTTGCTGGAACGGCTCGACCGCCGCGCACGAACACATGCACACGATGGGCGCTGTTCAACGCTCAGCTCCCAACAGCACCGCCTACGGTCACTGTATCGATGACGAAGACATTATGTGCTACGTTGACGGCCCAGGCACGCCACCAATGCAAAATCGCTGTGGTGCAAGCCAATATGGCCGCTTCGACTGCAACCACGATGATTATTTCCACACCAACCCACCAGCAGGCAGCTACTTGGCAACCAAATGGAACTCGGCCAACAACAAGTTCTTGCTCAAGCAAGCGTCAGGCACAACCTACTACCGGCTTCGCAACAGAGCCACCAACAAGTGTATCGACGTAGCCGAGGGCGGCAATCCAGCCAATGGCACAGTCATTTTGCAATGGGATTGTCACACGGGCCACAATCAACAATGGCAGCTGATTAACACCGACAACGGCTTTGTGCGCTTCGTCTCACGCGCCACAGGCAAAGTGATGGATGTAAGTGCCGCCTCGACCAACGATGGAGCCAAAATCCATCAATGGGAATGGGTCGGTGGTGCCAACCAACAATGGCGCATCAATAACCTTGGCAATGGCTATGCAACGATTACTGCTCGCCATAGTGGCCTCGCCGTTGATATTCCATGGTGCGATAGCGCCAGCGGCGTGCAATTGCAACAGGTCAATCCTACCAACAACGATTGTCAATCGTTCGCCTTTGAGCCAATGCAATAAGGCGTGATTTGCTGGCTACTCCTTAGCCTTATACCACAGCACGCAGGCCACTGGAAATTCCAGTGGCCTGCTGCTTTGCACTGAATTAAGAAACCTCTAGAACATATCGCTCATCCACGGGCGCGAGCTAGCAAAAATCGCCGCCAACATATCTAATTGATCAGCATCTGCCTGCAAACTACCAGCCAAGCGCAAATCATGCGGCGCAAGGTAGCCGCTATACAACGCAGCCAAATCACGCATATGCAGCGTTACCGCACCATTACCACCGCGCTCCAGCGTGCCAACGCCATCGCGGACTTGCAACACCCAACGGCCATTATTCCATTCCAAACGCTGGTCAACCAAATCGAGGGCAATTTCGCAATTGAGCCAGCGCGAGAAGCCACGGCGTTGGATGGCAAGCGGCGCATTGATAATCCGCAGCATCCAATCCAAATGCCAATTATAGCCAATGCCCTGCTCGTGATAGCGAAATAGCAACGAATCCATCGGCGCACCAGGCAATACCACCTTATTAACCATTGAGCGATGGCCAGCCCAAAAATTCAGCAAGGCATCTAAGGCAGTGCCAGTGGTTGCTACCCAATCGATGACTTTAATATCTTCGAATTGACCAGATTGCTCATAAACCACATAGCCAACCGCTTGGCCAGCCTGATCGCTCAGGATATAGCGCAAACGCTCAGCCCGTGGCGAAACCATAATCCGCTCCCACATCAACTGCGAACGTTCAAGCACGCCAGTTTGGGTTGCAGCCCATAGATCGTAAATCGCTGCAAATGGTGCGTAATCGGTTGCGAGCACTTGGCGCAAGGTCACGCCATGGTCACGCTTGGGCTTAATCAAGGCTGGAGTCAATTCATATAAAATGCGGCTGCCAGCCCGCTCGAAGCCAAGCGTACGATAAAATTGGGTCGTGGCGGGATAGAGGGTTGAGATCGCTACATCGTGCTCATATTGCTCGCGCAGCATGGCTTCCATCATCTGGCCGCCAACGTTGCGCCCACGCCATTCAGGGCCAACTCCAACGGCGGTAATGCCTGCGGTTGGTTGGGCTTTGCCACCAAACCATTGGCCCATCGGCAAAATCCCCAAGCCTGCGGCGATTACGCCATCGACTTTAAAAGCCCGATACAAGCCCACGCCACGCTTTTGCATCCATTCGACCAAGGCTTCGCGGGTCATATTAAAATGCAATGCTTGGCCCAACAATGGCGCTAAAACCGCAATATCGTCCTCGACGGCCTGACCATACCAATAATTCACTCTAAGCCTCCTGTTGGCAACTGGCTTGACCAAGCACCCAAACGCTTGGCCATGAGAATATCTGGCTTGCCTAAACCATTGGCATCGGGAATCATGCCAATGATGCTGAATCCACAGCGTTGATAAAATTCAAATGGGTGACGACGGCGGTTTTGAATTGTGGCGAGGTGTTGCAGCGGGTTGGGATAGACATCGATGCCGCTAGCTGAGGTCAAAAAGGCTTCATCATCGGAACCCAACATTAAGGTCAGGCCACCACGGGCGCTGCATTCGGCCTCGAGGGCTTGCACTAAGGCGCGACCAATGCCATGGCCTTGATAATCGGGGTGGACGGCCAAGGGGTGCAATTCCCAAACATTGCCATCATAGCTTGATTGGCCGCCAATCCAGCCCACCACATTGTCGTCGATCAAGGCGATAAAACCAACGCGTTCGGGCAACAGCGCCTCTTGCATCTCTTCGCGGGCATCATCGAGGGTTGGCCAAGCTTCTGGCCAGTGTTCGGCAAACGCCAGGGTCAAAATCTCGGCAGCCTGTTCAAGCAAACGCTCATCAGCAACCAAGGCACGAATTTCCATCACACCCTCCTTTGTCCAAGCCACAATTGCGCCATACTCCGCAATCTAAATCATCAATCACAATGCGCCAATATTAACAACAATGTCCATCACAAGGATCAGGCCTTGGAACGAATAACAGCATGCAACGCGGCGTGTTATGATTGAGTTTGCAAACATTTCAAGGAGGATTTCCATGCGTCGTTTAGCCACAGTGATTGCGCTGTGTAGCCTTTTAAGCATTACTTTGCCCTCAATTGCCGCCGCAAGCGGGGCCTTGATTCCTGCTGATGCGCCGATTAGCCAAACCAGCCTTAACGTGATTTTTGCTGTCGATGGCCAAGCCAACCAAACTACCGCCTATCTGAAACTAGATTATACTGGCACGCCTGCAGAATTTGCTTGGATTTTGCCAGTGCCCAGCATCCCAACGCTCGATGTGGTTGGCGCGAGCAGCTTTGCCGAACTGCACAGCCTGACCGATCCACGGGTGACATTTCCAGCGCCGCCAGCCTGTTTTACCCCAACCCTTGGCACAATTCCAGCAGCTGCGACCCAAACGCCAGCGGCTCAACAAGGCCAGGTCGGCGCATACGATTATAGTGTGCTCGAAGATCGCGACCCAGCAGCGCTTATGACGTGGCTCAAAGATAATGGCTATCAAGCCCCAGCAGGCTTGGAAACTGCACTCAAGCCCTATACCGATGCAGGCATGCCGTTGTTGGCAATCAAACTCAAACCCGATGCAGCAACCAACAGCATCCAGCCAATTGCGATTAGCTATGCGGGCACAACACCAATGTTGCCATTACAATTAGCCGCCTTGAGCAGCCAACCCAAAACCCCAATCACGGTCTGGGTTTTCGGCGAGACGCAGGCAATTCCAACCAATACCGAGCGTTTTACTATGCGCGAAAACGACTTAGCGCTCACATCGCTGAATAATGAAAATAACTATACCGAGCTACGCAGCGGCGTGTTGGCCAGCGTTGCAGGCAAAGGCTTCTTAACCGAGTTTGCCCAACCAAGCAAGTTTTTAAGCCCCCAAGATAGCTTGCTCAAAGAATTGACCACTAAATATGCCTTCTTGACGCGTTTGTATGGCGAAGTCTCGCCTGAAGAGATGCTGTTTGATCCATCGTTTGGCTATAGCCCTGAACTACCACCGATTTCAAACAATATTGATTTGACGTATCGCACCGAGCCGTTCGATTGCGAAGATCAAATGTTGCACACTGTGCGTCGCCAGCAATATGATGCGGCCAAAGGTAATCGCTCATCAGAAGAAGAAGCGACAGCCAACTTGCACCGCGGCCCATTGCGCATCGGCACGCTCATGGTGATTGGCGTAACCTTAGGCGCAATTTGGCTATTGGCCCGCAAGCCCAAGAAACGCCGCCCAGCTGCCTAGAACTACGCCTATGGGCCGTAATTAGCATATTGCAGTTCAACGAAAAACCCATTAAGATACCAGTAGCAGTTTGACCTCATCACTCGATTATGCTCGATGAGGTCAACTGTTTTGTTTGGAGGATTATCTGTGCGTATTGTTTTGGATGCCAGCGGTGGCGACCACGCGCCGCAAGCAACAGTTGCTGGCGCAATCGCCGCAGCCCGCACGTGGGGCGACCAAATTATTTTAGTCGGCAACGAGGCTGCAATTCGCGCCGAACTTGCCAAATACGATACTAGTAACCTTGATTTACCTGTCGTCGATGCGCCCGAAATAATCGAAATGACCGAGCATCCGGCGCAGGCGATTCGGCGCAAACGGAATTCGCCAGTCGCCGTTGGGCTGCGCTTGGTGCGCGAAGGCGAAGCAGATGCCTTTGTTTCTGCTGGCCATAGTGGCGCAACCATGGCGGGAGCTTTGTTTATTCTCGGGCGTATTCGTGGCATCGAACGGCCATGTTTGGTGACCCATTTCCCAACCGTCAATGGCTATGCGCTGTTGCTCGATTCGGGCGCAACGACCGATTGCAAGCCTGAATATTTGGTCCAATTTGCTCAAATGGGCAATGTCTACGCCCAAAAAATCGCCAATATTCCCATGCCACGGATTGGGCTGTTGGCCAATGGCGAAGAAGCAAATAAGGGTGATAAACTAGTACAAGACACCCATGGTCTGTTACAGCAACGCCACGATTTAAACTTTGTTGGCAATGTCGAGCCAAAAGATATGTTGATCAATGGCAGTGCTGATGTGGTTGTGGCCGATGGTTTTGTTGGCAATTTGGTGCTCAAATTTGGTGAAGGGGTCTTTAAAATGATCACCACCGCCGCTGCCAACAATATCAAAGCCTCGTGGCGACAAAACCTTGCAATGGGATTACTGCCAACCCTCGTGGCCTTGGCATTGCCCGGCAAAGGTCGTTGGCGCGCCTTGCTCGCTGGATTAACCGGCTTGAGCTTGCCAGCCAGCCTTGCTGTTGCGCCACTTTTGGCCCTACGCAAACGTATGGACTATCGCAGTCATGGCGGCGCACCCTTGTTGGGTGTCAATGGCATTGCGATTATTGCCCACGGCAAATCCGATGCTTTAGCCATTCAGAACGCGATTGGGCAGGCCCGCAATGCCGTTGAACAACGGGTCGTTGCAACCATTAGCCATGCCCTCGAAACTGTTGAATTAGTACCCTCGGCCTAGCTTTGGAGGTAATCCCTATGGCGCTTCGTGAATGTCCTAATTGTCGGGCAAGTGTCGACGATATTAATCCGTTTTGTTCTGAGTGTGGAACCCGGCTCAACGCTGCGCCAACTGCTGCCGAAGGCCCAACTCAGGCATTGCCACGCTACGAAGGTCAGGGTGGCAGTTATCCCCCACCATCATCACAAAACTACGATCAGCCGGGTAGCTATCCTCCGCCACCACAACAAAATTATGGCCAGCCAGGTAGCTATCCTCCGCCACCACAACAAAATTACGGCCAGCCAGGTAGCTATCCCCCACCACCACAGCAAAATTATGGTGGTGACTATCAGCAACCACAAAATTATGGCCAGCCAGGCAGCTATCCGCCGCCACCGCAACAACAATATGGCAGCCAACAGCAATATGGCAACCAACAGCAATACACGCCAGCCAACTATCAACAACCAAACTATGGCGCTGGCTACCCGAATGCTGGTGCGCCAACCAAACGCAGCAGCAATACGGGGATGGTTATTGGGATTATTGTGGGGATTGTGCTGTTACTCGGCGCGGGCGTAGCCTTCTTGATGAATGACAAAGAAGACGATCCCAAGAAACAGATCGCGACCAATTCAACCAGCGTGGCCACGGCAACCATTCGCCCAACCCGCACTCCGGCCTCAACCGACGAGCCAGAACCAACCAACGAGCCAGTTGTCGGCAGCGGTGTGTTCTTGGAAGACGATTTTTCCAACACCGATCAAGCTTGGCCAGAGCAAGAAACCGCCAGCAAATCGGGCAAGTATGCCTATGTTGAAGGCGCATATCAAATCCATGTCTATGTCAACGAACGCATTATCTGGACTTCGACCAACGAAGTGTATAGCGATGTTGATGCAGAAATTGATGTCACGATGGTTAGTGGCGAACCAACCAATGCCGCTGGCTTAGTGCTGCGCGAACAAATTGAAGGCGATACTTCAGGCAGTTTGTATGTCTATCAAATCGATGGTCAAGGCAATATTGCCTTCCGCCGCTTCGATAAAGCCGTTGACGAATGGATTAACTTGATCGATTGGAAATATAGCTCGGTTGCGAATGAGGCAGTTGGCGCAACTAATCGCCTGCGCGTTGTCGCAGTTGGCTCCAACTTCACCTTCTATTTGAATGGCGAAAAAGTTGCCTCGTACACCGACGAAACCTACGCCACTGGGGCGATGGGCTTTGGCGCAAGCACCTTTGAACAAGGCGATACCTTGACCCAATTTGATAATCTACGCATGGCTTATCCATAGGCCAATGCCAATCTGGCCCAACAACGAGGTTGGGCCAGACGGAGTATTTTCGTGTCATATCAACTGATCAGCATCAGCCAGCAAGCAGCCGTCGCCACCGTCAGTCTCAATCGCCCAGAATTGCACAATGCCTTCAATCCCGCATTGATCGGCGAGTTGCGCCAAGCATTAACCGCCATCGCCGCCGATTCCAGCGTGCGAGTGGTTATTTTGACTGGAACTGGGCCTTCGTTCTCTGCTGGCGGCGATTTAAGCTGGATGCAAGCAAGCGCTAGCTATACAGCCGAGCAAAATATTGCCGATGCTGAAAATCTCGATGCCATGTTTGCGCTACTCAATAGCATGCCGCAGCCAGTTATTGGCCGCATCAATGGCGCAGCGCTTGGTGGTGGCGCTGGCTTGGTGGCCTGCTGCGACCTAGCAGTAGCCGTCGAACAAGCCAAATTCGGTTTTACCGAGGTCAAGCTTGGCTTGATTCCAGCGGTGATTGCTCAATATGTCGTGCCCAAAATTGGGGTCAGCCAAAGCCGAGCCTTGTTTATTTCAGGCGAACGCTTTAGCGCCGAACGAGCCTTCGAAATTGGCCTTATCCACGCCATTACGGGCGAAGATGAGCTTGATCAAACGGTTGGCTTTTTGGTTGAACGCATACTGAGTGGTGGCCCTCAAGCCATGGCCCAAGCCAAAAAATTAGTTCAAGCCATGTGGGAGCTAGAGCGCAGCGCCGCCAAACGCTACGCGATCGAAGCCATTGCCCAAGCCCGCACCGGCCCCGAAGGCCAAGAAGGACTCGCCGCATTTCTCAACAAGCGCAAACCCAAATGGTAAACCCTTCGACGAAAGGATAGCCGGTATGTACGATGGTGATAGCGGGGAATCAAGCATTTGGCACGAGCAGCTTGAGCTATTAAGCAAAACCACCCAAGAACTTTTTTGTCTGCACAATGCAGAGTTATTGATTCAACGGATTAGCGCATTAATCAGCCATTATTTGCAAACGCCGCATGTCACCATCGCCCTGATTCAAAACGATCAGCTTGTGCCAGTTGCTAGCGCGCTTGGCCCACTCGAAGATCCCAGCTATCACCAGCCACCACGTCTGCGCCACAATGCAGGCCCTGCTTGGTCGGCGCTTTGTCAGCAGCAGCACAGTATCATCACGCCTGCAAGCCAACACAACCAGCGCTCCCAACTAAGCGTGCCGATGCTGCGCAACGAGCAATTGCTGGGCTTAATCGATATTCAAAGCGAGCAGCCAGCCTCAAAACTGCGCTTGCTCCAACCAATTATCGAGATGATCGCCCAGCAATTGGCCTTGGCCTTGGGCACGCTGGCCACGCATCGCCAGCATTATCGCGAAGATCAATGCACCAAAATCATCGAAAAAATCAATTTGCATATTTTAAAGCACCTTGATGTGCTGACCGAGCCACACCAAATTATTCGTTTAATTTGGCACTATTTGCCAATCCAAGGCGCAGCGCTCTATCTCTACGATGAGCAAGGGCTTGGTTTATTGACCCAGATCAATGCTACCCATGTGCCAAACCACCGTGGCCTGCAAGCACTGAGCCATTCCGAGCCACTGCAAGCAACCAGCCAGAATACAGTCAAAATGCTACTCGCAGGCACGCATGGCATCGATATTCATGTGCCTGGCAATCAGACCAATCTTGGCTTGCTGCACTTGATTCCCGCCACACCATTTGAGCCAAGCGACATCCAACTGCTGCACGAGTTTGGCGCACGCTTAGGCTATATTCTGGAGCATAATCGGCTGTTTCGCTCGATGTATGTGGCCAACGAACGCAATGTGCTTTTTGCCCGCATCGTCAGCCATATTCGCCAAACCATCAATTTGCGCGAGGTGTTGCAGGATGTATTGGCAACCCTTGGTTTAGGCTTGCGCGCCGATTTCTGCACCGTGGCGATGTATGAGCAGGAGCAACGCTTACGCTTTCATGGCACCTACACAACCTTGCTGCCGCCCGATCAGCGCACCGCGACCGAGGCATTGTTGCATAGCGAAATGTTGCAAGCCTTTCAGCAAAAGCGCTCGCTGACGATCGACGAGTATCACGATAGCAATTACCCTGAATTGCGCGAGCGTTTGCTGGCCTTGAATATTCATGCGTTGGTTTGGGTGCCGTTGGTCGCTAATGGCCAGTGGTTGGGCTTTGTCTGCATCTATAAAGTGCAGCGCCCATTCCTCTGGACGCTCGATGATTTGCGTTTGATCAACGATGTGGCCGATCAATTGGCCTTGGCTTTGCGCCAAATGCAGCTGTACGAGGCCGAACATCAACGCCGCCGCGAACTTGAAGCCTTGCAAGAAATTATTCGCGCAATTAGCGGCGAACTCAATTTGCATGCGTTATGCGGCAATGTGGTCGAAAAAGTTATCGACGTGTTTAAAATTGCTGCGGCTGCGGTGCTCATGTGGCATAGCGATGGTAGCGCAATGCAGGTCGTGGCCCACGCTGGCTTTTCCGAACGCTACCTCGATTCGCTGGAAATGACCACCGATACCGTTAACTATTGGATTTCGCGCTTCAAACCACCAACCCCACTCTACATTAGCGATATTCGCCGCGTTTCGCTGATTGGCGGCGATCCTGCTAGCGCTGAAGGGCTATCGTCACTCTTTGCCCAGCCATTGATGGTTGATGGGCGGTTTAGTGGCTGGCTGCAAATGTATAGTCGCGGCAACGTGCGCGCGTGGAATGCAGAGGAAAGCCATTTGGCGGTCTCGATTGCCCAGCAAATTTCGCAAGCGATTCATACGGCGCGGCGCTATGAGCAAGAGCATTTGTTGCGCACCGATGCAGAACAATCCTATTATCAATTGCGCAGCGTGCTCGACGAGCTAGAAAACACCCGCGAAACCTTGATTAACTCGGAAAAATTGCGCGCCTTGGGTCAGCTGGCCAGTGGCGTTGCTCACGATTTCAACAATCTGCTGGCCTCAATTCTTGGCAACGCCCAATTTCTGTTGCTTGATGAAAACCATGCAGAACGCCGCGACGCGTTGCAAGTCATCGAACGCGCTGCCAAAGATGGCGCGGTCACGGTGCGCCGCATTCAAGAGTTTGCGCGGGCCTCCGAAACGATCTACGATGATATTGTCGATTTACGCGATGTGGTGAATATTGCGCTCGATTTTACCCGCCCTTCGTGGCGCGATAAAACCCAGCAGCGTGGGATTAAGCTCGATATTAGCACCCACTTGGCTGCGGCCCATGTGCAAGGCAGCGCCGCCGAATTGCGCGAAGTCTGCGTTAATTTGGTCGTCAATGCGATTGATGTCTTGCCCAAAGGCGGCACGATTACAATCAGCACGGGCACAACTGGCGAGTGGTCGTACTTCACGATTGCCGATAATGGCCCAGGCATCGCGCCCGAAGATCGGACTCGTATTTTCGAGCCATTTTTCTCGACCAAGCCCATTGGCGAGGGCACGGGCATGGGCTTGGCGGTTGCATTGAGCATTGTGCAACGCCATCGCGGCAAATTACTAACCGAAGATGTGTACCCACATGGCGCGCGCTTCGTCGTGTTGCTGCCAATTCATCATGCACCGCAACCAAAGCCACGTCCAGTTGCTATTGTGCCCAAAACCGCCGCCCAACGAATTTTGGTGGTTGATGATGAGCCAGCAGTGCGCAACATTGTGGCCAAAGTGCTGCGCCACGATCATCACGAAGTAACCTTGGCTAGCTCTGGCGAAGAAGCCCTGCGCTGGATCGACGAACAACCCTTCGACATGATTATTTCCGATTTGGGTATGCCAGGTATGAATGGCTGGGATGTGCTGGAGCAAGCGCGCCATCGCCGCCCGAATATCATTGCAATTTTGATTACTGGCTGGGGCTATCAACACGATGCCGATTATGCTGCTGCACGCGGCGTTGATAGCGTGCTTGGCAAGCCCTTTGAAATGCAAACGTTGCGCAGCACGGTTGCCGATTTGATTCAAGCCCGCAACACACAAAGCCCAAACCGTGTATCATAGGGATGGGTCACACAGGCTATCGTCGCACCACGCCCAACCGGCTGCAAGGATGTTTTCCACGTAGACAAGGAGTGTACGCATGTCGTTAATGGATGAATTGCGCCAACAAGATCCTGAATTGGCGCAAGCTATCGACTCTGAAGCTGAACGTCAACGCCATGGGATTGAGCTAATCGCCTCTGAAAACTATGTCAGCAGTGCCGTATTGGCCGCCCAAGGCTCGGTGTTGACCAATAAATATGCCGAAGGTTATCCACGCAAGCGCTACTACGGCGGCTGCGAGTTTGTTGACGTTGCCGAAGATTTGGCAATCAAACGGGCCAAGCAATTGTTTGGTGCTGAGCATGTCAATGTTCAACCGCACTCTGGCGCGCAAGCCAATATGGCGGTACAACTGGCGACACTTGAGCATGGCGACCGCGTGCTGGGCATGAGTTTGGCCCATGGCGGCCACTTAACCCACGGCCATCCGCTCAACTTCTCAGGCAAATCATATGAGATTCACGGCTATGGCGTTGACCGCGAAACCGAACAGATCGATTATGAAGAAGTTGCCGAGATTGCCCACAAAACCCAACCAAAAATGATTATTTGTGGAGCCAGCGCCTACCCACGCACCATCAATTTCGATTTGCTGCGCACAATTGCCGATAATGTTGGAGCAATTTTGATGGCCGATATTGCCCACATTGCTGGCTTGGTTGCTGCTGGCTTACACCCATCGCCAATTGGGGTTGCCGATTATGTCACCACGACCACGCATAAAACCCTGCGCGGCCCCCGTGGCGGCATGATTATGTGTGGTGCTGAACACGCCAAAAATATCGATAAAGTGGTGTTTCCTGGCGTGCAAGGTGGCCCGTTGATGCACGTGATCGCAGCCAAGGCCGTGGCATTTGGCGAAGCCTTACAGCCAGATTATCGCGATTATATGCGCCGCGTGGTGGAAAATGCCAAAGTGCTAGCCGAAGCCTTGACCAACGAAGGCTTGCGGATTGTGAGCGGCGGCACCGATAATCACCTCTTGCTGGTCGATTTGACTCCGGTCAATGCCACAGGCAAAGACGCTGAAAAAGCCCTTGACCATGCTGGCATTACCGTCAATAAAAATGCGATTCCATTCGATCCCAAGCCACCAATGACTGCCAGCGGTTTGCGCTTTGGCACACCTGCGGCAACGACGCGGGGCTTTGGGCCAAACGAAATGCGTCAAATCGCCGTTTGGGTCGGCCAAATTGTGCGCGATTTGAGCAACAAAGAATTGCAAGCCAAAGTTGCCGGCGAAGTGCGCGAATTATGCGCCGCCTTCCCTGTACCAGGCCAACCAGAATATGCCTAAATTGGCCAATTAAGCAGCTTAAACGAGGTAGTCGGGCGACGACTGCCTCGTTTGGCGTTTGACAAGCAGCCATGGCTGCGGTATCAATGAGATATATAATTTAGCATTTCAACATGTGGAGGACTTTGGCTCATGCGACGACACGCCCAGTGGTTGCTGCTCTGTTTTGTAATTGCAATCCTAGCAGGTTGTGGTAGTGAAATTACCACCAGTCAATCGAAAGTGATGGTTGAGGTTGGCAATTCCTCAATCACTGAAGCAGAATTCACAACCTTTTTAGATCAAAATTCTAATAATATCAACAACAATGCTGGCGGCCTTGATGCCAATACCACTCGCCAACAACTTTTAGAGCAACTGATTTTGCAAAAAGTGCTTCTTGAAGAAAGTGCCAAACTTGGCGCAGGCATCGATAGCGTGACCGCAGAACAAACTACAATGATGATTGATCAGGCTTTGGAACAAGAAAACGCAGCCATTGCGGATAAAGAAAAACCAACCTTTGCCGATTATGAAGCGTTTGCCAAAAAAAATCGTTTTGGCTCGGTTGAAGGCATGCGGGCCTATGTTGCCCAAATTTTAACCTTCGAGAGCTATGCCAAAATGCTCCAATTGCCAAGCGAAACCCCACAATTTCACCTGTTTCATATTTTAGTTTCAACCCAAACTGTCAGTGAATCGGTAGCGCTTGATCGCGTCAACCAACTCTTGACCCAATTGAAGGCTGGCGAAGATTTCTCGGCCCTAGCCCAACAATATTCTGAAGATACTGGCAGTGGCGCAAATGGCGGTGACCTTGGATGGTATACCAAAGAGCAATTTGCTGGCTTCGTTCCTGAATTTGCCACCGCGCTCAACACGCTGGAAATTGGCCAATTGAGCGAGCCTGTGAAAACCGAATTTGGCTATCACATTATGAAAATTACCGAAAGCCGCAACGCAACAAGCTTTGGCTCATTCCAAGAACTTATGAGTTCGCCCGAAGGCATGGCTTATGTGCAAGGCAAAGTCGAAGAATATCGCCAAAAAGATTTGATCAAAAATTATGTCCGCGCCGAGGATGTGCCCTTCCCAGAATCAGTAACCGTTTTCCAATAATCAGAGCAATGCCAATGGGCGTTACGACAGGATGCTTGCTCATCCTGTCGCTCTTTGTTTAAGGAGCAATTATGTTAACCATTCTCAGCCAATTACCACTCGATCTCGGCCAAGGCTTTCAGGTTGTGCCTGCCCACAAACTTATTGCACCAACGCCGCAACCAGCAGAAGGCGCTGATCGCGCATGGAGTGAATTACAAGGCATCGCTGACTATCAGGCCTTTGTTAGCCCACTCCCGTTCCAAGCAACCCAAGCCTTGATCATCACCGAGATTGACGCGGTGACATTGCCAGCAGTTCGCGCCAGCTTGTTACGCCGCTATCCCAGCGACTATCAAATTCAGAGCCTTGATGCAACTGGGCTGAACCAAGCAACCCTTGCCAATGCCAACCCAGCCCAAGCTTGGTACCTGCCAGCGCTCAGCATCGAGGCCGATGTAGCTAGCCCTGGCACGTTGGAATGGATTATGGCGCGCTTGGCGGGGCCACACGGCTGCCCATGGGATCGCAAGCAAACCCACGCCAGCTTGCGCGAATTCCTGCTTGAAGAAACCCATGAAACGCTCGAAGCGCTTGACGCTGAAGATTGGCCAAATCTCAAAGAAGAACTAGGCGATTTAATGTTGCAAATTGTCTTTCATGCTGAGTTTGGTCGCCAAGCAGGCCGCTTCAACCTTGATCAGGTCTATGCTGCCATCAACAGCAAATTGATTCGCCGCCACCCACATATTTTCAGCACCACCGAAGTCAGCGATGCAGACGAGGTGCTGCGCAATTGGGATGCGATCAAGGCAACCGAGCACAAAGAAAAAGGCAGCCAACGTGAGAGTGCGCTCGATGGCATTGCCAAAACCTTGCCGCCGCTCGCAGCAGCTCAGTTAATGGGCAAAAAAGCTGCCAAAGTTGGCTTTGATTGGCCCGCTGTCAGCGGGGTATGGGATAAAGTGCATGAAGAAATTGGCGAATTGCAAGCAGCTGCCAGCCCAGCAGAACAAGCAGCCGAGTTTGGCGATGTGCTGTTTGCGCTGACCAATTTGGCGCGCTGGCTCAAAATTGATTCAGAAAGTGCGCTACGCGGCACGATTGCCAAATTCCGCCGCCGTTTTGTGGCTGTTGAGCAAGCAGCCCAAGCCCAAGGCCGCGAACTAAGCCAACTCAGCCTTAGCGAAGCTGACACGCTTTGGGAAGCAGCCAAACGAACCGAGAAACAATAAGGAACCGCGAAGCGCACGAAGGACACGAAGGCAAGGGTTTTTAGCCACGAATTCCACTAATTTCACGAAAAAAGGCTATGGGCTTGCAGAACATAATCCCAAAAATCTGTGCCAAGCTGTAGCCAAAAACTTAACTTCGCAAACTTCGTGGTTCCTAGCCCTTCGTGCTCTTCGTGTCCTTCGTGGTTAATATAACTTGCTAATTTTTGACTTTTTCCTTCACTTCTCTGCGCCTCTGCGTTAAAATCCCAATCCCCGATCCCTGAACCCCGATCCCCAACTCCTAGCGCACTCGCGGGCGAACTGGCAAATTTGCCCGCAAGGTATGCACCCATTGCACCACCTCGCGCAAGTGTTCAGTCTCAAGCAGCGGCTCCAGCAACAAATGGCGCTCGGCCAGACCAGCCAAATCAAAAAACCAATACACGCTCATCAGCGGATTAATATCGAGCTTGCTGCCTTCGGTTTTGCTGGTCAGATGATAATTGCCAAAATAGCCCTCGACCGCTGAGATAATCGAGCTATTGATCACACTGGGATCTTGGTAAATGCGCGATTGTGCCCAATGCACCGCCGCTGCGTAGGCTTGATAGACCGGCATTTGCTTGATCAAACTGCACGTACCAAGCAGCACCTCGGCCTCAGCCAGCGTAGCAATATTTTGAAAAATATGCGGGTAATGCATATCGCGTTCAGCACCCAACCCAATGCAGGCCACAATTTTGGTTGGCACTTCGTGTAATTGGTTGACCGCCGCCAACGAGATTGAATCTTCGACCAAGGTACCAATTTCGGCCTCGTCGCCTTGCACCAAGGCATCAACCCCGCCATCGACCAAGATAATCGCATCGATTGCTAAATGCTGCACCAAGCGCCGATAACTCGCTAGAAGTGGTTGTACGCCACTGCGCAGAAACGACCAAACCGTCAATGGCTCGCCATAGGTTTGGCGAAACCACTCGGCCAAATACAATTCGGGAAAATAGATAAATGGGCTATGGCGCTGGAACAAGGCCACTTGGGTAGCATCGATTGGGCTATGCTTGGGCACAAATTCTGGGTCGCGGGGCAAGCTTGGCACGCCATAGAGCGTATCGCCGAGATAGTCGAGATTGGTGGCGGCTTCAAGGTCGCTGAAACTAAAATTGGCCAAATGCACATTAAAGCCTTGTTGGCGCAATTGGAGGAAAATCGGCAAGCCACAGAAAATATCAAAGCCACCACCCATGCCAGCGATTAAAATTGAGCGGCGGCCTTGTAATTGTTCTAAAATCGGCAAATTAAGCTGCATTGTCAACCTCTCCCAATGGCAAAAAGCCGCACTCTGGTACCAGAGTACGGCATGGCGAAAAAGAGCAATGAAGCGTGAAGAATCGCCTAATCGGCTGAGCGCTGCATAATAACGTAGAGCAATTCTAGCAGCACATTCTTAACCGAATCCTTTTGGGTTGCCACACAGGGAACAATTTTAACATGGGCTGGCAACCGCAAGGCGAGCCGCAACTCATCAGGTGCCCAAGCATTTTCGTGGTCTTGCTTGTTGGCGGCGACGACATACGGCGCATCACGTTGCGAAGTGAAGAAATCGATAATCCGATTTGTTTCGCGGAACGTTTCAGGCCGGGTGCTATCGACCAACACAATCAAGCCGAGCATCCCCTCGGACAAGATTTCCCACATAAAGTCGAAGCGTTTTTGGCCGGGTGTGCCGAACAAGTGCAACACCAAATCATCACTGATCGTAATGCGGCCAAAGTCCATTGCAACGGTGGTTTCGCCCTTGAGCAGTTTGGTATCGTCGGAGGCCTTCCGTTCGGTCGAAACCACCTCGATTTCACTAATGGCACGAATGAACTGTGTTTTACCAGCGTTAACCGCGCCACTGATAACCATTTTGACAGTCTGCATACGTCCTCCTAAGACGGAGCTAGGTTGCCGGTGGGAGTGTGGGAGTGTTCCAGCGCAGCGCCGCCTTTCTACATTCCCCTAATACGATTGATGATCCGTGAGACGAGGCTGCGTTTTGGTGCTCCTGCAGCGGCACCAGCACCAGCGCGTCCCGTCGCTGGGACAGGAGGGCGAGGTCGGGTTACCTCAACCAAGCCTGCCGAAATGAAGCCGTATACAATGCGGCTCACATCAAATTCACTCAAACCAGTCCGACTAATCACTTCTTTGATCGAATCTTTGCCATTGATGCGGGCAAAAATGCGCCATTCATCGGGCGTTAAGTTGATACTTTTGGCCTTTTCGAGTGGCTGATCGACAAAGCGGGCGATCATATCGGTATTGGGAATATGATCCTTGATGCGGCCCCATTCATCGACGCGGCGTACACCCTCCATAATGAGGTTTTCCACCCCAAGCGGTACCGGCGATTGGACATCATCACGGTCGAGTTTTACCCCGGCATTGAAGCAAAACTCACCATCGGGCCAGCCAAACAGACTGTACACCGTCTCTTCTATGTGGGTTTGGATGTGGCGTTGCAGGTCTTCGCGCGTGATAAGATCGCGTTCGACCAGCACCGTTCCAAGCGATTGGTTGCCATCAGTTTGCTGCAGTTGCACCGCCTGCTGCACCTGTTGCGGCGTGAGTTTCCCCGTGCGCTGCAACATCTCGCCGAGCGATTCGCGTTCTTGCGCTTGCGCGGCGTAGAGCAGTTTTCCCTTTTCAAAGTAGAGCGTTGCTGCGGCACTTTGACGGTTCAGTTGTAAACTGCCAGTTTTGTACCCGCGATCGATCAGATAAAGAAAATCAGCGAGTGCAAAGTCGCGCAAATTACCAACAAGAGCCATACAGATGCCCTCACTCTGGATGTACGATGTTAGGACGTAAGTGCAGGCCGAATATCGACCGCAATGGGCTGAGTTTCAATCGTTTGTCCATCGGCGGCCAAGACCCGCGCCAGGGCAGCGATTGCTACCTCAAGCATGGCATCGTCGGGTTCGCGGGTGGTCAAGCGTTGCAGCGCCAGTGCTGGTGTCATTAAACCACGCACAATCGGGTTTGTTGCCTTGCTTGCCGTAAGCCGCATAAGCTCGTAAGCAAGCGCCGCCACAAATGGCACTAGGATGATTCGGCTTAGCAAGCGTAGCCAAAAGGGAAACGTGCCAAGCAATGCAAATACAGGAATGCTGAGCACCACCACAATGAGCAATAAGGTTGTGCCACAGCGCGGGTGGATGGTTGTAAAGGGCCGAACATGCTCAACGGTCAATGGCAGGCCTGCTTCATAGGCCGATACGGCTTTATGCTCAGCTCCATGATACCCGAAAACCCGCCGAATTTCTGCGGTGCGCCCGACTAGGATCAGGTAGCCAACAAAAATCAGCAAGCGCGTAATGCCTTCGATTGTTTCGCGACTGTAGATGCCAAGCTTGGCCCAACTGGCAATGCCCGAAGCAACCAGCAATGGCAACACAAAAAACAATGCAATCGAAATCCCGACCGAGGTTGCAACCAACAGTGCGGTTTGGCCTTTACTCAAGGGTTGCTCTGCTTGATCATCGGTCACACTCGCCGAAAACATCAAAGCCCACATCCCAATCACCAAAGCATCACCCAAAAGCTGAATGCCACGTAGCAGCGGAAGCCGACTCCAAAAAACCCGCCGGGCTAAGTTTAATTCACGGTCACGAATGACGATTTGGCCAGAAGGTGAACGGACAGCGACACTAGCCCGGTGTAAACCGCGCATCATTACGCCTTCCATTACTGCTTGTCCACCATACGGAAACCGTTCAGCCATAGCGTTCACCAAATAGAGGATGGTTTGGTCTGTGTATCGTACCACTAGCCCTTGTCGTTTGACAAGAGGGCAGCCTAGTTATTTTCGTTGCGATCACTGGGCAACGAGCCACGTGCTTGCCGCCGCGCCAACGATTTGGCCCCAGCTTTGACCCCTGCCAACAAGCTAGCGGCCTTGATCACTGGTGAAACCACGCCTTCAGCCACATACGAGGCTGTTTGCTTGGCGGTTGTGGTCGTAACCTTGGCATTTTCGGTAATATCTTTGACCCGTTCCAACACGTCGTCGACCTTGGGCGAGATTTTTTCCTTGGCCAAGTTGCGCAACTCGTTGACCATCACCACCAACACGCCCACCAAAACAATCATCAAGGTGACCGAGAAGAGTTGGAAAATCGCCAAGAGGATAATCGCAAGATCACGGGCCTCGTTAAGCCAGCCCTGTGATATCAACAAAATCGGCAGACCAATCCCAAGAACAAGGAGGACGATGCCCCCGATAATGGCAAACTTCTTCAAGCAATCCTCCAGCGTACCGACACGACCAATCAAACCGTCGAAAGGTACATTTAATGCTTTACAAAGAGGGATTTGATCGCGGCGATTATAGCATATTGCCTTGAAATATGCCACACTTTCACCACAGGAATATTGTCGCCTTTTTTGCCTTCGTAGGGGTTAAACGCGCAGTCGCGTTGCTAGGATTAACATAATCCATGCGGCGATGGTCGATTCGACCAAAGGTACTCCTGCTGGCACTGGCCCAGACCCAATAAAATGCAAATTAAAGGCATAACTCATGAGGCAGCCAATCAGCGCTGTGCCCAAAAAAAGTGGCAAATGTCGCCAACGCTGCCCCCAAAAAAGATGCGCCAAGGCTCCGTAAACGCTGGCAAGCAGCGCAATAATCAATGCTGCTGGCTCTAGCTCATTCACGAATAGCGCTCCGTACTGATCCGACCACCACCAAATACCCGATCATCACGATAGAGCACTGCTGCTTGGCCTGGAGTCACCGAACGTTGTGGTTGGTCATAGCGAATGTGCAGCGTACCGTTTTCGCGGGGAGTAATCGTGGCTGGCACTGCATCGCCATGAGCGCGGATTTGCACCGCATAAGTTCCGGCTTCGATCTGGCCATAGACGCTGCGTACATCGTCAATCACAAAATCGCGGCATTCAAGTTCATCAGCGTCACCAACGATGAGCAAGTTGCGTACCGTGTCGATTTCGATCACAAATAATGGCGAGCCAGCGGCAATCCCCAAGCCTTTGCGTTGGCCAATCGTGTATTGTGGCAAGCCTTTATGATTGCCCAGCACATCACCACGCCGATTGACAATTGGGCCTGGGCGCATAATTTCTGGGCGTTCTTCGTTTAGGAAGCGCCGATAGTTGTTATCGGGAATAAAACAAATATCCATGCTTTCTGGCTTATCGGCAGTTACCAAGCCACGTTCACGGGCCATTTGGCGCACTTCGGGCTTGGTAAAACCACCAAGCGGAAAGTGCAAGCGTGCCAGTTCGCGTTGGCCAAGCATATACAGCACATACGATTGATCTTTGTTAATATCCACGCCGCGGCGTAAATCGTAGGGCTGCTCGCCGCCGCCAGTAATATGCACAAAGTGGCCAGTTGCTAAGCCATCGAAGCCCAATAATTCGGCCCGTTCGAGCAGCACGCGAAATTTGAGGTCGCGGTTACAGGCCAAGCACGGGTTGGGCGTGGCTCCACTCGAATATTCGCGCAAGAAGTAATCAATCACATGCTTACGGAAATCTTTTTGATAATTAAACACATAGTAGGGAATGTCGTATTGGGCACAGACTCGCCGCGCTCCTGCCGTCATTTCGACCGAGCAACATTGACTTTCCATGATCCCGTTATCATCGCCTTCCCACAGGTGCATGGTTACGCCAGTCACATCGTGACCTTGTTCTTTGAGCAAGACTGCGGTCAGCGAGCTATCCACGCCGCCACTCATGGCGACCATAATCTTTGCCATAATTCCTAATCCTAGGTTGTTGAGCACTAAAGATGATTAACGCGCCGGAAATGCATGGCGCGTCGTAGCTGCCAAAATCATACCACGATTTCTGCTTGCGCTCGATGCTACGCCGGATTTAGCGCCTTTTTCGTGGTACGATCTTCCTATTACCAACGGAGGACGATCCATGTTACGGGAAATTAGCATCAAAGCCAAACATGATCAGGCGACTTTGGCCAAAGGTGTTGAAACGCAATCGGTTTTTCGGCTTGAAGGCAACTGGTATTTTGATCAAGCAGTTGTTGATATGCACAATTTACGGGTGACCGAGCGCACCTATGTTTGCCCCCACAAAGGCACATGCTTTTGGATTGATTTGGTGACTGATAACGGTACTATCGCTGATGTGGCTTGGATGTATACCGTCGTCAAGCCCAATTACGAACATATAAAAGATAAAATTGCCTTTTATGGCGGCACACGTCACGCCACAACTGAAGCATAAGCGGTACAATCGACGCTGCATCGAGCAATGATGCAGCGTCTTTTTTTGTGCAAAGGAGCATGCTGTGAGTGGTTTCGTTACAACCGAGCAAATTGGCGCGATCTTTCGCATTACCATCAACCGGCCTGAGAAGCGTAATGCAATTAGTTGGCAAGTTGGCAAGGATTTACGCGCGGCAATCGATCAGGCGGCCAGTGCTGCGGGTGTACGCGTCGTCGTCTTGAGCGGCGCTGGCCCAGTTTTTTCAGCAGGCATCGATCTTGGCGATCTGCTTGATCTGCCCAATCGCTATGGCGAGAACTGGTTGCGCCAAATGCGCACCATCACCGACGATTGGCAAGCCTTGACAACCCGCATCGAGCGCCTAGAAATTCCCACGATCGCCGTTTTGCATGGCATGTGCCTTGGCTTGGGCTTGGAAATTGCCTTGGCCTGCGATTTTCGGCTTGCAGCCAACGGCACTAAGTTGGCCTTACCAGAAACCCGCTTGGGAATCGTGCCCGATGTTGGTGGCACAACCCGCTTGACGCGGTTGGTCGGGGTTGGCCGCGCCAAAGAGCTGATTATGACTGGACGCACGTTTAGCGCCGCTGACGCTGAGCGCTGGGGCATTGTCAATCAAGTGGCTGATGCAGGCAGTTTAGATGAAGTGGTTCAGGCGTTTGCTGATGAGTTGCTGTTGGCAGCTCCGTTGGCTGTCGGCATGGCCAAACGGGTGATTGATGGTTTGTTTGATGTTGACCGCGGCTTGATGCTCGAAGGTTGGGCGCAGAGCCAATTAATTCGTAGCGCCGACTTTAGCGAGGGCGTGCAAGCCGCCATCGCCCGCCGCGCCGCCGAATTCAAGGGCGAGTAAGCATAGAAAGGCTATAGGCTGAAGGCTTTTGGCTAGCGGAACATTAATTCATGGAATTCGTGGCGAAAAACGTCCGTCGTGCGCTTCACAGTTCAATATTTAACGCAGAGACGCAGCGTTTCGTTAAGAATGTGAACTATGAGGATCAGGAAGTCATAACTGTTCTGCCCCTGATCCTGTAGTTTTGATCCTTAAAAAGCTCTGCGCCTCTGCGTTAAAAGCCAATAGCCAAAAGCCTATAGCCTCACAATTAACTATACTTCTTCTGGCGCTTTTGAAACTCGGCTTCGCTCAGGCCAAGGCTACGGGCAGCGGCCTTGAGGTCATCGTCGTGTTGTACGAGCGCTTCTTGCAAAGCCAAGCGTTCAACATCGGCCAAGAGTTCGTCGAGCGTCGATTGCTCTCGCAAACGGGCTGCAATATCAACTTGCAAGGCTGAGCGCGACGAAGGCACCAACGACATGTGCTCGCTGGTAATCACATTGCCGCGTGACAAAATCACTGCTCGCTCAATCTCGTGCTCAAGCTGGCGCACATTGCCTGGCCAATCGTAGTTATTTAGCCGCTCCATCGCTTCTTCGGAGATGCGAGCTGGTGGCGACGATGGCGAGTAGCGATATTTATCCAAGAAAAATTCGGCCAGCAAGGGAATATCGCCTGTGCGTTGGCGCAACGCTGGCAGATACAAGGTAATCACATTCAAGCGATAGTACAAATCTTCGCGGAACGTGCCAGCCCGCACTTCGGCCTCAAGATCACGGTTGGTCGCGGCGATTACCCGCACATCGACCCGCACCGTGGTCGTGCCGCCAACCCGCTCGAACTCGCGCTCTTGCAAAATTCGCAGCAACTTCTTCTGGGTCGCAAGGGTCATTTCGCCAATTTCATCCAAAAAGATTGTGCCTTTATGGGCTAATTCAAAGCGACCCTTGCGTTGCGCCATTGCGCCAGTAAACGCGCCTTTTTCGTGGCCAAACAATTCGCTTTCGAGCAGCGATTCGGGCAAGGCAGCACAATTGACTTTAATCAGTGGCCCGTTGCGGCGCGCTGAATTAACGTGGATCAAGTTGGCCAGCACTTCCTTGCCGGTACCAGTTTCACCAGTAATCAGCACGGTTGCGTCGGTATGGGCCACGCGCCCAATTTGCTTGTAGATTTCCTGCATGGCCGGGCTATTGCCAATCATTTTGTCGCGTGGATCAAAGCTTTTGGCTTCGAGTTCACGAACTTTTGAGGCAAGTTGCTGATGGTCAAACAAGCGCTTGACGACCAAGGTCACTTCTTCAACATCAAATGGCTTGATCACATAATCGTATGCGCCAATTTGAATTGCCCGAATTGCCGTCGATGACGTACCATGGGCAGTCATCATAATAACTGGGGTGGTAATGCCATTTTTGCGCAATTGCTCAAGCACGGTCAAGCCATCTTGGCCAGGCATGCGCACATCCATAATCAACAGATCATAGGGATGTTTTTTGGTCATTTTGGCCAAAACTTCGCCGCCATGCTCGGCTGGCTCTGTCAGATAGCCCTCTTCATCAAAGACCTCGCACAAGAGGCCACGAATCCCAGGATCGTCATCAGCAATTAAAATATGCCGTTGTTCTGATGCTTTGGTCACACCGACCCTCCTTAAAGGCCATTATTCAGCAGGACGGCGTTCGATCCGCGCCCCAAGCGCAGCCAGCCGTTGTTCAATGCGTTGGTAGCCCCGATCAATTTGGGCAATATTCGAAATAATGCTCGTACCTTTGGCACACAATGCAGCGATAACCAATGCCATACCCGCCCGAATATCGGGGCTGGTCAGACGTTCGCCAAAGAGTTTGGCTGGCCCAACCACCACCGCTCGATGCGGATCGCACAAAATGACCCGTGCGCCCATGCTGAGCAGCTTATCGACAAAGAATAAGCGCCCATCAAACATTTTTTCGTGAATCAGCACCGTGCCATGGGCTTGGGTAGCAATCACCAAGGCAATGCTCATGAGATCTGGGGGGAAGCCAGGCCATGGCATATCGTCAATTTTTGGCACAACGCCGTGCAAATCGTCGCGCACGCGCAGCTCTTGATCGCCTGGAATCACAATATCTGGGCCTTCATCTTGCCAAGTTACGCCCAAACGCCCAAACATAATCCGCGTCATGCGGTGTTCTTCAGGTCGGGCGTTGGCGATGCGAATGTTGCTACCAGTAACGGCGGCCAACCCAATAAACGAGCCAACCTCCATAAAGTCAGGTCCAAGCGTATATTCGGTGCCGTTAAGCCGCGAAACGCCTTGAATTTGCAAGGTGTTGGTACCGATGCCAGTGATTTTTGCACCCATGGCAAACAAACAGCGACACAAATCTTGAACGTGTGGCTCTGAAGCGGCGTTGACAATTGTGGTCGTGCCATTAGCCAAAACGGCAGCCATAATCGCCTGTTCAGTGCCAGTAACGCTCATTTCATCAAGGAAAATATCGGTGCCAACCAGGCCCGCAGTATGCAATTCGTAGGCTTGTTTGGTGACTTCAACTTCGGCACCTAAGGCAACCAACGCCAGAAAGTGGGTATCCAAGCGCCGATGGCCAATCGAATCGCCGCCTGGTCGGGCCAAGACTGCGCGCCCAGTGCGCACCAACAACGGCCCAGCCAGCAAAATTGAGGTGCGGATGCGCCGCGCCAGCGCAATATCTGGCTCGGAAGTATTGATGGTGGCGGCGTGCACTCGCAGCACATTATCTTCAAGCCAGCTACATTCGATGCCTAATGATTGTAATAATTGAACTTTGACCCGCACATCGGCAATATCGGGCATATTGCGCAAAATAACTGGTTGGTCGCTGAGCAAACAGGCTGCCAATAATGGCAAGGCGGCATTTTTGTTTCCGGCAGGTGTAATTGTCCCGCTCAGGCGATGACCGCCTTCAATGACAAAGGTTTCCACGAATGATAATCCTCAATGTGATTAAGCAGCAGAATTGGACTGATCGTTTGACTCTGCTGGTTGGTGTACCTGTTTGGGTTTGCGCTTGAAACGGCCTCGAATTGCCTTAAACCAATTTTTAGGGTTTAGCAATGCGCCGAGCCGTTGGCGCAACCGTGGTTTCGTCGCTGGAGTACCATCATTATCGGCTGATTTACGATTGCCAATGAGCGCCTTTGCCCGTTGTCGCCCTTCTTCTAAAGCCGTTTTGACCAAGCTTTGTAATTCGGCTTTGCTGATCAATTCGCCGCGTTCGTACCAACGCCACGCAGCAATGCCAGTCACAAACGTGCCAGCGTAGGCTACCGCAACTTTGGGCAATAAGCCAATGCCCGGAATCAAGCCCACCAATTGGCGCGCAAGTTGTCGCCAGAGAAAACCGCCGCCAACCACTGGCAGCAGTTCGCGAATCATGGCGCTGAAATCGCCTTCAGCACCCATCGCCAACGCCACCCGATACGCCAAAAGAGCTTGGTTTTTGGTCAGCACCAACATATCGGCGGCATTTAATGGCAAGTTTAATACAGGAATCATTTCAGGCAAGCCCGACGTGAAAGCAAATGTGGCATTGCTCAGCGCAACACTGCTCAGCAGGCTATTGGTTACTTCGCTGCGCAAGCCCGGGTAGCGCCGCGCGGCAGCAATATGCAACGATTCAGGCACGAGTTCGAGCACGGCTTTGGCCAGCGCTTTGCGTTGGGTCGCCGGATCGGATTGCGGATCGAGCAAAACCGCCGGCGAGGCTTGCAAATCTGCTTGGTGCGTGCTGTCGGAGCTTTTGGGCAAAGCTGTGCCCCAAACCGCAATCAACAGCGGAATGGGCAGAATTGCCAATTTCTCGTAGGCCAGAAATTCGTCGTAGCTCAAGGCTTGGCTGGCATCGAGGGTTAAGAGCACCAAATCGACCCGATTGAGATCGACTGCTTGCTCACGGCCTAGCGGTAAATCGATAATGCTCACTTGGGGAGTGCGGGCTGGAAAGCGTTGCGCGCCAAGCGTCAACAAACGCATAATCAAATCGCGCCCGAAGGTAGCATGGCCCAGCAGCGCAATCCGACAAGGCAGATCAGCTTGATCGCGAATATCGCGCACATCGATTTCTTTGATGGTTGACCAAATGTTGGTGACATCGCTGAAGCGGCTCACACATCCTCCTCGGCATATGAATGTACTGCATTATAACATAGGCACTTTAGGCTACTCAGACACATATGAGCGAGCCTGCTAGTTTAGCATAATTTAGGCCAGCAATAAAGGATGAATTATGAATTATGAGGGATGAATGCGGAAAGTCAGAAGGCAAAAGTCAGAAGGCAAAAGCCCAAAGCCATTTCCTCTTTGGGCAATTCGTGGCAACAAAAAGCCTGCGTAGTTTAACGCAGAGGCGCAGAGGGAGGAATGGCTCTAGGCTCAAGGCTATGGGCTATCGAAGATTCATTGACAATACCAACAATTGTTCCGATAGCCTCATGCCAATAGCCCATAGCCGCATCCCCTTCGCGCTCTTCGCGGTTTCAGCCCCTCGCTTCCTTTATGCATCAAAAAATTCGTGGTTTCCAGCTTTACCTGATCCCCGATCCCCAACCCCCGATC
>NZ_PUBZ01000114.1 GCF_003205875.1 Herpetosiphon llansteffanensis
GCTTCGTCGGCAGCGTCAGAGGTGTATAAGAGACAGGGCGAGGGGGAGCACGCTGGTTTTCATCACTAATTCTGGTAGACCCACCGAATGAACGCCCTTCGCCCGCGCCCGGGAGAGGGGTTGGGGTGAGGGCATGCTCCATCACTCAACATGGACGAAGGATGACATTAAAGCCCCTCGCCCGCGCCCGGGAGAGGGGTTGGGGGTGAGGGGATGCTCCATCACGCTGCATGCACGAACGATGACATTAAAGCCCCTCGCCCGCGCCACGGGAGAGGGGTTGGGGTGAGGGCATCTCAATTATTCCAAGTTGCCAAGCCGCGCATCGAGGTCGTCGAGGGTATGGGCCAGATTGGCGGTGCGCCAGCTTTTTTGGGGGTTGGTCAAACGCTTGCCATTGGGGTCGCGCGCCAGTAACGAGTGCACCGTGTCTGCATCGTCGCTGGCAAATAGGTGATGCAGCTCTTTGGCAACCCGTTGGCGGCTAATTTGTACCCCATGCTTGGCCAAAATCGCCTTGTAATCTTGATATTGGTCGGCCATGCGAATGGTGGCTGATTCGTAGCCATGGCGGGCCAGCATCATGCGCTCATCATAATGCAGCACATGTTCGCCAAACACCGTCGCATCATCAGCCCGTGGCTCAATCAAAATAATATCGACATCAGGGTGTTGTTGGCGCAGTTTTTTGATGTGATAGTGTAAACCAGCCTGAATAAATGTGCGAAATACTTGGTTGCCAATCGCCTGAATTCCTGCATCGGCGATGCGCGTGCCAAGCTGTTGCTTGCGATTATCAAAGGCAACCAGCGGATTGACACAGACAATCAATTTTGCCCCACGATCAATCGCTACATCGAGGCTAGCCGTGCCACGCACGCCACCATCAATATAATCAACGCCATTGATCCGCACTGGCTCATAGACAATTGGCATGGCGCTTGACGCAGCGACTGCTGCCGAAATTGGCACATTGCGCAGGCTACCCTCGCCAAATACCGCCCGATCGCCGCTATCAAGCTCGGTCGCTACGATATACAGTTCGCGTTGCACCTCGGCAAAGTGGTTGCTACCACGCTCGGCCAAAAAATTGCGCAGATAGCGCTCTAAACTATTGGTTGAATAAATGCCATTGGGCAAGCCTTCGAGCATCTTCCAAGCCCAATCCAAGGGCGCAAAATCGCGTGGATGGCGCAAAGTTTCGATGGCACGTTGGGCCAAGAGCCGCGGCAAGCGTCGCCCACGTTTGACGAGGCCGCGCAAATTGAGCGCCAAAATTTGGTCGCGTTGCAGGCGTTTGGCATCGGGCAAGGCTCCTTCGAGAATGCGCAGCAACTCGCGGGTGGTAATGCCATTGGCCAGACATGAGCTAATTAAGCTGCCTGCGCTGGTGCCAACATACATATCAAAATCATTAATCGTGAGGGTTGTGAGGAGATCATCGATGGCACGGAGTGCGCCAATTTCGTAAACAGCTCCAGAGATGCCACCACCGGCAAGGACGAGCGCGCGTTTAGATGGGGTTGAATTCTTCATTGATCGTGGCCTCATTGCCATTGGCGATACGTCAGCAAACGAATCGGAGAAACGGCGATTGATTATTTATCCTGTAATAACTGTTCAACTAAGTTGGCTAGTTGCTCAACTTGGCCTTTCAAGCGTTCGACATCAGAGCGATCGGGCAGATTTTCGGCATGGGCATGGCCCGAATCATTGAGCAATAATTGGCCCATTCGTTGACATAATTCTTCGCTGATTTTGCCTTCATCGAGCAAATGTTCCAGCCGCAAGCGAATTTCGGCCTCGACGATTTGGCTGCCACCCAACGAATGGAACAGGTTGCGGCGCATCTGTGAGAGCGTCTCGCCGCTAGTTTGAATCAGATCGGATAAGAGCGGAATTGGCAACGGGCCTGAACGGCGGCCTTTGTTATTGAGCAAAATTTGCGATAAGGTTTGGACAGTCAAATCTTCGCCGGTAACATTATCGACCACCCGAACATCGCTGCCAGCACGAATTAACTTAGCGATGCCATGCAAGGTAATATATTGTTTGGCATTGGTATGATAAAGCTTACGATTGCCGTATTTCTTAATTAATTCCACAACGCCTCCTACGATCTGAATTGTGCTGCGGGAAACTCATTATAGCATGGTCGTTGCTTGCTGCTGTGCAGTGCGTCATAAAGTATAAGCCTGCTTAAACCACTTGGATCGTTGGGCTTCTCATACTACAATAGGGCTTAGACCGAAGGCTTGAAACTTGTGTTGTGAGGGCGATACCCTATGCCTCAGAAACTGAAATGGCCGCTGACCAGCGCCTGGCAACGCCGTTTGATCAAAGCGACCCGCCGTAAAGATGTGACGCTTGAGCAATTTCCAGTTGGTTTGGTCTGGTTTCAAGGTTCTCAGGTTTTTTTTAATCAAGCAGTTACGGCGATGATTGGCTATAGCAACGCCGAAATTACCACGACTGAGCAATGGTTTCAGCTGTTGTATCCCACCGAGGCTGCCAGTATGCGCCAATTGTATGCAGCTGCCTCAGCATCAAGCTTAGGCCAAACAATTCACGGCTTTATTGTTAATCGCCAACGCCAAAGCTGCCTTTTAGAATGTACATTGGCGGCTCATGGCCAGCGTCAAGTGTGGTTGGTGCGCGATATTACCGAGAGCAATCGGCTTGAGCGGCTGATGCTGCAAACTGAGCAAACCGCCCATGTTGCTGGCTGGGAAATTGATCTGCGTACTAACCAAGTGTATTGGACGCGCGAAATGTATCGAATTTTAGATACATCGCCGCTTGAATATACGCCGACGATTGAGAATCAGAATTTTTTTCATACCAACGCAACGCTCGTTCAGCTTGAGGCAATTTTTCGCCAGATGATCGAGCAGCGTGGTTCGTTTGATATGAGCCTCGAAATGCGCACCTTTCGTGGGCGTTCGTTTTGGGGGCGTTTTACCGGGCGAGTCGAGCTAGAGTTTGGCCAGCCGATCAAAATTTATGGCTCGCTGCAAGACATAACCGAGCATCATCAATTAACCGATGCGTTGCGCATGGCCGAGCGCGATTACCGCACGATCTTTGAAACAACCAAAATCGGCATTTTTCGCATCACGCTTGATGGTCGGGTGTTGCGGGCCAATCCGGCTTTGGTGCGCTTAGCAGGCTTTGCCCACGAACATGAATTGGTCGATTATGTGGCCGATTTAAACACGATGTATGTTGATCCAGAGCGCTTTGAGTATTTGCGCGAGCTGCTACACACCCATGGCGCATATGATGAAATTGAATCGGAAGTTTATCGGCCTGCCAATGGCGAACGCATCTGGATTAGCGAAACCTCGCGTTTTGTGTATGCAGATGATGGTTCGGTGCTCTATGCAGAGGGCACGATTCAAGAAATTACTGCTCGTAAACAAGCAGAAGAAGCTTTGCGCCATGCCCGTGATGCTGCCGAAGCCGCTAATCGAGCCAAAAGCACATTTTTGGCCAATATGAGCCACGAGCTGCGCACGCCGCTGAATGCGATTATCGGCTATAGCGAATTGCTGATGGACGACACCGATTTTAGCGATCCCAGCATGCTTGAGGATTTTCGCCATGATATTGGCCAAATTAATGATGCAGGCCATCAATTGCTCAACTTAGTTAATGATGTGCTTGATCTGGCCAAAGTTGAGGCTGGCAAATATCAGATTGCTGCCGAAACCTTTGATCTGAATGGACTAGGCCATGAATTAATTGCCACAATTAGCCCAATGGCCCAAAAAAATGCCAACAGCCTCGCTTTTGAGCCAAACAAACAATTGCCACTCATTCACACTGATCGCGCCATGCTCCGCCAGATTTTGCTTAATCTGTTGAGCAACGCCGCGAAATTTACCAAACATGGCAGCATCAATCTAAGTGTGAGTTTTGACCCAGCCAGCCAGCATGTCCAATGTCGCGTGAGTGATACCGGCATTGGCATGACCAATGAACAAATATTGAGTTTATTTGAGCCATTTACCCAAGGCGATGCCTCGACGACGCGGCGTTATGGCGGCACGGGCTTGGGCTTGGCGTTATGTCGCCATTTTATTGAGCTATTGAACGGCACGATTCAAGTTGAAAGCGTGTTTGGCCAAGGCTCAATTTTTACCATCGTTTTTCCATGCTTGGTCGAGGCAACTGATTAGGCAAATTGCTACAATAACTGATGCGCCTATGACCCTTCATGCGGCCACTAACGGCAAGCAATCGCCGTAGCTTTTGTGCAACTTGTACAAATAGCGCAATTTAAACTTTGGGTAGATTACACAAGTTCTGGTGTGATGGGATTGCGTATAATGCGACCTAGTTGAATGGATCGCGCGTTCCTTGGCCATATCCCAAGATTTTCCAAACCCACTACTAAGCCCCTATGCTCGCGGGACACCGAGTATGGCTTTGTTAGTAAAAAGAAGGATGACACACCATGACACTTCGTGATTTTCTCGAAATTCCCTACGAAGAGTTGGAAGAACTGAACCTCGCTGCCAAAGCTCAACGGGTTGCCCGCACATCATTGGACAAGTTGCAAGAAGAGCGCATGCGCTATTTGAACGACGAACGCCGCATCAAAGCGGTGACCGTTTGTTTCACCGACCTTGAAGGCCGCTTGCACATGCTCGATTACGACAAAAAATTCTTGTTGAAATCAGCTGATAACTTGACCTTTGACGGCTCTTCAATCCGTGGTTTCTCGCAACAATCAGAATCCGACTTGCGCTTGGGCATCGACTGGGGTGCGTTCTACTGGTTGCCATCCGACATTTTTGGGCCTGGTAAAGTGTTGGTGTTTGGTCAAGTGCTCGAACGCGATGGCTCAGTCTATGCAGCCGATTTCCGCGCCCGCTTGCAAGCCTACACCGCTGAGTTGTTGGCCAAAGAAGGCATCGTTTGTAACGTTGCCAACGAAATTGAAGGCTTCTTGTTCAAGGGCCGCAACGCCGAGCAACACTACCGCGATACCGGCCACTTCGATTTAGTGAGCACTGGTGGCTATTACAACTCATTGCCTGGCGATCCGCTGCGCT
The DNA here is from genome assembly GCF_003205875.1 of Herpetosiphon llansteffanensis. Classification (GTDB taxonomy): domain Bacteria; phylum Chloroflexota; class Chloroflexia; order Chloroflexales; family Herpetosiphonaceae; genus Herpetosiphon; species Herpetosiphon llansteffanensis. Next base: position 5,061 of record NZ_PUBZ01000114.1, read on the forward strand.
TGTTCATTGATGCTGCTGCTGAAGCACAACGCGCAATGGGCTTTGAAAATGAAAAAGATCACCCAGAAGTTGCGCCTTCACAGTTCGAAATGAACTATTCGTACACCGAAGCCTCGGTAGCCGCCGACCAAGTGTTGCTGTATAAATTGATTTGTCGCCAATTGGCCTACAAACTCGATTTGACTGCTAGCTTCTTGCCCAAGCCTGTAACTGGGGTCAACGGCAGCGGTATGCACACCAACATGTCATTGGCCAAGGGCGATACCAACTTGTTCTACGATGCCAACGGTGAAGAAGGCTTGTCGGAATACGGCTGGAACTATGTCGACCGCATTTTGACCAGCGGCTTGGATCTGTGTTTGTTGTTGAATGCCAGCGTCAACTCCTATCGCCGCCTCGACCCACACTACGAAGCGCCAAACCAAATCAAGGCTTCGGCAATCGATCGTGGCTCGATGGTGCGGATTCCATTAGGCAACGCTCGTTCAGCACGGATCGAAGTGCGCTCGATTGCTCCCGATGCCAACCCATACATGGCGATTTACGCGCTCTTGAAGGTCGGCTTGGAAGGGCCAAAGGCCGATTTGTCAGTTCGCAAGGGTGCAAAAGTATTGCCCGACAACATTTACGATGCAATCGAATCGTTCCAATCGAGCGAAATCATCGCTTCAGTCTTGGGCGAAGAAATTCAAGCCAAGTATGCTGAACTGAAGATTGCCTCAGCTGATCGCTGTCCACATCGCTTGGGCACGTTGATCAAGCGCTCGGAAGTTCAATTCCATCACGAAGTAACCAACCAATACCTCTGGAGCAAGTTCTAATTCTTGGAATGAGCTACAGTCAAGGCCCAGCGCAATTGCGCTGGGCCTTGGTTTTTTTAGGTTCCCTCACTCCAACCCCGCGCCCACGGTGCGGGCACGGGGCTTTAATGCTGTGGTTCTTGCGCAATTCGTCGGTGCTCAATGATGGGTTATGAGATCCCCTCACCCCAACCCCTCTCCCGTGCGCGGGCGAAGGGCTTTAACCCCGTGGCTCTGGCGCAATTCTTGGTGAAAAACGGTCGACTCCCCCTCGCCCGCGTTCTAAACAGCGGTGTTTGATGTAATTCATGGTTAACCATCAATGATCAAATTCCCCCTCGCCCGCGTTCAGTGGGAGAGGGGGCAAGGGGGTGAGGGAACGTATTTCACAGCTTATTTCCGCGTATACGGCAGCCACACGTGTTCGGTGAGGCTTTCGGGCGGCACGGTTGGGCGGGGCGTTGGGCTTGGAGTTGGGGTTGCTGAGCCTGGTGGCGCAACATAGGGGAATTGCTGCAGTCCTGGTCTGGTTACATTATCGCCAAGCGCAATATTTTCATCAACAATCACATTGCCATAGACATCGGTGGTGCGAAAGCTGTAGGGGCCAGCACCCATGCCCGTTTCGGCAATAAAATAATTGAAAATAAAGCGCGGAGCAACTTTATAGGCCGCTTGGCCCATGCGATACTCAAATTTGGCAATTGCATTGCGATGATTGCGCAGGTGCACTGCTGTCCACCATTGATTGCTACCATCTTTGAAATGATAGCCAACCTTGCCAGTCGTGGCTGGATTACTGATCAATTGCCAGCTGATTGGCACAATTCCATCAACTCGCCGCGCAATCCGATCAAAGGCTTGCGGGCTAAGGTCGATATGGCCGGTTTGGCATTCAGGGCAGCGGTCGGTAATTTGCACTGTGACCGATCCCAAGGGGCCAGTGATTTTAACCATCGCCCCACAATAATCAGCCGTGGCATAATCGGGATTATTCATCGCGCCAAACAACAAATCGCTTGGCAATGGCAGGCTACAATTGCCCAAGCCTGTTGCGGTGTAATAAGTGGCTTGGCCTTGGCGAAGCGCCCATGGGTTGGTGATTGTGGCTGGGCTTTGGGCAAAGCTTTGCTGCTGCCACGCGTAACTCCCAAACACGCCAATTAATAAACTTGCGAACAATAGCCAACGAACCATGTTTCGAGTGTGCATACGAATTACCTTTAACTAATAATTAATAGTTGCCACTCTACGCAATGCTGTCGTTGCTGTCAAGTCGGGCTAAAATCAAAACAGCACCACTTTTTCAAAAGTGATGCTGTAATGCAGAACAGGCCAATTAGGCGTTCATGGTGGTGGCTGGCTTGAACCAATTCAATTTGAGTCCCAGCCCAACGACCAAGGTTGCCAAACCAATGCATGTTCCAGCAACAATAAAGACCAATTGTGGCCCTGAAACATCGAACATATAGCCGCCAGCTTGGGTTGCCAACAACGGTGATAAGCCGCCACCGATGGCGCTAATCAAGCCTTGGGCGGTCGCCAGCAAGTTGGTTGGAATGCGCTCGGTAATCAGGCGAATAATTGCGACTGAATACAAGCCAAAGCCACACGCCCGAAACATGCCAATTGGAATCAACATCCATGCTTCGCTGACCATGCCGCTGCCAATAAAGCCCAATCCAAGAATCAGGGTGGCAATGGCGAGCGTTTTGGCCGTACCAAAGCGCGCAATCACCCGATCAGCTTTCAACATCACTGGCACTTCGGTGCTAGCAATCACACAGGGCAAAATGCCAAGCATCATCGTGCTGCCACCGCTGAGTTTTTGAATCAAGTTGCCATCGAACATCGAAACCATGCTGAAGGCTGCGCCGACCAAGCCCGTGATAATCACAATTGCGATAAAAGCTGCATCGCGTGGCGCTTTGGCTGGTTTGACCGTTGTTTTGCGCAATTCTGGCGTGTGATCAAGGCTATTGGCAACAATCGCAACCAAACCTGTCATACACCCAGTCAAAATAAACATGGTTGGATAGCCGGTTTTGGCCCACCAAATGCCGCCTAATAATGAAGTTACTGCATAGCCAACCGAACCCCAGAGCCGCAATTTGCCATAAGCCAGCTGATGGCGCACCGCCATGCCTGCGATCATACTATCGGCTAAGGGTGCGATTGGCCCGCGTGCCACCGCCAACATAACCATCACTGGCAAGATCGTAAAGAAGCTAGTTGGAAATGCCAGCGCAATTTGGCTCAACGCTGTGAAAGCCAACATACTGAGCAATAATTGCACATGCCAGCCCCGCCGATCAGCCGTTGCTCCTACCAAGGGATTAAACAACAGCACCGCCAACGGGCTAATCGCCCCAAACATGGCAATTTGTTGGCCACTTAAGCCAAGGTTGGTGAAGTACACATTAATAAATGGTACATACATGCCAACGCTCGACCAAAAACACAAATAATATAAACTACCCCGAACCCCGGGCCGTGCATTCGACCGCCAGAGCGCCAAACGGCTGCCCATACGCTGACTCCTCATAGATTCCAACAGGATTTCGCCGTGATTCGTAAGGCCATGCTGGGAATTTTTGGGCATACAACAAAGCTGGCGAGCGCTACGCCTGCCTCGCCAGCTTCATTGCCGCGTTGTTTGCATCTGTAGATTGCAAAAAAACGAGCGCTTTCAAGAGCGACTCGTTTTTGCAAAGCATGTGTCTTACTTCACTTCTGTAACGATACAGCTAATTTCTAAAATTGCAAGTATGATCATATAACAGCTTTGTTGTAGGCCTATATCCCCCATACAGGTGAGGCTATCGCTCGGCAGGATTTTGAGTATGCTACGCATCTGATTTATGCCTAGACAGCTATGGTACAGTATGCAAGCTATTCATCATACTTTCATCGCGAAAGGACATTGCTGTCATGACTGGTCTGCGTCGGCTTTTTGGTCTGCTCATTTTAGGACTGTTGGCGCTAGGCTTGCGTCAACCTACCACCCAAGCTGCTCCCAACGATAGTTTGCACCTCACGCTGGGCAATCCTAGCAATGCGGTCAGTGATCCCTTGGTGCCAGATAATTATTTAATCGAACGCACTCAATATGCCATGGCCTATCAACGTGATGCTGGAATTCCAGCTTGGGTTAGTTGGCACTTGGAAGTGCAAGATCTTGGCAGCACCTCGCGCGGCGATTTTGTGGCCGATTCAAGCCTGCCAAGTGGTTGGTATCGGGTGCAGCCAGGCGATTATAGTGGCAGCGGCTATGACCGTGGCCATATGATCCCATCAGGCGATCGCACTGTCTCACGGGCTGCCAACGATCAAACCTTCATCATGTCGAATATGATTCCCCAAGCGCCTGATAATAACCAAGGCCCATGGGCCAATTTGGAAAATATGTGCCGCACATGGGCGCGGGCTGGCAACGAACTCTACATTATGACTGGCGGATATGGCACAAAAGGCACGATTGCCAGTGGTCGGGTGAACATTCCCGCCTTCACCTGGAAGGTTATTGTAGTGCTACCTGTGGGGAATGATGATGCGAATCGCGTCGCCGCCAATACTCGGGTGATTGGCATTTGGATGCCCAACAATCAAGGGATTCGCAGCAATCCTTGGGAGCAATATCGGGTCAGTGTCGATTATATTGAAAGCATGACTGGCTTTGATTTTCTCTCGAATGTGCCAACGGCAATTCAGAATATTGTTGAGGCCCAAGTTGATGGCTCGCCAGCGGTCACGGTTACGCCAGGCACGGTCAGCCCAACCGCAACCCGTACTGCCACGGCTACCCCAAGCGCAACCCGCACGGCCACGCCAAGCCTGACGGCAACCCAAACTGTCACGCCAGCAACCGTCTCGGCAACCGCCACGCGCACGGCTACGCCAGCAGTCAGCGTCACTGCTAGCCCAACTGATAGCGGCCCACCAAGCTTTACCTTTACACCAACGCCTTCGGTAACTCAAACAGCTTCGCAAACTCCAGTTGTAACTGCAAGTGCCACGCCCTCGGTGAGTGCAACCGTGGTCATTCCTCAAGTGCACATCTTCTTGCCCTACGTTACCCAATAGCTAAAAAAAACGGCATCCCGCTAGTGCATAGCGGGATGCCTCGATTGTGCATTCATTAGGCTGCCAATAGCTCCCTCAATGGTCGCTCCATATCAGCAACATTCAGCCAAAAGAGGCCAAGGTTGGCGTGTGGCTGAAGCAACGTAATCAAAATATGGCTATGCACTGGGCGAATAATACACAAGCCTTCAGCAGTGCGAATAATGCTTTCTTCGGTTTGGCCTAACGCGGCGCTATGCGCTACTTTATCGGCGATGCGTAACCATGGCCCGCTAATCGCTGCTAATTGTTCAGGGCTAATCTTCGCTGGCAAGGTTGAAACCAGCAGTTCGCCGTTGGTATCGATTAAGGCTGTGCCAATAATGTCGTGATTGGTATCTTGGACAAGTTGCTCAAACAGCAGCTGCACTTGGCGCGCTTGATCAAAGGTCGCAGGAATATATTCTTTTTGAACGGAGCTGTTGGTAGGCAATGTTCCACCCAAGGCGGTCATGATTCGTTGGATTGATTCTGGTTTATGCATGATGTAACTGTCTACTATGTAATGGTTTGAACGATTTAAGGCGGCACGAAGGTGGTCGGATACGGCTGCTTGCTGGGTTACCAGCAAAATAATTGGCCCAGCGATCCACGGCTCAAGCTGATCGGCGAGATCAAGCATTGCAGCATTATCAGTGCTTGGATCAATTAATACAATACAGCCGTTGACGGTTTGGGCAAGCTCATGGATGATTGGGCTAGCACTCGCAGGGATTCCATACCAAACCGAAGCTTGTTCGGCGTAGTCCAAATGGCCTATATCCATTACGATGCTTTGGCTGCTCTGGATGTTTGCTCCATCAAGCTCGTGACTGCTCCACGTGTCACAGATCGACTGAATAAACTTGGTTTTCGGCTCTGCTTCAGCGCCAACGACTAAGATGCGCTGGGTTGTCATTGCTGCGATGCTCCTTGATTGGCGTTGGTGTTGGCAATTGAGCGTCAAGCCGTTGCAAAAATAGCGTTTGAAGGCAGTCTAGATCAATTGCTTAACAAAATTGCTTACGCTTGGAAAACTACTCACTTACGTTGCAAAAAATCTCCCGAAAGCGGTAGATTTTACCAAACATTGGTTGCACCATTGAGGGGATGGTGCAAAGATTATGCATATGTTAAAGTTTTTATATTGATCGCTGCTTGTGCGATCAAACTGGATTGGATCAATCCAGAGAGCAAGAAGTCTGCCAACGAAAGCGTACTATGGTTGTCTCACAGCAAATTCAGCAAGAATTAAAGCAATCTACCAATCCTGCTCGTACTATCGATTTATTAAACGTTTGGGCTGCAAATTTACGCCATATCGATTTGGCGCAAGCATGGAAGATAAATTATCAGGCAGAGTATCATGCGCGCAATGGTTTATTTGCCTACACGCCCTATTATCAGGGCTTGGTTGAAGCATGGTATTGGCGTGGTAAATTTTATAGCGTGCATAAAAAATATGCTGAAGCATTAAATTGTTTTTATAAAGCACTGGAATATTGCGATTATGTGAATCCAAATATATTTGAATTGAAAAATCCTGCTGCTGCCTATTACCAAGATGCTCCCGACCAATTTATTGATAATTGGGTCGATAAAATGGCGTTGCATAACATTCTTGGTGTTACGTTGGCATTGCAATCGCAGCTTGATGCCGCTTTGGAGCATTATCTGATTGCTGAAGAAATTGCGATCAACACCAATAATGAATGGATGCAAACGATTTTGAATAGCAATATTGGCTATTTATACCGCGTTTTAGAGCAGCCAATGGAAGCAGAAAGCTATTTGCAACGCGCATTTCAACGCCTGCCAGCCCAGCTTGAGACCAAAGCCCAAAAACGGTTGTACGCCACCATGCTCGATAATAGCTGCTGGGTCGCCTTGGAATATGATCAATTGTACGATGCCTTGATGTATGCAAATGCCAGTTTGGAGCTGTATCAGGCACTTGGTTGGTCGCAGGGCATTGTCGAGGTGTTGAATATTTTGGGCGTGGTTTATCAGCGTTTTGGTCGCTCCGACCAAGCTATGGCCGAATTTGAGGCCAGTTTTGGCTTGGCCCAACGGCTTGGATTTCAAGAAGATATGATTTTTTCATTGATCCAGCGTGGTATCCTAGGAGCAAGTCAGCACGATTATGCGCAAGCCTTGGCATTTGGACAACGTGGTTTGGCGCTAGCGATCGAGACCAACGATCTCAGCCAACAATCAATGGCTCACAACGCATTAGCCGATATTTACGAGCAAATGGCCGATTATGCCAACGCCATCCAGCACTTCAAAGCCTATCATCACTTGCGCGAAACGCTGTTTAACGAACGCTCAGACCAGCGTTTGCGCTTATTGCAAGTCAAACATCAGGTGCTGCAAGCCCAACAGCAAGCCCGCTTGTATTATCAAAAAACACAGGAATTGGTGGCAGAGATGCAAGAACGTGATCGTCAACGGATTGAATTGGAACGCTTGGCAACGACTGATAGCCTGACTGGGCTGTATAATCGCCGCCATTTTTTGGTTTCGGCCCAAGTCTTGTTGGAGCAAGCAGCGCTGGCTGGCAATTCAGTCGCAATTATGCTGTTTGATATTGATCATTTCAAGCACATTAACGATCAGCATGGCCATCATGTTGGCGACCTCGTGCTGCAAGCGATTGCCACAACCGCCCAAGCTGCCTTGCGCCAATCCGATTTGCTTGGCCGCTATGGTGGCGAGGAGTTTATTGTGCTGTTGAGCCGCGTGAACAAAGCCGATGCGCTGTTGGTTGCCGAACGCTTGCGTAGCGCCATTGCACAACAACGGTTAACCGTTGATCAACAGCCAATTAGCAGCTCGGTGAGCATTGGTTTGGCGCTCTGTCACGAGCATGCCGACATTCCCTTAGAGCAGTTGATTCAGCAAGCCGATCAAGCGCTGTATCAAGCCAAGGCGGCTGGGCGCAATACTGTTCAAACGTTTGGGGCCTAAAATTGAAAAGCGCTCCTAGAATGTAGGAGCGCTTTGGTTTAAGCAGTTTGTTGGCTCCGGCGTTTGGCTGCATCCTCGCGCCAGAGCGTGATAAACAGGCTAACCGCGCCAAACGAAATCGCCATATCGGCAACATTAAACACTTGGAAAATTGGCAGCGGAATGATGTGGAAGGTATCAACCACAAAACCATAGGCAAAGCGGTCGATAATATTGCCCAAACCGCCAGCGATAATTGCCACAACCGCCGTTTGCCCAAGCAGGCCTGCATCGCGAAACCATGTGCGCGAGCGAAACAGCACAAAGCCAATTACGCCCAGCGCCAGAATTCCCAGCAACAGCGAGTTGTTTTCCAAAAAGCCAAAGGCTACGCCACGATTTTCAACATAGACGAAGCGCAAAATGCCAGGAATTGGCTCGGTGCCTGGGTTGCCCAGCGGCGTGAGCGTATCGAGCGTCCACCACTTAACCCAGCGATCAAGCGCGAGAATCGCCACAAACATGGCTGCGAAGGCACTATAGCGTTTGGTTAATTTCATAATTTGGTTAAAATTTCTGGATCACCAGTGGTAATCGCTAGTTGATGTTCAAATTGCGCCGAGCGCGAGCCATCGACGGTTTTGGCCGTCCAGCCATCACGCAGCACGCGCGTGCGCGCCGAGCCAATATTGACAATCGGTTCAATCGTCAGCGTCATGCCAGCCCGCAGTTTGAGGCCTTTGCCCCATTCGCCAAAATTAAAAACATCTGGTGGCGTTTCATGCATTTTGCGGCCAATGCCGTGGCCAGTATATTCGCGCACCACCGAGAAGCCTTGGCTTTCGGTATATTCTTGCATCGCTGCGCCAATATCGCCAATGGTTTTGCCAACCCGCGCTTGAGCAATCCCGCGCCACATGGCTTCCTCGGTTACTTTAAGCAACTTGGCGCTTTGTGAATCGAGCTTGCCAACAGCATAACTCACACAGGAATCGCCATGCCAGCCATTTAAAAATGCCCCAATATCAATTGAGACAATATCGCCATTACTCAGGCGCGTGCTATCGGGAATGCCATGGCAGACTACATCGTTGACTGAGATACAGGTTGAGGCTGGAAAGCCGCCATGGCCTTTGAATGATGGTGTTGCGCCGTGCTCACGAATAAATTGCTCAACCCGTTGATCAAGTTCAAGCAACACCGCACCCGCAACAACGTGTTCGCGCAGCATGGCGTGGGCTTGGGCCACCAACAAGCCAGCTTTGCGCATTTCGTTAATTTGTGATTGATTGTAGATCCTGATTGCCATTGTTTACAGCACCGTTAAAATATAGGGATCGCCATCGGTGACAGCGATTTGATGTTCAAATTGGGCCGAACGCGAGCCATCGACGGTCTTAACCGTCCAACCATCTTTGAGCAAACGCGTGGCGTAGCTACCAAGATTGACCATTGGCTCAATTGTGAAGGTCATGCCTGCGCGTAGGCGTAAGCCCTTGCCCCACTCACCATAATGCAACACGGTTGGCGCTTCGTGCATATTGCGGCCAATGCCGTGGCCAGTATATTCGCGCACCACCGAGAGGCCTTGGCTTTCGGTATATTCTTGAATCGCCGCGCCAATATCGCCAAGCGTGTTGCCTGGTCGGGCTTGGGCAATGCCGCGCCACATGGCTTCTTCGGTTGCTTTCATCAGCTTTTCGCTTTGAGCATCGATTTTGCCAACGGCGTAGGTTACGCATGAATCGCCATGCCAGCCATCGAGAAACGCGCCAATATCAATCGCCACCAAATCGCCATCTTTCAAGCGCGATTTATCGGGAATACCATGGCAAATTACATCGTTAATTGAAATACAGGTTGAGGCTGGAAAGCCCTTGTAGTTTTTAAACGATGGCGTTGCGCCATGCTCACGCAGATAATCCTCAACCAATCGATCGAGATCAAGCAAAACTGCGCCTGGAACGACATATTCGCGCAGCATGGCATGGGTTTGGGCGACCAAACGGCCAGCGGTGCGCATTTTTTCGATTTGTGTGCTGTTACGTAATACAAGTGCCATCTTATTCCCCAATCCATGTTCGCCAATCGTCGCCAATCAGGCCCCGATCGCGCGCCGATTGCATGGTCTGGCGGCAGTTGCAGCTTGCGCTTGAAGGCAAGTGCTGGGCGACTGCCGCGATTAATGTATTGCCAAGCGTGCTGGCTGCCGTGCCAACAATGCCGACGACAGCGTAGCATAATTCTAATTCTTTGGCGAGATAAGCCGCTGGGGCAGCGCTTTGGCTTAGGCCATGGGCTTGCCAGCTTTGGGCGGCCTCAAGCGTGGTCTCAGCCTCGCCAACCGCCAGTGTACCACGACTAAACACCCGTTGGCTGACGCTTTGGGCAGCGGTTAATAAACTGGAACGCAAATCGGGACACCAGACAGGATGTTGGCCAACAAAGCCATAGCCGCGATTGCGAAAGAAGGTCGATGCACGTTGTTCGGTCAAATCGACCAGCTGATCGGGAATCACAATATCGTCTGGCTGAAGCAGACCATCGCATGGCAACATACTGACGGCCTCGATAATCCAACGAACGCCTTGCGTTTTGGCTGCATACAGCGCCGCATGTGGGTTTAGTTCGTCGAGCAAAATTGCTACTGTCCCGTTGGGGCTGTTTTTCGTGGCAAACATCGCCAGCCCAAATGGCGTATTAAGTGAGGTTATGGTAAACGTCATGAGTTGCTCACATCGCTAGTTGCCAGCAAGTGTTCTGCGGTTGCTAGCACAATTTGGAGACATGTTTGGGCCACTTCAACCCCAAAGAAACGGGGTGCGCCTGCGCTTGGCTCAACCCCAGTTGCATAGTTGGTCACATACGCTAATGAGGCGAATTTAATCCCCAATTCGTAGGCCAGCAACACTTCTGGCACCAACGTCATGCCAACCACATCGGCCCCAAAATTGGCCCAAGCCCGAATTTCGGCGGCAGTTTCTAGGCGTGGGCCTTCCGAACATGCATAGGTGCCACAATCGAAGCTGCGGGCTTGCTGCTTGCGGGCTTGCTGGTAGAGCGCTTGAGCACTCGCCACATCAAAAACAGGCTGCGGAATTTGCCAAGCAGTGGGGCTTGGGCGATCGCCAGCAAAATTGATCGGGCGGGTTTTGGTGCCATTGAGCACGTAGTTGAGCACCACCAAATCGTGAACCTGCAATAATTGATTAATTGCGCCGACCCCATTCCAGCTTAAAATTTGTTGGTAGCCAAGCTCTTTGGCGGCCCAAATGTTGGCACGGCTATTGACGAATGGTGGCGAAACATCTAAACGACCCCAGCCATGACGCGAAGCAAGGCCAATTTTGCCGCCAAACTGAGCTGGCTGATAGATTGAGCCTGCGGTGCCATAGGGCGTTTCCAGCGTTTGGTAGCTGCCAGCGCCCAACGTGGCTTCGAGGTCGAGAAAATAGGTGCCGGTGCCACCGAGCAATAAAATCATGCTCCCCCCAAATACATCAAATCATCATCGTCATCATTGTCATTGCTCGGTGCTGGCTCTGCCAACAATTCATCGTCGGCATATTCAATCAGGTGGCCAGTAAATTGACCGTTGAGGCTGAAAATCAAGCCGATACAGCCAAAAATCAGCGCATGTGGCAGAATCGTTAAGAAATCAATGCCACTGCTTTGGCCCGTCCAGCGGGCATGCACCTGAATGACCACAAACAAAAATTGGGTTGCCAACAGGGCAGCAATTGCGCTTGGCGGCGCGCTGGGCAAGCCATCCCACGCATCGCGGCCAGCCTCGATAGCTCGCCATGCGATAAAGCCTGCCATAATCAGCAAAAACCAACCAGTCCAGCCATCTTCGGTAGAAAGAAAGCGCAACAGGCCGCACCAGACCACAAAAAAACCACCGAAAATCAAGCCAAGTATCAGCATTAAGCCGGTAACGATATAATGAGCGACCTTGCGCTGTTGCATTGCTGCTCTCCTATAGCCCCATTGTTGTGTTGCGTAAGGCTTGGGCCAAGCGCTGATCGCCCTCGATCGTCACATGTGCGGCGGTTTTGCGGCCAAATAAATACAGCAAAATTTCGCCTGGCTCGCCAATCACTTTCACCGCAGCCTCGGCTGGGTCTGCTTGACGCGGAAATGCACCGCCAACCTGAAATGCCAAGGCTCGGCCATCGGGGCGTACCAAGCTAATAATCCCAGGCGTTTTGAATGAACGCAGCATCATACGAGCATTGATATGCAGCATTTTCCAGATCAGGTTTTGCACTGCTGGCGATGAAATGCGTGGTTTATTTAAGCCTGCGCGGCGCAAATCTTCGTTGTGCACCCATTGCTCAATAAAATTGGCTAGCGCAATGCCTGGCAAACGAAAAGCCAGCGGCGGGCCATTGCGAAATTCCTGTAATAATTTGAAGCGGCCTTGTTTGCGCGCTTGGCTCATCAACTCGTCGGGGTGCACGCCAAGCTTACCTTTGGTCGATTCAGCCAGAATAAAGCGGATCGGTTGTGATTCGCGGGCGACCATATGCGCCAACAAATCGGTGACGTTCCAGCCTTCGCAGAGCGTACTCGCCTGCCATTGGTCTTCAGTTAACGATTCAAGTAATGCCACGGCATCAGCGCGTTCTTGTTTAAGCAATTGCGAAGCATTCATGGCAACTCCAAGCACTAAAATTCTCATGATATTGTATCATGCTTCACCTTTGGGCGATGGCTAGGCCAAGTAATCCTTGCAAGCTTTGGCTCTGCTCGCTTGGGCTTTCGGGGATGCCGCGCAACACAATCACGGCCACAATTAACAAAATGACTAAGGCAATTGCAATGCCGATCATCGAGATGAGGCTGGTATTGGTTGGCGGTTTATTGCTTGGTTGGCGCGGTTGTTGCGGTTGCTGATTGGCCTTCTGGCCTGTGCTTGAGGCAATTGCAGGCTTGGCGGGGGCGATTACAGGCTGATCGATGGCGGCTAGGCGTTTTTGGGCGGTTTGATTATGTGGTTCGAGTGCTAAAACCCGTTGCAAACATTCGCGCTGGCGCTCCGGTTGATGCACAACTTCGCTGAGCATCAGCCATGCCAACACATTAGCTGGCTCTTGTTGAATGACGAGCGCCAGATGGCCTCGCGCACGAGCCAGATCACCACTGAGTAAAGCTGCTTGGGCTTGATTCAATTCGTTCATACAATTCCTAATTGGCTAAAAGAGCAGCAGTATTTTAACCAAAAATTGTAACTTCGTTATTAATTGGTGGATTTGGTGGGGGGAGTAGGTTTGCTTACAAGGGTGTTAAGATCCCCTCACCCACGCGGCGGGCGAGGGGCTTTTTCATCCAGATCGCTGGGAAACCATCGTTGACTCCCCCTCGCCCGCGTTCAGTGGGCGAGGGGGCTGGGGGGTGAGGGATCGTCAACTATACCCCGACGCGCTCGATCCACAGTTGCGGGTTGCGAATTTCGTCGAGGGTTGGCAGCATTTCTGGGCCTTCCCAAACGCGGGCGGCGAGATCCTTGCCACCATGATCGGCAATTGCATTAACAAAGCGTTCGCCTTGCTCGTATTGCTGCATTTTGAGGCTCATGCCCGTGATGCGGTTGAACAATTCATCGAAGATTGAGCGTTTTTCTTTGCGATCGCTCATGCGCGCTTCAATCTGATCGAAGTTTGGCAGAATATCGCGGCCAACTTCATTCATAATGTGGTTGCTATAGCCTTCAACCAACGACATTAATGCTTGCAGTTCGCTAAATACTTGGCGCTGGGTTGGGGTCAGCAATTGCTCCATCCAATGGCCATCGGTTTGTTCTTTGCTATTGCTAAAAATGCGGTTGATGAAGCTGCCAAAGCCATTGCGCAAGGCATCGAGCTGGCCGCCAAGCTCATTGAAATAGCGCTGAATCAAATTGCTGAAGTGATCGCGCACCCAGCCATAGGCTTCAAACTCATAGGCGTGGGTGGTTTCGTGCAGTGTAATCCACAAGCGGAAGTCATGGTCATCAACGCCTAAGCCTTCTTGCACGCGGGCGATGTTTGGCTCGACAAAATAGAGCATGCCTGGCTCAGCTTGGGGCGAAAGCAAACTCAAATCATATTGGCCAAGCACTTTGCGGGCTAAAACCCCAACCATGGCCCCAACTTGTGCGCCGACGAAAGCCCGATTAATCGCGTTGACCGATGGATTGCGGCCTGCATTTTGGGCTGCTTGGCGATACAGCTTCTCGATTGGCTCAAACAAGCGCTCAAACGAACGCAAATTAGCATCAATCCATTCTTTGCGATCAACCACTTTGACCCGTGAAAGGGTTTCGGGCAACTTGACGTTCAGATACTCATCGATCAAGGGCTGGCTGCGCTCGACCATCTGATCGTACTCAGCTTGGCGTTCAGCCCGATTGACGACTGGATGCTCCTGCCATTGCGAGACGCGCAGGGCGATGGTGCGCGCAACTGACCAATCGATCAGTTTTTGGGGCGTTGTATAATCGTAGATTTTTTGGCCTTGTTGGCGGGTTTTATTGGCGAGATAGCGTGCGCCTGCGCCTGCGGCGGCACTAATCAAAAGCACACTACCAAGTTGTTTAATTGATAAACGTTTTGTACTCACGTTCGACATCCTTTCCGCTGGCACAAACACCATGGCTTCAGCATAACACGAGCATTTGGGCGGGGCTAGGGCTGCCAAGCTTTTCTAACACTTCGTTAAGCTCAATAGGCTACGCGTACATCGCCAACTCGCCGCGTGATGCGCTGTTGATCGCAGTGCTCAAGCATGGCTTGGGCATATTTACGGCTGGTTTGCCAAGCATCGCGCGCTTGAGCTAGGCTAATACTTTGGCCATTGGCGAGTTGCTCCAGCACCCAGTTGTGCATGCGCTGATATTGGGTTGGCAAGAAATAGACCTCTGGCGCAATGTGAATCAGTTGCTCGGTTTGTAACAGATACCGCCAGAGTTCTTGATCGATGGTTGGCCAATGCTCACGACTGGGCGGTAGCGCCGGATTGGCCTGCCACAAGCCCAGCAAGGCTTGCATTTGGCCTTGTTGGCTGGGGCTTGGCTGGGCCTGATGGTTAGCGAGTTTAATCTGGTTGGCTTCGATTTGAAGCCATGTGTGATCGGCTAAGGCTTGGGTAATTTGGCTGAAACTGCTTGCTTCGAGGCCCATGCGTTTGCGCAACTCCTCGCGAGGCATCGCTTGACGCAATGGCCATGTATGATGATAGTCGGCGAGGGTTTGGCGCAGCTTGGTTTGCAATTGCTGCCAATAGCCTGAACTGGTGATTAAACTGCTGGCCGTGAGCGTGGCCATTGTTGCTGAGACGATCACGATCATGCCGTTGTTGCAGCCCGTGGTTAGGCCTTCCAAGGCAGATTGTTGCTCCAAGCCGCTGCGTTGTTGCAGCTGTTGCCAGCTTAAACATTGCTGATCGAGTTGTTGCAGCAGAATTTCATGTGGCAAGCCATTAACCAGTTGTTGCAAATGCGCGATCACTGCTGGACGCATGCGGCGATGGCGCTGCGGATGGGCATCGAGCACCTGAATGCCTGCAACGGTGGCTGCTGGCGAGGCTCGGCGCAAAATCCCCCGATCGCCACGTTGGGCGATGCTGGCTTGGTTTAAACGCAATTGAGCAAATGCTTGGCTATTGGCTGGCAAGCTATCGCGATCAAGCAAAGCCAAGCTACAGCTGATTTCGGCGCTACCAAGATAGAGTTGCAAGGGCATATTATGGCTTAGGGTTGGCGCATCGGCGGTTGTTTCAACGATCACATCAATTAATGTGGTTGGCGCAAAGCTTTGAGGGATGGTTACAACATCGCCACGTTTGAGCTGTTGGCGTTCGATGCCGCTGAGATTGACCGCGACGCGCATGCCAGCTTGGGCCGCTTGCTTGCTGATTTGCTGCGATTGCAGGCCGCGAATCCGGCCACGCAGCTGCTGGGGTTGGATTTCTATTTCCATACCAACGCTCAAATTGCCATCGCGCAACGTGCCCGTGACGACCGTGCCAAAGCCATCGATGCTAAACACCCGATCGATTGGCAAGCGTGGGCTGTGCTGCTGAATTGGTCGGGCTGGCAATTGGCTAATCAAACCATCGATTGCAGCGACGAGCTGGGCCATGCCAGCGCCAGTGCGGGCCGAAACTGGCACAATTGGCGCATTCGCCAGACTGCTAGTGGCAACTTGGGCTTGAATCTCGCTGCTGATAAATTCGAGCCACTCTGCATCGACCAGATCGCTTTTGCTCAGCACGATCAGCCCTTGATCAATACCGAGGTGGCTGAGAATTTGCAGATGTTCGTGGCTTTGCGGCTGCATGCCTTCGTCGGCGGCAACTACGAAGAGTACGCCATCGAAGCCAGTTGCTCCCGCCAACATCTGTTTAATCAAGCGTTCATGGCCTGGCACATCAACCAAGTTGACCGAATGGCCAGCAGGCGTGTTGAACCAAGCAAAGCCCAAATCAAGCGTCATCTGGCGGCGCTGCTCTTCTGCCCAACGATCAGGATTGATGCCTGTCAGGGCTTGAACCAAACTTGATTTGCCATGATCAACATGGCCGGCAGTGCCGAGCGTATGCATCAGCGTAGGTGAAACACAAGAAAATCTTTGCCAACCGCACTGCTGATGCGGCGCAACTCGCCCTCAGGATGCTCGCGCTGCAATTGCTCAATATGCACTTGATCATCAGGATTGAGCACAATAATCACTGGGCGTTTTTCGGGCACAACCAATTCCATTTCGGGCTTAATCGTGTTGCTGGCATACCATTGCATATCGTTCAAATGCACGCTGATGTTGCGCGATTCCTTCCAGAAATAGCTGTTGAGCATGAGGTAGGCATTGGCGTAGGGCACGCCCTGAGCATCGCGATAGTAGCGAATTGCATCGGCAACCTCGCGATTATTGGGAATAAAGCCCGTGTATTGGCGCGCCATATCGACGAAGTAGCGATGGAAATTTTCGCGCCCAGCCCATGCCAAGAGCCAAATGCCCATGCCAACGCTGATCAAGCCTTGCAAGGCTCGTTTGCCGCGCCACCATTGATCAAACGGCTTGGCTTTGGTAAGCCATTCCATTGCCAGTGCTAAGGGCGCGGCGGCCATGGTAAAAATGACGGGCATCAGCACGCCAGTGCGGGCAGCGCTTGGGTTTTCAATCGGGTAGGCCAAACTGAGGGTTGTGGCCAAACCAAGCAACGGCAAACTCACCACCAGCATCCACCAACGCCATGAGCGCTCGATCAGCAAGCGCCAAACGATAATTGGCAAGCTGAGCAAGAGCAAGGCTGCGCTAACTTTATCGAGCAATGGGTCGAAGCGCACATTATTGACTTCGTTGCGATCGCCGCGCCAATTGAAGGCGACCGCCAAATTAACGTTGTTGGCCACGAATTTTTTAATATCGCAGGCTCGCTCGCTGCTGGTGTCTTGGCAAAACTCGCGGCTAATCTCATCGAGATGGTTGCTGGTGCGGGTGCTGACGCGAAACCAGAAAACATCGGGATAATCGAGCATAAAATGGCCCAGTGGCAGGAAAATCAGCGCTGTTGTGATCAGGGTCAAACTTCCATGGCCAAGCAAGGTGAGCCAACTCTTGCGGTTGCGGCGACGACGATCAAAGGCCATTAATCCAAAGACGGCGGCAATGACGAATGGCACCGCCCGAACGCCAATATAGCCATACAAACCCATGCCCATCCATAAACCGACCAGCAAGGCATCGCTGCGTTTGCCCAAGCGCACATAGCGCCAGAGCGACCACAGCACCAAGGCGGCGGGCAAGGTGGCATAGGGAAAGCGCAGGCCCATGCGAGTGGTTTCGAGCGGCCATTTGCCGAGCGCATACAGCATTGCGCTCAAAATGCCAAGTTTGCGCCCACCAAGCTCGCGCGCAAATAAATAGATAAACGGAATCGTTAGCGTGCCAATAATCACATTACCAAGTTTGAGTGCGATAAAGCCAAACGGCACGCCAAAAAAGCGAATTAACGTGGCGATGTAATAGAATTGGCCTGGTTCGCGGCCTGTGTTATTGGGTAAAAATAAAGGCCGGCCACCCTGCAAAATGGTGTAAACATCCTCCATCTTCCAGCCATGGTCAACCGTCATGTCGTAAGGCATTTGATCAAGCCGATAGAGCCGAATCCACAAGCCAACGGCGGTGACAATCAGTAAACAGCCAAAGGTCAGCCATGCGCGTTTGGTTTCGGCGCGATCGGCCCTGGGCAGGGGTGGGCGTTGCCATGGCAGCCATGCCAAGAGCCATAAACCAACCGCCAGCAGCCATGCCCACGTCGAAAGTGGATTAAATTCATTGCCAAAAAGATTGTGCCATGCTACGAGCGCACTGAACATTGCCACGGCGCTGATGCCGAGCCGCAAGGTTAAATGCTGCAATGGGCGTTGATCGAGGGTTGGCAAGCTATCGGGTTTTGGTGGTTGGCGTTTGATTAGCCACCACCAGATGCCCAAACTGACTGCTGCACCCAACAAGACTGCACCATCAAGTTGGCGAAACTGAAGCTTCGCTTGCACCTTGATCATGAGAGCTAGGGCAGTTCCAAGCAAGCCTAAGAGCCAAAGCCAGCCTAAGCGCTGGCTCGGAAAGACACCTCGTAGCATGGAAACGATCTCCTGAAAGACTTAACTCAAGGGCTTGCGCGCTTTGACAAAGACATTGACAAAACTGCGTTTTTGCAGCGTTTCTGGGCGCTCATTCAATTGGTCGACATAATTGATAATGCCACGAGCAAGGTTGAGCGGGTTTAATTTGCTGCCTTGGTTTTGGTCGCCACGCATGCGGTCGGCGCTCTTCATCCAGCGTTCGGGCAAAATCCCCGATTCGATTAAGGGCTTGCCAATGCCATAGACTACATACGGAGTCATTGGAATGGCATAGTGGGTGGCTTCTTCGCAGCACTCAACCTCGAAATCGGCCATGCGCACTTGGCGTACCAATTCTGCTGGTTCATACAAGCGCACGTGGTTTTCCCAAATGCTGCCAAATTTGGTGTGGGTAAAGGGCTTGCCGCCAAGCCGCGTCCAGATCCAGCTTGCTGGGTCCCACCACAATGGATAATTGGCGTGTGGCACTGAGATGGCCAAAATGCCGCCTGGCTTGAGGATACGGCGCAATTCGTGCAGGGCTGCTTGTTGATCGGGAATGTGTTCGAGCACTTCCGAGAGCAGAATTTTATCGAAGCTATTATCGGCAAAGGGCATGCCTTGACCATCGCCGCGCACAAATGTTGCCCGTTTGGCATGCTCTTGGCCAACCAACAAGCGATCAAACGCCTCATCGAAGCCAACGACGTGTAAATCACGCAGCTTATCGATCATCAAGGTATAGAAACCATAGCCACAACCACAATCGAGCACTGTATCGCCAGCTTGCAAGTCAAGATATTCCATCAAGCGACGGGCGCGGCGGCTATAGGCTGGGTCGGCCTCGTTGCGCAGCATGGTATCCATCAGCGCTGCATCGGCGGGTGCTAAAGCGGCGTAAGGTTGTTCAGTCATAATGATTGCTCTTTCTTATACAACCGATGCTGAAACGGGCTGGCCACACATTTCGGCCATCGTCCGTTCGTAGCTATCGAGGATGCCTTTGACGGAAAAAACTTGCTCAACTTTGGCGGGCTGAACTTTATAGGTTTGGGGATTTTTCAGTACTTCAATGATGCCATCGGCCAAAGCGCGAGGATTTTGGGTTGCTACCAAGCGCCCAAACCCAGTTTCTTGAACCACGACCCGTGCGCCTGGAATATCGCTGGTCACGAGTGGCGTGCCTGCCAACAACGCTTCGATCTGCACCATGGCCAAACAATCGGTGCGGCTTGGCAAGGTAAATAGGTCGCACATGGCATAAAAATTAGCCAGTTTTTGGGCATCGCGCAACAAGCCAAGGAATACGATGCGCTCGCGATTTTGCTCGATCATTGGCAAGCAGGTCGAATAAAAATCTTCATAGACCATTTTGTGCTCGCCAGCAAACACAAAGCGCACCTCAGGAAAGACCTCGGCGATCATCGGCATGGCTTTGAGCAAGAAATCAAAGCCTTTTTCTTCGACGAAGCGCCCAGCAAAGCCAACAATTGGCTTATCGCTAATCCCAAGCTCTGCTTTCCATTCCGCAACTTGGCTAGGAATTGGCGTTGGCAACTCGACTGGTGGATAAATATAGGTCAATTTTTTGCTGAATTTTTGTAAAAAGCTGGAATGTGCAGCGTAATCGCGGCTATAGGCGCTGACGCGGCGGGCTAATTTGCCTGCCATGACCATTTGGCCAATCATCACTTTTTCAATTGCGCGATTGACGAGGCCGGTTGGCATGACCAAATCGCCGTGATGGCTCATCAGCAGTGGCTTATTGAGCACGCGGCATAAACCCGAAAGTAACAATGCCTCAAGTTGTGGCGTGTGCACGTGCACCACATCATGGCTGCGAATTAATTTGGCAGCGACGAACGGAAAATTGAGTGCGAGCATGCCTCGGCTAATTTGAGCTGCTGGCTTGAGCCGCAACACATGCACTCCATTCAAGATTTCTTCGGTTGGCAGCGTTGGCTCATGCTGGATTGTTAAGACAGTGACGTGATGTCCACGAGCTGCGAGTCCTTCAGCCACCCGTTGGGCATGCATGGTCAAGCCCGTCCAGTGCGGCGCGTAGTAGGTCAAGGCAGATAATATTTTCATGGGAAAATTCCAGCCATACTAGTTAAACGTGGTTATTATACCCTATCCACTTCGAACAAAGAACATATGAACGTCAGAAGTCAAAAGGCAAAAATCAAAGGGCGAGGGGAGCCGATCGTTTTCACCAAGGAATTGGCGGAGCACCATGCGGTCTCATCCCCTCGCCCGCTCACGGATGAGGGGATGAGACCGTGGTTAACGTGATGTACCAATACACCATAGCCCATAGCCCCAGCTTCGTGCTCTTAGTGGTTAAAAAGCTCTGCCCCTTAACCTTTGCGCAACCGAGTAGCCCACTTTAACAAACGCATCACTTTGCCATTTTCCATGGCTTTGATATGCTGTTCTAGGTGGGCGATATGCTCGTTTTTCTCGGCCACAACCCGATCAAGCTCATCCATACGGTAGCGCATGCTGGTATGGCCCGCTTGTTTGCTTTGGGCCTTAACATTGCGCCGTTTGTCGGCTGCATATTGTGGTTGGCGACAAAACTCAATTAATGGCGCACAGGCTTGTTGCCAGGTATAGGCTTGTTGTACCTGAGCAAATTGCGCTTGGCGTTGCTCACGATTTGCACGTGTATCAGCTGCGTGGGCCAAGGCCGCGACCCAGCCTTGTACATCCTCAATCGCCACCACTTGGCCAAGTTGCTCTTGCTGCACCACATCGGCCAAGCTATCGCCTGCGGAGACAATCATCGGCAAACTGGCCCAAATATAATCGAGCAAGCGCGTGCGAAAGGCAAAGCGGGTTTCTGTATGGTTATGGTGGGCACTGACCCCAAGATCTGCTTCGAGCAAATAGTTGACCCGTTGATCGTATTCAACCCATGTTTGGTTGAAAAAGACGGTTTTGGCATATAAACCAAGCTCTTTGGCGAGATCAACGGCCTCGGTATAGCGCTGCATCACGCCAACATCGTGGCTATTTGGGTGCTGACCACCCATAAAAACCAATTTTAACTGCGGATGGCTCTGCTGCAATTTGGCCATGGCGCGAATAATCGTCAAGGGATCAAGCCATTCCCAAATGCCGCCACCCCACAAGGCAATCACATCATCGTGCTTAATCCCATCAATTACCCCGCGCATCACCGGTTTGGTTGCTTGCGGTGGCTCGTTTGGCAAGCCAAATGGCACAAGATCGATGAGTTTGCGCAAGGTTGGGTCATTGCGATAGTGCTCAGGGGTTATGCGTTTGCTCACGGTCAACGCGCCCAGCCACAAATCGCGCTGGCGCTCGCTGGCACAGATAAAGAAATCGCCCAAGGCCAATTGCTCGCTGATGGCTTCAACGCTGGCATCATTAACCGCAATTGCTCGCTCAAGGCTCATGCCACGACGTTCGGCCAACTCAAGCGCCTCAAAATGAAAGGGATCATAGAGATCGACCACCAAAATGCGTTCTGCATTCAGCAATTGGGGATATTTTTGTAAACTATAGCCTTGCACGATAATCACTTCTGCGTTCAGCGCCAACTCGCCCAAACTTGTGCCATCGTTGCTAGGGAAGGCGATAGTTTGCACATTGGCAATCGTCAAATCAGCCCGATCAGGCGCGGCGAGCACAACCTTGCAATGCTGGCTCAGCTGTTTGGCAATTTGGACACTGCGAATTGCTGGGCCAGCTAAAGCAGCTTGTAAGGGATCGATACTGATGATCAGCACATTGGTGGTTGGGTGCGGCATAAGTTCTCGCAATTTAAAACTTTCAACCATGGTTTGTTGTTGCATATGCAATTGAATATCAATATCGATCAAACCAAATGGTTGTTCAAACAACTTAAAAAGTTCTGCATCGCTGCGCTGACGCAATTGCTGAATGCGCTGGCGTTCAGCCCACAGTGCATCCCAGCCATCGATCACATCGCCCAAAGCTGCGATATAACTCAACATAATCTTGGGGACTTGCATCGTGCTGGTTTGATCGCCTTGGTTGCGCAGGCGCAAATCAAATTCCTTGCGATCAAAGCCGCCTGCGCCATCAAGCAAGCTGCGTTGAATAATCAGCAACAAGGCTGCTGGCAAAATGCGCCACAATTGCTCGTCTGCATAATGTTTGATGATCGTGCGCAGCGCATTGCGTTCAAGCAAACTACGAATTTGATGCCCGCCCATAGTGTTGGCGGTGGCATGTTGGCGATGATAAACCACCGCTGCTGGCGTAAACCGCACTTGATAGCCGAGCAACCAAGCCCGCCAGCCAAAATCGACATCCTCGAAATAGGCAAAATAGCTTTCATCGAAGCCGCCAATTGCCAAAAATGCCGCGCGATCGGCTAGCATCGCCCCGCCACAGGCAAAAAGCTGCGGGCCAGCTTGCACCAAAACGCTGGCGGCAGGCATGCGGGTAAATGGTTGGTTGCCATGGCCAAAAATATTTAATGCTGCTTGAATAAAATCAATCTGCTGGCCTTCCCAATCGAGCATTTTTGCGCCAACTGCAATCACCTTTTCGGCACGATGAGCTTCGATCTCGGCCACCAACTGCGCGATCCAATCGGGATCAGCTTTGGCATCGTTGTTGATCAAGGCCACATACTGGGCTTGGCTCAAGCGCACTGCTTGATTAACTGCTGGCGCAAAGCCCAAATTCTCGCGATTTTCGATCAGGCGGATGCTGGGGAATTGTTGGCGAATTAAATCGCAGGAGCCATCGAGCGAGGCATTATCGACCACAATGATGTCGAGCGCATTGCTTGGGTAGCGCTGGGCAAGCAAGGAAGTTAAACAAGCAACAAGGTGTTTTTTACCATTAAAATTGATGACGATAATTGAAACGCTTGGCCGATCCATGCACAACCCTTCGGAATTAAAGGCCACAATCAGCCAGCATCGTACCACAAAACGCCAATCTGCATACAATAGCTGCAAGACAATTTTATCTGACGGAGCATGTATGCCACGACCAGTTTTTATCGACCTCTACTTTACCTTGATCGAGCCAGACCCTGCCTACAACTGGGCCACCTTGGCGGCTCCGCTCTTGGGCATCGACGATCATGCCTTTCATACTGCTGCTGGCCGCTCGTATCAAGCGCGCATGGTCGGCACCTATCGGCAGGCCGAGGAGATTGTTGACCAAACGTTGAGCTATTTGGGCATTACGGTCACGCCTGAGGTGCATGCGACCCTGACCAAACAGCGCTTGGAGTTTTTCAGCACGCTGCGAGTTTATCCCGATACGATTCCGACGCTGCAAGCCTTGCGTGATCGCGGCCACCAAATTGCCTTGGTCACCAATTGCTCGGCTGAGACGATTCCGATGATGGAGCCGATGGGTTTGCTCAATTTGTTTGATGCAATCGCCTACTCCTGCGATGTGCGTTCGGCTAAGCCCGAGCCTGGCATTTACCAACATGCAATCGATGCGCTTGGGGTTGACCCGCGCGAGGTGGTGTATGTTGGCGATGGCGATACCCAAGAACATGCTGGCGCAGCAAAATTTGGCATGACCACGGTGCTGTTGCAGCGGCCTGGTGCCAAAGTGCGGGCTGTACAAACCGATTATGTGATTAGTTCGCTGACTGAATTATTGGATTTAGCGCCGCTGAGCCAAGGAGCCTAATGCTAGCAGTTATTCTAGCCGATGCGCCGCAAGCAGATATTCGCTCTGCATTGCCTTTGCTGAGCAGCACCGATTTGTTGATTGCTGCTGATGGCGGAGCACGCCATGCGCTCAATCATGGCGTAACGCCGCATGTGATTATTGGCGATTTGGATTCGATTCAGCCTGCCATGTTGGAGATTATGCAAGCCCGCAAGGTCGAAATTTTGCGCTTTCCCGCCGCCAAAAACGAGACTGACCTCGAATTGGCGTTATTGTTGGCAGTTGAACGGGGCGCAGATCAGATTCGCATTTTGGCGGCGCTTGGTGGCCGCCCCGATATGCACATGGCCAATCAATTGTTGCTGACCCATCCGGCCTTGATTGATCGTGATGTGGCCCTGCTTGATGGCGCTTGGGAAGTGCGCTTGATTCGCCAGCATTTGGCGTTTCAAGGCAAAGCTGGCCTGCGAGTTTCGTTATTGCCGTTGGGTGATGTTGTGGGCGTGTGCACTGAGGGCTTGCGCTATCCCTTGCGCGATGAAGACCTGCCGATTGGCCCGGCGCGAGGTGTGAGCAACGAATTTTCCGCGCCCAATGCTCAGGTGAGCATTCGCTCTGGGTTGTTGTTGGCGATGATCGAGCGCGAATTGCAAGCTGGCTATTTGGCTTAAACAAAAACAAGCGGAGCCATAACGGCCCCGCTTGTTGCGTTCAACGAGATTACTGAGCAGCAATCCAGTTTTTGCTGAGTTGGAAGCTTGGCGCAACCGTGGTGGTTTCTTCAAACACGATGACGTTCGTGGTTTCAGGCACCGTCATGGTTGCTGCATCGGCAACGACTGGCTCGCCAGCAACGCTTGGGTCGCCGCTCAAATATTGGCGGAACCACAAGATTTGCTCTTGGGCAGCGCGGAATTGGTTGGCTGGGTCGCTCAGGCCGTGGCCTTCGAGCTCATAGGTTACCAACTTGACGCGATGCTTTTGAATTTCGATTTGATCATGGAAATCGACTGCATACTTGACTGGCAAGAAGTCGTATTCGCCATGGAACAACAGGGTTGGGGTGCGCACGCGGTCAGCGCGACTCAATGGCGAGTCTGCGTTGTATTCTGCTGGCTTATCCATTGGTGTGCCACCTTCGAGGTAGGCAATTAATGGCCCCAAGCCAAAGTGGAATTCATTGGCAGTGTTCAACAAGGTACATTGTGGGTTGGCAGCAGCGTAGCGAGTTGGGTGGCGGGTAATACTTTGGGCGCTGAAATAGCCGCCGTATGAACAACCGGTAACCCCAATTTTGCTTTGTGAAGTCCAACCGCGTGAGATTGCTTGGCCAACAATTTCGGCACCTTCGTCGATGTCGATTTTGCCGAAGTTGTCGTTATCGGCCAAAGCGTTCAAGAATTCTGGCCCAAAGCCCAAGCGACCTGGAAGTGGCACATACAACACTGCAATGCCAAAGTTTGGCAACAAGTTGTAGGGGTTTTCCGTGTTGGCAGCAAAGAATTGAGTCATTGGTGCGCGTGGGCCACCTTCTTGCCAGAACACAATTGGCACATTTTTTGGTGGGAACTCAGCGCCAGCTGGTTGGATCAAGAAGCCGTTGCGTTGTGCGCCACTGCTGACGGTAAACGAAACGTTATCAACCCGAACTTGGTTGAGTTTTTCCAGCTCGCCGTTGCCCCAGGTCAAGCGACTCAAGGCTTGGCCATTCCAGTTCATGCGATAAATATCGGCTGGTTGGCTGAACGACATATAGCTGAAAATCAATTGTTGGGTCAGGTTGGTGCTGATAGCGCCGAAGTAGGTGCCATCCATGGTTGAGATCTTGCGGAACTCACCTGAACCTTGGTTGAAGTAGTACAACGCTTGGTTGGTGCCAGTGACGGTGTTGAACAAGACTTCATCTGGTGAGAGGAACTTGATCGACGAAGCGTCAGGCGTTTGCAACTCTGGCGTGTACAATTCACGCAGCAAGCTGCCATCAACGTTACGGAATTCGTAGCTTGCCATATCTGGGAAGATATAGGTTGGGTTTGGGCGACCAGCGATTCGGGCTGGGCGTTCCAAGCGTACGATATAACGTTGGCCGTCGGTGCTCCATTCGATGTCGCGTACAACCCGACCATCGCCATTGACTGCACGCCAAGCTTCAGGCTTGAAGTTGCCAGTCGTCAGATCGAAGGTATCGAGCACATTTTGGGTGAAGAGTGGGTTATCCTTGGGTGACAGACCGCCAAGTGCATCTTGGGTCATAATGTCAACCAAGCGTTTTTCGCCAAAGCCTTCGCCCAAAATCACGCTATCGCGAATCAAGGCCAGCTTGCTGCCATCTTTTGCCCAAGCATAATCGTAGAGCAAGGTGTGGTCGGGCACGCTGTACAATGGGGTCAATGCGCCAGTGTTCAGGTCGTAGATTGCCAAATCAATGGTTTCTTCGCTCATCCGGCCACGTGAGTCGGTGTGAGCGTAGTAAGCAACCTTATCCTTTGGCTTGACCCGTTCCATGGTGGTTTTTGGCGCTTCGACACTGAACGGCAATTTGACCGAATCAGGTGCTTGGCGCATGGCTTCGAGTTCACTTTGATCGAACGTCACAACCAAGAGCGTTGAGCCGTTGGGCGCAATCGATAGTGGAATGTAAGGCAAATTAACCGGATACAGGCTAATTGCGCCAGTGTTGCGGTCGATTGACAGCATCATGCTGCCCGTGAATGGGTCAAACAAGACTTGACCAATATGATCGTTGTCGAGCCAAACCATTTCAGTTGCAGAAAATGGGAAGAAGTCGCTATCTTCTGGCAGTTGCAATGGTTGAACTGGCACAATTGAGCCATCAACAACATTCAAGAAAGCTGAGCCAGTATCGCTGTAGCGATAGTTGCCAATCAGCACAGTGGTATCATCGGGGTTGATCGTGCTGCCAACGCTGGGGTAGGTGTTGTCTTGCAATTGAACAAGTTTCAACAACTCTTCGTCGTCAAGCAAAAATTCTGGTTCTTCGGCGTAGGGAACATTGACAATTTCTGCTGCTGCAGGCATTGTGGTAAACAAAACTGCCAGCAAGGCCAGTATTAAGCCGATGCGTTTTCGCATAACGCTAGGTTCCTCCTAGAGCAAAGCTCTTCCACACAAAACCCAACAATCGAACAAGTTCCAACTCAGGAGTCTACTGTAGCAGATTTGCTGCTAAAAAACGAGAGCAATTTTGCCAAATTGCTGTCGGATTAATTAACGCCGACAGCAATTTGATTGTTGCAGTCTATTCTGGTTGGCGTAAGGCTTGCCACATTGCACCAAATGAGGCTTTGCTGCCGCGCAACAAAGTGCTAGCGCGGAACATACGCGCTGTGACAAATTGCAAGCCAATTACGGTCAAGATCATCAATCCAACCGAAAGCCCAACTTGCCAGAGCGGCACGCTCGTGAGCACACTGCGAATCGTCAAGACGACTGGCGCGGTCAAGGGGAAGAGACTCAAGCCCGTGGTCAAGCCACCATTTGGTTGCTCGATGATCACGCTGATGAACATCAACGGGATAATAATTGGCAAGCCAACAATCACCGTCAGTTGCGAGCTTTCGCGCATCGTGTTGGCCACCGCCCCAATGCCCGCCATTAGTGAGGCATACATGGCATAGCCAAGCACAAAACTCATCAACGCCAGCAACCATGCGCCAAGCGAAATTTCGACATTGGCCATCATACTGCCCAAGGCCGCGCCTTGGCCAGTAATCAACGCGCCCATTGCAATCCAGATTGCAACTTGAACCAAGCCCAAGAGACCTAGCCCAAGAATTTTGCCTTGCAACAAACTACGGGGACTCAACGACGAAAGCATCACCTCAATTACGCGATTTTCTTTTTCTTCAATCAGCGATTGCAACAGCAAGTTGGCCGATGAGAAGATCGAAATATAGAGCAATAAGGCGAGGCCCATACCTAAGATAAAGGCCGATTGCATGCGTTCGCCTTCGTTCGTCGCCTTGTTGATAGGCCCATCAGGCCCCTCAACTTTGAGTTGCGTGGTTGGCTGCTGGAGCAAAAAGGCATAACTGCTACCGTTATCGGGATACAAACTCGTGCTTAGCAATAATTCGACCAACGATGATTGCAGCGAATCGCCAAAAGGATTAACCTGGTTGCTATAGCGCTGCACCTTGCCTGTGGCCAAATAATCGCTTGGAATCACATACAAGGCTGGAATATCAGTTTTTTCCATGGCTGCCAAGCCTTGCGCCACATCGGGATATTGCACATACAACGAGGCAGTTTGTGGATCGAAGCTGCTTGGAATGCCTTTAATCACGCCACTTTCGTCAACAAAGCCAATTTTAAGCTCGCCCGAAAGAATATCTTCGTTGATTTTGGCTGGGTCGCCCAATCCGGGCACCGCAAAACCACTGCGATTATTGTTGTTGGATTGGCTAAAAAAGCCAACCACCGCAATCAGCAGTGGCATACCGAAAACGGCGAGCCAAAATGTTGGTTTGCGAATGTGTTTAATAAATTCATTTTGGGCGACACTGAGCATTTTATTCGCCATGCTGACCTCCAAGGCTCAATGCGCGGCGGATTTCGGTCCATGTAAGCCGTTTGCCATAGCGCAACATCCCAACCCGCACAATTCGGGCTGAAAGCCAAATCATTACAAAAGCCATGCCAATCAATAACAGCACCGATAGCCCAATTTGCCATGCTGGCACGCTTACCAGTGCCACCCGCTGCATCATAACAATGGGGGCTGTGAAGGGGAAGAGGCTCAGGAACAGGGCTAATGGGCCATTCGGGTTTTCAATGATCATGCTGATAAACCAGACTGGCGAAATCATCAAGATCGAGATAATGCCTGAGAATTGCTGGCCTTCTTGGACTGCTGAAACACTTGCACCGATTGCACCGAGTGCTCCCGCAACCATCAGATAGGCTGGCACAAACATCACCGCCCCAATCAACAAGACGTTGGTTGGCAAGGTCAAATTGGCCATGCCTTCGATGTTGGCGCGGGCAATTGTGAAGGCAAGCAGCGCTGTACCCACCCAGATGCTAATTTGGGTTAAGCCAACTAAGCCAAGGCCGACAATTTTGCCAACCATCAGTTCAAATGGCCGCAGCGAGGTCGCCAAAATTTCCATCACCCGTGATTCTTTTTCTTCAACCAAGGCAGTCATCAAGTAGGCACTTGAGCTAAACACAGCGATAAAAAAGAAAATGCCAAACATATAGGGCGCGAAAAAGAGCAAAACCCCTTGGCCTTCGCTGGTTTCAACATCGCTATTTGGCTTGCGATTGTAGACCTGATCAATTGGCTCAAGCGCTCGTTGATCATTCAACGATGGTTGATTGGCAATCAAGGCTTTTTGCAGGTAATCGGTGAAGCGGCCACGTGCATCGCTGCTCAAATTGCCTTCGTCGGCAACGCCGCGCAAGGCTCCGGTTTGCAGATAATCGCTTGGAATAACGACATAGCCATCAATTTCTTGCTTGCTAAGCGCCGCTTTGGCTAAATTTTCATCATCAAAGCGAATAACCGCCACATCTTTGCGCAAGGTATCGGTGATCGTGACCGTGGCAGGCAGTTTTTGGGTGATGCCAGCTTGATCAACCACGCCAAGGCTATTGCTCTGATCGCCAAAGGCAATAAAGGCAAAGATTGCCGCGAAGATTGCCGCCAACAAGAGCGGCGTGCCAAAGGTGGCAATCAAAAAACCTTTACGTTTTGCATGGACTGCATATTCGTGAGCGGCGATAGTCCACCATTTTGCCTTGCTCATTGGCCACGCTCCCCATTGACGACTCGCACGAAAATATCGTCAAGCGACGGAATCGCCACTTCGAAGCGATCGATGCTGGTATCGCCACGGCTTGCCAAGGCTTGGAAGACGCTTTGTGGGCTGGTGCCAGCTTGGAGATTGAGCTGCACTTGGCCATTTTCGGTTTGAACGCTCTCGATGCCAGGCAAATTATCGAATGAGCCATTGCCCTCGACCCAAACCGCGTTGGGAGCGAAGCGGCGGCGCACATCGCGCAAGGTACCATTCAAGACAATTTCGCCACGGTTGAACATCACAATCCGGTCGCACATTTCTTCGATGAGGTGCATTTGGTGGGTACACATCAGCACGGCGCGGCCTTCACGGCGAATATCAAACAAGAGATCCTTGACCATGCGCGTGTTGACTGGATCGAGCGCTTCAAAGGGTTCGTCGATAATCACGATGTCTGGTTCGTGCAAAATCGTCGTGCCAAATTGCACTTTTTGCTGCATCCCTTTGCTCAATTCGCTAACTTTTTTCTGAGCAACATGGCCGAGTTCAACCCGTTCGAGATAGGCGCTGGCTCGTTTGCGTGCTTCGTTGCGCTCAATGCCCTTGAGAGTTGCCAAATAGACCATACAATCAATAACTTTGAGGTTGCGATAGAGGCCGCGTTCCTCTGGTAGATAGCCAATGCGATTTTTCTTGGATTCGTCCATTGGGCCGCCGAGGACTTCAATCGATCCACTATCGGGGCGCAAAATATCGAGAATCATGCGGATCGTGGTGGTTTTGCCAGCCCCGTTAGGGCCAAGCACACCAAACAATTCGCCAGGCTCAACATTAAAGCTGACGCCGCGAACTGCTTGCGTTCCCGCAAAAGACTTTTTAACATCAACAACATTTAACATTGCCATCCAGCATTTCCTCCTGTAGGCTAGGAGCCTACCCACAGCCTAAGAATACCACGGCTGTTCGATTGTTAAACAGGTATTCGAGGGCGAATCGTTCTCATTCTTAAGGACGAACAGGCCACTGGATAGTACTCCAGTAGCCTGTTATGGGTTTCAGCAAACTGTTCTAGGGCGCTATTGACAGCTCACGGTATGGCTTCCCAAACCGCTGAAGGTATCGCTGCTGTAGGCATCCCAAGCGCTGCTTGGACTAAAGCTATCGCTGCGATTGGTGTCGCCTGAGGCAATGTTGGCTTTGCGGCGCAAGCTGCGGTCGGTGGTTAAGCCACCCCAACCACTGCTGCCTGGGTCGTTGCCAACTTGGCCGAAGCTATCAACAACCGCGCCGTTGTAGGTCAATACCAAGGCATCGTTGCCATTGAAGTTGGCCACGCCATTGGTGATATTGGCCAGATTCAAGAGGCTGCTCGAAGCAGAGGCATTGGCAATCACGTAGGTTGCGCCATTGGCAAGCGAGCCGCTCAAATTAACGCTGCTGGTGGCGTTGGTCGCGCCATTGGCATACAGCTGGATGCTATAGCCGCTCAAGCTGACGCTGGCCCCTGTGTTGTTGTAGAGTTCCAAGGCTTTGTTGCTGCCGCTGCCTTCAACGTATTCCGAGAAGAACAAGCGCGTTGAGCTACAGCCAGTGCTTGGTGGTGGCGTTGCGGTGCGGACTGGGGTTGCAGTTGGATTGGGAGCAGAGGTTGGGTTTGGCACCGAGGTTGGCACAGGAGTTGTCGAGCCATCAATGCGTGCCTCAATCACACTTTGGATGCTGGTTGAGACATTCGAGAGAAAGTTATAGCCAGTCAAGCTTTCGAGCGCATCGACCGTGGTCAGATAATCGCGCCAATCGTTATCGCGAATGCCTTGCACATTCGGCATGTTGATCGCGATGACTCGGGTGTTGTTGCTGACGCGGCTCAGATCGTTGCTGCCGAGGCTCAGCACCACAATAATTTTCCAGGTTGAGTTGGGAATGCGCACTTTGCCATTGGCGATTGTGCCCCGTGAGCCAGCGCCGCCAGTGATGATGTACAGTTCGTTGCCTGCGCTGACTAACTCGCGGGCATAGGTTTCGAGGTCGACCCATGGGCCTTGGTTATTGTCGGGAGCTTGGGGAATGATGTTGGTCATGTAGAAGGTTGGTTGGTTGTCGCTGGCGCTGGAGGTGCGGTCGCCGGAGGGAGTCATGTGGCCGCGATCGTAGCCGCTGCCGCTGTAGTCGCCCGTTGCCACCCGATACCAACCACTGGGCAAGCTACTGTCTGGTTGGAAATCGCTGCGCGAGGCACTGCCAATATCGCCACTATCGAGGTGCCAACTGACCCAATTGGCGATGCCATTATCACGATGATA
Source organism: Herpetosiphon llansteffanensis (assembly GCF_003205875.1). Lineage (GTDB taxonomy): Bacteria > Chloroflexota > Chloroflexia > Chloroflexales > Herpetosiphonaceae > Herpetosiphon > Herpetosiphon llansteffanensis. The sequence goes on from NZ_PUBZ01000114.1 coordinate 37,228, forward strand.
CGAGAGCGCGTATTGGTTACGTTGAATCAAATAATTGGTAGGATAGCTGCTGCTGGCGACTGCTCCGCTAGGATTGCCCAAAACCAAGTTATCGCTACTAACGGTTTTGGCTGCTAGCGGGTGAACCATGCTGGCCCCAGCAAAAATAATGACGAACAACGCGAGCAGGGTAATCAGCCGATGGTCCTTCATTTAAGTTCCTTTCAGAATGGAATTGCTGATCTGGAGGGTCGTTATGCTTTGCTCTGAGCGTAGGTACTATAGAATACCATACTTAATAATTTATTAAAGCATGGTCAATAATGAGTTATGTTTGGCAATGCCACCAACGACTTTTGGGCTAGCTCGCAGAGGTGAGATGATTTAACTACCTTTGAATAAAGTGGGGGTTGGGGCTGAGAGAACGCGCCAATTGGGTTTGATTTGGGTCATGCACGCGGCTTAAAAATTCAAATTGCTGTGGTTGACAGCATCAATGCTGTCTGCTATAATTCGTCGCCGTATTGTAAAGAAAAAATATCATTAAAAGAGGGCGGGCAGATGCCCCTCTCTTTTTTATCGGCGGCGGACCAAACCGCCAGAAGGAGCGGCATCGTGTACGCCATTATTCGAGACCGTGGCCAACAGTATCGCGTTGAGCCAGGCCAAACATTACAAATTGCCTTGACCGACGCTGAAGATGGAAGCACTATCGAATTTAATGAAGTCTTGATGGTTGGTGGGGCCGACACCTTTGTTGGCGCACCCTTGATCAGTGGCGCAGTTGTGAAAGCAACCGTTGGCGAAGTTGTGAAGGGCGAAAAGATTGTCGTGTTCCGCTACAAAGCAAAAGCACGCTATCGCCGCCGTACCGGCCATCGCCAAAAATACACTGAAATCACCATCAACGATATTGTAGTTCCAAACAAGTAATCTGACCGCGCGGTTGGCCCGCGTCTGAAAGGAGCCTGCAAATGGCACATAAAAAAGGTGTAGGTAGCTCGCGAAACGGGCGCGACAGCAAGCCGCAAATGCGTGGTATCAAGCGCTTCGGTGGTGAGTTGGTTCAGCCTGGTTCAATCATCGTTCGCCAATGTGGCACCAAAGTGCGCCCTGGCGCAAATGTTGGCCTTGGCCGCGATTACACCATCTACTCGATGATTGATGGTCATGTCAAATTCGAAGATTACAGCCGCACCCAAAAAATGGTGAGCGTTGTACCTGCTGAAGCTGAAGCCTAAAGCATCACCATCGAGGAGTTATCATGAAGAAGAACATTCACCCAAAATATTATCCAAATGCCAAAATTGTGGTGAACGGCGAAGAAGTCTTGATTACTGGCTCAACCAAGCCTGAATTGCGCTTGGACGTTTGGTCAGGCAACCACCCGTTCTACACCGGCGAACAACGCATCTTGGATACCGCTGGTCAAGTTGATCGCTTTATGAAGCGCTTGCAATCAAGCCAAGAAAAGCAATCAGATGCCCAACGCCGCCGCGAAGCTCGCGCTCAACAAGCCCCCAAGAAGCGCAGCCTCTACGATGAAGTCTACGGCGAAGAACCAACTTCAACCGAAGAATAAGGTTTCATCGTTGTTCTGAACTGCAAAGAGCCACGCGATACCACTAGGCTTCGCGTGGCTCTTTTGTTGCCTTGCGGCCTGCACTTCCTCTTGATGCGATAAGGAGTTCTCATGCAACGTGGTGGGATTGAAGTTGTCTGCGGCAGTATGTTTAGCGGCAAAACCGAGGAACTGATTCGCCGCGTCAAGCGCGCGCAAATTGCCCGTCAAAAAATCCAAGTGTTTAAGCCAGCCATCGATACCCGCTATTCCGATGAAGAAGTTGCTTCACATAATGGCGTGCGCGTGTTGGCAACCCCGGTGCAAACTGCTGCCGATATTGCGGCGGCGATTGTGCTTGAAACAACCGTCGTGGCGATCGATGAGGTGCAGTTTTTTGATCCTGCGGTGATCGATTTGTGCGATATATTGGCTCAACGCGGCATTCGGGTCATTGTCGCTGGCTTAGATCAAGATTTTCGCGGTGAGCCATTTGGCCCATTGCCAACCTTGCTGGCCAAAGCAGAAGAAGTGACCAAGTTGCAAGCAATTTGTGTGATTTGTGGTCAGGCTGCTTCGCGCACGCAACGCTTGATCAACGGCATGCCTGCCTCATACGACGACCCAATTATTTTGGTTGGGGCTCAAGAAGCCTACGAAGCCCGCTGTCGCCGCTGCCATGAAGTGCCGCGCACCATCCGCAACGGCAATCACTACAGCGAAACTGCTGTGAATAGCTAAATATGCCAGGCTTGCAGCAACAATCGCCGCTGGCCTCGCCAAGCCCCGATCTGGCGCTTGCCTTGGTCTCGTTTGGCGGTTACTTTGCTGCAAGCCATGTTCCCGATCAGCTGGCCTACATTGTGCCCGAAACCGCGCTTGATCGGCTGATTCCCCTGCTGCCTGCGAGTGTTTTCCCCTATCTTTCGCTCTACCCCTTTTTAGGCTTGAATGCTGCTTATTTTTGGTCTCAGCCAGCCCACGCACGGCGGGTTTTTTGGGCAATTAGCCTGCTCAATGGCCTTGGCTCGATGCTGTTTTGCAGTGTGCGCACAACCGTGCCACGCCCAGAACCAGCAACCAACCGCCTGCTTGCTTGGCTTTGGCGTGTTGATCCACCATACAATGCCTTGCCCAGTTTGCACACGGCCTATGCCGTAGTGTTGGCGGAGGCGCATTGGCGTTTGCGCTCGCCGTGGCGCTGGCTCGTCGCGGCTTGGGCCTTGGCAATTATCATCAGCACCCTCACCACCAAACAACATCGCCTTTGGGATGTGCTTGCTGGTATGCTGCTTGCTCACATCGTTGCAAAGCGTTTATTTGCCAATTTTTCAGCTAAACATCAGCTTTAAATTGAACGACATAATACCTGAGCAATGGTATAATAGCCACAATGTTTAACTAGGAGAGTCCTCGGTGAATAATCAGCAGCTTAAACAAATTTACCGAATTGTGTCCATCATTCTGGTGGTGGTTTTGGTATTTTCGTTAATTGCCAGTATTTTCATCAACATCTAAGCACAGCAATTTATTAATCAATAAACCTATTGTGCTGTTTGGTCGCTAGGAGTGTTTGGCATGGCAGATGAATTTTATCAAAAATATGGCCCTATGGAGCGTCGCCGTCAAAATGGCGATGGAGAGCAGTATGAAGCAACTGCCCCATTGGCCGACGATCTCCCCGTTCGATCGGCTGCGCCACCACGACGTAAACGTAGCCGCCTGCGGACATTTATCTGGGGCGCTGGCATTACGTTAGGCTTGGTTGGCTTGCTCTTTGGCTTAGGGTTGTGGTATCTCAATCGCACCTTTGAAGGTCGCATTTATCCAAATGTGGCAATTCAGGGCATCGATATGAGCCAAAAAACGCCCGAAGAAGCCAAAGCCTTGCTCAACGAGCGATACGCCGATTTGCTCAAGCGGCCTTTAGCGCTCAGTTTCAATGGCCAAACCTGGGAGCCTTCCGCGCAAGATGCAGGCATTAGCCTCTCGGTCGAGCAATCGGTCGATGAAGCCTATAAGCTTGGGCGCGGCGGTAATATCATCAATACCTTGCAAGCAGTCTCAGGTATTTGGCAAAATGGCTATGATATTCCGTTGCAAGTGACGATCGATCAAGGTCAATTGGGCGATTATCTGAGCACGGCAACCAACGATTTGATTGCTGCGCCAGTCAATGCCAACTTGATTGTGGCTGGCAATAACGCCACGATGACTCCTGCCCGCGAAGGCCGTTTGATCTTGATTGATGAAACTGCGCAGGATATTCTGACCCAGCTGCAAACGCTCTCACCAGCTGAAGTTGTGTTGCGCACCGAAATGGTTGTGCCAACCGTGCTTGATGATGGTGTTGCTGAAGCCAAACAAACCATCGATGCTGTGTTGCAATCACCATTGACCTTGGTTGCTGGCGAGTTACAATGGGAATTGAGCGTCGATGACCTGCGGGCTTTGATTCGGCTCGATACCCACACCGCTGCCAATGGCAAAACCAAAATGGTGGCTTCGTTGAACGAACAAATGATTCGCCAACGGGTCGCAACCTTCGCCGACGAAATTGGCCGTGGCTCGGTCAATCCTCGTGTGGCGTGGGATGGTGGCGCACTAACGATTACCCGCGAAGGTCGTACTGGTTTGCGCCTCGACGAGGAAGCTTCTGCATTGCGGATTATCGAGCAAGCTACAATTGGCGAAACCCGCACCATCGAATTGGTGATCAAAGAAGTGCAGCCCGACGTAACCGCCGAAAACCTGCATAGCTTGGGGATTGTCGAAACGGTTGGGGTTGGCCAAAGTTCCTACAAAGGCTCAGCTTCATATCGGGTTACCAATATCAAAGCTGGCTCGTATTTGCTTGATGGGATCTTGATCAAGCCTGGCGAGGAATTCTCGTTCAACAATGCGGTTGGCTCAATCGACGAATCAAATGGCTTCGTCAAGGGCTATGCAATTGTTGGCAATCGCACCCAAGAAGAATGGGGCGGCGGGATTTGCCAAGATTCAACGACCTTGTTCCGCGCTGCATTCCACGCTGGCCTGCCCATTACTGAGCGCCATACCCATTCCTTCCGCATTTCGTGGTACGAAGTCTACGAATCGTTTGGGATGGATGCAGCAATCTTCACTGGGGCCTTAGATTTCCGTTTTGTCAATGATACTGGCAATTGGTTGTTGCTCAACACCTATGTCAACGATTCAACTGCCACCGTTACCTACGCCTTGTATGGTACGGCTCCGCAGCGCGAAGTCGTGCTTGATGGCCCATATGTGACCAAAGAATATCCTAAGCCAACCGAGCCAACCTTTATCGCTGATGCCAAAGAGCCTGTTGGTGTTTTCCATCAGACCGATACCGCCCGCGATGGCATGGATATTACGGTGTATCGCATTATCCGCCAAAATGGTCAAGTGGTTTTGCGCGAGCCATTCTATACCCACTTCAAGCCATGGCCCGATATTTATGTGCATAATCCGGCAACGCCGTTGCCACCAAAAGGCTGTAAACCGACCGACCCTTGTGCCAATCCGGCCAAACCAACGCCGGAGCCAGCACCGCCGCAACAGCCGGAGCCAACGCCTGAACCACAACCAGAGCCAACACCTGAACTTGTGGTCCCAACCCCAACTCCCTAATGAAAAAATATCTGCTGATGTTAAGTATGGTCGCTGGATTGCTCTGCATTCCGGCGACCACGCTTGTCGCCCAAACTCCAAGCAACCAAGCAACGCCTAGCCCTAGCACTGTGCCAATTGTCGATTTGACCTTTGGCACATCGCTGCAAGGGCGGGCGATTACTGGCACACGTTTTGGCAATGGCCCGCGCAAGCTATTTCTGGTGTCGAACACCCACGGCGGCCCCGAAGCCAACACCTATCAATTGGCAATGGCGTTGCTTGAGCATTTTCGCCAGCGCCCCAATGAAGTGCCAGCCGATGTGAGCTTGTATATCATTCCCACGGTCAATCCCGATGGCTTGGCAATTGGCACGCGCTTCAATAGCCGCAGCGTTGATCTCAACCGCAACATGGATACCAACTTCGATGCCTGCCCTGAAAACGATTGGAATCAAACGGTTGAGGGTGCATATGGCATCGTCTCGGATACAGGCGGCGCGTTCGTCGAATCGGAATTAGAAAGCCAATTGGTGCGCGATTTGGTGCTCGATGCCTCGGCGGTGGTCTGGATTCATAGCGATGGTGGCGATGTGTTTCCTGCTTTTTGCGAGCATGCGCCATCAATTGCTTTGGCCCAAGTCTATGCTGAAGCTAGTGGTTATCGCTACGACCGCTATTGGGGCAATTATATGATTACTGGTGGGATGCACGATTGGGCGGGTGCGCTGGGCATTGCCTCGATCACGCCAGAATTATCAACTGGCGAATTGCCTGATTTTGAGCAAAACTTGCGGGCTGTGCAAGCAGTAATGGCTCGTTCCGAGGAATTATTGCCCTTAGTGACTACCTCCGTTGAGGAAACTACCGGAATCACGATGCCAAGCTTGCTCTGGCGCTACTGGCGTGCGCACGGCGGCCCCGATATTTTTGGCCTGCCAATTTCGCCAGTGGTGGAATACGAGGGGCGGCCAACGGTCTTTTTTGCTGAGCAACACTTGAGCCTTGTGCCCGATGGCGCAGATCGCATGCAGCCGGTGGCGCGTGGCGAGGGTGGGCAAACGCTCTGGCAAACATATTTGCTTGATCAGCGTTCAACCAGCTATCAAGTGCGCTAAACGTGGCCAAACAATAATTGCGGCAATCATCAAAGCTCCGATTGCCGCAATCAACACTGCGCCAGCCGCAACATCCTTGGCGCGGCCTGCAAGCGGGTGATAGCTTGGCGAAACTAAATCGACCACGCTCTCAATCGCGGTGTTTACTGCTTCAAGCGCTAAAACAACCACACTAATCAATATCACTGCTAGCCATTCGTTAGCGCTGATCTTAAGCAACCAGCCTGCGATGGCCACAACAACCAAGGCCAAACAATGAATTTGGGCGTTGCGCTGGCTGCGAATTAAGATCCAAATGCCGCGAAAGGCATAGCCAAAGCCGCAGATAAATTTCCAAATCGCCTGAAACATCCACAAATTCTCATCAACAGCATAGAACATAGAGCATAGAACATATGGCGCTTGAGCTTGGTGGTTGGGGTCAGGGTTCGGGCTATTTGAGTTGGAATACTTCGCGGTTTCGAACTTCGTGCCCTTTGTGGATCAATTGCTAGACCCTGATCCCTGATCCCTAGCCCCTAAACAAACGGCTCTGCTTCGCGGGTAATGCCAAGGGTTTGCAGGGCTTTTTCCTCGCGTTGGCGCATATCTTCGCGCTCCTCGTCGGTTTCGTGGTCGTAACCGAGGAGGTGCAAACTGCCATGGGCTACCAAATAGCATAATTCGCGGCGGCTCGAATGGGCGTACTCTTGGGCCTGCGCCAGCACCCGCTCATACGAAATTGCCAAATCGCCAAGATAGGCTGCTTCATCTGCCTCGGGATCGTCAAAATCATCATCATCGTACACGCCATCGGGCACAATAAAATCATCGTCATCATCTTCGTACTCGCCAAACGAAAGCACATCGGTTGGGCGATCGATGCCGCGATATTGGCGATTGAGTTCTTGCAATTCTTGATCGTTGGTGATGCGAATGCCAATTTCCCATGTGCCAGTTTGGCCTTCATCGCGTAACACTTGGGCCACGACCTGCTCCAGCAAACTGGTATCAAGCACCAAATCGGCAGGCACAACTTCAATATGGGCTGTTAGTTCTAACATACCGCGTCATTTCCTTATTGGTAGGTTGGTTTTATTTTGGTTGAGCTTCCCGAATCAACTTGGGATACTCAACCCGTGGATGATAGATCCCTTGCAGGGTTTTGACAAACGATTGGCGAATCGTATTCAGATCGTGTTGGGTCAGCGGCGATTGATCAAGCTGGCCGCTGGCAATGCGCATATCGATGCTTTGGTTAACCACTTGGGCGATGCTCTGGCAGCCCTTGGGTGCTTGATGATCATCATCTTCGTGGCGCTCAGCAACCAGCATGCCCGATTGCTCTTTGGAGCGCACGGTGGCTTCTACGCCATCTGCCAGCATCAAAATAGCTGTTTCTTTGGATTGAGGCTTGGGGCCGGGGTAGCGATAGTTATTAATATCAACGCTATCTTCTGCTTGCAAGGCTTGCTGATAGAAATAGCGAATCACATCGGTGCCATGATGCTCGACAATAAAATTGACAATTTGCTCAGGAATTTTATGCTGGCGAGCGATCTTCGCGCCTTCGATCACATGGTCGGCAATTAATTTAGCACTGGTTTGGGGATCGAGATTATCGTGCACATTCGAGCGATCATATTGATTATCGGTGAAGAAGAAGGGCCGCAACATTTTGCCAATATCGTGATAATAGGCTCCGACACGCGTCAACAAGGTATCTGCGCCAATTCGTTCTGCTGCTTGTTCGGCCAAATTGCTCACCACAACCGAGTGATGATAGGTGCCTGGGGCTTCTTGCATCAAGCGCCGCAACAGTGGTTGATTGGGGTGGGCTAACTCCAGCAATTGCATTGGTGTGACGATGCCAGCAACCCGCCCAAGCACGTTGTGCAAGGTCAGCGACATCATAGCGGTAATGCCACCGTTGAGCACGCTAAAAATCAAGGTAAACATGGTTTGTTGCCAGGTCACGCCTTGGGGCTGAATCAAGCGCCAAACCATGGCGGTGGCAAACACACCCAGCGCAATCCAAACCCCAGCCATCATAAAGGCCATAGCGCGGTCGGCGCGGCGAATAGCGTAGATGCCGCACAAGGCTCCTGCAAAGCTAATCATGCCAACTTGCAGCGCGCCTTCGCCCAAAAACATAATCACAATCGACACCAACGCCGAGACGATCAAGGCCAAATTATTGTTAAATAGCGCCGCCAGCGGAATCGCAACAATTGCCAAGGCGAAGGTTTCGGGGAAGTTCAACCAAGTGCTGATGAAAACCCGCCCAAACAGAATTGGAATCACGGTTAAAATCATGATTACCAGCAAGGCCCGCGGCCATGTCAGCAGATTATGCTGATCGATATATAGCGCCATGCCAAGCCCTAAGGCGACCAAGAGCGCCAACAGTAAGCGCCCCATAAAGCCGTCAATGCCCAATTCTGGCGTGATCAGGCCCATTTTGACCAGGGTTTCGTATTGTTCTGCTGAAACTGTATCGCCTTGGCGCACAATATTTTCGCCATTCACAACATCTTTCGAGACCGATTGAACGGCGTTGCGGGCGGTTTGTTGGCGGCGCTCGGTTTCCTCTTGGTTGAGGGTGCGATTAACATGGAGGGTTTGCTCGACCAAATAGAGCACAACAGCCCGCTGATCCTGCTGCAAGCTACTTGGCAAGTTATAGGGCAAATAGCGAATTTTAATGTCGGCGAGGGTTGTTTGATCGAGTGAGTAATTATTTTCGCGCAGTGTCCGATCATAGAGGGCATTGGTTTGATCTTTAATCCGTTGCCATGTATCGTCGTCGGCTTCAAGAATTGTAATTGCCAGCGTATCGGAGAGTGGCAACGATGGCAATTCAGTCAGTTGGCCCCGCTGCTGATCAAGGTTGAGACTGGGATTATCGCGAATCGAGTTGATCACGCTGAAGGTTGCTTGCAGTTGCTCACGCTGCTGGCCATGAATTTGAGTATCTTCGTTATAGACCAAGTTACGCGGATCGTTAGCTGCTTCGCGACGTTTGGCCTCGGTCAGCAATTGGCTTTCAAAGGTCAAATCACGATCAGCATTGATTGTGCGCGGGCTTGGCCGTCCGACCATAATATCTTGATTGACGGCTGAGCGCCACGTAAAAATCACGGTCAAAAGCACGGTTAGCCCGATCCCGAAGAGCACCAACACCCAATGGTGGTGATGCTCGATCAGGGATCGTAACAAGGTTTTTAAGCGATATGAACGAACAATCATAGCTTACGCACTAAGTAATGAGCGCACAACCTCGTTGATGACGCGGCCTTCTGCTTTGCCCTTGAAGCGCTGCATTGCCGCAGGCATTACTTTCGAAAGGTCAGCGATGCTGGTTGCCCCAAGCTCGGCAATAATTGCTGCAATTTCTGGCCGCAATTCATCGGCGCTGAGCATGGTAGGCAAATAGGCTTCAATCATCACCAGTTCAACTTCTTCGCTAGCAGCCAAATCTGGGCGATTAGCTTTATTATACTCGGCCATGGCATCGCGGCGACGCTTGGCCTCTTTTTGAATCACGCCAACTGCTTCAACTTCATCAAGCTCGCGTCGAAGATCAATTTGGGCATTTTTAAGCGATGCAAGCATCATGCGAATCGTATCGAGCCGTTGTTGCTCTTTGTTGCGCATGGCATTTTTCATATCTTCTTGCAGTTGTTGTTGAATCGACATTTTTGAACCTCTTTAATAATCTGCAACTCTCATGATACATGAAAATCGCCGCAGCGTGGTATTTCCACAAGCTGCGGCGATTTGGGGTGCGTCATGCGAATTGCTTAGTTGTTGGCCTCACGAGCCATCTTTTGCAACTTACGCAGACGAGCAGCTTCCTTGCGCTTGCGTTTAACGCTAGGCTTTTCATAATGCTCACGGCGACGGGCTTCCGTCAAAATGCCATCAGCTTGCACGGCCTTGTTAAAACGGCGCAGTGCTTTGTCGATTGATTCATTTGAATCTACCGAAATGCTTGCCACTAGAATTCACCCCCTTTTATTTGGCGTTTCGTACAATCATAAAAATTGACACGTAATGGCTATTATACAGCAAAAACCAAGATTGTGCTCAGCCGTTGGCCTTGCTAGTGCTCCGCCTTGAGTCGGGCTAGGCCTTAGCATTAACCAAATTGATTAATGTGATTTCTGGGGCTGCCCGAAAACGCAATGGCGGCCCGGTAAACCCAAAGCCACTATTGACATAAATCTGCGATTTACCAAGATCGTAATGGCCGCGCACAAAATATTCAGCGTTGCCAACCAGCTGATCAGTCAGAATTGGCACTTGAAACTGGCCGCCATGGGTATGGCCAGAAAGAATGACATCAAGCTGATAGTTGGCCACGAAATGCGGCACAATCACTGGGTTATGTACCATTGCCAAACGCGCTACATTCTTGGGTGTGCCTTGCAATGCCGCTTCAGGATTGATGCTCTCTGGGCTGAGCCGTGGCCCGCCATTGCGATTATGCCGTGGATCATCAAACCCAACCAGCACCAATTGATCAGCGCCACGGCGCAAAACCGTGTGTTGATTGACCAGCAAGCCTAAATCGTGACGTTGAATGGCTTGTTTGATTGCATCGATTTTGCCGCTGTAGTAATCGTGGTTGCCAAGCACCGAGTAAATGCCTTCTGGCGCACGCAGCTGGCGAAATGGTTCGGTTGCCGCATCAGCAAAACGCGCATCCCAATCCACAAAATCGCCAGTCAAGAGCACCATATCAGGGTTAAGTTGGTTGATTTGGGCCACAGCCCGGGCCAAATCTGCGCTGGTGGTATAGGCATTGATGTGCAAATCGCTCATTTGGGCGATGCGCATGCCGCGAAAGCGTTCGGGCAAATTGGCAATTGGCAAGTTAACTTCGCGCACTTGAATTTGATATGGCTCAACCAACATCGCATAGCCAACCACGCCGCCAACCAACCCCGATTCGACCAAAAAGCGGCGACGAGAGAGGGGCTTGGTTGCAAAGCTGGGGCTTGCTGGCGCGATTTCGTTGGCAATTGGGGTTGCTGGTTGCTCGCTAGGCTGGCTAATTGGTTTGCGGCGCAAGTGTTGCGCGAGCTTGAACATTCGCCCAATAATCCAACGGCGGGTGCGTACAGGCCGCAACATCAGCGCCAGCCACAATGTAAATGGCAGCGCCATCAACAAACGCATGCCAAATTCGGCGAGCAGATGCGGCGTGCCCTGCAAATTGCTAAGCCACTGAGCGTCGCTGAAATAGCGAATCATAAAAAAGATACTGGCAATACAAATGAGCCATAGCAGCAACCAAATGACTGTGTTGCCAGCCCAGCGTCCTGCTTGGTAAAGTCGCTTTGCCCAAAGATGAATCGGTTGCTTAATTGCTTGCGCCATGCCCCAATAGCTCCTGATAGTTTGCTTGGATCTAGCCTACCCTGAATTGATTAACAAATCTGCAACGCTGGTGTAAGCATTTGATGAGCAATTGTTAACAAGGCAAAAATCAAAAGTCAGAAGTCAGAAGGATGAGGGATGAAATACCAAATCAAAAGGCAGAAGGCAAAAGTCAAAATGAGAACATAGAACAGAGCGAAATTATGAAGGATGAGGGATGAAGTCAAAAGTCAGAAGGCAAAAGGCAAAAATTATGAAGGATAAGGGATGAAGCGGAATGATGGCTATAGGCTATCGGCTTTGGGCTATGGGAAGCTAATCATCATAATCTGTGTCAATCTGTGGCGAAAAAAACTTAACCTTCGCGCTCTTCGTTCGCTTCGTGTGCTTCGTGGATCAATTTTTAACGCAGAGGCGCAGAGGGAGGAATGGCTCTAGGCTATGGGCTATCGAAGATTCCTTGGCAATACCAACAATTGTTCCGATAGCCAAAAGTCAAAAGCCTGTAGCCAAGTCCCCCTTCGTGCTCTTCGTGTCCTTCGCGGTTGCGTTCTTCGTGGATGGATGGCTATTGACTATCGATTGTTCCGATAGCCAATAGCCAAAAGCCAATACCTATTGAGCCAATTCCCAGGTTTCGATGTTGTAGAAATCTTGTTGGCTGGTTGGGTCGAGCTTGAAGCCGCTGATGGTTTTGCGGGCAGCCCCAACATTGATCCGTTGATACAACGGCAAGGTTGGCAAATCGCGGTTGAAGATTTGTTGGGCTTGGCTGAGCAATGGCAAGCGGCCAGCCCGTTCGACGATGCTTTGGCTTTCGAGCGCCACTTTATCGTAGTCTGGGTTACAGTAGCCAGTGTTGTTTTGGCCAGCATAGCCGTTTTCGGCAGTTGGCACTTGGCTGCACAAATACAATGGCGTTGATGGCTCAGGGCCGCTGACCCATGCATACAAAGCCAAATCGTAGCGCCGACCAGCTAAGATGCCTTCCGAACCATTTTTGAACAATGAATCAGTGCCAGGCACAAATTGCAATTCAGCATCGATGCCAACATCGCGCAAGTATTCTTGCACCAATTGGGCGACTGCTTGGCGGGTATCGTTGCCTTCGGTGGTGAAGAATTCGATCTTGAATGGTTGACCATCTTTGACCAAAATACCATCATCGCCAGCAACCCAACCAGCTTCCTTCAGCAATTCAATCGCCTTGCTGGGATCAAAATCGTAGCTGTTGATCACGCTCGCATCGCTAGGGTACGCCCAGTGATCTTCGGGCATGAAGCTGTTCATGGCCACAGTTTTGCCAAACAAAATCTGGTCGATAATTTCTTGGCGATTGATGGCGTAAGCAGCTGCTTGGCGCACTTTGGGGTCAGCAAACGGCGTTGCAATGCCATCGCCACGCTCAACTGCAAAGTCGATATGTTCCCAGACTGTGGCTGGTACATATTGAATATCAAATTCGTTGCCTGCTTGCAATTCATCAAGCGATGGCGCTTGGGCTAGTGATAAGCCAATTTGGCCGACCACATCGATTTCGCCTGATTGCAATTGTTGCAAAATTTGATCTTCGTTGGTGACGAATTTATAAATAACATTGGCAATCTTGGGCAAGCCTTGTTTTGCGCCCCAATAATTTGGGTTCGCGCTCAGCACTACCCGCTCTTGTGGCACGTATTCATCGATTTTGTATGCGCCATAGGCCAATGGTTTGCTCGCATAATCGCTACCGCCGATGCTGGCTGCATCAACACTGCCAAGCACGTGCTTTGGCTCAGGGCCAAGTGCGCCGCCTGCATAATTCAAGAAATAAGTTGAATCTTGATAGCCAGGCAAACCATACCACGAGAAGGTCTGATCATCGACCTTTTCGTATTTGGCGGTGTGCTCGATGGTAAAGCGGCTGGCAACCTTGGTGCCTGGGTTGGCATACAACTCAGCGGCAAACAAGAAGTCGTCGGCGGTTACTGGCGTGCCATCTTCCCATGCGATGCCATCGATCAACTTCCAGGTTACTTTGACTTGGGGCAATTCGATTGGCCCTGTCAAAATGCTGGTATCGGTTACGATTTCGTTATTGATGACGAATGGGCCAGTATAGCTTTCGTCGATGGTGACGGTTTCTTCAACTGCGCCGCCATTTTCGAAGGTTGGTAATTCGCTAAAACAGACTGGCTGATAATCGTAGCTTAAGGTCGTAATACAAACTGGTTGCACCGAGTTTAACACTTGGGTGGTGGCGCTTGATTGCGATTCCATTCCAAACAGCGTATCTGGCGATTGGTTCATGCCAATGATGACCGTGCCATCGCTGCTGGGTTGCGCCCCAGTATCTGTGCCTGGCTCGACCACCGCCGTCGCGTTGGTGCTGCCAGTTGTTGGTTGTGTGGTGCTGGTGCCGCTTCCGCAGGCTGCCAAGATCGCGCCAGTAAGCACGATGGCGGCTAAGCGTTTGCTTCGTTCGAACATGACTGGAATCCTCTTTCCTGTATCCAAAAACGAGCAGGCTAAAAACGAAAAAAGCTGCGCTTGCGTCTTCCCGGAACGCATGCCTCGCTTTTTTTCGCTGTGGCCTGTTTTGTTGAGCAGGTATTGCTACCTGACCATGAATGCAAGTTGGTTGTGCAAGCTCAATATGTTGCATTCCCCAAAACTATAGCAGATTTCATAGTTTTATGCAAATATGCGATTTATGTGATATTTATAATCAAAAAGCTCAAAATTTCATTAATATTTATGCTTAATTAAGCATATCAATTGCTAATTTTATTTAAAGCCTCGAGCAACTGGCGCAAAACCACTTCCCAATCGTCGCGCAACACCCGCCGATCAAGCCGCGCCAATTGCGGGCCAATCACCACGCCACGCGGCGATTCGCGCTGAAGCTGCTCGCGATCAAGATACACGCTCTTGGGCAGGCGCACGGTAATTTCGTTATCATCGGAGATAATCGAAACGACTCCAGCTTGTAAGGCCAGAACTTTGAGCGTCAACAAATCGAGCAGGCGGGCTGCTGGCTCAGGCACAGGCCCAAAGCGATCTTCCAGCTCTTGGCGCAGCATGCGAATGTCGCGCGTCGAGCGAGCTTCGGCAATGTGTTGGTAAACCCGCAAGCGCAGCGGCTCATCATCGACATAATTTTGCGGCAGATAGGCATTAATCGGCAGGTCGATGCTGACCATTGCATCGGGCAAAACGGGATCTTCAGCATCGCTGCTAAAACCACTGCGCGCCGAAACCACCGCCGCGCGGCGGAGCGCTTCGACTGCGCGAGCACGTTGGGCTTTTTGCTCGCCAGCCTTTTGGCTTTGGCCGCGTTTGCGCTCCTCACGCACGCGCTCGACTGCCTGCGAAAGCAAGCGTGAATAGAGATCAAAGCCAATCGTGGTAATATTGCCCGATTGCTCAGCGCCTAACAAATTACCAGTGCCACGGATTTCA
This sequence comes from Herpetosiphon llansteffanensis, assembly GCF_003205875.1. GTDB lineage: Bacteria > Chloroflexota > Chloroflexia > Chloroflexales > Herpetosiphonaceae > Herpetosiphon > Herpetosiphon llansteffanensis. The sequence continues at coordinate 52,303 of NZ_PUBZ01000114.1, forward strand.
AGGTCGCGCATGGCGATGCGGAAGCCAGCGCCCAACTCGGTTGCTTCTTGAATCGCCTCAAGCCGTTTTTGCGCCTCTTCGCCCATTGCTTTGGTTGGATTGTAGAACATATAGGCGTAGCCACGCTGAGTTGAGCGCCCAACCCGCCCACGCAGTTGATAGAGTTGGGCCAAGCCATAGGTCGTCGCATCGTCGATAATCATGGTGTTGGCGCTGGGTACGTCGATGCCGCTTTCAATAATTGTGGTACACACAAAGACATCAAACATACCCTCGAAAAATTGCAGAATAACTTTTTCTAGCGCTTTTTCGGGCATCTGGCCATGGCCAACCCCGATGCGAGCTTCGGGCACTAATTTTTGAATTCGATTGGCAACGGTATAAATCGATTGGACGCGATTATGCACAAAGTAGGCTTGGCCATTGCGCCCCAACTCACGCAGAATTGCATCGCGCACCAGCATTTCGTTGTAGGGCTGCACATAGGTTTTGATTGGCATGCGATCATCGGGCGGCGTGTCGATAACGCTGAGATCGCGAATACCCGACAACGCCATGTGCATCGTGCGTGGAATTGGGGTGGCAGTCAGCGTCAGCACATCGATTTCATGGCGCAGGCGTTTCAACATTTCTTTATGCTTGACCCCAAAGCGCTGTTCTTCGTCGATAATCACCAAACCAAGCTGCTTAAAATGCAAATCGTTGGATAAAATCCGATGCGTGCCAACCACAATATCGACTTCGCCCTTGGCGATGCGTTCGATAATCGCTTTTTGCTGCGTTGGCGAGCGAAAGCGCGAAAGCATTTCGATGCGCACAGGAAACATCTGCATGCGCCGCGAGAAGGTTTCAAAATGTTGTTGTGCCAGCACCGTAGTTGGAACCAACACTGCAACTTGACGACCATCTTGTACCGCTTTGAACGCGGCACGGAGCGCAACTTCGGTTTTACCAAAGCCCACATCGCCACAGATCAACCGATCCATTGGGCGGGTGTTTTCCATATCACTTTTGACTTCTTCGATCGCCCGCAATTGATCGTCGGTTTCGGTGTAGGGAAAGCTATCTTCGAGTTCGCGTTGCCACGAGGTATCGTTGCTGTAGGCAAAGCCTTCGACCAACTGCCGCGCGGCGTAAAGATCAAGCAATTCGGTGGCAAGCTCTTCAACATCAGCACGCACTTTGCGTTTGGCTCGCTCCCAATCCGACGTGCCCAAGCGGGTGAGGGTTGGCTTGCCCTCGCCAGCACCAATGTAGCGTGAAACCCGATCAACCTGATCGACTGGCACATACAATTTATCGCCAGAAGCGTAGCGCAACACCAAAAACTCACGTTCAGCGCCGCTAGCCTCGATACGCGATAAGCCCTCGTATTGGGCGATGCCATGCTCGATATGCACCACATAATCGCCAACTTTGAGCGATTGCAAAAATGCCGTGCGATCGCTTTCGCTACGCTGTTTGCGGGCGCGAGTTGAAATTGCGCGGCGTGGTTGCCAGCCAAACATCTCACTATCGCTGAGCAACGTCAGGCGCAAGGGATCGCTGCTAAAGCCACCAGATAAGTTGCCATGGCGAATAATAATCGTGCCGCTTTGGAAGGCTGGGTCATCAACATCGGGGCCATCTTCTTCGCCGATGAGGGCCAAATTATGCTCGCTGGCCAATTCGCGCAAGCGGCTGGCCTGTGGCGAAACCAGCACGACCCGTTCACCGCCAACCAAGCGTTCGCGCAAATCTTCAAACAGCCGATCAGTTTGGCCGCCATACGATGGCGCTTGGCTGAAGCTGTTAATTTCGCGCACAAAGGCATCGCTTTGATCATCGTCGATTGGCTGATTGCTGAGATTGAGGCAACTCCAACGTTGAATGGCTTTGCGAATAAACGTCCATGCAATTAATGGAAAGGGAAAATCTACTGGTAATTCGTTATTTTCAACTTGGGTGGCGCGTACACGGTCGGCATGGCTTTGCAGTTCGATGCCTTGGGCGTTCAATTCATGTTCTTCCGAGAGCAGCACAACTGCTGAGTTTGGCAAATGCTGCCATAACCCAGCTTCAACTGCTTCGTGTGGCGTGCGAAAGAACGGTGCATAAAAAGCCCGACCTTCAAAGCGCTGGCCAGTTTCGAGATGTTCGCGGGCGGTAGCCCATTCGTGTTGCACTTCGCGGCGCAAACTGGCAATCTGCAACTGATCGATGCGTTTGATCGCCTCGTTACGTCGCCAAAACGGAATTTCGTGAGCTGGGCTGATTTGAACTTGGCGCACCCGTTTATCTGAGCGTTGCGAAATTGGGTCGTAAATGCGCAAACTTTCAAGCTGATCATCCCAAAATTCCAGCCGAATTGGGCGCTCGCTGGTTGGCGGAAAAATATCGATAATCCCGCCGCGCTGGCTGAGGTCGCCTGGTTGTTCGGCGGTTGGGCCAACGCGATATCCCAAACTAACCCAGTGGGCCAACAATTTACGAGGATCATGCTGGTCGCCTTGGCGCAATACACGCGTGGCAAAACCAAACTCCTCGGGAGTCATGGTTGGTTGCATCAAGGCCTTGACCGAGGCCACTACACAGAGGGTTTCGCCTGCATGCAAGCGGCCTAATACTGCCAAGCGTTGCGCTACAATCCCAACATCCGCCGACATATGCTCGTAGGGCAGGGTATCGGTTGGCGGAAAAAGCATGACACTTTCGCCGAGCCATGCGGTGAGGTCGGCATGCATGCGCACTGCTGCATCGGGCGTGGCAGCAATTAAGAGGCTACTGCGCGCCTGAAGCGTGGCTATGGCTGCCACAACCCGCCGCGCCGCGCTTGGTACTGGCGTAATTGTGAGGGTTGTATTGGGTTTGGCTACTGCCAGAGCTGCTTTAAGCTGTGGCTCGTTTGCCAGAAGCACCTGAATATCTGCTAATAAACTCTCTGCATGATCTGTCATTGTGTAGGCCACCGCTTAAACAATTCAAATATTGCTATTGTACCCTAGGCAAAAGGCAAAATCAAAAGGAGCTGAGAGAACATAGAACAGAGAGCATAGAACATAAAACAGAAGGATGAAGGATGAATTATGAGGGATAAAATGAGAACATAGAACAGAGAGCATAGAACATAAAACAGAAAGATGAAGAATGAAGGATGAGGGATGAGGATCTTGGCTATGGGCGCTGGGATGGCACGAACCTAATCCTAAAAATCTGTGCTCATCTGTGGCTAAAAACAATCATTATTCTGGCAATTCGTGGATCAATGTTTTAACGCAGCGGCGCAGAGAACCGAAGTATGAGGGATGAAATGAGAAAAGAGAGCAGAGAACATAATCAAAATAATCTGTGCAATCTGTGGCTAAAAAAGCTTTTGTGGAATTCATCATTTCTATAGCCCAAAGCCTAGAGCCTATCGTCCTTCTTCGTGCTCTTCGTGTCCTTCGTGGATCAATAGCCAACGTTCGGGCAATTTGTGGCTAAATAGTTGAGCATATGGTTAAATTTGTATGCTTTATGTTCTATGCTCTCTGTTCTTCGTGTCCTTTGTGGTAAAAAAAGAAAAAATCGCTAGGAGTTGAATGATGCCAATTGATGGCTATGGATTAATGGCCCGCACGTTTCAGCAGCTTGCGCCAATCCCGCCTGAGCAAATGCAGGCATGTTTGCGCTTGTTCAAGCCGCGTTTTTTGGATGCAGAGCAGGTTTGGTTGCATGCTGGTGAAGCTACCGACCAAGTTGGATTTTTGGTTGATGGACTGTTGCGTTTTTACTATTTAACTGCCGATGGTTTGGAATGGACGAAATCGTTTTGCATGCCTGGCGATTTGATCGGCGGCTATCGGGCCTTGTTGTTGAATGAGCCATGCCAATTTACGATTGAAACGCTCTTGCCAAGCCACTATTTGGTTGCCAAGTATGCAGATTTTGCTGGCTTGATCAACCAACATCCATGCTGGGATCGCTTATTACGGCGGGTAGCTGAAGCCTTATTTATCAAAAAAGAACAGCGTGAAAGCAGCCTATTGCTCGATGATGCCACGACTCGTTATCAACGCTTTTTGGTCGATTTTTCGGCTGTGGCTGGCGTGATCAAGCAATATCATATTGCCTCGTATTTGGGCATTACGCCAGTCAGTTTGAGCCGCATTCGTCGCCAATTGCGCCCTGATTAACCTATGATAATGCGGCGCAGTGCTGTGCTTGCTAGACTAGCAGCAGGAATTTAGCTAGCGAGGTAGCTTCGATGCAAACCACAGGCCACACAGTGTTGATTACCGGCGGCGCAGCAGGAATAGGGCGGGCTTTGGCGTTACGCTTTGCCCAAGCAGGCAATCAGGTGATTGCGGTTGGCCGAGATGCGCAAAAATTGGCCGAACTTAAGGCCTTGCAGCCAACAATTAGCACCATTCAGGCCGATTTAGCGCAAGCAAGTGAGCGTCAGCGCTTGGCCGATCAAGTTCCTGCCATATCAATCCTGATCAATAATGCAGGGGTGCAATATCATGGCGATTTAGTTGAGCAGCAATCTGCCTACGTCGATCGCGATCAGGAAATTGCGATTAATTTAACTGCGCCAATTGATTTGATTCAGCGTTTTTTGCCCAAGCTCCAACAACAACCAGCAGCGGCGATCATCAATGTTTCATCTGGTTTGGCCTTGGTTCCCAAGCAACAAGCACCAATCTATTGTGCAACCAAAGCTGGGATTCATATTTTTACCAAGGCCTTGCGTTGGCAGCTAGAACAAACTCAGGTGCGGGTATTTGAAATTATTCCGCCGCTGGTTGATACGGCGATGACGGCGGGGCGCGGCAAGGGCAAAATCAGCCCAGAGGCCTTGGTTGAGGAGTTTTGGCGGGGTTTTACCAATGATACCTATCAGTTGGCGATTGGCAAAGTTAAACTTTTAATCCAAGTGCAGCGCTTTTTGCCAGCGCTCGCTGATCGCTTGATGCGTTATGGACGGTAGGATTGCCCTCACCCCAACCCCTCTCCCGTCCGACAGGAGAGGGGCTTTTAATTCTGTGGTTCTCCCTCGCCCGCGTTGTGTGGGCGAGGGGCTGGGGGTGAGGGAATTTAATTAAACTGCTGCCGCCTTCGTGCGACCTTGAATTGGCCGATCCATGGCATCGGCGATGCGCTCGACTTGCTCCATCAATTCAACAAAGCGTTCGGGCAAGAGCGATTGCTCGCCATCCGACCAGGCTTCGGCAGGATTAGGATGGACTTCGATCATCAAGCCATCAGCGCCTGAGGCGATGCCAGCCCGTGACATCGGCAAGATGCTTTGCCAGCGGCCTGTGGCATGGCTGGGGTCAACAATAATTGGCAAGTGGGTCAGTTCGCGCAGCACCGGAACCACGCTCAAATCAAAGGTTCCGCGTGAGTGATCATCGAAGGTGCGGATGCCACGTTCGCACAAAATGACCGCCTGATTGCCCTCGGCCATAATATATTCGGCGGAAAGCAGCCAATCTTTGACAGTTGAAGAAAGCCCGCGCTTGAGCATAACTGGGCGGCGAGTGCGGCCAACACGCTTGAGCAAGGCAAAATTTTGCATATTGCGTGCGCCAAGCTGCAAAATATCGGCGTATTCAGCCACCAAATCGACTTGCTCGGTATCCATGACTTCGGTGATGACGGGCATGCCGGTGAGTTCACGGGCTTCGGCCAAGAGTTTTAGCCCATCTTCGCCCATGCCTTGGAAGCTGTAGGGCGAGGTGCGCGGCTTGAATGCGCCACCACGCAAAATGGTTGCGCCAGCGGCTTTAACCGCTTCGGCAGTGGTCAGCAATTGTTCGCGGCCTTCGATCGAACATGGCCCAGCCATCACGACCAACGAAGGGCCACCAATTTGCACGCCATTAATTTCAATAATCGTGTCTGCTTCGCGATACTCGCGGCTGACCAATTTATAGGGCGCGGTGACGCGAATGACATCGCGCACTCCTGGCATTAGCTTAAGTCGGGCTGCTTCGGCAATCGCCCCTTGATTGCCAGTGATTCCGATCGCGGTGCGAGTTGGGCCGGGCATGGTGTTAGCCTGCAAACCCATATCCTCAATCACCGTACAAACAGCTTGAATATCCTCAGGTGTAGCGTGTGCATCCATGACGACTAACATACGACCTCACATTGGGGTAACGCATGGCATACGATAAGAGCTACGATACACTCGTAGCTCTTAGTAAAATCGTTACTCGTTTAATATTCCGCCTATTTGGATTCTAACACCCAGATAGGTAAGGGTCAAATTTGGCGCGAGGTCAATACATCGTTGCGTTCGATGGCGATTGCGCCGGGCAAATCGGCCAAGGTTTGCAAATTGAGGCCAGTTGGCAATTCTTCGAGTGGTTGCTCAAAGAAAATCACGCGCACAATGGCTTCATCGTTCAGCATTTGCCAAATCATCTGCTCGCGGCTAATTGAGCGCACCCGTGGCGTTTCGCCGATGCGAATGCGTTGGGCAAACGAAAGCGCGTCGTCTGGCGTGCGAAACAGCACAACATGACGGGGCTTGCTTGGCGCAGCGGTGTTCTCGTCAAGCTCATCATCAAACTGTGGCTTGGGCCGCGCAAGATAATGGTAGTAGTGGCTTTGCGCCAGTTGAGCCACCGAGCCATGGACTAATTCGTCGAGTTCAGCGCGTGGCATGCCAAAACGATCAGCCACGCGATCGCTATTGTGTTCAGTCATCGCAGCCCACCCTGTAAATATATCGTTTAATGGTTGATCAAGCATGTTTTGGATACCTCGCGATTGCATGTTTGCTCTAGCCATAGCATCGTGGTTCGACATAACGAACCAGCCTACGAAATGCTGGGCTATTGTGGTGGAGTGATCGTAATCGATTGGTTGAATTGCGAAACGACCAAGGTTCGCTTGATGGTTTCTTTTTCGCTGCTGACCAAACGGCCAACTGCAACTAATTGACGTAATAATTTGTCGTCTTTGCCAATCCACAGGTCGAGTTTAATTGTGCCAGCTTCGGCAACGCCACCAGTCAGGGCCGAGACGCTTTGGGCATCGACCTCGCCGCTGATATGATAGGTCGCTACGCCGTCGATCTCTGCCTCTTCGACAAAACTTGGGTTTTTCAGGCCGCGCAGTACGTCGCTAATGCCTTTAGCTGGCGAAAAGGTTTCAAGCCCGCCAGTATCAGCCAATTTTTCATAGGTCGTTGCATTAAATGGGTTTGGCGTAATCCAAGCGTCGGCTCCAATGATGATGCCATTGATATTGACGGCGATTGGTGCGCCTGCTAATTTGGCTTTGATTTTGGCCTGAATTTTATCGGGCCGAATGCTATTGCCATCAGCATCGATGATGATAATATCGCCCAATGGTGCGGCTTCGCCGTCGCTGACCGTCAGTTTAAAGTGAAAGTTATTGACACTTTCAAAGGCGGTTGCACCGTCGCTTGCCACTTTGGCAGCATCAACATCGGCGTTGCCACAGGCCACCAAAGCCATTGCCAGCACCAATAAGCTCAGTTTTTTCCACCAGCGCATACACCCTCCAAAAAACGTTGCGAATCGGCGTTAGTGTTGATCAAGAAAGATAATCTGTCTAGCCCGTTGTTCGCGGCGCAACCGCCCTTGGCCTTCGAGATAGACCAAATGGGCCAAGGTTTCGGTGATGGCAAAACGTAGCTGATGCGCCGAAAGCGTGCTGACACCAAAGGCAAATTCGCAGACTTCAAAGGCAGTTTTGCCAGTGCTTGCATAATCGTGCATCAAATCTAGCCGCTGATTGTGATGTTGGGCAATTTCGTGGCAGCGTTCGCGAAAGGCCACGATTGGCTTGCGATGCCCAGCCAATGCCAAACGCACATCGAGCGCGGCAAATTGCTCAAGCGAAGCCAAATAATCGGCCAACGGATCGCGTTTTGCTTCGGGCCACAGGCTGATGTTGGGCGTAATATCGGCCAACACATGGTCTGCCACAATCAATAATTGATCTGCCGCATCGTATAAACATAATTGGCCGTCAGCATGGCCCGGTGCGTGCAGCAATTGCCACGAGCGTTGACCAAGCTGCAATGGCTGATCCATTGCGAGTGGATGCAGCACCGGCTTGGGATCAACATACTGGCTGGCATCCATCGTGTGTTGCCAAATTTGGCGATTGAGATCGTTGGGCATGCCATGCAGTTCGAAAAAATCGGCCAAGCGATCGGCTGCATCTGGCAAGGGTTGAAACCACGCCCGTTGCACGCTCTGAATCTCGGTTGGCGACATCCAAACGCTGGCTCCGCTGCGTTCGGCCATCCAGCCTGCCATCCCATAATGATCGGGATGATAGTGGGTTACGATAATTTGCTTAATCTGTGACCATTCAATGCCCAAGCGTTCAAAGGTTTCGAGCCAGGTTTGCTCTGCTTGCCCATAGCGCATGCCCGTGTCGATCACGACCCAGCCATGATCGGCGCGCAACAAATAGCAATTAACATATTTGAGTGGCAAGGGCACGGGAATCGGGATGCGATAAAGATCAGCGGTGATCGGTTCAAACATGCGGCTATCTCGATATGACAATGCAGTAGTATTATCCGCTACTTTTGGCTTGGCATATGTTAGCAGAATGTTAGATCGTGCTCGCCAAGGCGCATTCCAGTTTCTCGCGGGTTTGGGCTTCGGCCAACGGTAAATACACCACCAGCTGTTGTTGATCAGCATTATGAATTTGCAAAACTTTGGGCTGAAACACCAAACTGCCCAAATCCCAATGGCGTAGCTCTTTGCGCTCAATCGTGATGCCGCCAACGTCGTGTTGTGCCCACAATTGGCAAAACTCAGGGCTAATCGCCAGCAGATCGGCAATCAGCTCTTGCACAATCGGGTGGTCGATATATTTGGTGCTATTGGCACGAAAAAATGCCAGCACTCGCTGGGTTTCGCCAAACCAATCAGCAAAGAAATGACGTGCTCCTGGCTGACTAAATGTCATCCAAAGTAGGTTGCGTTCACGCATACTTTTAGCCTGCCAATCGCCAAAAACCAGCCGCGCCGCTTGGTTCCAAGCAATCACCGTGCAACACGGGCTAATCACATAAGCCGGCGCTGGATCAAGCATGTCGAGCATGAGCTGAGTGCCGGCATCGATTGCGTGGCCCAGCCATGGCAAAGGGTGAATGCTATCGCGAGCCAAAACATACAGGTGTTCGCGCTCATAGCCATCGAGTTGCAATACACGCACCAAACTTTCGAGCACAGCACTCGAAACTTGAATTTCGCGGCCTTGCTCAAACCAGGTATACCAACTGACGCTGACTCCAGCCAGCAAGGCAACTTCTTCGCGGCGCAGGCCCGGCGTGCGACGACGTGCGCCATGCGGCAAACCAACGCTTGTTGGTGAAATTTTGGCCCGCCGAGCACGCAGAAAATCAGTCAACAAACTGCGTCGTTGGCTCTGCTTGGCGCTTGCTGGCGCAACACTAGGATTTTTTATCATAGGATATTTCCATGTCTTACTAACACCATGATGGCTTGGTAGCATTCGGGCGTGATCAATCTACTGAAAGGAATGCTCCAATGGCGCGGATTTTTCTAATTGCTCTATTCTGTGTGCTGCTAGCCAGCTGTGGCAGTAGCGCAGCGCCGACTACGACGCTTGCACCAATCCACATTCAGCCAACGCCAACAACCCTTAGCCAGCTTGCGCCAACTATTGCGCCAACGCTGACCCCAAGTTTGGCAACTACGGCTGCCATCACGTTGAGCGAAGGCTTTGCCCAACCAGAATCGATGCTCCACAATCAGCTGAGCGATTTGTATCTGGTTTCGAATATTAATGGTACACCATTTGGCCGCGATGATAACGGCTATATCTCGCTCGTGAATCCTGATGGCACGTTGAAACAAGCCAAATGGATCGATGGCGCGAGTGCTGAATTTGAATTAAATGCGCCCAAAGGCATGGCGATTGCCAATAATACCTTGTATGTGGCCGATTTGGATACGGTGCGATTGTTTGATCCCGTTTCGGGAGTGCTCAAAGGCACGATTGCCATCAGCGGCAGCAGTTTTTTAAATGATCTGGTGGCGCGCGCTGATGGAACCGTTTTTGTCAGCGATATGGGAGTCAACGAGGATTTTTCGAGCACGAGAACTGCTGCGATCTACCAAATTGACGCTGCGGGCAATGTTGCGCTGGCCGTCAAACTTGACGCTGGCAATCCCAATGGCTTGGCGATTGCTGCCGATGGCACGCTTTTGGTTTGTCGCTACGATACAGCAGTTGAGATTTTTGCATTGGCTGCTGATGGTACGCTGCAACCCTATCGCAAGGCTAGTGCGAGCCAGCACGATGGCTTGGTGGCGCTGGCAGATCAAAGTTTGTTAGTTTCAAGCTGGCAAACTGCTAGCGTTCATCAATTAATGGCTGATGGTAGCGAACGGATTGTGTATGTTGGCACAACTGGCGCGCCAGCTGATATTAATGTCGATGCCCAACGTGGCGGTCTATTAATGCCAATGATTGTGACCAGCCAAGTGGTACTATGGCCTTTAGCTGATTAATTAAATACAGCGCCGCAGGTTAATCTCAACCTGCGGCGCTGTTTGTTTAATAATTTAGTTAATCAATTGCCATAATGCTGGCACAGCCGCTGGCTCCCAGCCAGGCAACGAGGTATGGGCTTGACGACAGATGTAGGTGTGGCCAGCGTAGGTCACGCCTGCGCCAGTGGCATAGCTGGTGTACGCTTGCCAAGCGGGTGTGCTTGGATTGGGCGTGGCGGTTGGCACGTTGGTTGGGCGTGGGGTCGCAACTGGCGTGTTGGTTGGCACGGTGGTTATCGTTGGGACGTTGGTGCTGGTTGGGCGTGGCGTGGCGCTTGGCACATTGGTCGGACGGGGCGTGGCGCTTAGCACATTGGTTGGGTTGATGCCACCAAAGCTCACATCCGAGCAGCTATAAAATGCTTCTGGGCTATCCGAGCGCTGCCAAATTGCATAAATCAGATGCCGCCCTGTTTTGCCGCTCGGCAAGGTGGCATTGATCACATACGAGCCATTAACCAACGCTGGATTCGTGACCGAAGCGAATGGCGTAGCCTCAAGATCCGACCATTTGAGTGGTTGGTTGGGGTCATAGCCAGTGCGCGTGAGATAAAAATCAAATGTGCCACGATGCGGCGCGGTGGCTTTGTACAAAAAGCTTAGTGAACTGCCTGAATTGAGTGGCGTTGCTGGCCAATCGCCGCGCGCTAGATCAAAGCCAGCATATTTTTCGCGGCCTGCGCTGCACAACTTGCCATCGGGAATAATGCTGCGATGGCGGCCAGCAGCATCGCCAATATTAACCTCGTTCCAATCGTAGAGTGCTTGAGTTCCGCCGCGCTCGATTGCTGCGCGACATGCGGCGGTATCAGGTGTTTCTGGCCCTTCGAGAAAGCACGCGTACGTTCGGCTAACTGGCGTTTGCAACGAACCATGAGCATGCGCTTGATTCCACGCAGCCAAGCCGACTAATAACGAACAACAACCAACCGCGAAACGTAGGATACGGCGTTGTACCATGGGATTTTCCCCCTTATAAACGCGCGGAGCAGCGTGGCTCCATTTCAATGGGTCTCCCGTTCATCCAACAGCGTGATGTTTCTTTATAATTCCAGTGAAATTATAAAGAAACAGAGCTAAAAGTCAATGATTTTTAAGAAATAGAAAGAATTAGATGGAAACACTCGAAGGCTTGTGTTTGATCCACGAAGGACACGAAGGGCACGAAGGGCAGAAACCGCGAAGATCGCGAAGGTTAAGTTTTTGATCCACGAAGGACACGAAGGGCACGAAGCTGGGGCTATGGGCTATAGGCTGGAGGCACAGGATAACCAACCGATCCCAGTCCCCGACCCCTGATCCCCATTTTTTGCCATAGATTGGCACAGATGTTGAAGATTAGATTCGTGCCAGCCCCCGACCCCCGATCCCTGATCCCTACTCCTATGTTCTATGCTCTATGCTCTATGTTCTTTCGGACTTCATCCTTCATAATTCATCCCTCATCCTTTTGCTCTGTTCTATGCTCTATGTTCTATGTTCTTTTTTGCTTCTAGCATGAACTAACTATTTTAGCCCTAGAACATTGACAGGATTGTAAAAATCATTTAATCTTTGCCTCAATAAATTTGGGAACGCTCTCAAGTACTAGGCATAATCAAGCAGCTAGCAATGGCATTTGACTGCTTATTGTAGTGAGACCGATTCCAAATACTGCTCTAATCGCTTACGTTGCACTATTGCAGCAGCTCGGTGTGTTGCAATAGCCCAAAAAAAGGATCGACCAAATGAAGCTTCATTTCCAACGGCGGAAACGATCGCGCACGCTGATAGCGGCTTGTAGCACAGTTGCCCTGACTGCTAGCGTGGCTTTTGGTAATATTTCCTCGGTGTTTGGCGTTGTTCAGCACGAATCCTCAAATACTGCTGCGGCGCATCTGCCCTCGGCTGCCCTCGCCGCCTCATCGCTGATTCGGGTTAATCAACATGGCTATTTGCCGAATGCAGTTAAGCGCGCTAGCCTTGTCAATAGCAGCAACTCACCGGTGGCTTGGCAATTGCGCAATAGCTCAGGCGCGACGGTGCTTGCGGGCAATACCACGGTTTTTGGCTACGATGCTAGCTCCGGCGATACGCTGCATATTATCGATTTTTCAGGCTACACTGGCACGGGCAGTAGCTTTACCTTGGCTGCCGCAGGCAATACCAGCCATCAATTTGAGATTAATTCGACTGTCTATCGCCAATTAAAATATGATGCACTCGCCTATTTCTACCATAACCGCAGCGGGATTGCGATTAGCATGCCCTATGCTGGGCGCAATGATTTAACACGGCCTGCTGGCCATGTTGGCATCGCTCCCAACCGTGGCGATACGAATGTGCCTTGTGCTGGCGGTACTGGCTGTAATTATTCGTTGAATGTGGTTGGTGGCTGGTACGATGCTGGCGACCATGGCAAGTATGTGGTCAATGGCGGGATTTCGGTCTGGACATTGCTCAATCAATATGAACGCAACCAATATTTTGGTTCGTCAGCAGCAGATTTTGGCGATGGCCGCATGAATATTCCTGAAAATGGCAATGGCGTGGCCGATTTGCTCGACGAAGCACGCTGGGAATTGGATTTTATGTTGCGCATGCAAGTGCCTGCTGGTCAGCCCCGCGCTGGCATGGTGCATCACAAAATGCACGATGCCAACTGGACAGGCATTCCATTGCGGCCTGATCAAGATTCGCAAGATCGGGTGTTGCGGCCACCAAGCACCGCCGCAACCTTGAACTTGGCGGCAACTGCGGCTCAAGGCTCGCGGATCTGGCGCTCGCTTGATCCAGCCTATTCTGCCCGTTTGTTGAGTGCTGCCGAAACCGCTTGGGCAGCTGCCCGCGCCAATCCCAACATAATTGCTTTGGATAGCGATGGCACTGGCGGCGGTTCGTATGGCGACCCGCAAGTTGGCGACGAATTTTATTGGGCCGCCAGCGAGCTGTACATCACCACTGGCAAAGCTGAATACAAGAGCTATTTGCAAAGCTCAAGCTACTATCAAGATCTGCCGAGCGACTATAGCAGCCGTGAGCCAGCCATGACTTGGGGCACAACCGAGGCGTTGGGCACAATTTCGTTGGCCGTTGTGCCCAATGGTTTCAACAGCAGCGAATTGGCTGGCGTGCGTAACGCAATCACCAGCGCAGCTACGGTGTTTGCCAATAACGTTTCAAGCCAAGGCTATGGCACGCCGTTGAGTGCGCCAAGCACTGGCTATCCGTGGGGTTCCAACTCGTTTGTCTTGAATAATGGGATTATTCTTGGCTTGGCCCACGATTTTACTGGCAATGCGAGCTATCTCAATGCCATGAGTCAAGGTATGGATTATTTGCTTGGGCGCAACGCCATGGATAAATCGTATGTTACTGGCTATGGCGAAAACCCACTGCAAAATCCGCATCACCGTTTCTGGGCATTTCAGGCGAATGGAAGCTTTCCACGTCCGCCAGCTGGTGCGGTTTCTGGTGGCCCAAACTCGGCCTTGCAAGACCCGTATGCGCAAAGCATTGGCTTGCCTGGTTGCAAAGCCCAAAAATGTTTCGTCGATCATATTGAGTCGTGGTCAACCAACGAAATTACGATTAACTGGAATGCGCCGTTGGCTTGGGTTGCAGCCTATCTTGATGAAAAAGCTGGTGCAGTAACGCCACCAACCGCCACGCCAATTCCAGCAACTGCAACTCCAATTCCGGCAACGGCTACGCCACGGCCAGCGACCGCCACGCCAATTCCGGCAACGGCTACGCCGATTGGCCCAACCGCGACCGCTACGCCAATTGTGCCAACCGCAACGCCACGGCCAGCAACCGCCACGCCTGTGCCAAGCAATACGCCGGTTGTGCCAACCCAAACCAATGGCAGCTGCCAAGTAACCTACACCGTTTCTAATCAGTGGCCAACTGGCTTTACCGCCGATGTCACGATTAAAAATAATGGTACGGCGATTAATGGCTGGAATTTAGCTTGGACATTCGCTGGCAATCAGCAAATTAGCAATTTGTGGAATGGTAATCTGAGCCAAGTTGGTCAATCAATTAATGTGACCAACGTCAACTGGAACGGCTATTTGGCAACTGGTGGCACGGCGAGCTTTGGCATGCAAGCCAGCTTTAGCGGCACGAATGCCAAGCCAAGCAGCTTCAACTTGAATGGCGTTGCCTGTAGCGTTGCGCCATAATTAACTATCCCTCACCCCAACCCCTCTCCCGCCGAGCGAGAGAGGGGCTTTTTTTTACCACCAAGCGCATGAGAAATTTGTTCATTGAAGCTAGATTGCAGGATTGTGGCAAATAACCCATGCTGCGCGACAGTCGCGGCGCAAATGGAGTTGGCGCGTAGGATCACTCCGATGCTTGATAATAAGATACTGTTTTCGAAATGGATTTTGACGAGCTAAAAAATCATACATTCCCCGATTCCAGTAAGCCTGCCGTTTCTGATGATGGTTGGTTTGGTGTTGTTCGAGCTGTGCGAGGGTTGTTGGCCTCGCGCGGGCGATAATTGCCGCAACTCGCGCTGGATTCAATTCAGGATGGCGATTTAATGGCACGACCCAATCACCAATACGTGTCGGCTCGCCACAGTAGTAGTTGAGAATCGCAGGCACTAATGCATCAAGTGATGAATAGTAGCAAGAAAATTCATGATGCACTGGACCTGGAATATAATCCCAAATTTTCCAATTACACGCTTGGTGATTTTCAATCTGGAGCGAAATTTTCGATACAAGACTATCTAATGGTCTTGGTATTTTCTCTTGGGTTGTGGCTTGCGATAGGTTGTAGGTTGGATGATTGCTTGGCTTTGTTACCTTCGCATACCAAAAATACGGTATTTGGATAGAATAATCTTGACTGTGCCGTTGCTGGACATATTGGATTACACCTGCAACTTCTTCTTCATCCCATTGATAGAATGTTACATCCAGACCTGCTGCTCGTAATGGCTCAAAACTATCCATACATCTCCCTTGTGAATTCATGCTATTTAGATGATAAACTTACCATTGACATAACATAATTCATCGTTGGCGTAGACTTCTGCTTGACGCAAATCGCAGACTAAATCCCAGTGCAGGGTTGATTGGTTTGTGCCGCCGCATTCGGGATAGGCATTGCCCAGCGCGAGGTGCATTGTGCCAGCCATCTTTTCATCAAAAATTGTTTGGCCAGTTGGATGTTTAATGCCTGGGTTGAGGCCAAAGGCAACTTCTCCAATATAGCGTGCTCCTGCATCAAGCTCCAGCATTGTGTGCAGAAAATCTTGGCCTTGTTCAGCGCTGGCTTGGGTTACTTTGCCATCTTCGATTACCAGTTGAATGCCGCTCACCAGATTGCCCAGATACAAGCTTGGGTAGCTGATGCTTAATCGGCCATTGACTGAATCTTCAATTGGTGCGGTAAATACTTCGCCATCAGGCAGATTGCGCTTACCAGCACAATTAATCCAGATGCGATTTTCGCAGCGATAACTCAAATCGACTCCTGGCCCGTGCATGCGAATTGTGTGACACGTATTGAGAAAATCGGTGATTTTTTGCTGTTGCTGATGGATTGTTTGCCATGCTTTGACTGGATCAGGCTGATCGAGCAAATAGGATTTAACCAGCAAATCCTCAAAATCCCACAATGACATGCCTGCATCTTGGGCAAAAGCCTGAGTGGGATACAGCACATCGCACCAGCGCAGCTGGTTTTGGGCTGCTTTTGTGTTGAATAACGCTTGGACTGAACTCGCAGCGTTGCTTGCCAATTGCTGGCGTTGCTGATCAATGTGGTTGAATTGTTTGGTGTTGATTTCGCTGTAAATATCGCACCAAGCAGTCATGGTTTCGATTTCGTGGGCTAAAGTGCTGGGGATAAATTGCAGCTGAGCGTCGCTGCCCGCTTTGAGCAAAATTTCGCTAAATACTGGGTCGATAATTTTGGGAATAATCAAGGCTCCTGCGTGGAGCGCCTCGCGATAGAGCGCATACAACAACGGTTTGGCGATAGCCTCACCTTGAATCCGCAACAAATCGTTTGGTTGCAATTCTAAGGAATGCTGAACAATAATTTTTGCCAACTGCTGCCAACGCTGATCAAACACGTGCATACTCCCATTCAATGATTTAAATTCACCTGAGTGTAGTTGATTTGTCAACGTACATTTATTAAAACTAAAAAGCCCTCAACGGTGATTTTTTTAGCCACGAATTACACGAACGATAGTTGATTTACTTTAAGTGAAATTGATTGACAAAACAATCCACAGGATACATATTTGGGGGTGCAGGGGTATGAAAACCCCCTGCGTTTCCCGCTAGGGTGGGACGGAAGGGTGGCGATCCAAGTGGAATGACAAAATCAACCAAAAAGCGCCATCTGCAATAGGTTCATCAAATTTGACAGCCAAAACAGTCTGTGCTATAATCGCCCGCGTTGTGAACAAACACACAACACCAATACATGGGGGTGTAGCTCACTTGGTAGAGCGTCGCAATGGCATTGCGAAGGTAAGGGGTTCGATCCCCCTCACCTCCACCAAATCAACTCAAGGCTAATCCCTTGAGTTTTTTGTTTTAGCGTTGCAAAATAGCCTGCCGCTGCGGGTATAATAGGCCTCTGTCACGACCACCAGCCCCTTGGATTGAGGATCGTTCGATGCAAATTCGTGAAGCTCGCTTTGATGAACATGGCCAAGCTTTGGAAATAATTCGCCAAGCTTTTGTTGAATATGAAACGCTGCTTGACCCGCCATCGAGCGTTGGCTGGGAAACAGTCGAGACGTTTCGGGCGCGCATGGGCGATGGCGGTGTGTTGGTGCTGGAATCCAACCAAGCATTAATTGGCTGTGTGCTCTACGAACGCCGTGGCAACGATACGTTGTATCTCGGGCGTTTATCGGTGTTGCCAGCCTATCGCGGCCAAGGCTTGGCCAAACAGTTGGTGGCGGCGGTCGAAGCAATTGCCCAGGCCGAAGGTCGCCAGATCATTCAGATTGGCGTGCGCTTAGCTTTGCCCAACCTGATCGCCATGTATCAACAACTTGGCTATACGATTACCGACTATCATAGCCACCAAGGCTACACCGAGCCAACCTATGTCACCATGCAGCATCAGTTACCACCGACCACAGCGTAAAAAGTAGGGCTTTGAATGTATCTCAAACGACTTGAAATTCAGGGATTTAAAACCTTTGCCAATCGCACGGTGATCGAGTTTCCCTTGGGCGTGACGGCGATTGTCGGCCCCAATGGCAGCGGCAAGTCCAACGTAACCGATGCAATTCGCTGGGTGCTGGGCGAGCAAAGTTTCTCGGCCTTGCGCTGCCGTCGCACCGAAGACCTGATCTACAGTGGCGGGGGTAAGCGCGCCGCCCAAGGCATGGCCGAGGTTGCTTTGACGATCGATAACACCGATCGTACCTTGCCGCTCGATTTCAACGAAGTGACGATTATGCGGCGCTCGTTTCGTTCTGGCGAGAACGAATATTTCTTGAATAAAAATAAAGTTCGTTTGCGTGATATTCAAGAAGCTACTTCGCCCTTGGCTTCAAGTTATACCCTGATTAATCAAGGACTCGTTGATGCAGCCCTGACCTTACGCCCCGAAGAGCGCCGCAGCTTGTTTGAAGATGCGGCCTCGATTAGCCTTTCGGTCAGCAAACGCGCCGAGGCTGAACGGCGGCTTAAACAAACCGAAGAGAATCTGGGCCGTATCTTGGACACTTTGGCCGAGATTGAGCCACGTTTGAAGGTGCTGCGCCGCCAAGCCCGCGAAGCTGAGCAAGTGCATGAAATTGAAACCGCATTGCAGCAAGCCTTGCTCGTGGCCTATCGTCGCCAGTGGCAAGCAGCCCAAAGCTTGGTTGCCCAAGCAGAAACGACATTTGCCGCTGCCGAACAAGCAGTAGCCCAAGCCCAAACCGCGCATAGCCAAAGCGAACATCAGCTTGGCGAACTCCGCCAGCAGCGCGATGCCCAACAGCAGGTTGTCGAGCAACAACAGCAGCAATTAGCCCAATTTGAACGTGAATGGGAAACGATCGAACGTGAATGGGCGGTCTTGAGCGAACGCCAACAAGCCTTGATTACGCGCCGTGATGAAGCCCACGAACGCCAACAAACCTTTGAGCACGAGCAAAACCAAGCTCACGCCCGTGCCCTTGAGTTGGCCGAACAAGCGGCTCAAGCTCAGGCTGCATTGCTGGCTCAACGCCAAGCGCTGAGTACAATTGAAGCTGGCGAACAAGCCACAATTGCTGCCCGTCGTGAAGCAGAGCAGGCGCTTAAACAAGCAGAAGCAGCAGCCTTGCAAGCAAGCAAAGCCTTAAATGAGGCCGAGCAACGAGCCAAATTGCAACACGAGCGCTGGCAGGCCTTGGCCAACGAATTAGCTGCTAATCAACATAAACTTGCCGCTAGCCAAGAGCGCATCCAGCAGGCCCAAACTCAACACGAGCAAGCCCAATCGTTGTATCAACAAGCAGAGCTAGCATTTAACCAAGCCCAAGCCAATGAAGAAGCAGCCCAAAAAAGCTTGCTCGAAGCCCGCAATCTGCGCCGCGAGCAAGAAGAAGCTGTAGCCTTCGCCCGCCGCGAAGCCGATGCATTGCACAGCCGCTTGGATGCCTTGCGCCGAACTGCCGCTGCTGGCGCTGGGATGTTTACTGGCGTGCGCGCCGCGTTGCAGTGGGCCGAAAAACAGCAACGTCAATTTGCCGTGGTTGCCAGCGTTATCGAAGTGCCTGCTGAGCTAGAAACCGCCTTAGAAGTAGCCTTGGGCGCACGTTTGCAAAATATTATCGTGCCCCAATGGGACGATGCAGAAGCAGCAATTGCCGAACTCAAACGCAGCGATGCAGGCCGTGCTACCTTCTTACCCTTGGATAGCCTGCGCTCGCCGCGCCCAAGCCGCATCCCCCAAGCCAAAGGTGTGTTGGGCATGGCCAGCGAGTTGGTCAACTATGCAGAAAACTATGAGCGCGCAGTCCAGTACCTGCTTGGCCGCACAATTGTGGTCGAAGATTTAGCCACCGCGCGCCGAATTTTGGCCGAATTGGATGGCGGTTGGACGATTGTGACTCTTGGCGGCGAGCAAGTTGGCTCATCGGGGGCCATGACTGGCGGGGCCAAAACTCGCGAGGCTGGCACACTGCGCCGCGAACGTGAATTGCGCGAATTACCAGCCCAACTTGCCAACGCCCAACATCAACTTGCTAGCCACGAACAAAGCCTTAAACAAGCAATTGATACGATTGGCGCTGCTGAAAAAGCTGTGCGCGAGGCAGACCACGTGCGGCGTACCAATCGTAGTGCCATGGAAAAAGCCCGCGATAGCGTGGCCCAACGCCAACGGGGCTTACAGCAAAGTGAGCAAGAGCATCAATGGCAAGCGCAACGCAGCACCAACGTGCAGCAAGAGCAAACCAGCCTTGGCGAGCAAATCGCTGCGAGCCAAGCAGAAATTGAGCGTCATCAAAGCCTTGTTGCTGAGCATGAACGCTTGGTTGCCGCCGCTCGCGATCAGGCAGAAACTGCGGCTGATGCTAGTCGGGCTAGCGAAGAGCGGGTTGCTGCCGCCCGCGCGGCGATTGTGTCGAGCGATGCAACCTTGCAAGCGACCCAACGCGCCCAACGCGATCAGCAGCAAGTCATTGATGGCTTGGTTCGCCGCAGCCGTGATGATCAACAACGCCAACACGAATTGGCCGAGCAATTGGCCTTAACTGAAGCTCAAAGTGTTGTTTTAGCTGAGCGTCGTCAGCAGGCCAGCGCGCAACGTGAGGCCGCCAACGCTGAACAAGCGCCATTGCTCGCAGCGCTCAATCGAATTAACCTTGCCTTGCAGCAAGCAGAGCAGCATGAACGAGCAGCATCGCAAACCTTTGTGCAAGCCCAAGCGAGCCTCAGCCGTGCAGAAAGTCAAGTAGCTAGCGCCAATACCCGCCGCGACCATGTGTGGGAGCGTTGCGCCGAAGAAAATATCGATATTGAGCAGTTGGATTTGCGCCAAACTGCTGAATTTGAGCAAGCTGAACTTTCTGCCCAAGCGCTCAACGAGCAAATTGATCAATTGCGCAATAAATTACGCCGTATGGGCACAATTAACCCACTTGCACCGCAAGAATATGCTGAGCTTGGCGAGCGCCATCAATTCTTAACCGAGCAAGTGCGTGATATTCGCCACGCTGCTGATGGCCTGCGCGCGTTGATTAACGAGCTTGAAACGGCTATGAATAGCCGTTTTGCCCAAACATTTAGCGCGGTGGCTGAGGAATTTAGCCAAGCCTTTACCCGCTTGTTTGGCGGCGGTACAGCCCAATTGATTTTGAACGATCCAAATAGTAGCGAAAGTGGGATTGATATTATTGCCCAGCCGCCAGGCAAGCGCCGCCAACCGCTATCGTTGCTCTCCGGCGGCGAGCGTTCGTTGACGGCGGTGGCTTTGCTGGTTGCGTTGTTGAAAGTTAACCCTACGCCGTTTTGCGTGATGGACGAAGTTGACGCAGCCTTGGATGAAGCCAATGTTGTGCGACTTCGTGAACAATTACTGGAGATGAGCCAACACACCCAATTTGTGTTGGTGACGCATAATCGTGGTACTGTAGAAGCGGCTTCAACTCTCTATGGCGTTACAATGAATCCGGATGGAGCCTCGAAAATTTTGTCGATTCGCTTGGATCAGTTGGTCGATGATGGTGGGGCAGTGCGTATTGTTGAGACTGTTGGTTAAGAAACTACCACACTATCCGGCCAAAGATTGTGATACACTCTATGCTGAAACGCCTATGTTTGGTGGTTTGTTGGGTGCTGCTGGCAAGTTTGTGGTGGACGAATCTAGCGGCAGCGCATGGCGGCAATTACATCATCAGTGAAACCCGCAATCAATATTTTGTGGTCGTCTCCTTGGCTCCTGGGCCGATGAGCGTTGGCCGTGGCGATGCAAGCATTGCCGTGCGCAACAGCAGCGATTTTGCAGCCTTGCCAGTCGACGCAATCAATTTGGTTTTAATCGACCCTGATGGCGAGGAATTTGGCTACACGCCAGCGCCCGAAAGTCGCCCAGAAGATGCAATTTACGGCTCGCACGATCTTGATTTTTCGCGCAGCGGCGATTGGCAATTTTTGCTGCGCTTGACTGAGGCTGGCCAAACCCAAGAATTTCGCACAACGGTTAATGTTGCTGGTGGCATTATGCGCTGGCTCAACGTCATTCTGTACATGGTACCGATCATTGTGCTCGCAATCTTAATTACCTTGGCTGCCTTACGCAATCGGATGTTGCGCAAGGCAGCGCTGGAGTCGGATTCCCATGCAACCTAAATTTAAGCGCTGGCGACTAATTGGCTTGTTGTTGAGCATTGCAATTCCAGGCTTGATTGCTTGTGGTGAGGTGGCCCAACAAGCAACTCTGACCACAGGCGAGCCAGCTGTGCCCTATATCGAGCCAGCTTTTGGCGAGAAATTAGCCAGCGGTCAAGCCTTATTTGGCCAATATTGTGCCAATTGTCATGGCCAAAGTGGCGAGGGCATGGGGCCGTTTCCTGCACTCAACGATGGCATGCATGCCTATTCACACCCCGATTGGGAATTAATTTCGTTGATTCGCGATGGCAAAAATTCAATGCCTGCCTTTGGCTCGCAACTCAGCGAAGACGAAATTATTACGATTATCGCTCGGGTTAAAGCATGGTGGGGGCCGGGCAAGCTTTCCGAGCAACGCCAATTGTGTTTGATCTCACCGGGGCCTACTCCCACCTTGATGCGCTAAGTTCATGAAGCAACACTGGCACAGATTAACCAATAAACGCGCTTGGTTGCCGATTGTCGGCAGCCTCGTTGGTTTGATCCTAACTCATGGGATTGCGCTGGCTTGTATTGTGTATTGTGCAGTGATTCAAGCGGATACTGGATTAATCGCCCATCACGGGCATCATCACCATCAAGAGCCAATTCAATTAATTATTGATGATTTTCAACATCTTCAACCAGCGCCGTTCACCTCTGGCGTGCTTGAGCAGGGCCATGAAGTGCCGCTTGCTTTGGTAACAATGCTGATTGTGCTCGTTTCAATGCGGATTGCGCGTTGGGTTTACCTCGATTTGGGCATGATTGGCCGCTCGTGGATTGAACGTCCGCTCGCTCCGCCACCACGCTACCTTAGTTGCACTGCTGTATAAGGTTTGTTTGAGCGGTTTTGCATTCTTTGGCAGATCGCTGTGATCTGCTGCAACTAAGGATTTACACCATGAAACGTTTAATTGCTTTATTGGCGTTGGTAATTATTTTTGCTCAGCCTGGGGTCAGTTCAGCGCACTCCAAATTGGTCAGTTCAACGCCTGCAGATGGCTCGAAATTGGCAGCTGCTCCTAGCGAAGTCGTTTTGACCTTCAATGACGAGTTGGAATCGGAAGGCGTGAAATTAAGCGTCACCGATGCAAGCGGCGCAGTTGTTGATACTGGCGATGGTCGGGTTGATTTGGCTGATCTTGAGCGCAAAACCATGCGCGTTTCGTTGAAATCGGGCTTGAGCACCGGTAGCTATACGGTTAATTGGTCGGTTACTGGTAGCGATGGCCACGAAGTAACTGGCGCAATTGGCTTTGCCGTGGGCGATGCAGCTGTGCCAACTCCTGCTCAACCAGATCATCACACCCCAGGTTTGCCAGCAACTGGCAGCAATGGCTTCAACGTTGGCATGCTTCTCGCCGCAATCATTATTTTTATGGCTGCTGGCGTGGCTTTGCGCCGCCGCTCAGTCCGTGCCTAAACGAGTATTTTCGATGCTCCAGCGTGCTAGGTTTAGGCCTAGCACGCTTTTTTACTATTGGGGGTTAGGGATTGGGGATTGACAACAAAGATCATTCCCTCACCCCCCAACCCCCTCTCCCACGAAAACGCGGGAGAGGGGGAGCCGACCATTATAGACCAACCCATTACGGCAGAACCACGGGGTTCAAGCCCCTCGCCCGCGCGCCACGGAAGAGGGGTTGGGGTGAGGGGACGCACTTATGTATGACCAACCCATTGCGGCAGAACCACTGGGTTCAAGCCCCTCGCCCGCGCCACGGGAGAGGGGTTGGGGTGAGGGGGAGCTTAACGATTGAACAATACACATGAGCTCTATTTATGATACAACCCATAATTAAGCCCTACGATTCAGTTTGTGCAACCAATAAGGAACTATAGATATGAAGCGGATTTTAGTTTTAGCTGTATTGTTGCTCTGTTTATGGCCAAGTGTGGCGGCGGCGCATGCCTTGGTTATTGAAAGCAGCATTGTTGATGGAGCAGCACTCGATGTTGCGCCACCTGAGGTTGTGTTGCGATTTAGTGAGCCGCTTGATAAAAGTTATAGTTCGTTGACGCTCTACAACGAGCAATCGCAGCCAATTGGGCTTGAGCAAACCACTTTTCCTGCTGCCGATAGTATGCAAGTAGCTTTGCCTGCTGAGCTGCGGCCTGGCGAATACACCTTAATTTACAAGGTGCTTTCGACTGCCGATGGCCATCGTTCTGCTGGCTCGTTGCTGTTTAGCATTGGCACAGGCACTGTGCCAACCGCGCCTTCGGTCGAGGTTAGCGCAACTGCTGATGCTGGCCTAAGTTGGGGAGTGGTAAGTGGGCGCTCAATCGCCTTAACTGGCGGCTTGGGCGCAATTGGCGGCTTGGCGTGGTTGTTGATTTTGCTCTTGCCAGCGATTCAGCACAATCCTGAATCACGCTTGCCGTTGTTAGTGCGGCCAACGATTTGGCTAACCCAATTCAGCTTGGTCTTATTGCTGATTGGCTCAATTTGGGAATTTGTGGTGCGGGCTAGCGATTTTGGCGATGGTAGCTTGGCCTCAATTCAATATGCCGATGTGCTGTCGTCGATGGCAATTAGCCGTTGGGGCATTTTGGCGTTGATTCGCTTGGTGGCGATTACGCTCTTGATTCCATTGACCTTCTTGGCTGCCTATCGCAAGCCGATGGGTTATCTAGCCTTGGGCTTGGCCTGTTTAAGTTTGTTGACATTGAGCATGAGTGGCCATGCTGCGGCCAATATCGACGACCCAATTACGCCGGTGGCCTCAGATTGGCTGCATATGCTGACGGCTGCGGTTTGGTTTGGCGGCTTGATTGGCATGGCTTTGAGTGCATGGGTATTGCGCAAAATTGAAGTAGCCGCCCGTAATAGCGCTTTGGCATGGCTGATTGCGCGATTCAGCCCATTGGCCTTGTTTAGCATTGCGTTGGTGGTACTAACTGGCACAATGCGCACCTTTGATCAGCTGCCAACCTTGGCTGGTTTGTGGGAATCGCGCTATGGCCAAACCTTGTTGGTCAAATTGGCGGTAATGGCTGCGACGCTGTTGCTGGGTTTTTGGCATTGGCGCAAGCTCAATCCGCGCTTGCAAGCTGCCAAAGATCAATCAACCGTAGTTAAAATTGGCCTGACTTTGGGCCTGGAAAGCATTTTGGCGATTGGCGTAATTTTGGTTGCCAGCGCCTTGACCCAAACGCCGCATCCGGTTAAAGCTGCTCCCAGCGCCGGTGGAACTGCGCGACCAACCTTGCCCACGCCAACGCCGCGTTTGCCCCAACCCTTGAATTTGACTGCCCAGCGCGAAGATTTGACGATGACCCTTGATATTGATGATAATCGTCCAGGCGAGCGCCAATTTAGCGCTAGCGTTAGCGATGCGAATGGCGTAATTCAGCCAGATCGGGTACGCTTACGCTTTGAATCGCTTGATCTCGAAGCTGGCCAACAAGTGGCAATTCTTGAAGCTGCTGCTGATGGACGCTACAGCGCAACCTCGGGAGCGCTAAGCTTGGTTGGGCGTTGGAAGATCGAAATGCAAGTGCGGCGGGTTAATCTGCCCGATGTCACTGCTGAATGGACTGTGGAGATAACGCGCTAATGCTACGTTTTGCTGTGCCTTCTAAAGGTGCTCTTGCTGATGATACGTTTCGCTTTTTTGAAAGCTGTGGCCTGAAAATCTCGCGGCCAAATCCTCGCCGCTACACCGCTTCGATTAAAGCCTTGCCCGAGGTTGAGGTTTTGTTGAATCGTGTGCCCGATATTGTCGAGAAGGTCGCCGAAGGCTCGATTGATTTGGGCGTAAGTGGCTACGATTTGGTTGAGGAACTTGGCGGCGAGAGCGATGATCTGGTGGTGGTCTACAAAGATTTGGGCTTTGGCTATTGCGATTTGGTGCTGGCCGTGCCCGATCACTGGATTGACGTAACGTCATGGCGCGATGTGGCCGATTTGGCTGCCGAGTATGCGCGCTCTGGCCGCCAACTGCGGATTGCGACCAAGTTTCCCAATTTGGTGCGCCAATGGTGCCACCAACAAGGCATCAACGTGTTTGCCTTGATCGATTCACAAGGAGCGACCGAAGCCGCGCCCTCGTTGGGATATGCAGACATCATTGCCGATTTGACAGCCACTGGGACAACCCTGCGTGATAATCATCTCAAGATGATTCAAGGGGGCACGATTCTGCAAGCGCAAGCTGCATTAATTGCCAATCGGCGCTCACTGCGCGAAAGTCCGCAAAAACAACGAGTTGTACAATCGATTTTAGAGCTGATCGAAGCTCGCCATCGCGCCAAAACCTATGTTTCGCTGATTGCCAATGTGCCAGGCGCTGATGTCGCCGATGTTGGCGCGCGGGTGGTAGCGCATCCAGCCTTAGCGGGATTGCAAGGCCCAACAGTTTCGCCAGTTTGGAGCCGCGACGGTGGCGATGGTTGGTATGCTGTGTCGTTGGTCGTCGATAGCGCCAACATTCTGCCAGCCATCGATCACCTGCGTTCGATTGGCTCAAGTGGCATTACGGTTTTGCCGGTGCACTATGTTTTTGCTGAACGTTCGCAAAGTTTCGCCGCATTGAGCGAATTAATGCACAAAAGCTAGCAGAATGTGGCTCCTTGCTGGAGGCACTGATGTTAACTGCAACTGAACAATTGGTAACTGCCATTAAATTGCGCGAGTTGGGCTTGCAACGAGAGCAAGCCCTTGCAACCTATGCTGAAATTAGCCACCAATTAGCCACGCTTGAAGATCCGCATGCCCGCATCAATCTGCTCCAGGAGCAGTTGCAGCAATTAACCTTTGCCAAACAGCCGCTGCATCCAAGCATTAGCAACATGCGTTTATTGAGCGATCCGGCTACGCCTGCGAGCGCTGAATTAACCGCTTGGTGGTCGGCTGAGCTTGAGCGTGAATTGGCCAGTGGCCAGCTGCGCGCCGAATTGGTCTCGATATTTGGCGCAGTATTCCAAGAGTGGCTTGATCATGCTGAAGTTAATGCGCCACATGCTGAGCAAGCCCAGCGCTTGGTCGAACAAATCAATCAGCCTGGGATGGCAACCATGCATGGGTCAGTGCTTGATCTGATTTTTCACGATCAGCTTGATCCTGAAAGCCGCGCCGAATTGACCAAAGCGCTGCATGCTGAGCCAGCGTTGCTTGATGATGATCTGCGCTATGCAATGTTGCGGCGCATCGCCAAAGATAGCTTTTATAGCGCCGCCACGCGGGCCGAGGCGCGTCAAATTTTGGGCGATCCGATTATGCTCAAAGAATTGGGCGATGCCTTGTTGTTGCTGCGTGAGCATTTAGGCAGTTGGCGTTGGCCCAAGGCTGGCGTTACCGCAGTTGCCCACTATGCACGCACCAAATGGCGTTTGTTTTTGCAAGAAGATCTCGTGACCGCGTGTTTGCACTACCTCGTTGCTGAGCAATGGCAAGGCTATTTTGCCAAATTCTGCCAGCACAACAGCAGCTTGTCCTTGAAAAAACTTAAGCGCATCGCCCAAGATCGCGGCTACGATCGCGATTTGAATAAGCTGATCGCCGAAAGCTACACGCTTGCCAAAAGCGTTAATTTGTGGCATAGCCTGCGTCGCCCGCTCGCCCACGATGCAGCTGAACACCTCGAATTGTATGGCAATTCTAGTTCGATTTTTGCCAGTCGAGCGGCTGAAATCAAGCGCTTGCAACAGTGGAGCCAATTGGCCGAATACGATGCGCAGTATGAGCACAATCTCGAAATTGCGCTGCGTTTGATCAATGCCGAAATTCAGCTTGGCCTGCATGCCACGCCCGATCAACCAATGTATGTGCTCAAAACCGATTTCCGCGATTACTATCCTTCGCTCAATCAGCAATTTGTGCTCGATATTTTGCAACGCATGGGGCTGAACGAGCAGCAACTTGGCTTTTTTGCTGAGTATATGGCCGTGCCGTTGCAGGTCAATCAGCAAGCGACCAAGCAGCAGGTTGGCTTGCCCAATCATCGTCCAATTTCAGACATTTTGGGCGAATTGGTGTTGCGTTTGCTGGAACAATACCTTGAATTGCATGCCCATGTGCAAATTGTGCGCTTCGTTGACGATCTGACGATTATTGCCACCGATCCTGAGGAAATTCGCAAAGCATGGCGGGCATTGCAAACCTGGTGTGCCAGCTGTGGCTTACGTTTGAATGAGCAAAAAACAGGCGCAATTGCGATTAATGGCCAATTGCCCAGCGAATTGCCGCAACAAGCGCCGCATTGGCTCTTTTTGACCCTCGACAAGGCTGGGTCGTGGCAACTTGATCAACATCTAATTCGCGAATATATTAACCAAACCACCCAAGCGATCACGAATACACCTGCAATTCTTAATAAAATTGAGGTGTATAATGGGGCTTGCAGCTACCTATGCCAAGCGATTGGCCTACGGGTCAACCTTGGAGCCAGTCATAGGGAGCAAGTGCGCACAACCTTATGGCGTTATGGCCAACAAGGTATCCAACAAGGCAGCATGGTGGCCTATGTTGGCGATTTGATTCGTCAGCGTTTGCAGAGTAGTGTGCAATTGCCAGAGGCTTGGTTCCATTGGCCAATTACGGCTGGTGGTTTGGGCATTCAACAACCGTTAATCATCGCGCATAGCTACCAAGAAGCGTGGCAAGGCCTAACAGCAGCAAATGTGCCAGCAGAACGCTCGCCATGGTGGCAACAAAACGATAATCCATGGGCTACGTTTTATCGCCATTGGTTGCAAACAATTGAGCCAAGCGAACCGGAAGCCAATAGCGTGCTAAGCTCGTTGACCGCTGATTTTATTGCCCGTGGCGGCGAAGTACATGCAAACGAACAATCTGGTTTATCTGCCTATTGGCGCTGGATATTGGCGTTGTATGGGCCGCAAATTCTCGAACGCTGCGGAAGTTTTCGGTTTTTGTTTACAGAACTTGTGCCACTCCAATTAATTGCGCGTAAATCCGCCAATCCATTGCAAGGTACGGTCGAATAAGCTTCTACGTGAGCAAAATCTCCATTCATTACCCGATAGTAATTTAAGGGTTGCTTTTTTAATATTAATCAAAGCCAAGCGAGGTGATTAATAACTCCTACAGGGGATAGTTAATCACCTCTGAATAGCAGGCTTAATCACCTTTTTCTACTCCCTTGACTGTGATTAACAACGCTAGCTAGCTATGTTAGTATTTGTAAACGTTTACACAATATTAAAAAGCCCTAACTATACTGTGAGCAAGCAGCATCTATTCAACCATTGCTGAATAGAATGTGCTAGCGACGTTTCGGTTAGCTAGGCGCTGCACATTCTAGCCATTCCCCACTGCGCGGCAACGAAAGCCGCCAAACCAATGGTGGTGGAACTCGTATAAAGGAAGGAGCGGGCGAACGATGACGATCATGCTGCTCTCAGATCATCGCGCATTTCCTGCGCTACGTGATCAAGCCCTGCCAAGTTTAGGGATTTTCACGTTACACCCAACGTTCAATGTCGAACCAATTATGAATACTCCGAGTGTGCAGCGGGTGCACGAGGCCCATAGCGGAGTTCACGTTGTTATCAAGTCGTTTGAGCATAAAACCGGCTTAGATGGTCGGCGCTTTTTGCCAGCCTACTCGCGAGCCTTATTGAGCCGCGAAGCCACCACCTTGGCGCAATTGCACGCGCTTGGTTTTGCCCAAGCTCCCTATCTTGTGCCTCGCCCATTGGCTACCGACCCTGAGCGCCTGTTGCTGATTACTGAATGGTTGCCAGGCCAAAGTTGGGGCTCGATTCTCGAAACTACTTTGCAAACCCGCAATTTAGGCCCATTGATGGCCTATGTCGATACGATTACCGGCTGGCTAGCAACCTTGCACCGTCGTACCGCCACCACTGATAGCATTGATTCAACCAATGCATGGGAATATTGGGAAAAATTGCTGCGCCAATTGCGTGGTCAAGGCTTGCTCAATCATGCTGCGTTGGCTAATTTGCGCATGCTGCAAGCCCATTGGGCAAACAGCGGCGAGCTAGAACAAGGCTTGCGCTCGATGATTCATGGCGATGCAACGCCGGCGAATATGCTGTTTACCGCCCCCGCTGAACTTGCATTAATCGATTGGGAGCGATCCCGCCACGATGATCCAGCGATTGACATTGGCTGTATGGTGGCGGAATTGAAGCATGCCTTCTTTAACATGCTTGGTGATGCAACTGCTGCCGAATGGCTGATTCGTCGGGTGTATGATCGCTATGGCTTGTTGAATGATTTTGATCAGGCGGAATTTGCTTCGTTTACCCAGCGTGGCCAATTTTACATGGGCTGTTATTTGTTGCGCATCGCTCGTAACGAATGGTTTAGCTGGGACTATCGCCAACGCTTAGTGGCGGAGGCACAGGCATGTCTGGTCGTCCGCTAGTCTTGTTTGATGTCTATGGCACGCTGGTTGATGTCCATACCGATGAGCATCAGCCAGCGCTGTGGCAGCATTTGGCTCAGTGGTTGCGCTACCGTGGCGTGGTTTGTACTGCTGAAGATTTACATAATAAATATTTTACTGCAATGCAGTCCAACCTGCCTGCGCACGAACGCTACCCAGAATGGCAAACTGAGCAAGTTTGGGCTGGTTTGCTGACCGAATTGGGGCTTGATCCAGCTGAGGCAGTGAGCATGAGCCAATTATTGCGTGTGCTGAGCATCAAACATCTACGGCTCTTCCCTGAAACCAAACCAGCTTTGGAACTCTTGGGTCAACACTACCAGCTTGGGATTGTCTCAGATGCGCAGCGGGTGATTGCGCTGGCTGAATTGGCTGAACTGAATATTCTCGAATATTTTGATCCAAGTATTATTTCTTCGGATTACGCCTATCGCAAGCCTGACCCACGTTTATTTGAACATGCTTTGGTGCAAGCCGCAGCTTCGGCCAACCAAACCTGGTATATTGGCGATAATTTGTTGCGTGATGTTCAAGGTGCGCAGCTCGCTGGTTTGCATGCAGCCTGGGTTAAGCGTCCGCAAGCCACCACTGAAGCCTCGCAGCACACCCCCGATTTGATTGTGCCCGATTTGCTGAGCTTTGCCCGCCATTTGCTAGCACAGCGCTAACAAAAAACGAACGCAGCTGCGAACAACTGCGCTCGTAAAAGCTGGCGATTAATCATTGCGCTTAGGGGCAAATAGGCGTTGCCTGCTCGTGAACAGCTACCGCATCGAAATGATAATCGCGACTCTGATCTTGAAGATAGAACTCAATCCGCAAGGTTGGATGATTGCTGGTTGGAGAGTAAACGGCCTCGACACATTGCCAACCAGAACCAACCGTGGTGAAATTCTTATAGCCATTTGTTGGATTGATCGGAGGTGGGCTAATTCCCCACAATGCGACAGTTCCATTCAATGAATAGCCACTTGGCGAACGAACCCATGTTGCTACCCGATAAGTTCGGTTTGCTTGGACTGGATAGGCGACATCTTGAACCACAGAGTTGCATAACCCCGAACCAATGCGCTTAGCCACGATATAACCAGTGCCCTCATAGGCTGCGTTTGTGTCGCGATTAATCGCGCATGTTCCTGAAGGTAACCAGCCTTCGGTTCCTTGTTCGATTGATGGGTTTCGTATTGGAATGCTGGGGCAAAGCGGATTTGCTTGTTCGCTCAACTGGACATGATCAAAATGATAATCGCTGCCCATCGTATCAAAGTAGAACTCTACCTGTAGCGATGGATAAGTATTACTTGATCGAAAGACTGTTTCAACACATTGCCAGCCAGTCCCGCTAGTCGTGAAATTTGTAGAGCTATCTTCATTGGATATACCATCAAATGCCCACAACCTAAGCGTGCCATTCAGTGGATTGCCATTTGGTGAACGAACCCAAGCCGATAAGCGATAGATATGGTCTATTTCGGTTGGCTGACTCCTTTGTTGATAGAACGAGTAGCAGGCTCCAAAACTATTACGATTGGCAACAAGATAATAATTTCCATTATAGGCTGAACCTGCGGATGTGGATAGAGCGCAGGATGCTTGGCTAGCCCAACCTTGAGTCCCTTGCTCAAAGGATGGATTTTCCAGCGGAATACTAGGGCAAAGCGGAGTTGTTTGCTCGCTTAATTGCACATGATCAAAATGATAATCACCATTAAGTGAGCGCAGATAAAACTCAACTCGCAGGCTAGCAGACACGCTCGTCGGAACAAAGGTGGTTTCAACACACTGCCAGCCTGCGCCAACGGTGGTGAAATGGTTATGGACATTCTTATTTGAAGTTGGGCCAATGCCCCACAAGGCAACCGTGCCATAGAGTGGCGTAGCATTTGCTGAACGAACCCATACTGATAAGCGATACCTTTGGGTGGTTTGAAGTGAATAGGCTAAATCTTGGTAGATCGAGCTACAGGTTTCTGTGCCGTTACGATTGGCCACAAGATAGTGGTTACCATGAATGGCCGAGCCTGCATTGGTGGTCATAGCGCACGGGCCATTGGTAAACCAACCTTGAATTCCGTTTTCAAATGAGGGATTGATCAACCCTATCTGTGATGTTGTGTTTGTGCTATTGAATTGGGAGCTTGTGCTACGTGGCTCCAACGAATTGAACTGGACTTGAAATAGCCTTTGGTCGAAGTTCAACCCAACCAGATTGAACATCAAGGCCAGCAACCCTAACAAACCGAATGTTCTGCCTCCAGCATGCATACAGTAATCCTCCAAACAAGCCGCAATGGGGATCTTTGGCTGCAATGTAGTAGTGTGCGATAGGATTAGTGTAGTTGGGGCCGCAGGGCATGAATAGTAGGGAACCTTGTAGCGTTTTGCTCTGGTTATGAGCTAAACGGCTTTTATCTGTTTTTTAAATAGATATTGTTAGGGGATTTACTAGAATATCCAATCAATCTGAGTTTTTATGAATATGATTAATTAAATCGATAAAAAATCCTAAAACTTTTAATAAAATAATTGTACCTATAATAATAAACATGGAAATTTCTATTTTATCAAATTGACTACATGATATTAATAGCGTTAATATAAATATAATTATTGGTAATGATTCTGGTATTTTTATTAATTCTTCATTTTCATTATTACCATAACGAGGCTTATAAGATAGTGACCTATTAAGAAATTTCTGATTTATACTGATATTATCAGCATTTATTGATACGCTGTACATACTTGTGTATTTTGTTTTATCAATTGATATAAAATCTTCATATATATGAAGAAAATAATCGTGATCTGATCCTGTAAATGATTTTAATTCATGAAGTGATGAACCATTAATACTTATTCTTAATATGTCTTTTTCAATTTCTTCTTTAAAATAGAAACCTGAATTTTTTAATCCATTTATCATATTACTAAATATTCTTGGTAATAAATTTTCATCATTATCAGAAAAAGAATATGATTTGGAATATTCACTCTCTGTTATTATTTTGGGATTGGTAAGATATAAAAATCCAGTAAATAATGTATATTTTACTGATCTACCTGTTCCATTTTCAATTATTTTAGCTATACAACTAAACGGAACATAGGGATCAAAATCTTGATAGCGTTTATGGCTTTTGAGATAGATTGATAATTTACCAAAAACTGCGATATTTTCGTTGCTGTTTTGGTGAGTAATATAGTTATTATTGGTTTGATTAATGTTTCCTTGATTACCGATTGCTACATTGCCGCCATTAAATGTGTTTCCATTGATGTTGAATGAGTTTTGGGGATTGTTGGGATTCACGGCAAGCCTCTAACTTTTTTGGCTGTAGTCTTTCAATCCTCCGTTCCCTCTACCTCCGAGCGAGCGAGGTGGAACCATTCGATGAAGGTTGGAACTCCCATCGCTGTGGGAGAGGAGACGGGGGTGAGGGATCATATTAAAGGATATCAGGCAGTTACAGTATAACGGAGATAAACAAATTATCAAGCTTAAAAATACAAGGGATCGATAAACTTAAATGCTTATCAATCCCTTACTGCTGTTGTGGCGATATTTACTCCGCCGTAATTTCGGCTAAGGCCACGCCGCCGCTGACTTGTTGGCCTTGGCGATAGGGCAATTTGGCAACAATGCCAGCGTGGGGTGCAGTTACGGTGTGCTCCATCTTCATGGCTTCCATAATTAATAATGGCTGACCAGCGCTTACCTGCTCGCCTTCGGCAACGAGTAGTTTGATAATCGTGCCTGGCATTGGCGCTTCAAGGCTGGCATCGCCTTTGTGCCCACGATGTTGCTCAAGGCTGGGTGCTGGCGCAGGCGCAATCTGATAGCCAACGCCTTGCCAAACCAAGCTGTTTTGTTCAAGCTGGCATTGGTAAATTTGGTCGGCAACCCGCACGACCATGCGATTGAGATGGCGACGCAGCACCACGATTTCAATTTGCTCGTCGCCAAGTGTCATTTGCCATTCTTGCGGGGCTTGGGGTTGGGCTTTGATCGTTAGCGTTTGCTCGGCACTTTGGTAGCGCAAATGATGCGGCATCTGCGCGGCACGCCATGGCACATTCCATGGGTCAGCAACTAAAGCTGCGGCAGGATCTGGCTCCAAATCAAACAAGGCGCGAGCAGCCACGGCCAAATTTGGTGGCAATTGACGCTGCTGCAATTGCTCGCTAATGGCGTGAGTTTGCAGAAAATCGGTGGTGGTTGCGCCCTCGTGGTAGGCTGGCGTGTTAATAATCGCTTGTAACAAGGGAATATTGGTGGTAACTCCCTTAACCTCGAAATGTTGTAGCGCATAGCGCAAACGGGCAATCGCTTGTTGGCGCTGCTCGCCCCAGACGATCAATTTTGCCAACATTGGATCATAATTAATCGTCACATGATCGCCGACCGTCACCCCTGTATCAAGCCGAATGCCTGGGCCTTCTGGCGGCGTGTAGCTGGTTAATTGGCCAATTGAGGGCAACATTTGCACTGGATCTTCTGCATACAACCGTACTTCAATCGCATGGCCAGTTTGCTGAATTGCTGCTTGATCAAAGGGCAAGCGCTCGCCAGCAGCAATCGCAATTTGTAATTGCACCAAATCCAAGCCAGTCACCAACTCGGTCACCGGATGCTCAACTTGCAGGCGGGTATTCATTTCGAGGAAATAAAATTTGCCATCTGCATCAAGCATAAACTCTTGCGTGCCAGCATTGGAATAATTGACAGCTTGGGCCAATCGCACTGCCGCTGCGCCCATCGTGGCGCGTAATTCTGGCGTTAAGGCGATTGATGGCGATTCTTCAAGCACTTTTTGATGGCGACGCTGAATCGAACATTCACGTTCACCAAGATGCAACATCGTGCCATGCTGATCGCCGAGAATTTGAAACTCAATATGGCGTGGACGTTCGATCAGCTTTTCTAAAAGGACATGCTTATCGCCAAACGCTGCGAGGGCTTCGCGTTGTGCTGCGGCCAAAGCTGCCGAAAATTCATCAAGCCGATGCACGCTGCGCATGCCTTTGCCACCACCGCCTGCTGAGGCCTTGATCAGCAAAGGGAAGCCAATGCGTTCGGCTTCGTTCAGCAAACGTTGTTCGCTTTGATCATCGCCGTTGTAGCCTGGAACCGTGGGCACGCCAACCGATTCAGCTAGCCGTTTGGCGGCGCTTTTGGAACCCATGGCCTCGATGGCTTCGGCGGGCGGCCCAATAAAGGCGATGCCAGCGGCGCTACAGGCCCGCGCAAAGTTGGCATTTTCTGAGAGAAAGCCATAGCCTGGGTGAATCGCTTGAGCGCCAGTTTGCTGAGCAGCGGCAAGCACCGCCTCGATATTCAAATACGATTGAGCAGCGGCGGCTGGGCCGATCCGAATCGCGCGATCAGCCTCGCGAACATGCAAGGCGCGCGCGTCGGCATCGGAATACACGGCGATCGCCTCGATGCCCAATGAACGACAAGCCCGAATTACCCGCACCGCGATTTCGCCTCGATTGGCAATTAACAAAGAGTCGAAGTAGGTCACCGTTGACACTCCGCACTAGCGATGCAGGCAGTTGCTTGCACCGTTCACGACAAATGCAGCCATTGATAGCGTTGATCAGTGGTTGTTACCATTATACCGCCCTTACTGCTTGTGCGGTGTGCTGCTAACCTCGGTTAAAATAAGCTTGTTAATATTGAGGAAGCAGTATGACCGAACAATCAATTGATGAACTCTTGCGCTCAGCCAAAGCAGCAGCGAATCAAGGCCAAGTTGAACAAGCGCGAAAATTATTAAGCAGCATTGTGCAACGCGATCCCAACCATGAGCAAGCGTGGCTTTGGCTCAGCGGCGTGGTCGATTCCGCCGATAAAATGCGCTATTGTTTGGATCGGGTGCTGGCAATTAACCCAGATAATCAGCTAGCACTCTCGGCCCTAGAAGATTTTGCTGAGCTAGCAGAGCAGCGTTTTCGCAACCAAACCCAACCTTTGGAAAGCAAAACCGTGCCGCTTCCTAGTGAGACCGTGCGGCTTGACGATCCAGTTCCAGCAACGCCAAAACCAGCCAAACCAAAACCACGCGCCCGTAGCGCCGCCATGCCGCGCCCACGCCCAGAATCGATGATCGAATCGGGCGCGGTGCATGGGGTTTTGCAAGGCCACCAGCGCGTAACCTGGGGCTATATTGGGCTTTGGGCTGGGCTGATTGCCGTGCATATGCTCTTATTGCGTGCGCCCAATTTGGCCGAACAAAGCGTCGTTCAGTCGGTTGGCGTTGTAGTGCAACTAGGGTTGATTATTGCCATTATTCAACTGCCAGCGTGGTGGTTATTGCTCAACAACCAAAGCCGTATTCAGCATGAAACTTTGGGCAGAACCAGCTATTTGGCCTTGCTGAGTGCCATGCTTTGGCGCAGTAGTTTGCTCTTAATTGCAGGCATTGGCGTGGGATTGATTGGCGTTTGGTGGGGCGAGCCATGGTTGGCAGTGTTACGCTTGGCCCAATTATTGATTGTGGCTTGGAGCGTGTTTAATTTGATGACCCAACTCTTGCGCCCAGCCATTCCTGGCCTCGACCTTGATCGGATTGCGACGGCCAAAATGACCCAAGCTACCTTGATCTGGTTTTGTTTTTGGGCAGTTAGTTTGATTGGGGCATGGCTTTGGTAGTTAATAGCTGTTCATCAATTTATTACATCGCTGACCTAGTTTGTACCCAAGGGCCGTGCTACTATAAAACTGTTCAATACTGCTAGGAGGACCCAATGTTCAAGCGAATGTGGAGCTTGATGCTCGCGTTAACAATGGTGTTAGCAGGCTGTGGTCAAGAAGCCATCACTGCTGAAAACATCGTTACCAAAATCCGCGAAGGCCAAGCCAATACCAACGATGTTCATGCGGTAATGCGCGTCGATTACACCTCGGATCAAGCGACCGGCTTTATCAAGGCCGAAGTTTGGTCAAGCAAAACTGGCAACAAGGATGCTGATGGCAATGAAATCAAAGCCTTCCGCGCCAAAATCCTCGATGCCAACGATGCCAAAATGGTTGGCGTTGAAGTTGTAAGCGATGGCACGCAAGGCTGGTTGTACGAGCCTGCTGAAAATAAAGTGTATGTTGGTACCGCTGCTGAGTTGAGCCAATCGCAAATGGGCCAACCAGATCAAGAGCAAGGCCAAGGCGGTCGTGGTCGCATGGACCAAACCGCAATGCTTGGTCAATTGCAAAGTGTGGTTGAAAAAGGCTTGGATGCCTTGACGATCACCATCTTGGGCGAAGAAAAAGTTGCTGGCTTTGATACCTATAAAGTAAGCATTGCACCAAAGGCAGATACCCAACAACAATTGCCAATCGATCTTTTGGTTGATATTAACGTATGGCTCGAAGATAGCAACTGGATGCCTGTCAAGTTTGTGCTTGATGCCAAAGATATGGGCAATGTGAGCTTTGCTGCCGAAACCCTCGAAATCAACAAGGGCATCGACAAAGCTGTATTCAGTGCTCAGCCACCAGCTGGTGCTGAAGTTGTCAAAATTGCCGATATGATCAAGGAAATGGAACAAGCTGCACCAACCACCGATTTGACCTTGGATCAAGCCAAGGCGCAAGCAGGCTTCAGCTTGTTGGCTCCGAGCGAAACCTTGGGCACAAACTTGAGCGATGTTCAATTGCTGAACCTTGCCAAAGCAACCACTGTGATCCAAACCTACGCTGGCGCTGACCTCGAATGGACGTTGGTTCAAGCCAAGGGCGATGATCCAGATGCCAAGATCGAACGTGGCGGCACGGAAGTAACCGTTCGTGGCGTTCAAGGCACCTTGATTGAAGGCCGTGGCAATGTCGGGGTTGTCTTGACCTGGCAAGAAGCAGATGTAACCTTTGTAATTACTGGCAACATCGATGGCGAACAAGCCACCAAGATTGCTGAAAGCCTCAAGTAAGCGTCGATTACGCTCAATTGAAAGGCGTGCCTAACCACGTGTTGGGCATGCCTTTTTTGATCGTTGGCTGAATTTGGTTAATCCCAACATGCAATGCACGTTTGCTTAGGCTAAGCCGCGATAAGCCCCGCCATCAATTAAGAATGTTTGGCCCGTGATATAGCCAGCGCGGGTTGAAGCAATAAAGGCGATCAAGGCTCCAATTTCGTCGGGCTGGCCCATGCGCCCAACTGGGGTGTTGTTGGTAATGCCAGCGGCTTCGTGCTCGAAGCTCGTGCCTTTGCTGGCCGAGCGCGCGGCAAAAATTTCGCTTACCCGTTCGGTCAAGGTAAAGCCTGGCGCAAGGTTATTGACCGTAATGCCACTTGGCCCAAGCTGCGTGGCCAACGAACGTACCAAGCCAACCACGCCAGGCCGAATTGCACTGGAGATCAGCAGATCATCCATTGGTTGCTTGACGGTGGCGCTGGTGATGGTGATAATTCGGCCCCAACCAGCAGTTTTTAAATGCGGCAAGGCTGCCCGAATCAGCCGCACAACGCTCATAAAGGTCAGATTCCAGCCCTGTTCCCACGCTGCATCATCGAGATGATCAAAGTAGCCTGGTGGTGGGCCGCCTGCGTTGGTGACTAAAATGTGCAATCCGCCAAAATGGGCTACAGTTTGCTCGATTGCATGTTGAATTGCTGCTGGATCAGTTACATCGGCGGAAACTGCCAACACTTCGCTGTTGGTTTCGGCCTGAATTGCAGCGGCAGTTTGCTGTAATGTGGCCTGATTGCGCCCACAAATCGCAACTTTCGCT
Organism: Herpetosiphon llansteffanensis; assembly: GCF_003205875.1. Taxonomy (GTDB): domain Bacteria; phylum Chloroflexota; class Chloroflexia; order Chloroflexales; family Herpetosiphonaceae; genus Herpetosiphon; species Herpetosiphon llansteffanensis. Next base: position 91,277 of record NZ_PUBZ01000114.1, read on the forward strand.
CCTTCGCGGGCCAATTCCAATGCCGCCGCATGGCCCAAACCCTGACTACCAGCAGCCACAAAAGCTACTTTATCGGCTAAACCTAAATCCATAGTTAACCCCCTTGAAAAAAGGATGAATTATGAGGGATGAGGGATGAAAGAACGATACAAAGGATGAATTGTGAGGGATGAGGGATGAAAGAACGATACAAAGGATGAATTATGAGGGATGAAGGATGAAATGCCATAAGCCCAATAATCTGTGCAATCAATGGCGAACATAAGGGATGAAGGATGAATCGTTATTTAAGGGAACCAGAGTCCTCATAATTCATCCTTCATCCCTCATCCTTTAGCCCAATAATCTGTGCAATCAATGGCGAACATAAGTGATTAAGGATGAATTGTTATTTAAGGGAAACAGATCCTCATAATTCATCCTTCATCCTTCATAATTATTTAGGCTTGGTAGGTGCCGGCAGTGGTTGTGCCGCCTTTACCAGTCCAGTTGGTGTGGAAGAACTTGCCGCGTTCTGCATCAACCCGTTCGTAGGTATGTGCGCCGAAGTAATCGCGTTGGGCTTGCAACAAATTGGCTGGCAAGTTGCCAGTGCGATAGCCATCGAAGAAGGCCAAGGCGCTTGACAGGGCTGGAACTGGAATCCCAGCTGTGACCGCGTGAGCAATGACCCGTCGCCATGCTGCTTGTGATTCTTGCACTTCGTTGCTGAAATACGGATCGAGCAACAAATTCACCAATTCAGGATTATTGCGATAGGCTTCTTCGATTTTGCCCAAGAAGGCTGAGCGAATGATACAGCCACCACGCCACATCAGCGCAATCCCGCCATAATTCAGGTTCCATGCCTGTTCATTGGCGGCTGCACGCATCAGCATATAGCCTTGGGTATACGAAACAATTTTGGCTGCATACAAGGCTTCGCGCAGATCGTTGACCAAGGCCGTGCGATCAGCGGTTGGTTGTGCTGCTGGGCCGCTGAGCACTTTGGCGGCCTCGACCCGTTCGGCTTTGAGCGCCGACAAGAAGCGGCTAAACACGGCTTCGCCAATCAACGTCAGCGGAATGCCATTATCCAAGGCTGAAACAACCGTCCATTTGCCGGTACCTTTTTGACCTGCGCTATCCAAAATTTTATCGACCAGCGGCGCGCCATCGGTATCGCGGAAGGCCAAAATATCGCGGGTAATTTCGATCAGGTACGAATCAAGCTTGCCAGCGTTCCATTCGCCAAAAACCGTGCTCATTTCATCGGCGCTGAGGCCCAACGAACGCATCACGTCGTAGGTTTCGCCGATTAATTGCATGTCGCCATATTCGATGCCATTGTGCACCATCTTGACGAAGTGGCCTGCGCCGCCTTCGCCAACCCAATCGCAACATGGCGAGCCATCATCAACTTTGGCAGCGATGGCTTGGAAAATGGGCTTGACATGCGGCCATGCTGCTGGCGAACCACCAGGCATAATCGAAGGCCCATGGCGCGCACCCTCTTCGCCGCCAGAAACCCCAGTGCCAATGAACAACAAACCTTTTGCTTCGAGGTCAGCGGTGCGGCGGTTGCTATCGCTAAACAACGAGTTGCCGCCATCGATGATAATATCGCCTGGTTCGAGCAATGGCACCAACTGATCGATGGTGGCATCGACCGCGCTGCCAGCCTGAATCATCAACATAACGCGGCGTGGGCGTTTGAGCTTGGAAACCAACTCTTGCAACGAGTGTGCTCCAACCACGTTTGTGCCTTGCGCCTCGTTGGCCAGAAACTGGTCTACCTTGCTGGTTGTACGATTATAGACAGCGACCACAAAGCCGTGATCGTTCATGTTCAAGACCAAATTTTGGCCCATGACGGCCAATCCGATTAAGCCAATATCGGCTGTTGCATCCATGAGTTCTAAGCCTCCGCACAAAGAATGGCCTTCGACTCTCTCGCTTAACTATACCAGCCACAGCATTGGGGCGGAGTAACAGCTTATTCTATTCTATAACAATCTTAGCATTTGAGACATGATTTATTTGGGATCTTCAACATCATGAGCATACCAGATGCCATCTTCATTAACTAAGGTGATTGATGCATACATGCTAGTCAGTGGTGAGCGGGCAATTCGATTATCTTTCGTAATTATGACCATTTCTCCTGAAATAATTCTTAGCTTGATCTTTTTATCTTTATCTTCTGAAATAACTTCATACTCAATCGGTGTCACATAGGCTTGGGCGATCAGAGGCGCAATGGTACCAAGACTATTATCAGTTGCTGCATTCAACCCCATAATCATTTCAGTTGCACTTTGTTCCGATCGAGCGCGGTAAGGTTTGCTAAAGTATTTTTCGACTAAAGGTTTACCTGTAATCTGCGCTCCATTGGCGGTATATGTTTGTGGATTAGCAACCATTTTAACCATTGCATCGATCATCGCCGTGGCGCGGTCTTGGGCGCTAACCTTGGGCGTTGGTGGTGGTGTTTTGACTGCATTGGTTAAGTAACTAAACCCAATACAGAGCGCAACCAAGCCAAGCGTGGCAAAAACCAGCCATTTCAAAACCTTGGCTGCACCGCTCGGCTGAACGTGCGGATAGGCTACTTGGCCATATTGGGGCTGCATTTGCCCATGCTGGCCCATTGGTGGCGCATAGCCTTGGGTTGGCTGCGTATAGCCAGCTTGCATCGGTTGGACATAGCCCATTTGTGGTTGCGTGTAGCCAGCTTGCATCGGCTGGGCATAGTTTGCCGGAGCTGGCATGCTAACTGGCAGATTGCTCAATTCGGCCAATGATGGCGTTGATGCTTGTGCCAACGGTCGAATGCCTGTGTTTGGCGCACTGGTTGGGAGTGGCGGCGTGGCAATTGGATCGCTGGTCGGCGCTGCTTCAGCTGGATTGTTACTGAACCATGATGATTTTGGCAATGCAACGCTGGCAACTGCTGGCGGCGCTGGTGGTGCAGCTGGTGTATCAAGCAGATTCAGGCCTTGTTTGGCAAACAAATTCGTTGGCTCGAGCGCTAAGACGCGTTGGAAACAATCGCGTTTTTGCTCAGCGGCTTCGACAACCTCAGCCAAGAACAGCCATGTTTCAATGTGTTTGCTATCAAGGCGTAAGGCTTGCGAAGCCAATTGCTTGGCTTTGGCGCGATCTCCTACACGCAAGGCATTGCGAGCCTCGGTTAATAATCCGGCGATTTGCATTGTTCTTCCCTCATTGATTGGTGCGTTTGCTCAGTGCCCTAGTATAGCATTGCTTTTCTACTTCGTTAAGCGACTTTTGATTGAATAGTTAATTACCATATGCTGCGAAATACGAGCCACGCTGCGCCAAGCCATAGCCCAATAATCAAGCCCGCAGCAACATAGCTTACAGGCTTGGCTTGCGGTTGGCTTTGTTGTGCTTTGAGGCTATATTCTTGCCAAACGTCTGCTGGAATAAGTCTGATTGTTAACATAATTCCAAGTGGCAGCAGCAGCAAATCATCCAAGTAGCCCAAAACCGGAATAAAATCGGGAATCAGATCGATGGGACTGAATGCATAGCCAAGCGTGCAAAGTGCCAAGGCTTTGACATACCACGGCACGCGTGGATCGCGCCATGCAAGCAGCAAGATGCTTATGTGCTGTTTGAGTTGGCGCGCTCGCTGTTGCCAGCTGGCAAGTTGCTGCTTCATTCTTGGCTTTCCTCAGGTTGCACATTCAGCAAATTGAGGTAAATCTGCTCATCAAGCCGTGCTTGGCGCAACTGATCGCCCCAGAGAATTGGCTGAATGCCCCGCCAGCGCTCCTGCAAAAAATCTTCAATCGCCGCAACGCTCTGTTGGGGGTCGGCAACCTTGGCTTCGTAGGCCAACGCCGCAGTGCGCATGGTGCAAAATCCGCCTTGGCATGGCCCCATGCCGATGCGTGTATCGCGGCGCAAATCGTCGATGCTGGTTGCGCCTGCTTGCCATGCATCGAGCAGCCGTTGGCGTGTCACCAACTCACATTCACAAATCAAATCGCCATAGCTTTGTTCGGCCTCGATGCTTGCCAGCGGCGCGCCAACCGTAAACAAGCGGCGCTGATCAGGAGCTGGAATTGCTTCGTCGGCGGTACGACATGGCGTGCTATTGCCAAGCTGCTTGGCAACCACATCAACCGTGCGTTCGGCCATCATTCGATAGGTCGTGTATTTGCCGCCAACGATTGAGACAAAGCCAGCCACGCCGTCGCGTTGGATGTGATCAAGCACCTTGAAATCGCGGCTTAGTTCGCGATCATCGGTGGTAACCTGTTCGCGATAGAGTGGACGCACGCCAGCCCACGCGCGCAGCATGCGGGCCTGGGCCAAGCCAGGAATCAAAATCTCGCCTTCATCTAAAACGGTGGCAATTTCATGGGCCAGCATCGAGCGATCATCGGGGTCGGGCACGCTTTCATCGGTGGTGCCAGCAACGCAAACCGTGCGCACTGGCACAATAATATCGCCATCGCCTGGCTGCTTGCAACGATTAATCACGCTATTGACGAGGCGATGATTGAAGGCCACCATCACGCCCTTGCCAGCCACAATATCGACTGCAACTCCAGCCATTGCGGCAATTTTTCCAGCCCAAGCCCCAGCAGCATTAATTACCGCGCTGCAGGCTAGATTAAATTCCTCGCCAGTTAAGCTGTTGCGCAAGCGAGCGCCAACAACCGTGCCTGCTTCGACAATTAAATCAACCACTTCGTGATAGAGTAAGGTCTGCCCGCCATACTCACGAGCTGAACGCACATTGGCCTCGACCGTTAAAAAAGCATCAGCTGAACCGTCGGCAACCTCGAACGCGTGCGAAATGCCGCGATTGAGTGCTGGCTCACGTTGCAAGAGCGTGCTGACCCGCACTTGCTGGGCAGGCACACCTGCGGCAAAGCACAAGCCCAAAAATTCTTCAGCATAGCGTTTCGGATCGTGGGGCGTTGAAACAAAATAGCCACTGGTATCTTCGATGCAATGGGGAATAATGCGGCGCAAAATCTGGTTTTCGATTGCGCAATCGCGGGCTGCTTCGCGGTCGCGGCCAATATAGCGCGCGCCAGAATGGAGTAAGCCGTGGTAGCGTCCGGTTGTGCCATCGGCCAAATCGCGGCGCTCGACCAACGTGCAGCGCAAGCCACGCATTGCCAAATCGCGCAAGACCCCCGTGCCTGTTGCGCCGCCGCCAATCACTAAAACATCAGTTGAACTAGGCATCATCGAACATCCTTGTAGCAGGTTAAACACCACGAAGATTTAAAGCAGCAAGCGCGTTAAATCTTCGTGCTAAGCAAATTGATTGGATAATTAAGCCTTACCAGCGGCCAATTTGTGGGCCAGCAGGGAACATTGCGCCGACCGAAATACCAGTGTGAATCCGTTGAATGACTTCGCCCAAGAGTGGTGCAACCGATTTAACCACCAAGGCGGGCCAGCGTTTTTCTGGTGGCAAGGTGATGGTATCGGTGGTGACGAAGCGCTCGATTGGGCTATTTTTGAGCCGTTCAACCGAATCGCCATAGAACAATGGATGGATACAGCAGGCGCGGACTGAACGTGCGCCGCGTTCCATCAATAGCTCCGAAACCCGAATCATGGTATGGCCGGTCGCAACTTCATCATCGACAATCACACAATCGTGGCCTGCAACATCGCCTAAAATTGCCAAATGGCCAACCGAACCATCTTGGTGATTGATGCGGCGTTTTTCGACCAAGGCCAGGGGCATATTGACTGCTTCGGCAAAGTTGCGCGCTTTTTTGGCAAAGCCCAAGCCTGGCGAAACGATGATGCCATTTTCCAAGCCCCACGATTTGACCTCGTTGGTCAGCAAGTGCATGGTGCTCATTTCATCGACTGGAACGCTGAAGAAGCCTTGAACTTGGCCTGCATGCAAATCGAGGGTCAGCACTCGTTGCGCGCCAGCAGCCACAATCAAATCGGCCAATAAACGGGCGGTAATTGGCACGCGCGGTTGGTCTTTTTTATCGGTACGGCCATAGGCGAGGTAGGGAATAACGGCGGTAATGCGACCAGCAGAAGCCCGTTTGAAGGCATCGAGCATAATCAACATTTCCATAATCAAGTGGTTAAGCGGAGAACCTAATGATTGCACCACGAACACATCTTGTTCGCGGACACTCTCTTCAATTTTGACAAAAATATTTTCATTAGGAAAAGTATGGATACTCAGTTCACCGTGGCGGATGCCAATGTACGAGCTGATCGCCTGCGCTAGGGTTGGGTTGCCCGACCCGCTAAAAATGCGCATTTCATCAAAACGGCTCACGCGGTGTTCTCCTTATGCTTGCAATAGCTGCTGGTTGGCGGCATTGCCAACCAGCTATGTGCGGCGAAGTGCTATAACGTAATAGCGTGTTCAAACTCAGCGGCCTCGGCATGCGGGCCAATGATTGCTAAGTATAAGTTATCTGGGCGAATTAGGCGCTGCGCTACACGTTGAATATCTTCCAAGGTCACGGCCTCGATCCAAGCAACAATTTGCTCGACTGGAATAACTTTGCCGTAGCGTAGTTCGTGGCGCGCATTGCGATTGGCGACCGACCATGTATCCTCAAGCCCAAGCAACATGCCACCTTTAACTTGCTCTTTGATGCGAAGTAATTCTGCTGCTGTAACCCCGTTATCGCGTAATTTGCGCAACTCTGCGATGACTGCACTAATCGCATCGACGGCCTTGCTGACCTCAACGCCGCCATAGATAATCCACTTGCCAGCGTCGTCGTATTCGGCGGTGTAGGAGCCGACGCTATAGGCCAAGCCGCGTTCTTCGCGAATTTCTTGGAACAAGCGCGACGACATACCGCCGCCAAGGATACTATCGAGTACACTCAAGGCCCAGCGGTCGCTATCGCCATAGCCAAACGACTTCAGTCCGAGCACAAAATTGGTTTGTTCGGTTGGTTTATTGAGCAGATGCACCACTGGAGCGTTGCCAAAACTACTGGTTGCGATTGGCTTGGGCACTTCAAGGCTGCGATAACTGCCAAAGAGGCTGGTTAAGCGATCGACAATTTCGGTGCTATTAAAGTTGCCAGCCAACGAGATGACCGTGTTACCAGCAACATAATGCTGATCGCGATAGGCTAAAAGATCCTCACGGGTAAACGAGCCAACACTTTCGAGCGTGCCAGCAATATCGCGCCCAATTGGCTGATCGCCCCACATTAATTCATCGAGCAACTGATGGACCCATTGGGCGGGCACATCGAGCGACATTTTAATTTCCTCTTGAATCACCCCACGTTCTTTTTCAATTTCTTTTGGCTCGAATAAAGCGGCGTTGAGCATATCAGTTAGTACATCGATGCCACGTTCGGTGTGAATATTGGCAACTTTACAGTAATAACAGGTTGTATCGTAGGACGTAGAGGCGTTGATATAGCCGCCAATCCCTTCGATGGCATCGCTTAAATCTTTGGCAGTGGGATATTTGGCGGTGCCTTTAAAAAACATATGCTCTAAAAAATGCGAAATCCCAGTTAGGCGAGCATTTTCGTAGCGCGAACCAACTTGGGTAAAAATACCCATCGAGACCGAATGGGTATGAGGCATTTCATCGGTATAAATCCGCAGACCATTTGGCAAAACTACTTTTACAGGGGCCATGTCGTACTCCTAAAAACCTGGTTAAATCATCACATTTCGCAATGGTTTAGGTTAATCATAACACGGCATTTTGTGTCAAGAAACAGCTCTTTTGGTGGGATTCTGAGGCGGCAGATAGCCTACAAGTCCAACGAGGCTACCCCGTAATTTGCCGAATAATCACCCCTTAATCAGTTCTTCATCTTAGAGAGAGTGTGTTATAATACATCGCATCAAATCAACAATCACCAATTAGTCCCGCTTTTTTATTCCCAACCAGCGCCAAATGGGCGTACTATTCTAAACTCTCCCCAAATCGGTTGTACTATTCTCAGCCACGGGGTTCTCTCTGCAATCATCTGCCACAACTAGGCTTAGCGCTAGTTTGGTTCAGGCTATAGATTGATATACGAATTACGGCACTGTCGATAAGGAGGCTTATTTTCGTCGTTGTATTTCCAATTCGCCCAGGTCTGAATTCGATATAGCTGAAGGAGTAACTGGTAGTGAAACATCGTTACACTCGTTTAGCAACGGTTTTAGCATTGTTAACCATGTTGGCGAGCAATTTGAGCGCTAACAACGTCACGCGGGCAGCAGAACCCCTCAAGCCCAGTGTCGAAACGGCTACTGATTCGCTGCAAGTGAATCAAAGCACTGCTAACCGTTCAAGCAAACCCACCCTTGCCCCATTGTATGGTGAATTTACCAAGTCTGGCTCGGTTAAAGTTATTGTTCAGTTCCACGAAGCTCCGTTGGCAACCTATGCTGGCGAAGTTAATGGCTTGAAGGCCACTGCCAATGCGCAAACTGGCCGCAACCAGCTTGATGTCAAGACAGCTGAATCACAAGCCTACTTGCAATACCTTGATGCTCAGCATGCAAGCTTCCTCAATGATGTTCAAGCCAAATCAAACCAAATCAAACAGATTGCCGATTATCAAGTAGCCTTGAACGGGATGTTCTTGGAAGTTGATGTTTCGGCGATTACTGTGCTGCGCAACCACCCTGATGTTGCTTCAGTATCAGTTGATACCATTCACAAGCTTGATACTGATAGCAGCAACCAATTTATTGGCACTGCTAGTTTTTGGCAAAACCTTAATGGTGGCCCAACTGGCACCAACGCCGGTGAAAACATTGTGATTGGGGTTATCGATAGCGGTATCTACAACCCTTCAAGCACCGTGACCAGCACTGGCATCCACCCATCATTGCGCGATCCATCACCAGTTGGTGGCGATTATAGCGCATGGACAGGTGGTTATAAAGGTGTTTGTGCACCAACTCCACCAGCAAATCAAATCCAAGATGGTAGCTTTGGCCCCTGTAATGACAAGCTGATTGGGGCTTGGTTCTATAACGGTGGTAATCTCGCTAACGCTGGCGAAATGAAATCACCAATGGACCAAAGCGGTCACGGTACCCACACCGCCACGACTGCTGGCGGTAACGGCGGTACTGCTTCACCCTTCGGGATTGTTTCAGGTGTTGCACCTCGCGCCCGCATTATCGCCTACAAAGTATGTTGGGAACGTTTGCCAACTGTCACTGACGATGGTCGCTGTAGTGGTGGCGACTCCATTTCAGCAATCAACCAAGCCTTGATCGACGGCGTTCATGTTTTGAACTACTCGATCAGCGGTGGTGAAGCACCATGGACTGATCCTGTTGAAATTGCCTTCCGTAATGCCAACGCATCTGGCGTGATTGTTAGCGCTTCGGCTGGTAACGCTGGAACGGTTGGCAGCGTTGGTCACGACTCGCCATGGTTGATTACGGTTGCTGCTAGTACCCAAGCCCGCGAATTCAAGGGCTATATTAGCAACTTAAGCGGTGGCACTGGTGCTGCCCCAACCCCATTGGTTGGTGCTTCACTCTACCCAGGCTCGGTCACTGGCCAAATTAAATTGGCTCCACCGCAAGGAAGTGAAACCCTTAATCCAAGCGAGTGTCGAAATCCCTATGCGCCTGGTACCTTCCAAGCAACAGACATCGTGATTTGTCGCCGTGGTAACAATGCCCGCGTGCTCAAATACGCTAACGTGTTTGCTGGTGGCGCTGGCGGCGGGATCATCGTTAACAATCTTGATAACCAAGGGATTGTTGCCGATTACTGCGCCAAAGTGTGTGTTCACCTCGAAAAGAACGCAACCTTGGAAAGCGCAGCTGGCGAAGCCTTGGTAACCTACGTTCAATCAGGCACCGTCACCGGTAAAGCCGATGGTGGGGTCAAAGTTAATGGCTCTGGCGATAAGATGGCTGGCTTCAGCTCAATGGGTCCTTCGCCAGTCAAGAACTTGATCAAACCAGACGTAACCATGATTGGCGTTGATGTTAACGCTGGGCATACCGCTTTTGTTTGGGACGACGCTTTCGTTGATGGCGAGTTGTTCCAAGTTATTGGTGGCACCTCAATGTCAAGCCCGCACAATGCTGGTCTGACCGCCTTGATGCGCCAAAAATATAGCAATTGGTCGCCATTTGAAATCAAATCGGCCTTGATGACAACTGCTAAGACCAGTGTTGTCAAGCCCGATGGCGTAACTCCAGCCGATCCATTCAACATGGGTGCTGGCCGCGTCGATCCAACCAAAATATTTAGCGCTGGTCTCGTGTTGAACGAAACCGTTGAAAACTTTGTAGCTGCCGACCCAGATGCTGGTGGCAACCCAGCAACCTTGAACATTGCAAGCGCTGCTAACGACGCATGTGCAATTGAATGTACTTGGACTCGGACAGTCAAGAATACCTTGAATGTTGCAACAACTTGGACTGTTAGCGGTTCAACCTCGCCAGTGACGGTCACTGCAACTCCTGCAAGCTTGAACTTGGCTCCAGGTGCAACCGGAACCATCACAATCAAGGCCAATGTTGCTGGCCGCCCAATCAATGGTAATTGGATCTTTGGCGAGTTGCGCTTGACCGAATCGGCCAACCGCGCGCCAGCCGTTCACTTCCCAATTGCAGTCAAGGCAATGGCTGGTGGCATTCCAAGCGAGGCTTCGGCAACCACCCGCCGCGATAGTGGTAAGGTGACTGTTGGTGGCTATAACGCTGTCAATGTAACCAACTTAACTATCCGCGAATTTGGTTTGACCAAAGGTTTGCGCGTTACCGAAGTGATTACTGGTGACAGCACACCTGATATTATTGACGATGACTTAACCGATGGGGTCTTCCTTGAGTCGTTTGTGGTGCCTGCTGGCGCAAGTAAATTTGTTGCCCAGATCACCGAAACAACCGCTGAAGATATTGATCTGTATGTTTTCCGCGATGCCAACGGCGATGGCATTCCTCAAGAAGACGAAGCCGTCGGTGACTCAACATCCCCAGGGGCTTTGGAAACAGTAACGCTGCCAAATCCAACGGCTGGGACGTATGTTATCTTGGTGCAAAACTGGCAGGCATCAGTCAATGCGCCCGATTCAATTACGCTCGAAGCCTACTATATTCCAACCACTAACCTTGGTAACTGGGATGTTGTTGGCCCAGCCAATGTTTCAGGCAGCGCTCCATTCAGCGTTGATATTTCCTGGAACGAGCCAGCCCTCACAGCTGGTGATGTTTGGTTCGGCGAATTCGACCTTGGCACTAGCGCATCAACCCCAGGTGATATTGGCCGCACGACCTTCAAGCTCGAAGTCTTAGAACCAGAACTTAACGTCGCAGTCAGTGATACAACGGTTGATGTTGGCGAATACGTCACCTATACCTTGACGATTTCCAACTATGCTAGCCTCGCCGATACCTTCTATGTAACCAATACCTTGCCTGTCGGCTTAGAATTGGATGCAAGCAGCTTGCCTGCTGGCGCTAGCTACAATGCAGCAACCCGCACCATCACATGGAGTGGCTCAGTTGTCGGCGCTGATCGCGAGTATATGTTCAGCGATAGCCGCAATGGTGGCGTAGCATTCGATAACTTCGATGTTTCAGCCGATCCGAACACTACAGCGATTTGTGCAGCTATTGCTTCAGTTGAGTGCGATGAAGAAGCGCCAAACTTACCGCTTGGTAATTTCCGTATTCGTGCCTACGATGTTAATTACGCAGCAATAAAACTCTGGACAAATGGGATGATTCAGTTCAATCCTGCTAGTGTGCAAGGAACTACTGGTAACTACATTGCCCAAAATATGCCAAGTTCGGTTATTCCCAATGGTCTGTATGCAGGTCTTTGGACGGACTTGGATTTGAATGGAACTGGTGCCTCAGATGAAGGTGGCGGGGAATACTATGCCTTGTTTGTTAATGGAGTGAATCCAAACGCTCCTACCGTTCCATACCTCGCAGTTGAATATGAAGGTGCTCAACAATATGATGCACCAACTTCAAACCTCAACTTTACCAACTATGCCCGCGCCGATGGCGTTGAGTCAGAGTTCTGTACTGTCTATGGTACGCTCACTGGCAACTTGACCACGTTTGCCGATGGTGTTTCAGTTGGCATCGAGAACCTGGATGGCACGGTTGGCTCAAGCTACTACTACAGTGGCGATAGCTCAACCAGCGCCAATGTTCCAACTGCTGGTACAACCATCTGTACTTCGGTTGGCACTGGCGAACCTGGTACGCTGACCTTGACCTACCGCGCTCGCGCAACCCAAGCTGGCACCTTGACCAACAGCTTTGTCTATAGTTCAGCTGCTGATCGCAACCAAGCAAATGTCGACGTTGCAATCGAAGCAGTTCAAGCTGTGTTCAAGATGTTCTTGCCATTGGTTAGCAAGTCGTAAGTTTCGCTCAATTGTCGGTTACAATGCCCTCACTCATTGCGAGTGAGGGCATTTTTTTATGTGAGATCGCTCAATGTTGTATGATCTTGCCGCGTTTTTCAACCAAGCTACCGCCCCATTGCAGCAACGCATCTGGTGGCTGATTCAGTATGCTGCCGAGCATGGTTTGGCCTGCTATGTGGTTGGTGGTTGCGTTCGCGATTGGCTACTGGAGCGTCCAGTTGGCGATATTGATCTGGTGGTTGAGGGCGATGCAATTGCGCTAGCCGAGGCTTGGGCCACCGTTTGGCCTGATCAGTTGCATACTCACCAGCCATTTGGTACCGCAACCGTGAGTTGGCTGAATGCTGGTACGTTGGTCAGCTTAGATCTGATTTCTGCGCGCCGTGAGCACTATCCCCAGCCTGCGGCTTTGCCTGTTGTGAATTTTGCTGGCTTGGCTGATGATCTGGCGCGGCGCGATTTTACCATCAACTGTTTGGCCTTGCAGCTTGCCAATCAGCCGACCAGCATCATTGATCCGCACAATGGTTTGGCTGATCTTGAGCGTGGTTTGATTCGGGTGTTGCATGAGCGGAGTTTTATCGATGACCCAACCCGCATCTTGCGCGCCTTGCGCTTTGCAGCGCGCTTAGCATTTAGGCTTGAGCCATCCACCGCCGAGTGGTTGCAGCAAGGTTTGCCATGGCTTGATCAGACCACGCCCGCTCGTTTGTGGAATGAATTGGGTTTGCTATTAAGCGAGCCAAGTGTGTTCAAAGCGTTAAGCTTGGCTGATGAATGGGGTGTGCTGCAGCAACTATTTGGCTGTTCTTGGCCACAAGCCTTCAATCAACAAGCCCAAACATTGCTTATCCATTTGCCTAACGATCAATTGGCGATTTGCTGGTTGTTGTTGATGAGCCAACTTGCACCAAGCGCAGCCCAAGCCCAAACCAAACGCTTTGGCCTGCCCAAGCCCATTCGCCAAGCAGTTGAACAATGGCATACGTTAGCGAATACTGCTGCTTCGCTGCTAAACCCTAAGCTGTCAGCAGGCAAGCTTGATCGCTTGCTTAGCGTGTTTGAGCCGTTGGTTTTGCAGGTTTGGGCGAGTGCTCAAACGCCCTTCATTCAACAGCAAATTGGCTATTACTTGCACTATTTACGCCCAATTGTTAGCCAACTAACGGGCCGCGATTTGCAAGCCCAAGGCATTAAGCCAGGCCCAGCCTATAAAACGCTGCTGGCCGATGCCCGCGAGCAGCAACTTGATCAATTTGCTGCCGAAAATCCGAATCTTTGCTAAGATAGACGTGGATGAGCCAAGGCGATCAGCAGCTGTTTCGGCCAGAGCAGCATCGCCCTTGAACTAGGAGTAATGCCAATGACGACATTCGATTTAAGTGGCAAGGTGGCAATCGTAACTGGTGCATCACGGGGTATTGGCGAGGCAATTGCCCAACAGTTTGCCCGAGCAGGAGCGAAGGTTGTCGTTTGTGCGCGCAAATTAGAAAGCCTGCAAACCGTCGCCGATAGCATCAATCAAGCTGGTGGCACGGCCTTGGCCTTGGCCTGCCACACTGGCAAGCGCGAGCAAGTGCAAGCGGTGGTCGCCCAAACCTTGGCCGAATGGGGACGCATTGATATTGTGGTCAATAATGCCGCCACCAATCCGCATTTCGGCCCGTTGCTCAACTCCGATGCTGCCCAATGGGATAAAACCTACGAGGTCAATGTTAAAGGCTATTTTTGGCTGATCCAAGCGGCGGCTGAGGCCATGCAGGCCCAAGGTGGCGGCTCGATTATCAATGTTGCTTCGGTAGCAGGCTTGCAACCAGCCACGGCGATGGGCATCTACAGCATCTCCAAGGCTGCCGTGATTGCCCTAACCAAGCAGCTAGCCCAAGAACTCGGCCCCTTTAATATTCGGGTTAATGCCTTGGCCCCAGGCTTGATCAAAACCAAATTTAGCTCAGCGCTGTGGGATAACGAAGATCTGAATCAGAAAATTGTGGCTGGCACACCACTAGGCCGAATTGGCACGGTCGACGAAGTTGCCGCCGCTGCCTTGTATCTGGCCAGTGATGCCGCCGCCTTTACTACCGGCACAGTGATGACCATGGATGGCGGCAGCCTTGTCGGCGGGATTTTGGGCTAATTCGAGAACATAGAGCATAGAACATAGAACATAGAAGAAGGATGAATTATGAATTATGAGGGATGAAAATCAAAAGGCAAAAGGCAAAAGAACGGAGAGCATAAAAGGCAACAATTTAACGCAGAGGCGCAGAGAGAAGTTAGGGATGAGGGATGAGGGATGAAGCCATCGGCCCATAGCCTAGCTGTACTGGTGCATGACGTTAACCACCGCCTGCCCAACCCCTCTCCCGTGGCGCGGGGCTTTTACCCCGTAGTTCTGTCGAAATGTGTCGTTAAACGATGATTGACTCGACTCCCCCTCGCCCGCGTTCAGTGGGAGAGGGGGGCGGGGGGTGAGGGCATGATCCTCGTTGCCAATCCAATGTATCAGTACACCTAGCCCCTGAATCCTGACCCCTCGCCCCTATTTCATCCTTCGGTCACTTCTACACCTCTGCGTTTAAAGCTACTCTTTTGGCTTTTGATTTGTTCTCTGTTCTGTGAATCTTCATCCTTCATCCCTCATAATTCGGTTCTCTGTGCCTCTGCGTTTAAAGCTACTCTTTTGGCTTTTGATTTGTTCTTTGTTCTGTGAATCTTCATCCTTCATCCCTCATCCTTCATCCTTTTAAATATCTGGCATTGGTTCTGGTTCGCCGAGTGCATCGCCATACCAGCGTTCGAGCCAGGCCAAGGCTTCGTTGAGCCGTGCTTGCGGCATGCGGCGGTAGGTTGTAATGCCCCATTGGCGATACAAGCCATCGAAAATCGCCGGATATTCGTTGCGCCGCGAGCGTTCGCCCACCACTTGAGCTACCCGCCGCACCGTTCGGGCCAATAACACGGCGTTGGCCTCAATTTCGGCACTCATGCCGCCCATTTCGCGGGCCTCAACATCGGCGCTGAGCTGGCGCTCAAGCAACATCTGCTCACGGGTCAGGTTGGCAACGGCCAATGCCCCACGATAGGCCACTTCTGCTTGGGTTTGCTCCCAACGGTTGGGCAATAGTTGGTCGTTGGTTTCAAAGCCTTGCGGGCGAAAGCTCTGCCACAGCACCGAGGCCATTTCGTTGCTCAAAGCTTGAACAACTGGCGCTGCCTCAGCACTCACGCTTTTGGGATCAAGCCCTGCCACCCACAAGGGAATCAGATCGATCCGCAAACATGGCTGGCGCTCATCCTCGCCATCGAGATTTGGCACGCGCAGTTGCCGTAAGCCATCGGCCAAGGTGGCATGAGCTTTAATGCGTTTGAGTTGCGGCGCATGCGGAATCTCCAGCATGGCACAAACTACGGGAATCGAAGCATAGGTTTGGTTGGGATCGAGTGCGAGAATCTGGCCTAGCTCGCTATTATAAAAATGTTGCATGCAAATCCTTTATCTAGCCTTTGAGGCGTTCGAGCATGGTGTTGTGGGCGGCTAGTTCCAATTGATCATCAAGCGGCTTGAGGGTGGCATTGGAGCCATAGCGGCGTTGGAGCGCTAGCTCAAGCAGATGGTCGGCGAAATGTGGGTTTTTGGGCAGCAATGAGCCATGCATATAGCAGCCAATCACATTTTGCCAAACAGCGCCTTCGCTGCCATCTTTGCCGTTGTTGCCATGACCAGCCAGCACCTTGCCCAAGGGCTTAACCCCCGATCCAAGGAACGTGCCGCCGCTATGGTTTTCGAAGCCAACGAGGGTTTGGCTGCCAGTGCCCCAATTAGCCTCGATCAGCAAATTGCCAATCAGGCGTTGGGTGCTGCCCACGGTGTGCACATCCAACAAACCGATGCCTGGTAATTTCTCGCCAGTGTGGGTCAGAAAATAATGGCCGAGTAGCTGATAGCCACCGCAAATTGCCAACAGCACCATGCCAGTTTCGGCGGCGCGGCGCAATGGCTCTGCTTGCTGCTCAACAAAATCAGCAGCGATTAACGCTTGGCCACTATCTTGGCCACCGCCAAAAAATGCCAAATCGACATTTTGCCAATCGATGTTGCTGCCAGGCATCACCGGAATCAGGGTTGTTGTAATATCGCGCCATGCACAGCGCTGGCGTAAGGTGATAATATTGCCACGATCACCATAAATATTCATCTGTTCAGGGTAAAGATGAGCAATTGTCAGGTTGTACATCGCATCCTCCACGTATTCGTGCTCATTGTACTACGCTCAGCTGCTTAACAAAACCTTGATACTCATCGTGTATAACGATTAACCGAGTTTGATGTTGTAATGCTCAAAGGATAGTCTATGCAACCATTTTTACTTAATCCCAAGAATGCAGCTGTTGTTACGCGCCAAAAACCCTATGGTAGCGGTACATTTGTTGGCTTTATGTTGCTATTTAGTATTCCATTTTTGCTGGTTGGCTGTATCGCATTGGGCTTTTTGCTGCGCGATATTGGCGCTACCCAAGCATTAATCAATGGTGATGATACCCAAGCAACCATCACCAAGCTTCGGGTCGAGGATCATGGCGATGATACGAGCTATTTTGTCGATTATCGCTTTGATGCGCCAATCAATGGCGATAGTCGCACCGTTGAATCAAGCCATATCATTAATCAAGAAACCTATAACACGTTGAGCGAAGGTGCTACGGTGATAGTTCGCTATGACCCTGCCAATCCAGCGGTTTCCAAATTAAGCGCGCTGGTTAATTGGAATAATGTGCTAATCCAGCTGGCGTTTGCAGTGATGTTTAGCTTGTTTGGCGGGCTAGCGTTGATCTTCTTTGTGATTCGGCCATGGCGTTTGACCAAAGCCTTACGTGCGCGAGGCCAAATGCTGCCTGGGCAGATTATCAACGCCAGTGCTGAAAAAGATGGTGATGGCGATTGGAATTTAGAAGTTAAGTATTATTTTGTTTCACCCCATGGCGTAGGCATAACCAAAACCCAAAGTGCTATTCGCAACGATTTGCGCAATACAGCGCCGCCGCCAGCCAACACGCCCATTGTGGTGATGTTTGCTGACGAGCGCAATTTTACGTTGTTGTAAATTAGCTTCCCTCACCCCAATCCTCTCCCGCCGCGTGGGCGAGGAGCTTTTTCATGGTGGTTGTGCCGCAATGCGCGGTAAATGATGGTCGACTCCCCCTCGCCCGCGTTCAGTGGGAGAGGGGGCTGGGGGGTGAGGGAACATTATTACTCATCCAATGAATTATTACAGCTTTTCATGCTCAATCACTTCCAAAGCCTGATGGAAAAATCGTGATCTGCTCTATACTTATCCTCATATGCGGGAAATTTCATAGGCGCTTTGGAGGCTGCAATGGCAACGCGGACAAGTGGGCAGGCTGTCGCTCTGACAGGCCTTTCGGTCATGGTGATGATGACGTTTTCACACGCCATGAATGATATGTGGACTTCATTGCTTTCACCATTGCTCCCAAGCATTAGCGATACCTATCAGGTGACGATTGGCCAAACTGGGATTTTGGTGGCGATTTTATCATTTGCTGGCTCGATGCTTCAGCCATTGCTTGGCGCAGTTGGCGATTATGTTGATCGGCGCTGGTTGGCGGCGTTTGGCCCGGTGCTGACGGCGCTTGGCCTGACATTAATTGGCTATATGCCCAACTTTTTTATGCTGGGCGCGTTGATTATGCTTGGTGGTTTGGGTAGCGCAATTTTTCACCCTGCTGGCGCGGCCTACATCGCTATGGGTGCGAACCCTAATCAACGTGGTTTGTTTGTATCAATCTTTTCTGCTGGCGGCACGTTGGGCATGGCCTTTGGCCCCTTGATTGTGGCCCAGTTTGATTTAAATAGCTTGCCGTATTTGCTGCCAGCTGGCATTCTGATTGGCATCGTGACCTTTTTAATCATTCCTTCGGCGGCGCAAAATCGCAGCCAACCAAAAACGTTGCGCGATTATATTAGCGTGTTTCAAGGGCCATTGCGTTGGCTTTGGTTTATGAGTGTGTTGCGTTCGCTTTCGAGTGTTTCGTATAGCAGTTTGTTGGGCTTTATGCTGCGCGATCGCTATGATCAGGCGCTGGCTGATGCTCACGTTGGCCCAACTTTGGCGGTATTTAACATTGCTTCGGCGGTTGGTGGCATCGTTGGCGGGCGAATTTCCGATCGCATTGGGCGCACGGTGGTGTTGCGTTCAAGCATTCTGAGCACGATTCCACTCTTTATTGGCTTAGTCTTGTCATCGCCGTTGGATTGGTGGTATTACCCCTTGACGGCGGTGGTTGGAGCCATGGTGATGGCGAATATTCCAGTTTCGATTGTGACCGCCCAAGAATATGCGCCGCAGCATATTGCGACCGCAAGCGCCATGATGATGGGCTTTGCCTGGGGAACCTCGGGCGTGCTCTACCCAATTATTGGCAGCCTAGCCGACTTGACCTCGCCAACTTGGGCAATGATTGCGGCGATTGGCCTGCTCTTGCCAGCCTTCTTTATTACGGTGCGCTTGCCAGAGCCGGAACGCACGACGACGATTGGCTAGGAGAAAAGGATGAAGTATGAGGGATGAGGGATGAATTGAGTATAGAATGGGGTATGCTTCTCGGCTTCGAGCTAGGTTTTAACCGCGAAGAGCGCGAAGTTACACTAAGAATGAGATTATTTAACGCAGAAGGGATGAAGGATGAATTGTGTGCAGAATGCAGTATGCTTCTCGGCTTTGATTTAGATTTAACCGCGAAGGCCGCGAAATTGGGCTAAGAGATTATTTAACGCAGAGGCGCAGAGCTTTTTAGGTGAGAGTAGCTCCCAATACCAAAGCTCTGCGCCTCTGCGTTAACGGTTTAGCTCCCGATCCCCGATCTCCAATCCCCGATCCCTCGCTTCTATGCTCTATGCTCTATGTTCTTATTTTTCACATCGCGATATTGGCCAGAGAGTGCATTCCAGCGAACTTTGATCACATCGCGCAGGTTGCGCCATGAATCGCGAATATTATCGACCTTGGTTTCCTCGCCATAACGCCATGTGACGGGCACTTCGGCAATTTTATAGCCACGGCGCAAGGCCAAATACAACACCTCAACATCAAAGGCGGTAACGGCTGCACCTTTGGGCGCTTCGGTCGTATCGTCATACAAGCGCATGCGGCCAAAGACATCGTGCGAGGCCTCGCGGCTGAAGACCTTAAAGCCACATTGGGTATCTTGAAATTTGCCAATGCCCAAAACCCGCACAATCAAGTTGAAAACCCGCCCCATCACATGCCGCATAAATGGCTCGTCGATGCGGCTGGCTCCTGCGCCCTCGCGTGAGGCAATCACAATATCATACTGTTGTTGCAGCTTGGCTTCGAGCTTGGGCCATTCGTTCATGGGCACTGCCAAATCTGCATCGGAAAAGAGCACATACTCGCCGCTCGCTTGGGTCATGCCAGTGCGCACGGTGTAGCCTTTGCCGCGATGCGGATTTTGAATAACCCGAGCTTGAGCATACGCGCTGCATGCCGCTTCAGCAACCGCCACGGTTTGATCGCTACTACCATCATCAACCACCAATAACTCCCATGACCATGGTTGGGCGTTGAGAAATTGCAAGACTACAGGAAGGGTTTGCGGTAGTCGGCGGGCTTCGTTATAGGCCGGAATTACCACCGAAAGATACGGGGCCATGGGGACTCCTATCGTCCAAGCCAAGCAAGCAGCCGCTGTGCTTCTGCTGTGGCTAGCTTTCGTTCACGCCAAATGCGAGGAATGAGCCGCAACCCAGCCCATTGTCCACGTAAGCGAGCGCGGGCGGCCTCTCCCCTCCAGTGGCGGAGTGCTTGCCCAAAAATTGTGAGTTGTGACCATAGAAAAGCTGGCAAGGCATGCGGCCAGGCTTGAATTGGCATATGCCGCAGCCAAAGCAGAATAAAATTTCGACCACAATAATAGCTGGCTCGCACTCCACCACCAGTTGCGCTAAGGTGGTGCAAGACGCGAGCTTGCGGCACAAACAGCGTGCGCATTCCAGCCCGCCGAGCACGTAAATTGAGATCGACATCCTCGCAATACATCACCAACAAAGGGTCAAGCAAGTTGCCAGCGGTATCGACAAGTTGTTGCAAACTGGCCCGTTTGTAGGCTGCTGCGCCGGCGCATGGGCCAAAAACCTCGCTGATTGCATCATATTGGCCATGATCTGGCTGCCAAACCCCACGACTCCATGGCACGCCATTCCAATCGTAGCCATCGCCTGTGGTGTGCAAATGATCTGGTTGGCTGTAGAGCAACATTTTGGCGGCGGCAAAATCATAGGCCGGAAAACGCTCAAGCGTATCAATTAATGCAGCAACAAAATTTGGCCCAACTTCGGTATCGTTGTTGAGCAAAATGACCCACGGCGCATTGGTGGCCTGAAACCCACGATTGACTGCGGCGACAAAGCCTTGGTTGCTCGGCTGAATCAGCCAGTTAACCTCAGGATAGGCCGCCTGCAACGCCGGAACACTGCCATCTGGCGAGGCATCATCGATCACCGTGATCAGAAAATCGTTGCGGGTTTGTTGGCGCAAGCTATCGAGGCAGGCTGCTAATAGCTGCGCGCCGTTATAATTGGGAATCAGAATGTCGATACCATGGCTCATTGGGTTGGCTCGTCGATGGCAGCAACTGCGGCAATGACTGCTGCTTGCCAGCGCCGCAAACGAATGCCCATGGCTGCCGCTGCGTTATTGCTGAGCGCAGAAAAGGGCGGCGGGCTGCTTGGGCGACTAAATTCTGCTGAGCTAATTGGCTCAACTGGTAGGTCGATGCCTGCTGCTGCCAAAACGGCGCATGCCAGTTCATGGCGCGAACAAGCACCCTCGTTGACAACGTGATAAATCCCAGGAATATTGCTATCGACCAATTGGCGAATTGCCCACGCGGCCTCGGCGGCATGGGTTGGTGTGCCAACTTCATCGGTCACGACGCGCAATGGTTCGCCAGTTTGCAGGCGCTCGCGGCCTAAACGGGCAATGGTGCGCACAAAGTTGCGTTGGCCGCCAAACAACCAAGCAACCCGCGTGATAAAAACATTTGGCGCATGCTGCAAGACTGCCTGTTCGCCGCCCCATTTTGAGCGACCATAGGCATTAATTGGCGCTGGCTGATCGTATTCGCTATAGGCTTGTTGGCTATTGCCACTAAATACCTCGTTGGTACTGACATACACCAGCGGAATATCGCGATCGCGGCAGGCAAGAGCTGCATATTTTGGCCCCAGCGTATTTTCACGAAAGGCCCGCGCAGGATCAAGCGCACAGCCATCGACATTGGTAAAGGCTGCTGGCAACAACACCAAATCTGGTGCAAGCTGATTAATCGCCGCGCGCGCGGCTGGTTGGCTTAAATCAAGTTCTTGGTGGCTGGGGACTAATAACTGATGGTCGGCAAACGTTTTGGTCAGCTCGCTGCCAAGTTGGCCGCTTGCCCCAAGGATCAACACACGCATATAAACTCCTTTGCGCGGCGCATGGTAGAACAAGCCCTCGCATTCGTCAATTAAATAGGGCTTGTTTAGGCGCTTGGGGTGATACGATTGGCAGTTTCAGCAAAATAATAGTGTTCGACCAAGCGTTTGAGTTCGTCGGTATCCAAGGCATCGTAGGGTGTCAGCCGCGGCTCCGACCAACGGCTCAAAAACTCGCGGACGCGCCCAAAATGGTAGCTCTCGCCTTCTTCTAAAACGCTGGTATCTTGCGAGCACAACAATTGGCCGCGACTATTGTAGATAAAAATATGCGGTACGCCATCGAAGCCAGGCAAATGTTCTAAAAAGGTTTTATTTTTCTGCTCATCATCACCAACCAAAACTTTGACCGCAACATAATGGATGTCGCGCAAATAGCGCAATTGGGGATGGGCCTTGATAAACGCATCTAAGCGATGACACCAAATACACCAATCGCCACCAAGCTCGACTAAAATATTTTTCCGTTCACGTTGCGCAGTTTCTAAAGCGTTGCGCATATCGGCAAACGGATCACGTTCTGCATCAAAGAGCGAATCTGTCATGTATTAATTCCTCAACGGTTGTGATTTTGTGCTTGCTTCGAGCTTGCTCTCGGGACGCAACAATCAACAGCACTTTAAAGCTGCCCTTATTATAGCGGTTTCTTTTGAATTTGCAGCGCCATGCTTCACCCAAACTCACCCATAGATTGGGCTAACCCTAGCCCCCTGATACACCCTTTGACCCATTGCTCCTAGATACCGAAGTTGGTATGCTTGATCAGGAGAGATTTCCCCTTAAAGCATAATCTCTTTGAATTGTGCCGCTCGCACATTGAACTTAAGTAGCGGAGTGCTGGTTTAGTCTATTGGGCCAAACCAAGTCGCTAGCAGATGCTTTTATACAGTTAATGGAGATGGAGATGGAGATGAAGTTGAAGCGTTTTATCGTTGGCTTATGCTTAGGATTAAGCAGTATTGTGCCAGCGGCAACCGCCCAACAGCCTCAGCTTCTTCAGATAACCAATCAACCACAGATTGAAGGCACTTGGAGCGATGAATTTGCGGTCTATGAGCGCTCCGAGTTGAATGATTTTCCGTTGCGCCCAATCGAATGGAATAACACCCTGTATTCAGGCATGTATCACGATGGTGTAGCTGAGTGGAAGGGTAAGCAATGGCTGCAAATCGGCAACCTCGAAGGCCGAGTGATTGCGATCACTTGGCATCAAAATAAGCTCTACGCCTATGGCAAGCTGAATTTAGCTGGCATGCCAATCACTATGGCCTATTGGGATGGCGCAACATGGACAGCGATGCCCAATCAGATTTCGTATAGCATATCAGCGACACTAGCGAGCTATAACAATCAGCTGTCGTGCACAGCGGAACCTATCAACTCTATTTGCCCTATACCAACAAATAACCAGTTCGAGCGGCAAGCAAAGCATACTTATCGCTCAACATAAACCCAAGGAGAGAATTGGATGTCGAAACTCAAAAAAATCGTCAGCCTGTTCATACTGATCGTGCTCAGCCTGAGCATGATCCAACAACCAGCTGCGCCTGTTGCTGCCGTCGAACCGCAACAACCAAGTAGCCCTGGCACATGGAGCCAAGCCTTTGCCTCACCATCAAGGATCTCTGTAGCCTATATGCCAGGCCGCCCGATTGAATGGAATGGCATGCTCTATGCAGATATTGTTTCGAATTCCTATAACTCCACTGGGAGTGGGGTTGGCTATTGGAATGGTCAGCAGTGGTTCAAACTTGAGGGCCTTGATGGTTTCGTTCATTCGCTAACGGTGCATCAAAATAAGCTGTATGCTGCTGGTCAATTGAAGCTTGGCGGCAAAGATGTTAACATTGCCTATTGGGATGGCAACCTGTGGACAGCCTTGCCATATCGGCTTAATAATGATAGCTACTTACTTTTAGCCAGCCACGAGAATCAGCTCTATCTTGGTGGCAGCAAAATCGTGATTGATGGCCAAGCCTATGGAATTCTCGCCCGTTGGGATGGCAGCACGTGGTATTCGGCTTTGGAGCAGATGCAAGGTTGGGTGCTTGGGTATCTATCGCGACCCGATGGTCTCTATCTCCATGGTGTCTTTGCGATTGATGGCAAAAGAAGCGGTGTGTTGCGGGTAACGAGCACACAGGCTTCGCTCATTGGCGAAGGTTTCTATGGCTTGGTCTTTGATCTGAAAGACTTCAATAACCAACTCTATATCAGCGGACAATTTACCTCGACGCTCCAACCATCAATCAAAAATGTAGCAACGTGGAATGGCAGTAGTTGGGATAGTATTGGGAATGGAATTAGTAACCCAACTCATAATTTGGCGATGGTCGATGGCGAATTATATGCGCTGAGCACATCAAGTAATTTTCACTTGCTGCGTTGGGATACAACTCAATGGACAGCTATATCAATGCTGTATCCAGCACCAAATAATTATAATTGGCCTCGCTACCCTGATGCGGTGCTGTTGAATTACAACCAAGAATTACTGGCCTTTGGCCCGCTGATTTTGCGGCATTCTATCCCTAATTCCAACCAATCTATCAGGGGTGAAGTGGCTTTGCGTTGGGTAGATGATCATTGGGAATCGATGACCATCAATGGAATAAGCTCAGAAAAAGTAGTCTTAACCACGGTTGATGAAGATCTCTATGCTGCTTCCCGAGGAATGTATTGGGGCACAGCCTCATCGACCTTAGCGCATTTGAATGCCAATAATCAATGGCAATCGTTGATTGCGTATACCTACCAAACAAATCTTTATAATGTTGAGGCGCTCCAGAAGTATCAGCAAACCTTTTTTGGTCTCTACCAATCTACGCTGTATCAAGCTGGCAACAATACCTGGACGCAAGTTGTCACGGCGACAGTTCATTCGCTGGCGCAAGCCAATAATCTGTTGTATGTGGCTGGCGATTTCGAGCAATTTAATGGGGTAACGGCGCGCAACCTTGTGACATGGGATGGTACGCAATGGCAAGCCTTGAATACACCTGCGAGCTTTGATAAAGTTGTGATCGTCGAAGCCCATGGGAACACGGTCTATATCAGCGATGGCTTCCAAATTGCCCGTTGGGATGGTGTGCAGTGGACAACCTTGGCTACGAATGTGGTGAATATTGGCGAGATTGAGCCAACTGCCAACGGCGTGTACATCGCTGGTACATTTAGCAGTGTGGCTGGGGTGACGGCCCCGAAAATCGCCTATTGGAATGGCAGCACATGGTCGGGTTTAAGTGGTGTGGTCGATGGCGCGATCTACGATCTCGAAATGGGGGCTGATGGGCTATATGTGGCTGGCAGTTTCCGTGGGATAACCAATGGGATTGTGAGCGGTGGTATTCTGCGCTGGGATGGCAGCGCATGGCATGGTCTTGCTGGTGGGGTTCAAGCTAATGTAGTGTCTACCCATCCTGGCGTAGTCTATAGCCTCGCTGCAACCCCAACCCGCATGCTGATGTATGGTAACTTCATCAGGGTTGGCAATCAATACGAGTCAGCTATGATTGCCGCGTGGGAGTATGGCAACGAACCTTTAATCAAGGCCAAAGCCGATTATGCGATTACCTATCGCCCGCAACCAGTGACAATTAATGTGCTAGCCAACGATTGGAGCGATCAGCCCAGCCAATTGCAATTGGTAAGTGTGACCACGCCCAGCCATGGCACAGCGGCGATCAACGGATCTAGCATTGTTTATACGCCTGTTGCCCAATTCCAAGGCACCGATACCTTTACCTACACCGTGCGAGACCCGATCCATGCGGTCACGACGCAGGCGCAGGTGCGGGTCCATGTTTGGAACCACTTCCCAACTCTGGTGGATCAAGAGCGTCAAGTGCCACCATTTACCACAACGCTGCTTGATCCGTTGGCAAACCTCGTCGATGCGAATGGCGATAGTTTGACGATCACGCAAGCGAGTGTGGTCAGTGGCACGGTGGCGATTGTTAATAATCAATTGCGCTATACGCCGCCAAATCAACAGCATTTTAGCGATGTGGTGACCTATACCGTCAGTGATGGCCATGGCTGGCTGCGAACAGTACGGATTAAGCTGCGCAGTTACGATACAGCAGTGGTGACTAGTGCCGATCAGGCACGTACCTATCGCCCACATGCGGTGAGTGTGGATGTGTTGGCCAATGATTGGTCGCTACATAACGAGCCGCTACAAGTTATTCAGGTGAGTACTGCTAACCCTGGTACGGCCACGATTAGCGGCAATCAAGTGCAGTATATGCCAGCAACCACCTTCCAAGGAACGGCACTGATCAACTATACGGCGCGGAGTACAACCAGTGGTGTAACAGCAACGGGCACACTGACGATCGAGGTGCAAAATCATGTGCCAACCGTAGCTCCGATAACCATCACCATGCAACCAGGTAGTACAAGGATCTTCGACACCTATGCGAATATCATTGACCTGAACGGTGATGCATTGGGCATTTCCCATGTTAGTGCAACAGAAGGAACATTTACGATGGATTATTTCCAACTGCACTATACTGCGCCGATCTACTATCCATTTACGGCGACAATCACCTATAACGTGTTTGATGGTTATGGTGGTTCAAGCGTGGCAACGATTGTAGTCCAAAGTCAAAGTGGAACCTACCAGCGTCTATTTTTGCCCTATATCAGCAAATAACCTGATCGAGCGCCAATTACTCAATGATTGGCGCTCGATTCGTTGAGAGGAATTTGTATGTTGAAGCGATCAAAAATTGCGAGTCTGTTCATGCTAATCGTGCTTGGTGTGAGCATGATTCAACAACCAGCAGCGACTGTTGCTGCGTTAGAACCGCAACAACCAAGCAGTGCTGGTTCGTGGAGTTCAGCCTTTGCTGGGCCGTTTAAAGAACAAGCTGGCCTTATTCCTGTTCGCCCAATTGAATGGAATAACACCCTCTATTCTGCATTTTTTGATCTCAATAGCTTACAAGTGGGTGTTGCTGCTTGGAGTGGTGAACAATGGTTAAAGCTTGATGGTTTAAACGGTTTGGCTGATTCCTTGGTCGGCTATCAGGGTCGGCTGTATGTTGCTGGAAATTTCAACCTTGGCGGGAAAACGATCCGCATGGCCTATTGGAATGGCACTGTATGGACGGCCTTGCCCTATCAATTTAACCAAAATACCTTCTTGAATATGGTTGTGCACGACGATCAGCTGTATGTGGGCGGTTCAAACTTGCTGATTGATGGTCAAACCTATGGCTCGTTGGCCCGCTGGGATGGAACGCAATGGCATGCTGCTGCTGTTGGTGTGCAAGGTGCGCCTTTTAGTGTGCTCTCAACCCCTGATGGCTTGTATTTGGGTGGTGTCTTTGGCCTGCATGGCCAAAATACTGGCTTAATTCATTGGAATGGCAGCCAGTGGCAACGTGTTGGTGGCGGCTTGCGCGGATTGGTGCTCGATTTGGAATGGGCCAATAATCAACTGTATGTGAGCGGCGAATTCACCTCGACGCTTGAGCCAACGCTGAAGAATGTGGCCGCTTGGGATGGCACAAGCTGGGATACATTTGGTACGGGGATTAATCAACCAACTCATAGTGTTGTCATGGTTGATGGCGAGCTATATGCTCTCAGTAAATCATCGAATTATCAAGGCTCTCCGCATTTTCATTTACAGCGCTGGGATACCAACCAGTGGACGACCCTCGCAAATATGCGCGCCTGGAATACTTCACTAGTCCATTATCCCGATGCAGTTCTGGTTAATTACCAGCAACAGGTATTGGCGTTTGGCCCAATGTCGTTCATGAATGGGACAGCATCAAGCTTTGCTTGGGGCGATGCGGCGATGGTTTGGAACGATACTCATTGGCAATCAATGACTCCTACTGGCCTTGCAGTGACAAGTCGGGTCGCGCTGGCAACCGCTGGCGAAGATTTGTATGCTGCATCGAACCAAATGCATTGGGGCAATGGCGCAGCGAAGTTGGCTCATTTGAATGCCCAAAATCAATGGCAATCGCTAATTGACTTCTCAAATGAAACACCAACTAGTCCTTTTGAAGACCTTGAGAAGTATCAGCAAACTTTTTTCGGGGTTTCAAATCGGCAACTGTTCCAGACGGCCAATACTGCTTGGAATCCGGTCAGCCCAATTAATACGTTTGTTTATAGTTTGGCCCAAGCCAATAACCTGTTGTATGTCGCTGGCGATTTTGAGCAATTCAATGGCCTAACGGCGCATAATTTGGTTACATGGAATGGCAGCCAATGGCAAGCCTTGGATACGCCTGCTACCTTCAATGCGGTAACTGTGGTTGAAGCCGATGCCAATGCTGTGTATATCAGCGATGGTACGCAACTCGCCCGTTGGGATGGCGCGCAGTGGCAGATGCTTGCAAGTGCTGTGAATAGCATTACCTCCATTGAGCCAACCGCCGATGGTGTGTACATCGCTGGCACATTTAGCAGCGTGGCCGGAGTCAGCGCTGCTAAAATCGCCTATTGGAATGGCAGTACATGGTCGGGATTAAGCGGCGTGATCAATGGTGCAATCAATGACCTGGAAATGGGTGCTGATGGGCTATATGTGGCTGGTACTTTTGCTGGCCTAACCAATGGCATTGTCAGCCCCGGCATTCTGCGTTGGGATGGAACAGCATGGCATGGGCTTAATGGCGGTGTTCAAGCGGGCTATGTTGCGCAGCTTGCTGCAACTCCAACCCGCATGCTGCTGTATGGCACATTCAAGCAGGTTGGCAATCAATATGAATCAAGTTTGATTGCGGCGTGGGAGTATGGCAACGAACCCTTGATTCGTGCCAAAACTGATTATGCGATCACCTATCGGCCACAGCCGGTCACGGTCAATGTGCTGGCCAATGATTGGAGCGATCAGCCGAGCCAATTGCAACTGCTGAGCGTTGCCCCATCAAGCAACGGCACGGCGGTGATCAGCGGCACGCAGCTGGTTTATACCCCTGCCAGCCAATTCCAAGGCACCGATACCCTCACCTACACCGTGCGCGACCCGCTGCATGCTGTCACGACGACTGCGCAGGTGCGGGTGCATGTTTGGAATCACTTTCCCTTGATTGCCGACAAAGAGCGGCAGGTGCAGCCATTTGCCGAAACGATCTTTTTCCCCCTGAATGGGTTGGTTGACTTAAATGGTGATGAGTTGACGATCACTCAAGCCAGTGCTGTGAGCGGTACTGTGCAGATTGACGCTGATAGATTGCGCTATCTTCCCCCGCAGCAACAGCAGGTTTTTACCGATACGCTGACCTATACCGTCAGTGATGGTCATGGCGGCCAACAAACCGCGCGGATTAAGCTATTTAGTACCAATGCAAGTGTGGTTGCGGTGAATGACAACGCCACTACCTATCGTCCACATGCGGTTATGGTGGATGTGCTAGCCAATGATTGGGCGGTCAATAACGAGCCGTTGCAACTGGTCGCAGTCAACAGACCAGCCTATGGCACGGCCACGATCAGCGGCAACCAAGTGCACTATCTGCCAGATGCCAACTTTCAAGGTATCGTCTCCGTGCAGTATACGGTGCGCAATGTAACCCGTGGCACGGTAGCATTGGGCATTGTATTAATTGATGTCTTGAATCATGCACCGACGGTTGCCCCGCTGACGCTGACGCTTGCGCCGCATAGCACAACCCTGATCGATGCCTTGGCCCAGGCCAGCGATTTAAATGGCGATGCGTTAACGATCAACCAGGCGAGTGCTACGGTTGGTGAAGTCGACATAATTGGTAATCAATTGCGCTATCGTGCGCCAAACAACACGCCGTTTACCGCCACCATCAGCTATCGCGTGGATGATAGCCATGGTGGTGTGACCGAGGGGACGATTACCGTCAATAGCGCCCGCTATCAGTTGTTCTTGCCCTATACCAGCAAATAATTAATTGAGATCGGGCGGTAAGTACACGTTGCTTGCCGCTCAATAGAGACCCAAGGAGAGAATTGGATGTCGAAACTTTCCAAAATTACCATCTTCTTTACCATAGTTGGGTTAATCTTAGGATTGATCCACCAACCAATTGCCCCAGTTGCCGCCGTTGAGCCGCAACAACCACATAATCCTGGCACGTGGAGTGCGGCCTTTGCCTCGTCCTTGAAAACCAATTATGGCTATATTCCGGGCCGCCCGATTGAATGGAATGGCACGTTGTATGCAAACATTCTCTCGCTTGCCTATAGCGCCAGTGATGCAGGCGTTGGCTACTGGAACGGTCAACAATGGTTGAAAATTGATGGATTAACGGGTTTGGTTGATTCAGTGGTCGTACACCAAAATAAGCTGTACGCTGCTGGGAAATTTAGCCTTGATGGCAAGCACTTCAACATTGCCTATTGGGATGGCAATCTATGGACTGCGCTACCTTATCAATTTAATAATAATACCTTTTTAAATTTAGTGAGTCACGAGAATCAGCTCTATGTTGGTGGTGGCAACTTAGTTATTGATGGCCAAGCAATCAGTTTATTGGCCCGTTGGGATGGAACGCAGTGGCATGATGCTGCCGAAGGAATTGAAGGGATTGTCTTTAGTCTGCTCTCAACACCCAACGGCCTGTATTTGGGTGGTGCTTTTGGCTTGAATGGTCAAGGTACAAGCTTAATCCATTGGAATGGCAGCCAGTGGCAACGTGTTGGTGGCGGCTTGCGCGGGTTGGTGATGGATCTGGAATGGGCCAATAGCCAAATCTATGTAAGTGGCCAATTTACTTCAACCCTCCAGCCAGCTGTGCATAATATTGCCGCCTGGAATGGCACAACTTGGAATACCTTTGGCACGGGGATTGTCAGCGCTACACACAATCTTGCGCTCGTGGATGATCAGGTGTATGCGCTCAGCAAATCACTCAATTATCCTAATCCTGCGCAGTTTCAGTTGCATCGTTGGGATGCAACCCATTGGACAACTCTCTCGACCATGCAACAAGAAAGTCTTAATGGAAGTTGGTTGCACTACCCCGATGCGGTGCTCTTGAATTACAATCAGGAATTGTTCGCCTTTGGTGCGCTCCGGGCGGTGCAAGCTATTCCCAATTCCAACCAGTATACGTGGAGCGATTGGGCCTTGCGTTGGGATGGTGAATACTGGCTATCAATGACCCCAAGCGGGCTTATTTCTAGTGGAAATGAGGGACCAAGTGTTGTTCTCACCACTGATAACGAAGATCTCTATGCACTCGCCAACAAGATGCATTGGAATATTGCTTGGGCCACTTTAGCCCATTTGAATCCTCAAAATCAATGGCAATCGTTGGTTGAGTATACCTATCAGCCAGCTTTGGGTAATCCTCAAGCGCTACAAAAGTATCAACAAAGCTTTTTCAGTATTTACGATAATCGGCTGTATCAAGCTGGCAACAATACGTGGAACGCCGCCAGTAACAACTACGTGAGCAGTTTAGCCCAAGCCAATAATCTGTTGTATGTCGCTGGTGGATTTGAGCAATTCAATGGCGTAACGGCGCATAACTTGGTCACATGGAATGGCACGCAATGGCAAGCCTTGAATACGCCTGCTGCATTTGATCAGGTGGCAATCGTCGAAGCTCATGGGAATTCGGTCTATATCAGTGATGGCAGCCAACTCGCGCGCTGGGATGGCGTGCAGTGGACGACCCTTGCTCCCAATGTGACGAATATTAGCGAGATTGAGCCAACCGCTGATGGTGTGTACATTGCTGGCACATTTAGCAGTGTCGCTGGCGTTAGCGCCCCTAAAATCGCCTATTGGAATGGCAGTACATGGTCAGGGTTAAGTGGCGTGATCGATGGTTCAATCTCTGATCTCGAAATGGGCGCTGATGGCTTATATGTCGCTGGTAATTTTCGCGGTTTGACCAACGGGATTGTGAGCAATGGCATTTTGCGCTGGGATGGCGCAGCTTGGCATGGTCTCGCTGGTGGAGTTCAAGCAAATCTAGTCTCTATGCATCCTGGCGTAGTCTATAGCCTCGCTGCAACCCCAACGCGGATATTGATGCATGGGAAATTCCTCAGGGTTGGTAATGAGTATGAATCCTATAATATTGCTGCCTGGGAATATGGCAACGAACCCTTAATCAAAGCCAAACCTGATTATGCGATTACCTATCGCCCGCAACCAGTGACGGTCAATGTACTGGCCAATGATTGGAGCGATCAGCCCAGCACATTGCAGCTGGTGAGCGTAACCACGCCCAGCAATGGCACAGCAGTGATTAGTGGCAACCAAATTGTGTATCGACCATATCCTCAATTTACAGGGCTTGATACCCTTACCTATACCGTGCGCGACCCGATTAATGCGGTCACGACCACCGCCCAAGTGCGGCTGCACGTTTGGAATAACCCAAGCGTCGTCTTGCATGATGTGTATTTGCCTGCGGTAATCCGCTAATATTGCTGTGGGTGTTGACCTATCGAGTGTCAGCACCCAATATTAATTTTATGCTCGAGAGGAGCTACTGATGAGAACTATTTGGCGTTGGACAAACCTCCTAGGCATTTTGGCCGTCTGCAGTTGGTTGGTGAGTGCCCAGCCTCGCCCAACGCATGCCATGCAGCCAAGCGAAGCCAACAATGGCGGCTCGTGGAGCAATGAATTTGCTGGCTTTGGCGGAAATAATGTTGATGATTACGGGCTGGAACGCCCCTTGGTTTGGAACGATACACTCTATTCTATCTCTGTTGATCGCTACATCAGAGGTACCCAATCAAATGGGGTAATCTATTGGGATGGCCGCCAATGGCTGAGGTTGGGGACGCTTGATGGCTATGTTGAATCCATCGTAGGTCATCAGGATAAACTCTATGCCGCTGGCTCTTTGATCCTTGCTGGCCAACAGATTGACTTGGCCTATTGGGATGGCACGACTTGGACTGCATTAGCCACGGTGGTGAATAACGCTAGCCATCTAGTATTGGCGAGTCACCAGAATGAGCTTTATTTAGGTAGTTATCCTTTAGTGATTGATGGCCAAGCCTACCAAAATATTGCCCGTTGGAATGGCACCCAATGGAATGAAGTTGGTACTGGCTATGATGGACTTGCCTTCAATTTGCTGAGTGCTGCTGATGGCTTGTATGCTGGCGGTTCAATTCAGCCAATCAATTCGCAGAGCCAAGGTGGAATTGTCCGCTGGGATGGCACGCAATGGCACGATGTTGGCGGTGGGGTAACTGGACAAGTTGTGGATTTGCAAATTGCTGATGATCAGTTGATTATCGGAGGATCATTTACTTCAACCACCAACTTGCAACTGCATAATATTGCTGCTTGGAATGGCACAAACTGGAATAGCTTTGGGAATGGTGTTCCGAATCGGGTTGAAAGTCTGCTTATGCGGGCTGATGGCCTGTATGCCTTAGGCCATGTCAATTATGCTAATGTACCGCTCCATTATTGGAATGGTACAAATTGGACAGTACTGGGGCAAGCTAGGTACATCCATTATAGTTGGATTCAATTTCCCAAATATTCGTTAGTTGAGTTTGAGAACGAAATGTATGCCTTGGGCGATTTAGTCATTAATGGTCAGTATCGTGGTGTGAATCGGCTGGTCTGGCGGGCTGATCATTGGGAATCGATGACTCCCAATGGGCTGTATGGGGGACCGCTGATCCTCAGTAATCTTGGCGAAACGATCTATGGCTACTCGCCCTTTCGCTCAATGTGGAGCACTGGCTACAGTTCATTAATTCGTTTTGATGCTGCGGCTGGTTGGCAATCGATGATTGAGCAACCCACTGATTCTCTATATGGGGAGATACCTCGCCAATTGGAAGTGTTCAGCGATACGATTTTCCTCATGCAAAAACCCAAGCTGTATCGTACGAATTTAATTTCAGCAACTTGGAATGCTGTTAGTGATCAACCAGTTTTTGGCATCGCTCGCGACCAAGGCAAACTCTACGTTGCTGGCGATTTTAGCCAATTTGCTGGCGTAGACAGTGCTAACTTGGTGATGTGGAACAATGGCCAATGGCAAGCCTTTGCTGCGCCAGCCTCGTTCAGCCAAGTAACGGTGGTTGAAGCTTTAAATGGCGTGGTCTATATTAGCGATGGCGCACAAGTAGCCCGCTGGGATGGCACGCAATGGCACACCATCCTTACTGGAACGAGCGGCATCCAAAAGCTTGAGGCTAGCGCTGATGGTTTGTATATTGCTGGCACATTTAGCAGCATTGCTGGCGTAACTGCCCATAAAATCGCCTACTGGAATGGCTCATACTGGTCAGCTTTAGCTGGATTCATTGATGGCCCAATCAATGACCTTGAAATGGGAGCCGATGGCTTGTATGTTGCTGGTGCATTCAATGGTGTGGCTGGTGGCGTGGTTAGCCCGGGCATCCTGCGTTGGAACGGAGTTTGGAATAGCGTCGGCGGCGGGGTTCAGCAGCGCGAGGCCTATGCAGCCAACGGCGTGGTTAATGCATTAGTTGCCACGCCAACCCGCATGTATTTGAGTGGCGTGTTTGATATGGTTGGCAATACCTATGAATCATCAGCAATTGCAGCGTGGAATTATGGCGAGCCAGGTTGGGTTGCCCCAACCTATGCAGTCTATGCACCATTTGCTATGCGCTAAACTTAGCGATTAAAGCACGAGGCCGCTCAATCCTGAGCGGCCTCGTGTTTTTTAGATCGAAAGAATCTTGAGGAAGTTGGTTGTGCCACGCACTGCCAAGGGGTGACCACCAGTGATTACCACCGAATCGCCTGGCTTGATAACTTGGCGCTCGATCATAATCGCGCGGGCCAAGTTGCTCAAATCGTCAAGTCGGGTCACGAATGGGCAAAGCAGTGCTTCAACGCCCCACAGCAAGGCCAAACGATGATAGACATCGTATTCGTGGGTCATAGCAATAATCGGCACTCGTGGGCGGTCGCGGGCAACCAAATGCGCGGTAAAGCCCGACGATGTGAAAGCCACAATCGCTGCAATATCGATTGATTCAGCAATCGCGCAGGCAGCATGGCTAATCGCGTGCGAATAGGTTTCTGGTGGATCTGAGGCGTTGCGTTGTTGAGCATCACGTGGTGGTGCGCCACGCTCAGTTACTTCGGCAATTCGTGCCATAATCGTCACTGCTTCAACGGGATACGCGCCATTTGCCGTTTCGCCACTCAACATAACTGCATCGGTGCCGTCGAGAATTGCATTCGCCACGTCGCTGGCTTCAGCCCGGGTTGGCCGTGGATTGACAATCATCGATTCAAGCATCTGGGTTGCGGTGATTACCGGAATTCCCACCCGATTGGCGGCGGCAATAATCCGTTTTTGAATCAATGGCACTTCTTCTGGGGGCATTTCCACGCCCAAGTCGCCACGAGCAACCATGATCCCATCAGCAACGGCCACAATCGATTCAATATTATCGACAGCTTCGGGCTTTTCGATTTTGGCGATAACTGGCGTGTGGTAGCCAGCGCCAGCAATTTCTTGCTTGACTAATTGCACATCTTCGGCACGGCGCACAAACGAAATCGCAACATAATCGACTCCTTCGTGCAAACCAAAGATCAAATCTTCGCGATCTTTTTCGGTCATGGCGGGGGCGCTGACATCGACTCCAGGCAAGTTAATGCCTTGGTTTTCGCGCAACATCCCACCAGTTACCACTTCGGTAATAACTTCAGTAGCGCTACACTCTTGCACTCGCAATTCAATCAAACCATCGGAAAGCAAAATCCGATCGCCAGGCTTACAGTCGCTGGGGAGATTTTTGTAGGTGGTGTTGACCCGCCCAACTTTCCCAACTTCATTTTCAATCGTAATGACAAAGCTTTCGCCAGTTGTAAGTTTAATTGGTTGCTTATCAACTAATTTGCCAGTCCGAATTTTTGGCCCTTGCAAGTCTTGCAACACCGCAATTGGGCGATTGAGCTTAATTGAAATTTGACGCAAGAGCCGAATGCGTTCTGAATGGTCGTTATGAGTACCATGGGAGAAATTTAAGCGAGCAACATTCATTCCCGCTAATGCCAACGCTGTTATTTTTTCCTCGGTGTCGCAGGCAGGCCCTAGCGTGGCAACAATCTTGGTTCGGCGCATTGATGACCTCGTGTAAGTGCGGAACACCGCGTCGGCATCTTTGGCGAAACAGTGACCTAAAGTTCTCAAGTGATGACTAATTCAATTCACTTCAATTATAAACGAAAACGCATCCACGGGGGATGCGTTTTTAGCCGATTCTAGCACGCTATTTTGTAATGCGCTGCGTCAAATTTACTAAAATTTAGTAATCCGACCAGCTGCGAAAATGCTCTTGCAAGCAGGCCACGATGCGTTGGCCAACTCCACGCTCGCCATAGACCGCAGCAAATTGCTGGCCTTTTTTGGCGCGCTGGTTGCGCACCGCCGCCATAATTGCCTCAGGCTCAAAGCCAGTTACCACATTCGCGCCCGATTCGATGGTTTCTGGGCGTTCGGTGTTGTCGCGCACGGTGACACACGGCACCCCAAAAATGTAGGCTTCCTCTTGAATACAGCCGCTATCGGTGATGATAATGTTGGCGTATTTTTCATAGGCCAACGACTCAAACGGCTCAACTGGATCGATCACCTGCACCCGATTCAGCAATTCCATGCTCAAGCCATACTGTTCCATCGCCGCGCGCGTGCGTGGATGCATCGGGAAAATCATGGCATCGAATTCGAGCGCTAGCTCGTTGATTGTGCTGAAAACCCGCTCCATCAACTCGCGGCTATCGGTAAATTCTTTGCGATGCAAGGTGATGTAGGCATACTGATCGTTGCGGCGCGGCGTAAGTTCATGGCCAAAATCGTGAATCAAATCGACAGTCGTGTTGCCAATGTTGAAAATGCGCCCGCGCAAATCGGGTATTTTGGCCAAATAATCTGCTTGATATTGGGTATACGAGAACAAATAATGGGCTGCGCCATCGACCATAATGCGGTTGCGCTCTTCGTACATACGTTTATCGAAGGCGCGCAAGCCAGCCTCGACATGGGCCAAACCAACATCAGAATAGACTGCCGCAATTGCCCCAACCAAGGCCGCCGCTGTATCGCCATTGACCAAAATGAGGTCGATTGCATGGCGGCGAATTTGCTCGCGCACCCAGTCAATCGCTGCGCCAATGCTGTAATCGCCAGGAAAAACCTCGTCGGGCGCATAGCCCATTTGGCCAAAAATCGCCGCTTGCAACAAATGGTCGTGATGTTGATTGGTGTGCAGCACCACAAATGGCACCTCTGCTGCTCGCAGCGCCTGCACAATCGCATAATTTTTCATCACTTCAGGCCGCGTGCCAAGCACAATTGCTATTTTCATAAATTTACAATCACCTCACAGAACGATTCTGCTACGCGTCGATTGCCATCTTCGTTGAAGTGAACTGGGTCGACATAACATTCGCGATTCAAGCCCACCATCGGAACCCAGATCGCCTTGCTAAATTCGGCCACAACTTTGCCGATCACGCTATTGTATTGTTTGCGGCGTTCGACGGTTTCTTTGGTAAAGAAAATATGCCCATCAGCATAAATTGGCGGAATCTCGCCACAAAAAACTGCTTTATGTCCTTTAATCACTAATGTGCGAATAATTTGGCGATAATATTCTTCAAAAAGATCAATTGGGGTATTATTGCCGACATCGTTCGTACCAATTAATAGACATGATTGAAATGTATCGTTGATTGTATCAATTTCTTCATTCAATTTAAACCACAGGTTGCGGGCAGTATAGCCATTAACACTGCGGTTGATGGTGCGCCATTGATAGGGCGTGCGCTGTGTTAGCATTTGGGCGAGGTGTAATGGATAACAGCCATACGAACGTGCGCCAAAGGTTTGGCTATCGCCAATACATAACATATTTTGGTAATGCATATAAATAAACCTAATAATTAAAAGAATAATTCCAGCTGCGATCAGTTTTACAGCATCCAAGCAAGATTGGACTGATCGTGCATGCCTCCCTCCGTCAACACACTCAAACGTTATCCAGCTAGCCAGATATTAAATTTTTTATTAAAAAAGCTCAGCTATCTTCAATCTTGTGGAGCGTCGTTGATTATAGGCCAACATGGCTAGAAATAAAAGAGCCAATTGGGCTATTGATTAAACTAATCGAGCTGGATTTTGCTGGCACTGCGAGTGCTTTGGGCTTGCATGTCATAGATGATCATAAAATTGCTCACAACAGCCCAATATTCCTATGGTATGGTTAAGCCAGCTTATTTGCCAAGGAGTCGCTATGGGTCAATCCACCTCGTTAATTCGAACTACCAAGCTCCAACGCACCTATCAAATGGGAAAAAATACTGTTCAAGCGTTGGCAGGCGTTGATCTGGAAATTGAACGCGGCACCTTTGTGGCGCTGGTTGGGCCGTCTGGCTCAGGAAAATCAACCTTATTGAATGTGATTGGTGGCCTCGACCGCCCGAGTTCAGGTGAGGTTTGGGTCAGTGATTTGGAGCTTGGCCAAGCCCCAGATAAAAAATTGGTCAGCTTTCGCCGCGATCGGGTTGGCTTTATTTTTCAAAGCTTTAATCTCTTGCCAACCAACCAAGCTTGGGAAAATGTGGCTTTGCCGTTGATGTTGGCTGGCCGCAGCCGTAGCGAACGTCGTAAACGAGCAGAAAATCTGCTAGAGCAAGTTGGGCTTGGCGATCGCGCTGATCACCGTCCAGCTGAGCTTTCTGGTGGCCAGCAACAACGGGTGGCAATTGCTCGGGCCTTGGCCAATGATCCAGTATTGATTTTGGCCGACGAGCCAACCGGCAACCTTGATTCGCGCACCGGTCGCGATGTGTTGCTGCTGCTGCAACGGCTTGTGCGCGAGCAAAACGTGACCTTGTTGATGGTCACCCACGATATGAATGCAGCCTCGTATGCTGATCGGATTGTGCATATGCGCGATGGCAAGATTGAGCAAATTGAAACGATTGAACGAACGGCGGAGGCTGTAGCATGACATTTGGCGATATTTTACGCACTGCTTGGAGCAATTTAACCCGCCGCAAAGTTCGCACTTCGTTAACTTCGCTGGGCGTGACGGTAGGCATTTTTACAATTGTGGTGATGCTTTCGCTCGGGGTTGGCGTTCAGCGCGTCATTCAACAACAATTTGATGCGATTGGGCTAGAAAATGTGGTGGTTCAGCCGCGCGATGCAGAGCGTAACCCCTACACGCGCTATGTGCGGCCCGAGCGCGAGGTCGTGATTTCGCCTGCCAAAATTGCCGAGTGGCAGCAAATGGACGATATTGTTAGCGTTACGCCGATCGTCGATGTCAACGAATCGATCTCCAAACGCTTAGTATTGCCTGGTGATGCAGCCGCAACCATCGCCGTCGGCGTTGACCCAGGCATTGGCATCAATAATCCCTTTGAAACGCCGCCAACCGCTTTGGCCGGAGTGTTGCGCCCAACCAAAGATGGCGAAATTGTAATTTCGCAACGGGCCTTGCGCCGTTTGGGCTTGACCGCCGAAGTTAATAATTTGATTGGTCAAAAAGTCCAGCTAGTGATGGAAACGCCACGCGGCGAATCGCAAAGCTTTGACTATACCTTGGTTGGGGTTTCGAGCGTTGATAATAACTTGGTTGCATTAACCCCTAACGATAGCATTGCGCTCAAAGCGTGGTGGTTTAACGAGCCTGATCTGCTCGACAAAGAAGGCTACGATTATGCCCTGATTCGAGCCAAAGATCTGAATGTTGCCCGTCAATTGACGACTCAGTTGCGCGCCGAACGCTTTCGGGTGCAATCGGTCGAAACCGTGCTTGAATTGGCCTCGAAAATCTTCTTGGTGATCAATATTATGCTTGGCTCGGTTGGTGGCTTGGCGCTGTTCGTCGCTACAATCGGGATTATGAACACCATGATTATGGCGATTTACGAACGGACACGCGAAATTGGTACGCTCAAGGCCATCGGTGCTTCGCGCGGCAACATTCGCACGCTCTTTATGACCGAGGCTGGCCTGATTGGTCTCTTTGGCGGGATTGTGGGCTTGCTTGGCGGTTGGGGCGTTGGCCGCATCCTCAATCGGGTTGCGCTTGCCTACCTCGAACGCGAAGAAGTGCCAATTCGCGGCGATTTCTTCTATATTCCGCCGTGGTTGATTGGCTTGGCAATTGGCTTTGGCTTGGTGGTAGGGATTGTAGCTGGCTTGTATCCCGCTGCCCGTGCTGCCCGCCTTGATCCAATCAAAGCGCTGCGCCACGAATAAACCCAAGCCATTTTAGCAACGAAGAATCCCCTCGCTTGATCATTAGCGAGGGGATTCTTGTTTAATCGGCATTTTTGATAAAGTCGGCCATCTTGAGCGGAATCAGCTCGGCCTTAAATTCGCCATTATCTTGAATATCCAAAAATACGACTGTTGGCTCGCCAAGTTGGCCGCGTGGTTGCGAAGCCGAACCAGGATTGATGAACAGCACCCCTTGATATTCCTCGATTAAGGCAATATGGCTATGGCCACAAATGGCGATCTGCGGCGTGGGCTGGGGCAATTGACGCTGCCAGCGCTTGGGAATATCACCAATATGCTGCATCATAATCCTGATGCCTTCAACTTCGATGGTTGTGTTAATCGGGTAAATATCGAGCGCCGTATTCCAATCGACGTTGCCAGTAACCGCCGTAACTGGTGCAATTGCGCTTAACCGATCGATGATTGGCGGTTGCGCCCGCCCAATATCGCCTGCATGCAAAATGCGGCTTGCGCCAACAAACAGCTGTTCGACCCGTGGGTCTAATTTGCCATGCGTATCCGAAATAATACAAATTCGTTGCATTGCCTACCTCACCACAATCCACAAAGAATTATCGCTCATCATACCATAGCTAAACATATTGTATCAAAATACGAATGACAGATATTGACATCTGTCATTCAATACTGTATACTCAAGATTAGTTACTGAATTAGTTTGGAGTTGCAGCGATGCACAAGCGTCAATTAGGCCAAGATGGTTTGGTGGTTTCGGCAGCAGGTTTGGGTTGTATGGCGATGTCGGGTATGTATGGCCCATCGGATCGGTCTGAAAGCATCGCCACGATTCATGCAGCGCTCGATGCGGGCATCAATTTGCTCGATACTGGCGATTTTTATGGCATTGGCCATAACGAACTTCTGATTAGCGAAGCCCTGCGCGAACGATCACGTGCTGATGTGGTTTTGAGTGTTAAGTTTGGGGCATTGCGTGGGCCAGATGGTGCGTGGCTTGGCTACGATTCACGGCCTGCGGCAGTCAAAAATTCCTTGGCCCACACCTTGACCCGCTTAAACACCGATTATATTGACATTTATCGGCCTTCGCGGCTTGATCCTGATGTGCCAATTGAGGAAACCATTGGCGCAATCGCCGAGATGATAGAAAAAGGCTATGTGCGGCATATTGGCTTGTCGGAAGTCGGGGTTGAGACGATTCGACGGGCAGCGGCGGTGCATCCAATCGTCGATTTGCAAATTGAATATTCGCTGCTTTCACGCGGCATCGAGGCCGAGATTCTGCCAGCTTGTCGTGAATTAGGCATTGGCATCACTGCCTATGGTGTGCTTTCACGCGGCTTGCTGAGCGGTGCTTGGTCGAAAGAGCGGGTTTTGGCTGGCTCAGATTTTCGTGCTCATGGCCCACGCTTTACTGGCGAAAACCTTGATCGCAACATCGATCTCGTGGCGGCCTTGCAAACAATTGCCGATGCTAAAGGCGCAAGCATCTCGCAAATTGCCAGCGCCTGGGTTGTGGCCCAAGGCAGCGATATTATTCCCTTGTTTGGGGCGCGGCGATTACACCAATTGCACGACTCGTTGGCCAGCCTTGAAATTGGCTTGAACGCTGATGAATTGGCCTCGATTGAGCGGGCAATTCCCAAAGATGCGGCAGCGGGCGAGCGCTACCATAGCTCGTTGATGCAGCATCTCGATAGCGAACGCTAAAACACTTGCGATGCTGTAGCAATCGCTTAAAATGAAACAAACCGCTTTGCTACAGGATGGACCCGTATGAACACTGAAATGCTGACCCCTGAACGAATTTTGAATGCTACCGTCGATGTGCTGCGGCGCTACGGCCCGAATAAGGCCACGGTGGTTGATGTTGCGCGTGAACTGGGGGTCAGCCATGGCAGCGTGTATCGCCATTTTGCCAGCAAATCAGCCTTGCTCGATGCAGTTGCTGAACGCTGGCTGGCTGAAATATCGAATCCTTTAGAGCAAGTATTGCAACGCCAAGAGCCGAGCGTGGCCAAATTGCGGGCTTGGCTGGAGTGTTTGATGCAAACCAAACAACAGCGCGCGCGCCAAGACCCACAACTGTTTGCGACCTATGTTGGTTTGGTGCAAGGGTTGCGCGAAGTAACCGACCAGCATGTGGCCCATTTGATTGCGCAGATTGAGCAATTGGTCAATGAAGGGGTTGCCAATGCTGAGTTTGTGGTTGATGATGCCCATGCCACTGCAACCGCAATTTTGCATGCAACTGCCCGTTTTCACAACCCGCTCTTTGTGGGTGCGTGGAACGAGCCAAGTCTTACAGCCGAATTTGAGGCAATCTGGGGCTTGTTGATCAAGGGCTTGTTGGTGCGCTGAGCCGCTTAATCACGAATGCAGGATGGGCTTTTGCGCACCATCCTGCATTTTGGTTAAACGAATTTTCTACTCCGCGCGAACTGCTTATTTCTTTGAGGCTGCGAGGCCAGCGATGGCTTGGGCGATCAAGATAACTTTGTGTTCGGCCAACTGGCGAATTGTTTTGATTCCAAGGGCTTGTTTGAGGGCTTCGGCATCGCTTTTGCTAATTCCGGCGAGGGCATCGACTGGGGCATCAGCAAGTTCTTCAAAGCTAGAATTCTCGAAGGCTTTGTCAAGAAAGGCTGAGAGATCGGCCATGAGCAGAGTCCTCCAAATCAAAGGCGTATCGTGGCTATCATAGCAGGCTAGCTAGCTAGTGTAAATGATTTTTTTCCGGAAAGTAGCAGGTTATTCTCGCATTTTTAACCACGAAGAACCCGAAGGTCGGGAATTCGTGGGAATAGGCTCCATTTATCGGTTAAAAATAGCAATCAAGGCTTAATTTTTAACGCAGAGCCGCAGAGCAAATGCTGGGAATTGGTTGAAACAAGCTAATGTATGCGCTAAAAATAAATTGAGCTAGCAAATGCAACAAAAACCCCTCACTGATTAACACCAGCGAGGGGCTTCGATTGTGTTGATTAGGCAAAGTGCTCAAGCTGTTGCTTGACTGTAGCCAAGAATTTATCAGCAGTTGCGCCGTCGATCAAGCGATGATCGAAGGTGAAACTGAGATAACACATTGGCCGAATCGCAATTGCATCAGCGCCATTCACCGTCACCACTACTGGGCGTTTTTGAATTGCGCCAATGCCCAAAATGCCCGATTGGGGCTGATTGATGATTGGCATGGCAAATAACGAACCACTCACGCCGTGATTGGTAATCGTGAAGGTGCCATCTTTGACTTCATCGGCAGTCAAGCGGCGGGTGCGCGCGCGTTCGGCCAAATCGTTGACCGTGCGTGAAAGCCCAAGCAAACTTTTTTCATCTGCATTATGCAGCACTGGCACAATCAAGCCATCGGGAATTGCCACCGCCATGCCCACATTAACCGATTTATGCAGCAAAATGCCTTCATCGGTGTAGGTTGCGTTGACAATTGGCACCGCTCGCAGCCCAGCCACAGTTGCTTGCACGAAATACGGCGTAAAGGTTAATTTGACCCCTTGGCGCTCGAAATCGGCTTTGTGTTGCTCGCGATGGGCGATAATTGTGCTGAGATCAACTTCCATCACGGTGGTAACGTGCGGCGATGTGGCCTTAGAACGCACCATATGCTCGGCAATTGCGCGCCGCATGCCGCTCAACGGCTGCAACTCATCGCCTGCAAATTGCTCAATGCTTGGCGCTGCTGCTGGTGGCGTGTAGGCCACTGGTTTGGCCAGCAAACTACCAGTGATGGTTGGCATTGGCGCTGGGGTTGAGCTTGGCTTAATCACCGGCATGGGTGCTGGGGTTGCACTTGGCGTTGGGGTTGGCATGGGTGCTGGCGTTGGTTTCGCCGCATCACGTTGGGCTACAAAGCGCTCAACATCTTGCTTGGTTACGCGGCCATCTTTGCCACTACCAGCAATTTGCTTAATATCGAGGTTGTGTTGGCTGACCAAGCGCGCAACCACAGGCGACATAAAACTATTGCTCCCGCCGTTTTCGTTGCTGGTTGGGGCGGCTACTGCTGGAGTGGCAGGTGCTGGATCGGCGGCAACCGTGGCACTGCTACTATCTTCCAAGACCGCAATTACCGTTCCAACTGGCACGGTATCGCCTTCATTGACCCGAATTTCGAGCAAGCGGCCATTAACGGGTGCAGGAATTTCGGTATCAACTTTATCGGTAGTAACTTCGAGCATTGGCTCGTAGAGTTCGAGGCTATCGCCTGGTTGCTTCAGCCAGCGGCCAACCGTTCCCTCGGTGACGCTCTCACCAAGTTTTGGCATCTTAAATTCGACGGACATTCCAGTCCTTTCTATGCTAGCGAGGTCTATGAGTTCTATTTAATGATTTATTCACTCCCCTCGCCCGCTCTGTGGGAGAGGGGTTGGGGGTGAGGGAATAGAACTCTAGCTAATAATTGACTAAATCGCGCAGCGTATCGGCAATTTTGCTGGGCGTTGGTAAAAACTCGTTTTCAAGCGGCGTGCTATACGGCATTGCTGGAATATCCAAGCCTGCCAAGCGTTGCACTGGGGCATCGAGATATTCAAAGCCATCTTGGGCAATAATTGCTGCCACTTCTGCACCATAGCCGCCAAACAAATTATCTTCGTAAAGCACCAACACTTTGCTGGTTTTCTTGACCGAATTGATAATTGTTTCGCGATCAAGCGGCACGAGCGAGCGCAAATCGACAACTTCGACGCTAATATCCTCGCCTGCCAGCATTTCGGCGGCTTCCACCGCGTAGTGGCGCATCATGCCATAGGTGATGACCGAGACATCGCTGCCTTCGCGGGCAATATCGGCTTTACCAATTGGCACGGTGTAGTGCTCATCGGGCACATAGCCTTTGATCAAGCGATAGCATTTTTTGTGCTCCAAAAAAAGCACCGGATCGGGATCATCGATTGCGGCCA
Source organism: Herpetosiphon llansteffanensis (assembly GCF_003205875.1). Classification (GTDB taxonomy): domain Bacteria; phylum Chloroflexota; class Chloroflexia; order Chloroflexales; family Herpetosiphonaceae; genus Herpetosiphon; species Herpetosiphon llansteffanensis. The sequence continues at coordinate 136,251 of NZ_PUBZ01000114.1, forward strand.
AGAGCATAGCTTTGGCATCGTAAGGCGTTGATGGCGCAACAACTTTGAGGCCTGGAATGTGGGTAAAAAAGGCCTCGATGCTTTGCGAGTGATAGAGCGCGCCGTGAATCCCGCCACCATAGGGTGTGCGAATAACCAGCGGCACTTCCCAGGTATTGTTTGAGCGATAGCGCATACGGGCTGCTTCGCTAATAATCTGATTGAAAGCTGGGAAGATAAAATCGGCAAATTGAATTTCGGCAATTGGTCGCATACCATACATTGCTGCGCCGATTGATGAACCAATGATAATTGATTCAGCCAGTGGCGCATCGATGACCCGTTTTTCGCCATATTTGGCGTGCAAACCATCCGTAACCCGAAACACCCCGCCGCGTTGGCCGACATCTTCCCCGATGATATAAACGCGCTCGTCGTTGGCCATTGCTTGGTCAAGCGCTTGGTTGATCGCTTCTAAAAGATTTAATTCTGCCACGTGATACCTCTATGATACAGAGCGAAACTGCTTGCAACCAACAACTTATTCCGCAAAGACATATTTTTGGACGGTGCTGGGGTCGGGCAAGGGTGCTGCTTCAGCATAGGCTGTTGCATCATTGACAATTTCTTTGATTTCGGCCCGAATTGCCGCAACTTTGGCATCATCGAGCAAGCCTTCATCGCGCAAGAAATGCTCGAAGCTGGCGATTGGGTCGCGAGTACGCATGGCCTTAATATCTTCAGGAGAGCGATAGGTGCGGTCGTTATCATCAGAGGAGTGGGCGGTCAGCCGCACACATTTGGCCTCGATCAAGGTTGGGCCATCGCCACGGCGTGCCCGTTCGACGGCAGCGCTCATTGCTTCGTACACTTCGAGCACGTTGGTGCCATCGACGGTAATTCCAGGAAAACCATAGCCTGGGCCGCGATCTGAGACATTTTCAACGCCCATTTGCTTGTGCTGGGGCACGGAAATAGCGTAGCCATTATTTTGGCAGAAGAAAATCACTGGCAATTTCATCACGCCTGCTAAGTTCATCGCTTCGTGGACATCGCCCTGTGATGATGTACCTTCGCCGAACGCAGTCCAAACCACAATATCATCGCCGCGCATTTGAGCGCCCATGGCGATGCCAACTGCGTGGGGCACTTGAGTGCCGGTTGGCGAAGAATGCGAAACAATATTCAAGGCGCGATGGCTATAGTGGGCTGGCATTTGGCGACCGCCGCTGCTAGGATCTTCAGCTTTGGCCAAGAGGCCAAGCATCACTTCGCGCGGGGTCATGCCCATGGCCAACATCATTGCTAAATCACGATAGTATGGCACGATCCAATCGTGTTTGGGGCGCATTGCAAAGGCTGCGCCTACTTGAGCAGCCTCGTGGCCTTGGCATGAAATAACAAACGGGGCTTTGCCTTGACGATTCAATTGCCACATTCGCTCATCAAGCGAACGAGCCAAAACCATCGTGTGATACATTGCTAACAATCGCGATTGATCGCGTTCTTGCTCCATGAAGGCAACTCCTCATATGAAGGATTACTTTGTTTGTCCGTCGAACCCTGTTAAGTTAAAAACCTCGGTATAACGACCGAGGCAAGGGCAAGCAAGGAAAAACTGGCGTTGTCCTCGTTGACACGGCCTATATGACAAGTATAGCATAAAGCCTCGATTGCGCTGTCACCACTGTTGAGTGTTGGCACGAGCGCCAATCAAAAAGGGTAGCATTGCTGCTACCCTCGTTGCTGAAACTACCCATTGGTTATTGGCTTAGCTCAATATAGGTATCCTGACCAAGCCGAATTGTGGTGGGTAAGCGCAATTGAATTTGGGTATTGGCTTGTTGGCGTTGTTCGTTGATAAACAAGCCGTTCTTGCTTAAGTCGGCCACATAGAATTGCCCGCCGATCAAGCTAATTTCCACATGTTGGCGCGAGAGCAACTTATCGCCGGTGACGATTACGCTGGCTTCGCTGCGCCCGATGGTACATGGGAACATGCTGATCGTTTGATTTTGCAGTTGGCTGCGATCAGGCGTTTGCACAACCCGCACATTTAGGTTTTGCTGACGGCCTTGTGATACTGGCGGCGTATAAATCATGGTTGCGCCGTTATCGGGCATGCCACCATCGAAATGCGCCGTTGGAATGCTGGCATTCGCACTTGAAGCAGGGCTGTTATAGCGCGCTGGCTGATTTGCCGCTGAATTTGGCGCTGGCCGAACCGCCGATTGTTGCTGTTGTTGCTGTGGCTGGTTGGGATTTTGGCGCGCTGCTGGGTTTACGCCAGGCAAATCAATCCGATTAAAGGCTTGGGTTGGTGGGTTGTATGGCATTGGCACATTGCCAGCCTTGGGCTTGCGATTGCGCCACAGATACCAGAAGCCTGCAGCGATCGCAATCAACACCAACGCAATCAGGACATAGATGCCATAGCGCTTGAGAAATGGCTCTTTTGGTTTTACGGGAAACAAGAAACTCTTGATCGGCGATTCGATTGGCCGAACATTTGATGTTTCCAAGATAATTTGCATGTTGAGCGTCGTTTGTTGCTCGGTTGGAATTAATTCCTGCGGAATAGTCGCAAGTGGAATCGAAATTTTAGGATTGGTTGGGTCAAGCGGAAAGCGATCTGATTCGAACACTTGCAGATTTTCGCGTAACAAGCGTACCCGATAAAAAGTGAATTTTGGATCGATAATTTCTTGTTCGTCACCAATTTCAACGTCATCGATCCGAATGGCGTTTTGGGTATAATCGACGACTGGGTTTGAGCGAATCTCAAAGGTAATTGGAATTGGCACGTGGTTAAAGGCTTCGGTTGCCAAGAGTTCGGTTTTACCCTCTTGGCTGGTGAATAAGAAGCCCTCGCTACTGTAAGCAAACACTTGCAATGTATACTTACCAGCATCTTTTAACGAGGTATCGCTCATCTGCAAGGCAACATCTTGCGTCCCTTGTGATGGGATGCTGACGGTGAGCGTTTCGGTATGCGCAATAATCCCATTGGGGTTTAATGCTTTAACCTCAATCTTATTCATTTCAACAGGGCTATTATTCGTAACGCTAAAGTTGAACGAATATTTTTGCTCAAGTGGTAGTGCTTGAATATTGCTAATTTTGGCTTTGCTGGCAATTGGCAAATAGCATTTTGTTTGGCCCAAGGAAATGGTATTTGCAACCTCGGTGCCATCGACCAGTTCGACGCGCAAGGTTGCTTGGGTATCGCCACAAGGCCGCAAATCGCCCCGCGCCATCTTCTGGTTTTTGATGCTATTCATAATTTGGAAGAATTTATCACCCATGGTATCGGGTGCACCTTGAACTGCAAGGGCTTGGGTTTCGCTTGAAATTTGGTTAAGCACTTCCGGATTAATCCGGGCACAATTGCCCCCAGCACACAGCCCAATCGTATAAATTGGCGTAATCGTCCCAGGCCGTGGGTTTGCCTTGGTTGTAACGTCAATCACGTTCTTGTCGCTGCATTGCTTGCCTTCGCGATCTTCGTCTTTGCCATCGGTAAACAAGACGATCGCGCGCCGTTCTTCTGGTTGCAAGCGATTAAGCATAAAATTGGTCGTCAGATAGGCAGCGGTATACAAACAAGTTTCGCCACCTGGTTCTGAAATGTAGCTATCACGGATGTAATTCTTTACATCATTCCGGTTTTCAGTAAAATCAACTTTCGGCAGATATTCATCGTTGCTGCCGATGCGGGTGAAGGTAAATAACCCGATCAGCGCGCCTGCAGGGGCCTCATCAACCGCGCGCATTGCTGCTTCTTTGACAATCGGAACATAGTCGGCCATGCTACCGCTTTGATCAAGCACAATCGCAATTTTGATGGGGGTAGTTGGGTCAATTGGCGTTGCCGGAATAGTTTGCTGACTCACCGGCAAGATGATATTGGTTGCCGCAATCTTATCGACCGTGACAGCCTCGCCATTCGGAAACCGGACACTAAAATAGGTCTCAACCTTGAGGGTCGCTTCTTCCTTAACCACGGTGTGATTAATCACGACCTCAGGTTTATCGTCTTGGGAGTGGGCAGGCGCAGGCACAACCCACAAGAGGCTGAGCAACGCGATGATGGTGAACCAACTATGCTTTCTCATGGTTAACACTCATTCCAGCAACTAAAAACGGCTTGACCAATTAAGGATACGGCGCAGTATACCATCCCTTAGTACTGTAGGCTAATTAGGATGGGGGTTGAACAAGATGCGCTCGGATTGTTGTATGTAACAGGTCGCTTAACATCGCTTGATCAATCTGCTGCGCTGGTGTTGTTTCTGGTTTGGCAGCTTTTGGGTTGGCCAACCACAGCGCGGCGTGGGCCATCAACCATGAAAGGCTGGTTGGTTGGCTGGTTGCGGCGGCTGGCTCCTTGATGATCAGCAGTAAAGCGGCTTTTTCAGCCTCAGGCATTAATGCGGTAAGTTCAGCGGTGGATGGTAGGTTGTTGGCATTATTTGCGGTTGGCTGGGTTGTTAGTTCGATAATCTGTTTAATGACATGATCGAGTGTACCCAATTCGAGAAAGGTTTGCAAGCCTTGCGAGTCGACATAATTGAGCACGATTAATTCATCGGTAAAGCTAAAGTATTTGGGTAAGCCTGTGCCTTCACGCTCGGTAATGCTCAAAATTGCCAGCGTGCTTGGCTGGAGGGTTGCCTCCAAAATGAGCGCTAATTCCCCCGTGATCGTAAGTTGGTTGCTATAGGGATCGCGCAGTAAAATCCCACGATCATACAGCTCATCTTCGGCGGTTTGTAGTTGTTCAGCACTAACCGCCAGATCATTGGTTGTATTATGAATGGCGAGGGCTTCGCCAACCAAATAATGCAGGATAATCGCTAATTCTGCCTGGGTGAGTACAAAACGATTCATTCGGGCCACCTCGATACTAGTTCAGACAACTCACTCAGGAATACGCGCTAGACGTGATGATGATGCGGCCAGCTCTTCGGTAAAATGACCATCCTCATGAATTGTCATGGGCTGCTTAACGCTACGAGATTGGTTTTGATGATGTGCTCCAATGCTTGGCATGAGTTTGCGATCTTAGCCTTGCTGGAATAGCCGTGATCATCTTAGTTAAAGAGCGTTATAAGTTGGGCGAGCTTTCCATCAAGTTGCTTTGCCACCCATGTAAGATCATTGGATTTATGGCGATTGAAGCTGTGCCATAAGCGTTGCAATTGGTTTGCCTGACGATCAAGCAAATCGAGTACATTGTACCAACCTTGGGAGCCATCGAGTTTGAGTTGTTGGTTGGTCAGAAATGGGGCAGTGTGTCGACCAAGCGCAACGCTGTACTCGCCATCAGAAAGCATGAGCAAGGCATTACACATGGGTGAATGGTATAAAACCAGACATTCTCTGCCACCATGCTGGGCATCGCACTGTTGACGTACAAATTGATGGGCTTGTAAATGACGCTGGAGACAGCGTTCCGCGTAGGTGATAAAGCCCTGACATGCTGCACAGTGTGAATCCATACATTTCCTCGAACGAATGCTTGCTGGCATGCAACCGCTTGCTTGGTTTGCAGGCCAGCAAGCCGTTTATCCGCCGTAGTAGCGCTGCCGCTGCATAAATTGAATATACTCAGCGAGCCATGTGGCTGGTGCGCTAGGCGCAAACATGGCCAGCAGGTGCTCAAATTGGCCTGCGAGCAGTTGGGCCAACCATTGATGATAATCGAGGCTACCATCCCAAAATTGTTCAATTACCCGTTGGGTCATGATTTTTTTGTTGGCGCGATACTCCAACAAATAGACCAAATTGAACCAACCTTGCGAGCCATCAACGTCAAGAATTTGATCGGTCAAAAATGGCGCATCAAACATGCCTAAAGCGCAATAATCAGCGCCATCGGTGCGTTGAATCAACAGTTGGCAGGTTGGCGAATGATACAACGCCAAGCATTCCAAGCCATTGTTTTGGGCATCACATTGGACGCGGCGAAATTGACCAAACTCCAAGTAGCTGCTCAATTGTTGCTCAACATAGCTGATATAGCTTTGGCACTGGCCACAATCGTTGCTCACAGAAAACCTCTTAATCGTTCAATGATTGGCTGGTTTGCAAAACTTCGCCGCCTGGGCCGATGCTGCCGCCAGCCACGCGTCCGCCAGTGCTTGCCCGCCAGTCGCCAGTCTTGATCCAGCTATCGCCAATTTGGCGGTAGCCATATTGGTAGGCTTGGCTTTGCATAAAGCGTACTTCCATCGCGCTGTACGATTGAGGGCGCTTGGTCAAAATATCATCGATTGAGCTGCCCTTAATATCGATGCGGCTAATGCCGCTTTCAAGCTGCGATTGCAAGAATTCGCGGTTGACTGGCCAGATGCGATTATTGCCGCCTTCGGCAATTGGCTTGAGCGCATCCCAGACTTCGGCAGTGGTGCTGAAATAGCGTCCGCCATGGGCATTCGCTTCACCAATGTAGCCAAGGAAGCCCGAGGCTGGGTCAGCTTTGAACGCCCCTAATACGACGCGATCAGTCAAGGCCGTGCCTGTGCCAACATGGCTTGATTGATTGGCAATATAGCGGGCCATGGCGGTTTCTGCGCCGCCGCCTTTAGCCAGCATGCCAATATCGCCAGCTGCTTGGAGTGGGTTGCTGACGCGGGCAATATCGGCAGCTGCATCAGTAACGGTCGCTGCTTTGCTGAGCTTCGCAGCTTTACCAACTTTATCAGCGCCTTTGGTGCCAATTAAGATCGAGCCGATAAACATCGTGCCCCGGCCAATTGCTTCCCATGGGCGGCCATTTTCCCAAGCTTCAACATAGGGCGCTTTGAAGGCTTCCCAGAACTCGCTTGGATGGGTTACTGCGTGCCAAATGCCTTTAACCGTTTCGACTGGATTGGTGACCATATTCCAAACGCCGACCACCATATCCTTGAGTTCTTTGCCTGCGCCAACGAAGAAATCTTTGACCCCATTGCCAACGCTACTGAAGAACCCGCCAACGCTATCGAGCCAACTGCCGCCACCCTTGCCACCTTCAGCATTGCCGAGCAACGAGCCTTTGAATAAACCAGCGGCTTCTTCTTCTGCTTGGCTAAAGATTTTTTGGATTTCGAGGGTAACTTGTTGGGCAGTTTGGAACGCGTTGATCAAGCGATTGAAGGTTGGGAAGATTTCGTCGTTGAGTTCTTTGGCAAAGGCAACACTGGCATCGCCTTTCCAGCGCTCGTTCAATTGTTGGCCGGTGTTGCGAATTGTCGTTTGCAATTGCTCAACTGTTTGCTTGAGGCGACCGAAACGCTGAGCCACCTGTGCGGTTTGCTCATACTGTATCTGAACAACTTCCTTGCTCATGACACTGCTCCTAGGTTAATGGGGTTGATACGTCGATCAGAGTGCTTGGGTGAGCCGCTCATGAGCTTGGGAGCCAATAAAAAGACCGGGATTGATTAAAGAGAAATAACCCATGAGGTGCAGCGACACTCCAATACTCCAATTTCAGTATACCAAAATCCTACCTTTTGAACAACGATCAAAATTAAAAACCATACACAAACTGGCTACGAGCGCTAGTTTGTGCATGGTTTGTTACTTGGCTAGAATAGCTTCATGATGTCAATTTATAACGCTGCAGTGGCCAATTGTTCAAACCAGCGCTGGATATGCTCGCGCAACCAGGCTTGATCAATAGCCTGCACTTCAAACACTTCAGGGTTGGTTTCGTCGAGCTGAATCGCCCAAGCGCTACTTGGCCCTTGCAGAATTGCTGGATTAATCGCATCGACGATTTCGGTATCTTCGCAACGCACAATTGCCAACGAAGCACTGAAGATAGGCGCTTGAATTGCTTCGATTAGGCTTTGGGCTGCTTGTTGCTCAAGCCCTGCCGCAGTTAAGCGCTTGAATGCTTCTGCATCGGCGCGATCTTCGGCCAAGCCTTTGATGGCCAAGAATTCGTTTTGGCTTAGGCGCACACTGGCTTCGAAGGCTTTGCTTGGTTGCACTTCCAACAAAAACGCCAAGCGATCAAACAATACCAGCATATCAGGCAAAAATGCCAAGCGATGTTGGTGCTCGGTTGGCAGCGTTTGCTCAACAACGCCTAATTGGTTGACATAGTGCAAAAAGAGCTGGCCACCAGTATCGGGTGTTTCGCGGGTCGTAATGAAGGCAACATCGGGAAACGCCACAATTTGCGAGAATTCTAAAATTTCGCGTTCGATCATGACGGTTTCATCGGCGCTAATCGTTGCTAATTCTTTGGCAACTAAGCCTTGGACCCCTTGATTCAAGGCGGCCAGATGGCTTGCTTGATCCTGCGGAATCAAGTTTTCATTATCTAAGCCAATGATTTTATTGGTACGAGCGGCTTCGAGTAAGACCAAAAACTCGTTGCGCTCCAGAATAAGTCCATCCATCGGTTAAAACCTCGCTATGTTACTTCGCTCCACCAAACGAGATGCCAAATGAAACGAATGGCAACTTGACTTTGGTGGTTTTGCCAATGCTGAAGCCAAGCTCGGCCTTGAGGCCAACTTCGGCACTTACCCCAACGTTAACCCCTGCGACATTTACGCCTTTGGTTCCGGTAACTGAAACTAAGGTGCCACCAACGGTTGCGCCAAGTGAGCCATCTTTGATGCCTGCAAAACCTTCAACCGAAAGGGCTTTGCCTTCGAGGGTTTCGGTGTAGGCAAGGTTTTTGTTGCCATAGACATTGGTTAATTCGCCTTTAGCAACGGTTGCTTCGCCGTATGGCCCAATGGTGAATTTTTTATCGCCATTAACGCCTAAGCCGATACCAACTTCGCCATAGCCAACTTGGTATTTGCCTTTGAGGGTATAGGGAATTGGGCCATCGACTTTAAGTAAATCGCCTTTGCCTTCGAGCAACGCGCCACTGACCCCAAGCTTCAATTGAGGCTTGGTTTCGCCGGTTTTGGTTTTGTAATCGTAGGTATGAATTTTAACTTTGCCCTTGACAGTTGGGCCACTGCCTTGTTTGTCGCCATTGCCGGCTTGGCCACTGCCATCACCTGCTTGGCCGCTGCCGTTGCCACTGCCGCTGCCGTTGCCATTACCGCTGCCACCGCCCATCAATGAGCCTTTGAACAACGCGGCAGCTTCTTCTTCTGCTTGTTGGAAGACTTTTTTGATTTCAACGGTTGTGCTTTGGGCTTGGTTAAACAACGTGGTCAAGCGGTTGAAGGCAGGTTGAACTTCGCCACGAAATTCAGCGCTAAATGCCTTTTGCGCATCACCTTGCCATTCACCAGCTTCTAAACGGGCTGCAATACTTTCAAGTGATTTGAAAATAGCAGTTGTTGTATCAGCAGCCTTGCCAAAACGGCTGGCAACCTGATCCAACACATCGTACTTCGCCTGAACGGTTTCTTGAGGCATGACACAAACTCCATCGGGTATAAAAAGAACAGAAGTTTTATCATTGCTAGCAATACTAGCCAATGATTATGCTTGATGCTTAATCAGGTTAAACCTTGGTTAAGCACATATTCTTCTCAGTTAAGACTACAATAAAAGGCGCAGCCTTACCAAGGAAATAAAATTGACTCTGCAAGCATACTCGATGGATTGCTGGTTTACAAGAGGGGCTTTTGATGGATTTTTAAACTGATTTGCGGCCTTGAAATCGATCAAACGAGATGCAACTACGTGAGGTCGAAGCATCTCGTTTGCCAAATTTGCGAATTAGCGTCCGTGAATTTGGTCGAGGGTGGCGACGGTTTCGCCAGTTTGTTGCTCATAGGCTGCAATCATGGCCAAAAGCCCTTGGCCAAGCGTTTTGGCAACTGGCAATGACATATTGACAACCGCAACTGCGCGGCCATTGGTTTGTAACACAGTATAGGCATCGGTTGAGCCTAAACCATTGATAAAGCCATTTGCATACATCAATGGAGCTTCCAAAAATGCGTCTTCAACCAAACTTTGTAGGTGTTCTAAATCGCTCATACATCCTCCTAAATAGTAAGCTGCGCAGAGAAATAGCGCTGGTATAAACCAAGCGCTATTTTAACTGCATATTGATTTTTCGGCGAATAGTTTAATCTGAAATAATGACTTTGAAGGTAATTTGGCTTCGATCCAGCGTGATCAAATCGCCATGCTGTAAGACTTGGCGGCGATCAACCTGAATGGGCCGCCCCGTTGAATCGGTAATCGTTGTTGGGTTGGGCGAGAGGCTTTCAATATAGAAATGACCGCCAGTTTCGGTAATTTCAAATTGACGACGGGAAACCCGCAACCCATTGGGGTGGCTGCCCAAATCGACTGCCAACAGATCGTTGCTCGCTTGATTGTCGAAGCGGCCAACGATTGCTGGTTGCCAGTGGAGGCGATAACTGTTGCCAGTTGGATGCTCGCGCAAGTAAATTCGGCGGGCCATTGGCTGGCCGTCTTCTGGCATATTTGGCATTGCTTCGCTAAATATCAAGCGTTCTTTATTCGAAACTTGTTTATCGAGCGTGCGGTTATTGCTTAACACACTGCCATCCTGCTTCATCAAGCAATAGGCATCGGGATTTTGACCAAGAAAATCGAAGTCACGCCGAAATTCCTTCAAAATCGATTCAACAAGCTCTCCGGTAGGAATGTTGGTGAGTGTTTGCGCAACTTGTTGCTTCTTTTCATAGACATCGATAAAAAGTTCAAAGCGGGCTTGTTTGGCACCCATGAAAGTAACTCCTCACACGGTACTATGCTTGGGCAGCGAGCCAACAGCGTGGCTCGCTGCCCATTACTTTAGCTTTCTAAGGTTCCTTCGAAGGTCAAGATCAACGATTCATCATCGCTGCTGGTCATGTCGGCCATCATTGTTGCCGTTTCGAGATCGAGGCCATCGTGCATATGCTGATCGACCAACATTTGATGCAACATCGATCGCAGCCGCTCGGAGCTATTCCAGCTTGCAAAATCCATCGAAATATAATTTTGCATAATCGTTTCTGCAATATTGCTGTCGCCATTTGCCTCTTTGATGCGTGGCATCAGGCGTTGGATACCTTGGCGAATCAGCGCCGACATTCTGGCAACTGTTGGATCTTGTTCCATGCTGACTGGTTTATCGCCAATCGTAATTGCCCCAGTTGACCACGCTGCCCGTTCTGGGTAGCGCTCGCTGATGGTTTCAACCCAGCCATCAAGAGCTGTGATGACCCGTTCGGCTTCATCGCTAGCATCTTCGGCAACAATATGGCTACCATCGGTATACGGGCTTGCCACTTGGATCAAGGTTGTTTGGCCTGCTTTGACCATAAAGCCCCGACCCATTGGTAATTCCTTGCCCCGAACTTCGCTTGGCGTACGCATAACCCGTAACGATTCAACCGCTTGGGCTGTCCGCAAGCCAATCCCGAAGTTGGCACTCATAACCCGACGGCGCAGATCATTGACTGAGCCATCGAGGGTGCCTGCAATAATCACAAACACGCCCTCGCCACCATAGCGCCGCGTAAGCACTGCAATATCATTCATCACTGAACGCTTGCTTTCTGCTTCGTCGCTGAAATCTTCAAAGTTATCAATGAAGATATAGACTGGTCGGTTAATCGCTTGTTGCGCGAATGCCTGACACTCGATTTGCAGATTTTCCAGCAATGAACCCATTTGATCGATTTCGCTGACGGTTTGCAAGACGTGTGGCAAGTCAGCAAGGCTGCGTTTGCCACCATACTTGAAGAAGCGTCCACGGGTATCAATCAAGACCATCGCGACTTGCTCTGGCGTGTAGCGATCGGCCAGCGAAAGCACCCAGTTGTAGAGCAAGGTGGTTTTACCAGAGATTGGTGGCCCGGCAATCGCTGCGTGTGGCCCAATCTTTTTGAGATCGTACATGGCTGGCATCAGGTTGTTGCTTTGGCCAACCACACTCCAAATGACTTTGCCTTCAGCAACTTTATTGGTCTCATCGAGCATTTCGCGCAATGGCACAATTTGCGGCAGAATTTGAATTGGATCAGGCGTGGTGCGCATGCCACCAAGTTGTTCAACCCTGGCCTGCATCATCATACCCATCAAATCAAGTTCTTCAGCTTCGTTGCGATGGTCGCGGCCATCAGGGCCAACTAAGCCCACTGGCAAGGTTGCTTGGAAGAGCAATGGCCGTTTGCCAACCCGAATATAACCGCGGCCTGGCACATCGCCAAATTCAATTGCACCCCGCCCGACAATATCCATATAGCGATCTTGTTGGCCTTGCTTGAAGGTAATGCGTTCGCCAAACAAGCTGCCAAAGCGACTTGACATATTGGTTGGGAAGTTGGCCGTAACGATAAAGGCAATCCCAACGCTCAGTGAGCGCCGTACCAATGGAATCAAGACCGATTCTTCAACCGAATCGTAATTCTCGTGGATGATGGCAATATTATCGATTGCGACCACAATTGCTGGCAAGGCTTGATCTGGAAACTGCTTGTTATATTCATAGATCGTGTTGACCCCTGCATCGCTAAAGATTTGTTGGCGTTCGCGGGTCAAGCGTTCCATTTTGCTGAATAAACGCAGCATTTGTTCTTCAAAGGTCTCGTCGTCGGCGTAGATCAATGCACCAATGTGTGGCAAGTTGCGCAAACTACGGAAGTTGCGCCCGCCCAAATCGACCACATAGGCGTGGAGTTCATCGGGGCTGTGGCTGGCTGCCAAACCGGCGATGATCGAGCGTAACAACGAGGTTTTACCCCAACCAGAGTCACCATAAATTGCCAAGTGATTGGTGCTGAAATCAAAGACAAATGGCAATTGGGTTGCTTCATTTGGATCATCAACCAACAAGGCAGCTGTGCGCATGGCCTCGGTTTCCCAATTGACCCCTGGCCAGAGATGTTCAGTGTCACCGTTAATCCAATCGGTCACGGCTGGCTGGAAAACAATAATGCTATTGTCTTTGGCATTGATAATTGGTGATTGCAAACTTACACGGTCGGGCAAGAAATTTGGCCATGGTTTTGGCGTTGGTTGGAAGTTGACCAACTCACGTGAGATTTGCACCACAGTATCGAACAGTTTTGGTGTATCTTCGCTGGTTGAGACTGGTTCTGGCTCACGTTCAGGCCAGAGCACGCCCACTTCGCGATCGTCGATTTGGCTTTCGCCAGTGTACGAAACCTGAATCAACTCAAGGTTTTCGTTGCCAATTTGCAAGTAGCCACGACCTGGCATGCCGTTGGGCAAGAAGGCTGCGTCTGGTTTGCGCAAGAGTTCGCGACTGGTATCTGGCTGTTCAACCCGCAGACAGAGCCGCAACTTGATATTGGCGCGCATTTGGTCGGTAACACCCTTTGGTTGTTGCGACGCGAGCAAGAGGTTGACCCCTTGCGCACGACCAACCCGGGTGATACTTTCCAATGATGGCAGATATTCAGGGTTCGAATCGAACATTTCGGCGTATTCGTCGATGATGATGAACAAGTGTGGGTATGCGCCAAACTCTGGTTTCTTATGGAAGCCACGTTCGCGATATTCCACAATATCCTTCGTACCAGTCATGGCGTTGAGTGCTTGACGGCGACGAATTTCAGCATCAATCGAGGTGAACATGCGATCAACTGCCGATTTGTTCAAGTTGGTCACGATGTCCACACAATGTGGCATGTTTTCGAATGGCTTGAAGGCACCGCCGCCTTTGAAGTCGACCAAGACAAAGTTGAGAATATCAGGCGAGTAATTCAGTGCCAGACCTACAATCAAGGTCATCAGCAATTCCGATTTACCAGCACCAGTACCCCCTGCAACCATCCCGTGAACACCGTCACGCTTGGCTTCGAGTTGCAACGTGCGTGGCCGATTGCCTGAGACAATCCCCAAACATGCAGCCAACCAGCCAGCTTGTTTGCCAGTGCCTGCGTTGTATTCCCACGTTTTGGCGGTTGCTTCTTTGAGTTCTTCGACAAATGGGCGGTCGCCACGGCCAATGTTGTGCATTTCTTGCAGCACTTGGCGATATGACGAACTCTTGGGCAAGGCTGCAATTCCCAATGGTGGTTGGTATTTACCAGGATTATTGGCGATATGGGCATTCATATGCTTGCCGATAACCCGAATTTGGCCAGCTTCACCACGAATTTGCAGTTTTTCGGTAACTTGCGGTTGACCATCAGCGCCCAAGACATCGGCTTTGCCAATGGTGCCTGGTGGCAAGGCAATGTGATAGCTCAGTGCATCACGGCCAACCTTGACCGCACCACGACCAGCAATTTCTTCAACTTCTAAGAGCCGTGCGCCAACAATGGCCGAATAGTCGCCTGCATCAGAAATCTTGAAGGTCAAGCGTTCGGTAAAGAGGCTATACAGCTTACTTGACAGAATATTCAAGCGGCTGGCAGTGATCAGAATGTGCAAGCCATAGGCTTTGGCTTGGCGTGCCAAGGCCACAAAGACCTCAAGCAAGTTATTGGCATCATTATTCTTATCATCGGCAAAGGTTTCGATATATTCGCCAAAGTTGTCAATTGCTACCAAAATGGCTGGCTTTGGATTGGCAGCGTTTTGGCTGTTGTACTCAGAAAGGGTTGAAACCCCAGCATCGCTGAACAGTTTCTTGCGTTCATCAACAACATTATTCAATTCACGCCAAAGCTGCTGAATTCGCTCTTCATAGCCTTGTTCGTCTGGCAGAATCACCGTCCCAACGTGTGGGATGGAGCGCAAGACTTCGAGGTTACGGCCACCAAGATCGAGCACATGGGCATTGAATTCGTTGGGCGAGTGGGTTGCTGCCAAACTCAACACCAACGAGCGAATCATGGTTGTTTTACCCCAACCAGAAGCACCGAAGACTACCACGTGACCTTTGTTGAAGTCGAGCACCAATGGCATTTGGCGGGCATTACCTGGATCGTCGAGAACCCCAACGACCGCGCGCATTGCCACGTGATTCCAATCGACCCCAAACCATTGGCCTTTATTCTCAAACCAATCGCCAACAAACGCGTTGATTGCGATCCGTTGCGAGCGGCCAAGCGTCATCAACGGCAGATAGGTTTTATCAACATAGCGTGGGTTGAGTGGCTGTTCGTAGGTAATTGCATCGGGCAATGGCGCTGGCCATGGCGTTTGAGGCCGTGGTCGTGGATGGAGTAGATTTTGTGCCATCGTCACGATCAATTCATAGAACTTGGCCTTGGTGCCATCAGCAGCCACTGCGTAATCGTATGATTCACCAGTGTACGAAACCTGAATCAGGTCAAGATTTTCGTTCCCAACTTGGAGATAGCCCCGACCAGGCATGCCGCTTGGCAAGAAGGCTGCATCCGAGCGGCGCAACATTTCGCGGCTGGTTTCGATGTCTTCAACCCGCAAACAGATCCGATACTTGATGTTGGCGCGCATTTGGTCGGTAACCCCGATTGGCCGTTGTGAGGCCAGCAAGAGGTTAACCCCAATTGAACGCCCAACCCGCGTGATACTTTCCAATTCATCGCGGAACTCTGGCGTATCGCTGATCATTTCGGCGTATTCGTCGATAATGATGAACAGATGCGGGAATGGCCCCCACTGTGGGTCGAGGTGGAAGCCCTTCGACCGATATTCCACAATATCTTTAGTGCCAGTACGCGCATTCAGCGCTTGGCGACGGCCCATTTCTGCATTGATTGCAGTAAACATCCGGCGCACACGCGATTTATTCAAGTTGGTCACCAAATCAACGGTGTGTGGCATATCCTTGAATGGATCAAACGCACCACCACCCTTGTAGTCAACCAAAATGAAGTTAAGGATACTGGGGTCGTAGCGCACGGCCAAACCGATGATCAAGCTCATCAGCAATTCCGATTTACCAGCACCAGTACCACCAGCAATCATCCCGTGAACACCGTCTTTTTTGGCTTCGAGTTGCAGCGTGCGTGGGCGGTTGCCCGACATCACCCCAATCGTTACTTTGAGCCAATCGGCGTTTTCGGGTTTGATGCTATCTTCCCATGCTTCGCTCATCAAGCTATTCAACTGAGGCCGTAGATCGGCATCGAAGCGAATATCGCGCTGAAGCATCGTGGCATACATTTCGGGCAACATCGATTTGAAGAGAATCGCCTTCGGCATTGCGTCAACCCGCCGTGGCTTGAGATAGTTCTTGCCACTGGTGCGGGCATAATCGCTCATAAATTGGGCTAATTGGTCGATTTCTTTCATTTCGATTGTTGGGTCGAGCGAGCCATCGCTGCTGATGCCTGCTGCCACCGCAACTTGGAAACTGAGTGGCTGCGGGCCAACTTTGGTATAGCCACGGCCAGGAATATCATTAATATCGTCAACCCGACCGCCAACGATTGCCCGATATTCGGTGTTATCGCTGAGTTTCAAGGTGTAACGCTCAGTAAACAAGCTAAAGATTTGGTTCGATAGCTCGGCCATGCTGCCAATCGTGATGATAAAGTGAATTGCATAGGGCTTGGCTTGGCGCGCAATCGAAATCAGCTTATCCAGCACGCTTTCGACGTTGCTATCTGGGCCTTCGCCGAAAGTTTCGGTAAATTCGGCAAAGTTATCGATTGCAACCAAGATTGCTGGCTGAGTATTGGTTGGATTAACCGCATTGTATTGATAAATATCGGCAATCCCTGCATCGTTGAGCAAAAGCTTGCGTGCATCAACAATATCGTTGATTTCGCGTAGCAATTGTTCGACCCGTTCTTCGTAGCCTTCACCGTCAGGAATAATCACCGCACCTGAGTGAGGCAATTTATCCAGCACGCTAAAGTTCCGCCCACCCAAATCGAGAATATACATGTGCATTTGATTTGGCGAGTGGGTTGCGGCTAAGCTCATCAGCATCGAGCGCAGGAAGGTGGTTTTACCCCAACCAGAGCCACCAAAGACCACTGCATGGCCACGTGGGAAGTCAACGGTCAATGGTAATTGCTTGGCTGCATAGGGATTATCAATCAAGCCAAGCACAGGCCGCATTGCATAATCACGCCAGTTCAGATCTTCGACCCAGCCCGAAGTGCCATTGATCCATTTGTTCAAGGCAGGGTTCAAGGTCAGATCGTGCTCGCGTGGCAAGCCAACCATAATCTCATCGATGCCCAACAGATATTCTTCAAAGGTAACCGCATTGACATTCGGATCTTCTGAGATCAAGTGTTGAGTCAAGGCAAGTTCGCGTGGCAAGAAGTTTGGCCACGGCGCACGTTGAATTGGCACATTGTTATCACGTGACAAGGCATCGAGCGTGCTGACGATAACTTTATACAGTTCTGGTGGGCTTTGATCCTGGGTATCAATCCCTGGATCAACGCCTTCTGCACGGCGGCGATCTGGCCAAATAACTTTTTCTTGCGAAACTGAATTGGGGTCAACATAGGGATCGCCAGTGTAGGCCACCTGAATCAATTCAATTTCTTCGTTACCAACTTGCAGATAGCCCCGACCTGGAATACCGGTTGGTAAGAAGGCTGCATCCGAGCGGCGCAACATTTCGCGGCTTTCGCCTTGAGTTTCCACCCGCAAGCTAATCCGGAACTTGATGTTCGAACGCATTTGGTCGGTGATACCGCTAGGCCGTTGCGCAGCCAGAATCAGCGAAACCCCGAGCGAACGACCAATCCGCGTGATACTTTCCAGCTCGCCCCGATATTCAGCCCGATCGGCGATCATTTCGGCGAATTCGTCGATGATGATAAACAGATAGGGGTAGGGATAGTGGGTATTGTGGAAATTCTTCTTGCGATATTCGACGATATTTTTGGTATCAGTTTCGTTGTTTAAGACTTGGCGGCGTTGCATTTCCGACTTAATCGCCGTGAACATGCGGGTTACGCCATCGCCAGCCAAGTTGGTGATAATGTCTACACAGTGAGGCAGGCGTTCGAATTCTTTGAATGCGCCACCACCCTTGTAGTCGACCAACACAAAGTTAACTACTGAAGGATCGTAGGTAACGGCCATCACCGCAATCAGCGAGATCAGCAACTCTGATTTACCCGAACCAGTACTCCCTGCAACCATCCCGTGAACACCATCACGTTTGGATGAGAAAACCAGGGTACGGGTTTTATTCCCCGACATACGGCCAACTTTGGCGCGCAGCCAGTTGGCATATTTGGGTTGGGTGCTGCGTTGCCAATTCTTAATCGCATCGACCTTGAGTTCATCAAGCGAGCCATAGCCCATCAAGTCGAAGAAGGCGACTCCATCGGCGAGGTTGGCCCCAGCGCTTTGGCGCAAATTAAGAGTCGATAATTCCTCAGCCAATTTGCGCGATTCTTCGCGATTAACAATATTATCAGCTGCCCCGATATAGCGGAAGGTATTGACCCCCTGCTCGGCGTAGCGGAAGAACAATTGTTGATGTTGCGCTTGTTTGCTATTGGTTGCTGGCGTGGTGCGTTCAATTTCAATCACCGACTTACAACCGCCAGGTACCTTGCTGCGTTCTGGCACGAGGAAGATTACCGCAGCGCCAAGCTGTGGGCCTTCTTCAATCAAGATCGACAGTGCTGCGTCCGATTCAATATCGCGCAGCCGCTCGCCAGCTTTTTCATACATATCGAGCAAGTCAACCACCAGCAGCATAAATGGTAAGCCTGGGTTACCACGGCCCGAATTATTATTATTTTCTTCGTTGTCTTCCATGCGCATTTTGCGTTGCGATAGAATTTTACGAATACCTTCCATGTATTGATCTAATTCATCGCCTTCTTCATCGGCATCATCAGCAACTTCTTTGATTTCGCTGACGAAACAAAGTTGCTCATACTCGCCTGGCTGACAGTGAGGCAAGGTTTCGACCCAATCCCATTCGTTATATTTTGAAGCCAAAACATACAAACGCGAATCGGAAGGTGAGTGGAAAACAGCATAATGCGCCAAAATCGAGCGAATCGATTCATAGACTGCATCGCGATCACCAGCAATCCCCAAGGCATGGGTCGTTGGCGTAATCGGAGTAGTCTTTTCTTTCGAGCCGCCTTCCTCTTCTGGCTTGTAGCGCAAGGTGATAATAATCGGAATATCAGAGACATAGCGTGAATCGGCATCAAGCTTCATGGCTTCACGAGCGAGCGGGCTACTGAAATTGCCACCGCTCTTAACCTCGTAGACCACAGTTGAAGGCAATGTGCCCATGCCAAGCCGCACCGAGCCGAAGTCATCATCAGAAACCCGTCGTTCCCAAATCCGCGCGTTTGAGCGTAGGGTACGTTCAGGCTTTTCTAAATCTTGCTTGGCATCGGTAATGACCTTGATCGTATTTGGCGTATCAGGATAGTTGTAGCGATAGAAACGGCGTTGTAAATCGTGATAGCCGTGCATATCCTTGTTTAATTCAACGATCTGTTCATGGTATTGGCGTTCACGTTCTAAGCGTTGGTTTTTTTCGCGAATGAACGAATAGATTGAGAAGCCTGTGGAGGCCAACACCGATAATGCCATCGGGATGAGAATCAAAGCGCCGCCGCCGCCGCGCCCCCCAAACATTGTTACGAAGACATAGCCCACAATCATCGTCATCGGCAGAGCCAACTGAATCAGTTTCGAAATCGCATCCTCAGGATTTTCTGGGGGTGATGGGATTTCAAAACGATTAAAAGGTAGCTCTGGTTGAATCCGTGGAGGACGATCTATCATCTGGATAGAGTTTTTCATCGGTGCATCTCCAAAATTCCGCCCATCGATCAGTCACTGATCGGATCTGATGTTGAACACACGCTAAAAAGTGGCACGAGGAGAGAAATTGCGCATTGCTGGTGTAACGCGTCAACTATACCATACAAACCTCTATTTCGGCTAGTGGTTGACAGCTTTTGAATAAATGAGTAGAGTAGTGCCAACAATCCTCGCCTAGCAATCCAGATTACGGTACGATAGAGCCATAATCTGGTTTCCCATGACTACCCATGGAACGGAGTAAGCGCCCATGAAACAGGTATGTCTGTTATGTGAACGAACATCGTTTGATAATAATTTGTATTGTCAAGAAGTTTATTGTCAAGCTGAAAAATCGCCAACAATTCTCGGATATGGAAAATGGCTGGGCGATATTGAAATCGTGCGGCCTGTTGTTGTACTACGCTCTTCAGTTTTATACGAAGCCAGCCATCAAAAAGAGCGCGTGTTTCTTAAAGTAGCCCACGTTGGCAGCGAAAATACTGAACGCTTGAAACGTGAAGCCGAATTTCTCAAAACTATTCGGGTTTCGAACGAACGCAATACGTTCTTGCCAAATTGGCGGCCACCCTATGCAAATGCCACTGTAAGCGCGCAGACTGAGGCCTACGGGCGGGCGATGCTCGGCGAACACCTTTTTTACTATTACTTGTCAGATTTCTTTGCTGGCGAATCGTTACGCGATGCGCTGACCAAAAATCCGCAAATGTGGGTCAACCATATTGGTTGGTTGGTGATGCGGTTGTCATCATCAATTGCGCTCTTGCAAAGCAAAGGTGTATTGCATTTCGGGATCAACCCTGAATCGCTGTTGGTGCATTTTGAAGATAATCCTTCAGTCCCAACCATTCACTTGCTCGATTTGGGTATTGCGAGCACGCCGCAAAATATCAACAACGATTGGTATTCGTTTATGGTGCCGCCGGCCTACACTGCCCCAGAAATTATGCAACCGCACCTCCAAAAACCAAGCTATGCAACCGATGTGTATGGCCTCGGCTTGATTTTGTATGAAATGCTAGTTGGTGTTCCGGCCTATCCCTTCAAGCTCAAAAGCGATGAAGAGGTCTATCAAGCAGTCTTGAAGAACCATCATGTCAATATGAACCGGACTGCTGACGTGCGGGCAATTGCCGAGCTGGCTGTGCGCATGGTCGATGTTCAAGTGGCGAATCGGCCTCAAAATGCGGCTCAAGTCGTCCAAGAATTGCTTAAGCTGTTTGGCGAAGTTCCAACTGCGAAAAAGAGTCGCTGGCCCAGCCTCAATACCATCCTGATTATTGTGATTAGTTTGTTGACAGTAGCCTTTTTGATTACCTTCTTCGTAACCTTGAACCAGTTGAATATTATTTAGGCTAGATTCGTGGTTGAAGAGCAGGGTTTGCGCCCTGCTCTTTTTTTATGCTTTAATTGTAAGCTCGTGTGTTTTTAGCGCTTAAACTCAAACCGACCATGCAAGTGCATGATCGGTTTGAAATACTGGGTAAAATGACTTGGTATGGAACTAGCCGAAGCGGCCTGAAGCGGTGAAGTCTTGGTTTTGGAAGTTTTTGATGGCGGTATTGACATCTTGAGTGATTTCAACACATTTTTCAGCCATCTTTTCGATTTGTGGACGGAACTGATCGATGTAGTTTGCGATAGCTGCGCCACCAACCAAACCGATGAATGCGGTTGCTTTAAGGGTGGTTGAAAGTACTTCCAAAACCTTAGCAACGGTTTTCAAAACTTGACCAACCGTGTTGATGGTTTTTGCAATTTTTGCAACTTCAGGAACCATCATCTCAATTTTTGCTGCTGCCATGAACTGGCCTCCTTAAGATCTATCTTGAATAATTCAATGTCAAAACTAGTAGAACTTGGCGATGCTGCGCAATTTTGAGTTAACCAAGTTGCGAGCGGTGCTATCAGCGCGGTCGATCAAATCGCGAGCTTTGCCCAAGTTGCTGTGGTAGCTGGTGATGCCAGTCCCGATGCGGGTAACTTGGGGAGTCATCAAGTTGGTCAATTCTTCTTTGAAGGCAGTTGCGCCATCGCCCAACCATACGCTATCGACCATACCAATAATTTGCTTGATTGGAGCCAAAGCTTGTTCTTGAATGACATTGAATTGTTGCATCAATTGTTGCAAAACGCTTTCCAAAACTTTGCGAGCCAAGCGCATCAAGAAACTTTTCATGGATAAACTCCTCAATTAGGTATAAAAAGAGCCAATTACGATTAGAAGGTGCTTTTCGCGCCTGAGTCAGCAGCATCCATTGCGGCCATAGCGTTCTTGATGTCGCCTTGGATTTCGGTCATCTTGGCAGCTAATTTAGCCAATGATGGAGCCATCATGCCGGTCAAAACATCAACGAATTCGCTACCAGCGTCGCCTTTGAGGGCTTCGTCGATGGTGCTCGCAATTGACAAGACTTCTTGGGTGACATCTTGAACTTGTTCGTGCGCTTTGGCAAAGGTTGCCTGGGCTTGTTCCATTGTCGCACGATCATACTTCATTTTATCTGCCATGAGAGGACCTCCTTAATAAAATAGCTAGATTTAGATTTTCCAAGCTTTGAAGATTGCCGCAGCTTCGTCTTCGTGTTGTTGGAAGGTTTGCTTGATTTCGTTGGTGGTCGATTGGAAGGTGTTGAAAGCTTGAATCAAGCGATTGAACGCTGGAGTCATTTCACCTTGCCATTCTTGTTGGAAGGTTGATGCTGCATCCCCAACCCATTTAGCTTGCAAGGTTTGTGACAAGTTGTTGAGGGTTTGGAACAGTTGTTGCACGTTTTGTTCGAGCTTGCCGAAGCGTTGGGCAACTTGTGCCATTACTTCTTTGTCGACTTGTACTGTTTCTGCTGCCATTGAAGAAATCCTCCTTGTGTGTTCGGAGCCAAATTGGCTGCACTGTGGCACACAACCGTAGTGCTTGCTGGTTATATCAATCTGACGAAAGTAGTTAGCCGAAGCTTTCCTTTTGTGTTTGAGTGATATGACGAGCGACCGAGATTGCTAATAGTTGAATTGTCCTTGGCTGCCAAACGTTGTTTGTGTTCCGCAAGTGCTTGCTTCTAACACCACCAGCCCAACACTATCGCTTTTGTATAAAAAGACCAAATAGGGGTTTATCGATTGTTATTGCCACCAAAGCGATAGATTGTTACAAAAACTAGCCTAATTAACTAAATTCGTATCCGTCGAGAAACGAGTTTCTTCAATTAGTGGTTTTTGTGCTTACTGAATGTGCCTGCTTTAACCAAATACATTCTCTCACCCCATGTATTTAGCTATTGCAACGTTGTAATGCTATTTGCTTCACATAAACATCGATTGCCAATTGCGGTTAATTCGTACTCAGAGTGTACAAAACCAAATTGCACTTGTCAAGAGCTTTTTTTGGGGTTTTTCCCACCAATATCGCAATTGGTTAGGAGTCTTGTACTATCCCTTGTCTATTAAGCCTGCTCGGTTGTTAATCAAATCGCCTCAGCGACCCTTGAGAATGGTCTTGGCTCAGGTTTATTCTGTCATTTCAGCTTAATCGGCTTCCTGAGCTACCCTGCTAGCTAGCTAATGGCCTACCCTGAGTACTAGGACTTGCGGAATTAAGCAGCAATTTGCTTGATTATCGGCTACTTTGCACCTTAATTTTTAGCTTGACTAACCAGATTTAGCGCGTTCTAATCGGCCAATTTGTTATTTTTGCCAAAGAGTTGAGCTTGATTGACGGTTGATCTGGCATCTGCTACAGTACTGGCTACAATTTTTTATTCGTCTGAGGCCAAGGTGTCGTAGCTTGGCTGCAATATTGGGGAAAGCCCGGTGAGATTCCGGCACTGTCGCGCAACGGTATGGCTCAATGCTAAGTCCGAATGCCCACTCAGTTCGAAATGATCGAGATGTCCCTTCGCGTCAAAGGGGGTGATCATTGCCGCTTGCAATTGATGCCCATGGGCTGCTGCCTATGGTTTGGTAATGGTTTATGCCTGTTCCGCTAAGGAGCAGGCATTTTTTATTTAGCTCACAAAGGATGCTCTATGAATCTGATCGAGGTTGAGCCACGAGCTGCTAGCGAGCAGGCTACTTGGCTTTTGCACCTGCTTGGTGAGGCTTGCAGTGCTTATCCCCAAACAACCGACGCGAATCAGCTCTGGCAAGCTGCTAATTTGGGCTTTTATCCCAATATGAGCGCCGCCGAACAGCTGCAAGCCTGTATTTTGACCGCCCGCAGCTGGATTGAGCAGGAGCCTGATTATAGTTTTGTGGCCGCCGCCCTCTTGGCCAGCCAACTGCATTGTGAGGTTTTTGGCGAATATTTGTCAGGCTCAGCGGTTGCTACTCGCTATCCAATGGCATTTATCCAGTATATTCAGGCAGGAATTACCCAAGGGTTGCTTGACCCAAAACTTGCTGAATTCGATTTGGCTCGTTTGGCAGCGGCAATTGTGCCTGAACGTGATGCATTATTTGCGTATCCTGGCCTGCAAACGCTCTATGATCGTTATTTTATTCAGTGGGACGGCCTGCGCCGTGAGTTGCCGCAATTCTTTTGGCTGCGGGTGGCGATGGGCTTGGCTTTGAATGAAGCTGATCGCGAAGCCCAAACATTGCGTTTCTACGAGCTACTTTCGCAATTTTACTTCACCTCGGCCACGCCAACCTTATTCAATGCGGCGACGACCCATCCTCAGTTGTCATCGTGCTATCTCTCAACGGTCGGCGATGATCTTGAGGCGATTTTTGGGGCGATCAGCGATAACGCCATGCTTTCGAAGTGGGCTGGTGGTTTGGGTAACGATTGGACTCCTGTGCGGGCGCTTGGCGCGCCAATTCATGGCACCAATGGCGTGAGCCAAGGCGTAATTCCTTTCCTCAAAATTGTCAACGATACTGCGATTGCGGTGAACCAAGGCGGCAAGCGCAAAGGGGCGGTTTGTGCCTATCTCGAAGCATGGCACGCCGATATTGACGATTTTCTTGATTTGCGCAAGCCAACTGGCGACGAGCGCCGCCGCACCCACGATATGCACACGGCCTTGTGGATTCCTGATTTGTTGATGGAACGGGTGTTGAGCAATGGCACGTGGACGTTGTTCTCGCCTGACGAAGTGCCTGATTTGCACGATTTGTATGGCCAGGCGTTTGTGGCGCGCTACGCAGAATACGAAGCCATGGCGGCGCAAGGCTTGCTGCGTTCGGCGCGGCAGGTCGAAGCACTCAGCTTGTGGCGCAAAGTTTTGACCCGTTTGTTTGAAACTGGCCATCCTTGGATTACCTGGAAGGATGCTGCCAATCTGCGTTCGCCGCAAGATCACGTTGGGGTGATTCATAGCAGTAATTTGTGCACTGAAATTTTGCTCAATACGTCGGCTGATGAAATTGCGGTGTGTAATCTTGGCTCAATTAATGTGGCGGCGCATATTCGCAATGGTGTGCTTGACCTCGAAACATTGCGCACAACAGTCACGACAGCAGTACGCATGCTGGATAACGTGATCGATATTAATTTTTATCCGCGCCCGCAAGCTGCCCAGGCGAATGCCCGCCATCGGCCAATTGGCCTTGGGTTGATGGGCTTTCAAGATGCACTTTATGCCTTGAATATCAGCTATGCCAGCCAAGCGGCGGTCGAATTTTCCGACCGTTCGATGGAAGCGATTGCCTATTTTGCGGTTGCGGCTTCGATTGATTTGGCGCGTGAGCGCGGCGCATACCCAAGTTTTCGTGGCTCGAAATGGGATCGCGGGATTTTGCCGATTGATAGTTTGGCCTTATTGGCTGAACAACGCACGACCAAACCGGAGCTTGACCATAGCAGCCACTACGATTGGCAACCGCTGCGCCAAGCCTTGGCTGAGCATGGCATTCGCAATAGCAATTTGCTGGCGATTGCGCCGACCGCCACGATTGCCAATATCGTTGGCACTAGCCAATCGATTGAGCCAACCTATCGCCATTTGTATGTCAAAAGCAATCTTTCGGGCGATTTTACGACCGTCAATCGGGCGTTGGTCGATGCGCTTAAAGCTCGTGGCTTGTGGGATGCAGATTTGCTGGCCGAATTGAAATATTACGATGGGGCAATCAGCCAAATCGAACGGATTCCTGCTGAACTCAAAGCCCAATTTTTGACTGCCTTCGAAATTGCCCCCGAATGGCTGATTGCCTGCGCTGCTCGTCGCCAAAAATGGATTGATATGGGCCAATCGTTGAATTTATATGTGGCCGAAACTAGCGGCAAACGCTTGAATGAGATCTATCTGACGGCGTGGCGCATGGGATTAAAAACCACCTATTACCTTCGCACGCTTGCCGCGACCCAAATTGAAAAATCGACTTTGGACATTAATCGCTTTGGCGTGCAGCCACGCTGGATGCGCAATCGCAGCGAATCGGCCAGCGTGCTAAGCGAGAACCTTTGCCCTATCGACGACCCCAGTTGCGAAGCCTGTGAGTAGCGAGGAATTTGGCAATGACTGAACAATTTGGGCGCTTCAATGCCAGCGATAAACGCTTAATCAATTGTAATCAAGTTGACGTAAATCAATTAATGCCGTTGCGCTATGGCTGGGCTTGGGAACATTATCTGAATGGCTGTGCCAACCACTGGATGCCCAACGAAGTGTCGATGACTGGTGATATTGCTATTTGGCGCTCGAATACATTATCGGCTGATGAACGCTTAATGGTATTGCGTAATTTAGGCTTTTTTGCGACTGCTGAAAGTTTGGTTGGCAATAATATTGTTTTGGCAATCTTTCGGCATATTACCAATGCAGAATGTCGCCAATATTTGTTGCGCCAAGCTTTTGAAGAAGCGATTCATACCCATGCATTTTTGCATATTGTTGAAAGTTTGGGCTTGAATGAGCGTGAAATCTTCAATATGTATCACGAAATTCCGGTCATTAGTCAAAAAGATCAATTTGAGATGCAATTAACTGCGGCGGTGCTTGACCCACAATTTAGCACTGAAACACTCGTGGGAATGCAAACATTTGTTAAAAATCTGATTGGCTATTACGTCATTATGGAAGGAATTTTCTTCTATAGCGGCTTTGCAATGCTACTTTCATTACATCGACGTAATGTATTGACGGGGATTGGCGAACAAATTCAATATATCTTGCGCGATGAAACGATTCATCTGAATTTTGGCGTTGATTTGATTAACGGCATCAAAGCTGAAAATCCAGCAATTTGGACTGATGAATTTCAAGCTGAGATTGTGCAATTAATTCGCCAAGCAGTTGAATTAGAAGCCCAATATGCTGCTGAATGCTTGCCACGTGGTGTAATGGGCTTGCATGCAGCAATGTTCCGCGATTATGTGCAATATATCGCCGACCGCCGCCTACAACGGATTGGTTTGGCGACGCAATACGGCTCACAAAATCCATTTCCGTGGATGAGTGAAACGATCGATTTGACTAAAGAGAAGAACTTTTTTGAGACGCGGGTCACTGAATATCAATCAGCGGCCAGCCTAGAATGGGATTAAGCATGAATTTTCAAACAACGGTTGTGGGTTATCCACGGGTTGGCGTTGGTCGCCCATACAAGCAGGCCTTGGAACGCTTTTGGAGCGGCAAGCTTGATGAAGCAGGCTTTCGCGCTGCTATCAACGACTTGCGCCAAGATCGTTTAGCAATTCAAGCCCAGCGCTTGGATCTGGTGCCCGTTGGCGATTTTAGCTTATATGACCATGTGTTGGATACAGCGCTGATGTTGGGAGCTGTGCCAGCGCGCTTTGGCAAGCTCGATGTCAATAATGTGCAAGGCTATTTTGCCATGGCGCGAGGCCGCGACGGCGTGCCAGCACTCGAAATGACCAAATGGTTTGATACAAATTATCATTATTTAGTGCCGGAAGTGCCCGAACGTTGGGAATTGCAAGCCAATGTGGTGCTTGAGCAAGTACGCGTTGCTCAGAATGCGATTGGTGCAAAAGCGCGGCCTGTCTTGCTTGGCCCTTGGACATTTTTGCGTTTGGCGCGCTTGGCGGGAGCAGAATTAACTAAACATTTGCAACAATTGATCCCAATCTATGTGCAAATTGTGCGCGAATTGAATGCTTGCGATGTGGCCTATATTCAGATTGACGAGCCAGCCTTGGTTGGCGACGTGACTGAGGAAGAGTGGCAAGCCTTTGCCGCTTGCTACCGCGAGTTGGCTAAGCATGGCAAGCTGGTAGTGCAAACCTACTATGGCGATGTTACGCCGTGGTATCGCGAACTCTGCCGCCTGCCAATTCATGGGCTGGGCTTAGATTTGGTCCAAGGCCAAGCCAATTGGGCTGCGATTCAATATCATGGCTTTCCTCAGGACAAAATCTTGGTTGCTGGCGTAGTGAATGGGCGCAACGTTTGGCGCAGTGATTTGGCTGATTTGCACACCAAAATCAGTGGATTAAGCGAATTTGTTGCCCCTGAGCGCTTAATTTTGAGCAGTTCGTGTTCGTTGCTGCACTTGCCCGAAACCGTGACTGCTGAACGCAATTTGCCAGTTGCGGTGAGCAGCGGTTTGGCCTTTGCCCAAGAGCGCTTAGCAGAATTGGAATTGTTGGCGAAGGCCTTGCGCAACGGCGTTGCCAGCGTGCAAGCAAACTGGGATGCAGCGCTGGCTTCGCGTCAACAATGGCTTGATAGCGCCGCACGGGTTGTGCCAGCGGTTCGTGAGCGCAGCGCCGCCTTGGGTGCTGAAACGCCTGCGCGGTTGGTGTATGCTGAACGATTGCCATTGCAACAAGCCAAATTGAACTTGCCAGTCTTGCCAACCACCACGATTGGTTCGTTTCCCCAAACTGCGGCCTTGCGCAAAGCCCGCGCCGAAGCTAAGCGCAATCCGGCTGGCTATGCGGAAACAATTCGGGCTGAAATTGGCCATGTGATTGCGTTGCAAGAACAATGGGAGCTTGATGTGCTGGTGCATGGCGAGCCAGAGCGCAACGATATGGTGCAATTTTTTGCCGAGCATTTGGCGGGCTATATCGCCACTCAAGAAGGCTGGGTGCAAAGCTATGGCAGCCGCTGTGTGCGCCCGCCAGTCATTGCAGGCGATGTTTATCGCACGGCGGCCTTGAGTGTGAGCGAAACTGCCTATGCGCAGTCGCTGACCAAGCGGCCAGTTAAAGGCATGTTGACTGGGCCGGTGACGATGTTGCAATGGAGTTTTGTGCGTGATGATTTGCCTCGCAGCGCCGTTGCGGCCCAAATTGGCTTAGCGTTGCGTGACGAAGTGGCTGATTTGGAGGCAGCAGGCATCAATATTATTCAAATTGACGAGCCAGCCTTTCGTGAAGGCTTGCCATTACGCCGCAACGATTGGCAAAATTACCTTGATTGGGCGGTGCGTGCCTTCCGGATTGCGACCAGCGAGGCCGCTGCTAGCACGCAGATTCACACCCATATGTGCTATAGCGATTTCAACGATATTATTGATGCAATTGCCGCGCTTGATGCAGATGTGATTAGCATTGAAGATGCACGTAGCGCTGGCTCGTTGTTGGCAGGCTTAGAAGGTCGTTATCAACAGCAAATTGGGCCTGGCGTGTACGATATTCACAGCCCAAATATTCCTAGCGTTGAGCAATTGGTGGCGCGGATTCAGCAATTGCTGAAGTATTTGCCCGCAGAACAATTGTGGATTAACCCCGATTGTGGCTTGAAAACCCGTACCTACGCAGAAGTTGAGGCTGCATTGCTGGCGATGCTTGCAGCAACCAAGCAGGTGCGTGCGAGCATTGGCTAATTAATGTTGGATGTTTGATCAATCCGACCTGATCAAACACAACGAAGGTGCTAGTTGTAGCTAGCATCTTCGTGTTTAAGTGTATGTTGGTTAATCAATAATCAACATTCTTTTCACAAGTGCTGGATTGATGTGGCGTATAATTGAACTTAGGTGATCAATTAGCCAGCATGAAAGGACATTTGGATCGTGTGGAAAGACATTTTTGATATTCTGCAGATTGTATTTCTTTTGGTGTTTCTCGAAGGGATTCTTTCGATTGATAACGCCGCTGTTTTAGGCGCAATGGTTGCGCACTTACCGCAAGATCAGCCGATTCCATGGCCCAAGTGGTTGCAATGGATGAAGGGCCATGGCGAACGCTTTTTGGGCATGCAACAAGCTGCCGCTTTGAAAGTCGGTTTGATTGGCGCGTATGTTGGGCGTGGTTTGATGTTGGCGGTGGCCTTTATCATTACCGAAAACCCATGGGTTTTGGCGATTGGCTCTGGCTATTTGGTATGGCTGAGCGTCAACCACTTTGCCCATCTGTATCGTCGCGATCAAGTTGATGAACATGGCTCGATCAAGCAACGGGTGACTGGCTTCTGGCAAACAGTGTTAATTATTGAGCTGATTGACCTTGCGTTTAGCCTTGACAACGTGGTGGTGGCGGTGAGTGCCGACCCCCAAAAACGCTTTTGGGTAATTGGCTTGGGCGTGGCAATTGGGATTTTGGTGATGCGTTTTGCGGCCCAAATCTTTACCAACTTGATTGAGTGGGAGCCAAACCTTGAGCATGCAGCATTTGCCTTGTTGCTCGCGATTGGTGCTGAGTCGGTGATTAAGATTGTGTGGCATGTAGAAACGCCACATTGGCTGAAATTTGCAATCTCGATGACGATTTTGGCTTTGACTGTTGGCCTCTCACGCTTGCCATTCTTGAAGCCACTCAAAAAATTCTTGCGCTTGGGCTTGCCGTTAGCATCGATGATTGATATGGTGGTGGGCTGGCTATTATGGCCAATTCGTTGGCTGTTTGGCTTGTTGCTGGCACCATTTCGCCAACGAGTTGCGGCGCGAATCCAAGGCGAATAGGAGGAAGAATGCAACTAACTGAACTCGTGCGCTATTTGGATGGCTATTTGCAAACCGCCAAATTTCGCGATGCTAGTTTAAATGGCTTGCAAGTTGAAGGGCGCGATGAAGTTAAAACCATCGCGCTTGCTGTTGATGCTTCGTTGCAGGCAATTGAAGCGGCGATTGCTGGCGGTGCCGATTTGTTGCTGACCCATCATGGCCTGTTTTGGGGCAATGCACAGCCGCTGGTTGGCTGGTTCGGTCGCCGGATCAAACGACTAATGGGTGCTGATTGCTCGTTGTATACCTCGCATTTGCCGCTTGATGCTCATGGCGAGGTTGGCAACAATGCTCAGTTGCTCAAGCTTTTGGGTTGGGAAGTGGTGCAGCCATTTGGTGATTATCGCGGCCAAGCGTTGGGTTTTATTGGCCAACTGACCACGCCATTAAGTATTGATGGCCTTGTTGCTCACGTTAAAACCACCTTGGCCATTCCCGAAGCCGAGATCAAAGTTTGGGGTCAAGGTGCGCGGGGCATTCGGCGGGTGGGGGTGATTTCGGGCGATGGCGCAAGCGAATTGGAGCAAGCATTGCGCGATGGCTGCGATGCTTTGCTGACTGGCGAAGTCAATTATGCGGCAGTATTTCCGTCGATTGAGGCCGATATACCCTTGATTTGTGCTGGCCATTATCATACCGAAACCTTGGGCGTGAAGGCGCTGGGAGCGCATTTGGAGCAAACATTTCGGGTCAAAACCTTTTTTGTTGATGTGCCAACCGGCGTATAACCCAGCTGCAACTTGTGAGCGTTGTGCAGCGTTAAACCAACCCATGGCCTAAGCCTTGCGGAAGGTAGCATTTGGCGAGTATTTCCGCTAGAATAAGGTATAGCTATGGTTTCCAAGCTATTGTAGGAGGAATATATGGGATTTCTCGACAATCTTAAAGGCACGCTTTCTCAAGGTGTAGACCGCGCCAAGTTCGAGGCCGACAAATTACAACGGACTAGCCGCGTTCGGGGCGATATTGGCGATATGCAACAGCAAATTGCCACCAACTATGGTTTGTTGGGTCAACGAGCTTATGAATTGCATCAACAAGGGGTCTTG
Source organism: Herpetosiphon llansteffanensis (assembly GCF_003205875.1). Classification (GTDB taxonomy): domain Bacteria; phylum Chloroflexota; class Chloroflexia; order Chloroflexales; family Herpetosiphonaceae; genus Herpetosiphon; species Herpetosiphon llansteffanensis. The sequence goes on from NZ_PUBZ01000114.1 coordinate 167,735, forward strand.
ACGGCACCTGAAGTTACCAGTTTGGTCAATCTGATCAACGATTTGCAGGCACGCTTATCTGCCGCCCAAGCTGAATTGGATCGGGCGCAGAATGAGCAATTTGTGGCTGTGCAAACCCCGCCGCCACCAGCCTACCCCCAACCATATGCCTCATCGGTTCCACCCCAACAAGCTCCATACGCACCGCCAGTTGAGGCCCAAAATTATGTGCCCCCAACCAACTATGCGCCAAATGAGGCTCCAGCAGCACCATTCGCCCCGCCAGCAGCCGACGCAACTGCTGATAGCGGCTCGATTCCGATTGAGCGCTCATGCCCAAGTTGTGGCTTTAAAGTTACTGGGCAAGGTGTTTTTTGCCCTGAATGTGGCGCGCGTTTGTAAGACCTGAAGCTTGCTACAATACCCATGGTTGCATTAGCAGCCATGGGTTTTTTTATGCTGTAGATTAGGAATACCTCATGTTACCAAAGATTGTGAGTGCTGTACCTGGGCCACGTAGCCAAGCACTCTTAGCTCAATTGGCTGCCAGCGAAGCACCAAGCTTAACCTTGCCCGGCGGCATTGTTTGGGCCGAGGCCGAAGGCGCGTTAGTTACCGATGTTGATGGCAATCGCTACTTGGATTTGGCGGCGGCCTTTGGTGTGGTTGGCATTGGCCATCGCCATCCAGCGGTTTTAGCAGCTATCCAAGCCCAAAGCCAACGTTTGATTCACGGCATGGGCGATGTTTTTGCCCATGAAGCGCGAATTGAATTGGTGCAACTGATTAAGCAGCATGCGCCAATTGCTGATGGGCGGGTTTTTCTGGCTGGTGGCGGGGCTGAAAGTATCGAAATTGCCTTGAAAACGGCGATGCTGGCAACCCAAAAGCCTGGGGTTTTGGCCTTCACTGGGGGCTATCATGGCTTGACCTATGGCTCATTGGCGGCAACGAATCGGGCTGATTTTCGTCAACCGTTCTTGCCCCAATTGTCGAGCCATATTCAACGTGCGCCATATCCCTATCCATTTCGTTGGCGTGGCACAGGCGATTGCCTTGATTGGGCTTTGGCAACCACCGAGCAGGCAATTAAAAACAGCACTAGCCCACTAGGGGCATTAATTGTTGAGCCAGTGCAAGGCCGCGAGGGCGAAATTGTGCCGCCTGATGGCTGGCTGCGTGGCTTGCGCCAATTATGCGATCAGTATGAAATATTGTTGATTGCCGATGAGATTTTTACTGGTTGGGGGCGCACCGGTATGTGGTGGGGGGTGAATCACGATGGCATCGAGCCAGATTTGATTTGTATGGGCAAGGGTATGACTGGTGGTTTGCAAATCGCTGCGTGTGTTGGCCGCGCTGCGCATATGGCCCATTGGCAAGTTAATGGCGAGCCATTGCATACTGGTACGTTTATGGGTCATCCCTTGGCATGTGCTGGGGCTGCGGCAGCAATTCGAGTATTAACTGAACATAATACATTAGATCAGGTTAATCAATTAAGCGTGCAACTCTTGCGTGGTTTGGGTATGATTGCTGAAAACTGTGCGTTGGTGGGAGATGTGCGTGGGCGCGGCTTGATGCTTGGGCTTGAGCTTGTGCAAGCCGACGGTGTTACGCCGAATCCGAGTGCGGTGATGCAGGTAACAAGTTTATGCCAAGCGCAAGGGGTTTTGGTGCTTGGTGGCGGCATGCATGGCAATGTGTTGAGCCTTACGCCACCGTTTATGCTCAATCAAGCACAAGTGGCATATGCCTTGGATGTGTTGCAACAGGCTTTGACAACCGTTGCTGAACACCAAAAATAGCAGCGGAGCAAGTATGCTCCGCTGCCCAAGCACCTGGAGGAATTGGGCTTTAGCCCCGGCGACCTACATCGCCATCGCGGTCGATATCAGTATCAAGTTTGCGTTCGACACTGTTACCAGTATCACGTAACTTGTCACCGACAGCGCTGGCGGTGCCTCGATATTGTGCTTGATTATCAGGGCTGAATGCACCTGTTTCTTTATCAGCTTGTTCGCCAACGGTATCGCCTACAGCGCCAACGGCTGCACCAGCAACACCACCGACAACGCCACCAACAACTGCGCCAACTGGACCACCAACTGAGCCGATTGCTGCACCTGTTACGGCACCAGCAGCACCACCGCCAGCAGTCCCGATTTTGCTGCTATCGTCATAGGCTTTGTCGGCAGCACGGAAGGTGTCGTCACCTTGATCATCAGTGGTGACATCGCGAACGCTATTTTCAATCCGATTGCCAATTGGCGTATTGTTGGTCGTGCTGTAATCGCGATTGGCAATTGATTCGCGGGTTGCATCAACTTCGTTCATGCGGTCGTAGGTTGCGTTGCTTGAATAAGCATTGGTGGTGTCATAAGCGCCAGCAGTGCGATTGGTGTAATCGCTATCAAGCGTAGTGTCATCCAATTTTTCGCCTGCGGTATCACCAGCTGCGCCAACTGCGCCGCCAACGACTGCCCCAGTTACGCCACCGATAACCGCGCCAACTGGGCCACCAGCTGCGCCAATGCTTGCGCCAGTTATGGCCCCAGCAGCGCCACCACCAACAGTCCCAATTTTGCTGCTATCAGCGTAGGCTTGTTCGTTGCTTTGGTCGTAGGCAACATCATCATCGCTATCCCATTGGAAGCGCTCGGCCCCAGCCCGACGCAATGTGCTGCGGACTTGAGCTGCTTGGCTATCATCAGCATGAACGGTTACCAGGGTGTTACCAGCTTTAACCCGTTCTTCATACACATATGCTTGGTCTTCTGGCACGCTCGCTGCATTGATCAATGCGCCAGCAATCCCACCGGTCGCAGCACCAGCGACAGCGCCAGTCAGTGCGGCAACCAAGGCCCCAGCACCAACTAATGGCCCAATCCCTGGAATTGCCAATGCGGCCAAACCAACTAAGCCACCCCAGACTGCGCCAACAGTTAAGCCTTCGCCGGCAGTCATATGATCGTCACTCGCAGGAGTCAGGTTGCCATCGGCATCAACAGTGCGGCTGCTATCGCGGGCAACAACTGAGATCGCATCGTTTGTGATACCCAGTGCGTGCAAATCGCGAACAGCGGCTTGAGCTTGTGCGTCTGAATTGAATACACCTACAATTGTGGTTGTCATACGATAAACTCCTTTGTTACCTAACTGATATTTACAATCAGTACTCCGATTTCCTGATTCTCTATAAAGCAAAAAGCGTGCCACGTTCATTCGTAGCACGCTCCCGATTATTGCAAACTTGCTGCTGAGGTCATTTATGCATCATTAAACAGGCGGTTTAGCTGGCGCTGACGTAACCATGCGGCGAGCATCATTAATAAAATTGCCGCCAATCCAAGGGCGATCCGGGTTTGGAAGAGGCTTGGGGCTATGGCAGTGGTCAATGGGCCGCCATAGGGCGTGCCATCCATACGATAGGCATACGCTCCCCACAGTGCTGGCCGAACGATTAACTGCCCAATAAATTCGTAGTTACTTTGAACAGTTTGGCTAATGTCGCCGCAGCAATGGGTTTGAGCAATTCCCAAGGTTGTGCCCGATGGCGAGATCAAGGCTAGCCCAATCCGATTGGCTGCATCAGCCAGCGCCACCACTCCAAGCGTAATTAAGCGCCAAATGCTACTTTGCAACCATGTGGCAATTAAATCGCTGATCGCAACCCACAGCGCAATTCCTGGTAATGGCCCAAACCAAAAAACCAGCCAAACCGTTCGTTGATCTAAGGCCGGAGGAAACGCATTCGTCGGCGATTCTGAGAAGGCGATGTCGGCAACCCGCGTTTGTAAAAAGAGCGATCCAAGCACGCCAACTAGCACAACTGGTAGCAACACAGTTGCCAAACGCGCTAAGCCATCAAAAATCAGATACTTGAGTTGTGGGCGAGCGACATTAATGGGATCATAGGCGCGATTATCAGTATGCCAACTGGGCATTGTTGTCGCGATACCAAAAAGCAGCACGGTTGTGATCAGCGACCAATATTGCAGCACTGCATAATAGGTCATGCTTTGGCCAAGCCAACTGCCACCCCGCCGATAAACCCAGCTCAAAAACCCAATAATGACGATAACGACCAAAAATAACCAATTAAGATTACGTTTTAAATGGTAGCGGATCATGCGATTCGCTCCTGATCAGTGAGGCGTAAATATTGATCTTCTAAGCTAGTTGCAACCAAGGTTGCGCCGCGCGGAACGGGCAAGCCAACCCCGCGCATGCGCACGCTACCGGCAATTTCGCGCCGTACATTGGTAATGGTGTAGCCTTGGCCATAGATTGGGAGATTGGCCTCGATTTGCCAGGTTGGTTCGGCTGCGGTTGTCGTTAGTGTCTGCGGGTGACCATCAAAGACCAACCTGCCCTGATCAATAATCAGAATCCGATGGGCAATTGCTTCAATATCGCTAACAATATGGGTTGAAAAAAGCACGAGCCGATCATGGGTTGCTGCGGCCAAATATTCGTGAAAGCGCACGCGCTCCCAAGGATCAAGTCCTTGAGTTGGTTCATCAAGCAGAATAATTGGGGTTTCGCAGGCCAAAATATAAGCTAAACCCATGCGTTGGCGCATGCCGCCGCTATAGCTGCCAAGCGTTTTATGCGCGACCGAACCAAGTCCTAGTTTTTCGAGCCACTCATCTCCAGCTTTCGGCGGATTGCCGCGCAAGCGCAACAGATAATGAATATAATCGCGGGCGCTTAGTTTCGCGGGGTAGACCATATCTTGGGGTAAATAGGCTGTAGCTTGACGTAATGCCTTTGGATTTTCAATGCTTGGTTGATCAAGATACAAGATCTCGCCTGCGCTTGGCTGTTGCAAGGTGGCTAAAATGCGCAACAGCGTCGATTTACCAGCTCCATTGCGTCCAAGTAAGCCAATAATTCCTTGTTCTGCCTTAAACGCAATCTGCTCGAGAGCTATTTTTTGCTGATAGCGATGGCTCAGCTGTGCGATATTAAGCATCGAAACCTCGATCTGCATGAATCCATGCCAAGCTGCGAACATCATTGGGGAGCCAACGCGCAGCACCGATTAAGCCGCCACTAATGGCGAGTATCACACCATGATGCAGCAATAGTTGGCTGGTTAATGAATCTTCGCGCTGCCAGCCTAGCGGGGTTGGGGTCAGCGACCATGCTAGATTCGTGTTGATAATAATTGGTAGCATCATACTCAACAGCATAATGCTCAGGGTCATCCATGCAATAACGTTGGCGCGCGCACCAGTCCAAACATGCAACGCCCAAGCCCAAGCCATCCCATAGCAGCTGGTTACGAGGGTAGTACTGGCAAGTTTGGCAAATGCTACGTTAAAGCTGAGGCTGATCAGCAAAACACTGAGGGTAATTCCAAGCAACATAAACAAGCCATACATTCCCCAGCGTTCAAGCCATAAACTACGGGGATCGCGCAGGCCTAAAACCGCCAACCGCGGATCTGGCTCGGTTTGAGCGATTCCATAGCCAAAAACAAGGCTAACCAAACATGGAATAAGCCAATTGCTAATCCGATAGGCTCCAATAAGCGGCGAACTTGGACTGGTTACCGCAATAATGCCCTCCCACGTCCAGAGCAGCAACAGTGGAATGCCGATTAGTAACAAAAACCACGCTTTTTTGCGAAAATAGTTCATTAGCTATCTCCGTGCCTTTTATCAATACCTAAGCTGCTACTCATTATCTAGATACGATTAAAGAGTAGCTATTCTGAAACCTAAATAATCTCTCATAACGATCAACGTGTATATAGTGATTAAACTGGTTTGTAAATATGGATAGGCATATTAATTGGGTAGAATTTTGTAAGCAACCCAAAGCAAGACATAACCGTCTCTAATTAAGCATGTTTATTTGAATTGAGCAATGGTTGGAAGGAGGGAAGAATGGTGAGGTTGCTCTCTTTTCTTGCCAACGAATGTACCAAAATTGTTTGCAGTTGTCAACTTGCTCGCTGTATGGTTCTTTTTTTGCGCAGAACTACATCAAACGAGCTTCATGGACAAGGCCCGAAATGCTATCGCAACAAGCGCCAATTTCGCGGTACAATGACGTAATTGTCTGGATAACAGGCATTGAAATCCAATCAAGGAGCCGAAACTCGTGGCAATTCACTTTGGTACTGATGGCTGGCGTGCTGTCATCAGTGAAGAATTTACCTTTGAAAATGTGCGTCTGGTTGCCCAAGCAATTGCCGAGCAACTTTTAGCCGAAACTCCTGCTGGCGAAGTAACGCGGGCAGTGGTGGGCTTCGATACGCGCTTTCTCTCCGATCGCTATGCAATTACTGTTTCCAATGTTTTAGCTGCCAATGGTTTGGCGGTCTACTTGAGCAAAGCCGATTGTCCAACCCCGGCTTTGTCGTTTGCAGTTAAGCAGTTGGCGGCCCAAGGTGGCGTGATGATTACTGCCAGCCATAATCCACCACGCTACAACGGGATTAAAGTTAAAGCTGCCTTTGGCGGCTCAGCCTTGCCCGCAACCATGAAACAAATCGAGGCCCGGATCAGCGATTTGCAAAGCTCTGGTCGGGCAGCGTTATATGCAGAGCCAGTTTGGCGCGAAAACATGACCGCCCAAGCAGGCGAGGTCGTGCGCTTCGATCCATTGCCAGCCTATTTGGCCCATTTACGCAGCTTAATCGATTTTTCAGCGATTGCCCGTAGTTCGTTGCGCGTGGCAGTCGACCCAATGTATGGCGCTGGCCGTGGCTATATTGCCCGTTGGCTGCGTGAATTGGGCGTGATGGTGGCTGAAATTCATGGTGAAATGAACCCAGGCTTTGGCCATTTGCACCCAGAACCAATTGGCCGTAATTTGCAGCCTTTGGCCGAAATGATTCGCCGCGATGGCTACGATTTGGGCTTGGCTACCGATGGCGATGCTGATCGGATTGGCGCGATGGATGCGCATGGCGAATTTGTTAGCCCGCATCAAATTTTTGCCCTGGTGCTGCGCCATTTGATCGAAACCAAAGGCCAACGTGGGCTTGTTGTCAAAACGATTTCAACCACCCAGTTGGTCAATCGCTTGGCGGCGGCCTACGATTTACGCGTCGAAGAAACGCCGGTTGGCTTCAACCATATTTGCGATCTGATGTTGGCCGAGCCAGTATTAATTGGTGGCGAAGAATCAGGCGGAATTTCGATTTTGGGCCACGTGCCTGAAGGCGATGGCATTTTGATGGGCTTGTTATTGCTGGAAATTGTGGCCCGTGCTGGCAAGCCGTTGCACGAATTAATTGCCGAGCTGCAAACCCAATATGGCCCATTTGCCTACGATCGAATTGATCAGCGGGTGCAACCATTTAAAAAATCTGATCTGGTGCATGCGCTCAAAGCAGAAGCGCCCAACGAAATTGCCGGAGTTGCGCTGCAATCAATTAACGATCGCGACGGCGTTAAATATTTGCTGGCCGACCAAAGTTGGTTGTTGATTCGACCATCGGGCACCGAGCCAGTGCTGCGCATTTACGCCGAAGCTGCCAATGCGGAACAAGTTCAAGCCTTGCTGCAAGCTGGCGTACAATTTGCCAATCAGCAATTGACCAATCTGGTCGCAGTTAGCTAAAATAGCCCGAGGAGGTGCGCTTGACGATTCTTGATTGGGTATTGATCGGCATAATGTTGTGGTACACCGTGTTGGGCTACTACTGGGGCACAATTCGCCAGTTATTGGCTTTAGTCGGGCTGATTACGGCAATTGCAATTGCAGGGCGAATGTATCCGAGCGTGACCGATCTGCTGATCAGTTTGATTCCTGCGACGGCTCCTGGCTTTATTAGCGTCTTGGCGTTTTTGCTGAGTTTGTTGGCAATAACCGGCCTTGTCAGTGCGATTGCCTCGTGGCTACGCCTGAAAGTTGGCTTATTATTTCTGGGCCGAACAGATCATGTGATTGGCGCGATTTTGGGATTAGTCCAAGCAATCGTGCTGATTGGGGCTGGTTTAGCAGGTTGTGTTGGCTTACCCCAAATCGGAATCATCGATGCAATCCAACAATCAACCTTGGCTGAATATTTGGGTCCAGTAGTCTTGATGATTGTCAAACTATTGCCCGAAACCTTCTTGCCTATGAATCAAATGCTATTTGGGTAAAACAATGCTACAAATAAACAACCGTCCATGGGTTTCAACGAGGAGACCAAACTATGGCAACTGATACGATGCGGGCGGTGCAAAAACCGTCGGCGGCTCCTGGAGCCAAGTTGATTACAGCACCAATTCCTCAACCAAAACGCGATGAGGTGCTCATTCGGGTGCGGGCCGCGACAATTTGCGGCACCGATTTACATATTTATAAATGGGACCCTTGGGCCCAAAGTCGGTTTAAAGCGCCAATGATTTTTGGCCACGAACTGGCTGGCGATGTGGTCGAAGTTGGCAGCGATGTTACGATGGTCAAAGTTGGCGATTTTGTCTCCGCCGAAACCCATATTGTGTGTGGCTATTGCTACCAATGCCGCACTGGTGCAGCCCATATTTGCCGCAACGTCGAGATTATTGGGGTTGATCGGCCTGGCTGTTTTGCTGAATATATTGCGGTTCCGGCGGTCAATGTTTGGCGCAACGATCCGAGCATGCCGCCAGCCTTGGCTGCGGCCCAAGAGCCTTTTGGCAACGCTGTGCATACCGCTTTGGCCACCAACCTGACAACCCGCAATGTGCTGGTGACTGGTTGTGGCCCAATTGGCCTGTTTGCGGTCGGGATTGCTCACGCAGCTGGAGCTAAGCAAATTTTCGCTACCGATATTAATCCCAAGCGCTTGGAAATGGCGCGCACGATGGGCGCGACCCACGCCTTAGATTCGCGTGACGATGTAGTGCATCATGTGCTTGCAGCAACCGATGGCGAGGGCGTTGATGTGCTGCTAGAAATGTCGGGCCATCCGAGTGCAATTGATCAGGGCTTTCGCTCGTTGCGCTATGGTGGCTTTGCCTCGCTGCTGGGCTTGCCACCAAACGGCTTGCCCGATTTCGACCTTGCCAATCACGTGGTGTTTAAAGGAGCCACGGTTTATGGGGTTTCAGGCCGCAAAATGTTTGAAACTTGGTATCAAACCCAAGCCTTGGTTGCTGGCAATAAGGTCGATTTACGCCCGATTATCACCCATCACCTGCCCTTGGAAGAATTTGAAACTGCGTTTGAACTGATGCTGCGTGGTGAGGCCGCCAAGGTTGCCTTGTACCCGCATGGCCTCGATGGCGCGTGGTAAGCAATAAAAAAACGCCCCTGATGAATGTTCATCAGGGGCGTTTGGTTTTTTAGCAAATTGACGTTATTGGCGAACGCCTGCGTTGTTGATCTCATTTGGATCAAGTTTGACTGTGCGTTGGCCCGTCATTGGGTCGAAGTTGGCTTGAGGGCTTGGCGCAGGATTCGCATTCACGCGCTGGCCAGTCATTGGATCGAATGGTGCCTGGCTGCTTGGCGGCGTGTTGTTGACCGCTGGCTCAAAGCCGGTGTTGATTACGCTTGGCGTGCTTGGTTTGCGGCGCACTTTGCTGCGAGCTGTATTCCACCAAGCGCGGTAGGTGGCGCTGGTATTGGTTTTGCCAAAGGCCAACGGCGCTGCGAGTGCTAGCACAACAATGGCTGGCACATAGAACAGAATCCGCAAGAAGCTTTCGCCAAATAATGTCGTGCCAGCACCAAACAGAATCAGCGAAACACCAACCATGGCGTTGAGCGACCCAAGCTCCATGTTGCGCGTTCGCAATAGCTTCATCAGTTCAGTGCGGTTGCCGAAGAGCAGCAAGCTCCCAGTAACCAATGGCACAAGCGCCCCAACAATATTGGTGACGATATTGGCGATCATAATTAGCGCTATGATTGCAACCACAACAACGATCACCGTTCCAATCGTCATCATAGTATCACGTTGATTTTTCATCAGAACCTCCTAGAACGGGTAAACTCCCGTTTGGTTTGCTGTTGATGATACGGCAGCAAGCTCTGAATTGTTGCGTTAACGTTTTGATAGTGCCAAGCGAATGCCAAAGCCAAAAAGAATTAACCCAGTGCTGCCTTCAATCCAAGCCCGCACCTGGGGCTTGAGCATCCAACTGCGCATTTTATCCAAACTCAGGGTAATCAAGCCCAACCAAATAATCCCAAGCACAAAGTGAATCGAGGTTAAGAGCAACGAACGCAGCATCACCGGATCGCTTGGGCGAATGAATTGGGGCAAGAACGCCAAATAAAACAGGGCAACTTTGGGGTTTAGCACATTGGTTATCAAGCCTTCGCGGTAGGCAAGCCATGGGTTGGCTTTTGGTTCGCTCGTGGTTGCGAGTTCGTTGGTTGATTGGGTTTGGTTGAAGGCACTGCGCAACGATTGCACCCCAAGATAGCATAAATACAGCGCACCAGCCCATTTCACTACACTAAATGCCATTGCCGAGCGGGTTAAAATCAGCGATAAGCCTAGCCCTGAGAGGATGGCGTGAAAAAATAAGCCTGAGCTAACGCCGAGCGTCGCCAACAATCCGGCTTTGCGGCCACGGGCCAAAACATTGCGCATCACCAACATCGTATCCGCGCCTGGGGTGATCGTCAGTAACGCAACGGCGAGGGTGTAGCCAATTAATTGAGCATCAAACATGGCGTGCTCCCAAATAAAAACCCCGCTCGTGTTTGTTGAGCGGGGCTGAGCTTAGGGTTTATTCATCGAAAACGGCTTTGACGCGGAAATAGTCGCCTTGACGATCGGGGGCGTTGGCCAGCGCTGCATCAACTGGCAAACTCGACGTTACCGCATCGACCCGTGTGACATTGGTTAAATCGGTCACTTGGGCCGTAATCGGCACATCCGTCACATCAACTTCTTGCAACAGCTCAATGTGGTCGAGAATCGAGGAAAGCTGCAAACGCATGCGCTCCATCTCATCGTCAGCCAATTTTAAACGAGCAAGGTGTGCGACTTGGCGCACTTGTTCAGGGGTTAACGACATAACATCCTCACAATTAACTACGAGCGCGAACGGTAGCCCATGATCGCCCCGCCGATGACCGAAAGCAGCAGCACAACAATTAATACTGGTTGCTCGACGTTGAGTACCCAACCAACCATACTGGCCATCATGCCACTGAAAATTCCACTGCCGATTGCATAGCCAAGCCGATTTGGCTGCGATTTAGGTTTTGCCATTGCTGCCTCGATTGTACCAGATTTCGTTCTGGGAACTTTTATGAATCACGTGGCGTTAGTCTAGCATAAACAAATCATTTGAAAGGAAACTTCCAGTGCTTCGACGAATTACGGCAATTGCTGCCCTTTTGATTTTGACTGCCTGTGGTGGCCAAACCACCCCAACCACTGTTCCCACCACTGCTGGCGGGAATCAAACTATCGCCACCGCAACGCCTGCAGTTACTGGTGGCTATGCCTACGATACCAGCGCCGCAGTAACGATCTTGGAATTGCGCAATGAAGGTGGGTTTGTGACCCCACTGTATAATAAATTGTTGGCCGTGCCCCAGTTTCGCTTGTATGGCAATGGCGAGTTAATTTATCAATATTATGATGCAGATGGCAAAATGTTCTGGCAACAAACCACCCTCAACGAGAGCCAAATTAAGCAATTGCTGAGCGATGTACTTGGCGCTGAAAAGGATTTTTGTCTCGATACGCCGCTGGGCGATCCAGAACCAATGATTTCAGATGTTAATGTAACCACCTTGACCGTGAATTTGACTGATGGTTCGTGCAGTGCCCAAGCTTATGCTGCTTTTTCAGAACAACGCTCAGGCTTGAATGCAGATGGTCAACGCCGCTTCGTTCAATTCCGCAAAGCTTTGGCCGCCGTTGAAACCTTGATGAAGGCCGAAACTAAGCCATATCAAGCTCAAGGCGTGACGATTTACTTGGAGCCAGCAGCTGCCGAAGAGTTGGCAACTGCCGCAGAATGGACGTTCAAGGCTGAGTTGCGCGAAGGCAATGTCGTGACCGATAGCGAAGCCGCCGCGATTCTCGAATTTGCTGGCCAGCCAACCTTGGTCAAATCTGGCGATAAAGCATTCCGCGCGTTGGCAGTGCCAATTTTGCCATAAGTGAAAGCCCCTCACCCCAACCCCTCTCCCGTGGCGCGGGAGCGGGGCTTTTTGGTTAGGTGGTTTTCGCCGAAATCGTGGTGAAAACGCGCTGCTCCCCCTCGCCCGCGTTCAGTGGGAGAGGGGGCTGGGGGTGCTTTCAAGGGTGGTTTTTAAGATCCCCTCACCCCAGCCCCTCTCCCGTGGCGTGGGAGCGGGGCTTTTTGGTTAGGTGGTTTTCGCCGAAATCGTGGTGAAAACGCGCTGCTCCCCCTCGCCCGCGTTCAGTGGGAGAGTGGGCTGGGGGGTGAGGGAATACTTGCCACCACCAAATTGGATTAAAACCCTACCCTTGAAAGGGGTTGGGGTGAGGGAATAAATCACTTAACGGCGTTGATTAGCACCATTAAAATAATCAACCCAGCTAAGGCAGCTAAACCAAATTGATGCATAATATTCGCATAGCGATTTTGGCGAATTTCAAGCGGCAGCGCTTCTTTCGGCACAACTTGGCGACGCAAGCAGTTGGGGCAGGTTTCAACATACTGATGGCTGGTAATCAAGCCAAAAATAAAATACAAATGAATGTAGCTGTAGATGAAATGCACATTAAAAGGGACGTTTAATTGACAGCCCGGGCAGACGTGCCAAAACGTTTTTAATGTATCGACAACGTTACCCCGTTTTCCAAAAAAGATCATGGCAGTATGTTCCTCTCTCTATTCGTTGTTAATTGGCTCCCCAGTGGCGCGGTCGAGGCGTGGGCGCAAGAAGTTGTAAACAGCGCCCCGGCGATTGGCGCTCAGTTTGCTCCAAGTTAGGCTGATAATTTCGTGCAAATGCTCAGGATTGAGTTTATTGATCATGCCGCTGCGTACCAGCAAGCGCTGCAAACCGCCGCGTGGCTCCAGCCCAATATCAACCGTGGCAGTGCCAGCGATCGAGCACCCATCTTCGGCAACGCGCAATAGTTCATCAATTAATGTTTCGGCGTGCGGCACAACCTGCAAGCCATTTAATGTCACAATTTGGCTGAATTGATCGGCATGAAAGGGTAGCGCTGTCATATCGGCACAAATTAAATGCACATTGATAATGCCTTTTTTTGCTAGCTCAGCTTGGGCCGCTCGCAACATCGGCATAGCCAAATCGATGCCAACCACCTGTAAATTGGGGCGTTGCGCATAGAGATCGAGGGTTAATCGGCCTGTGCCGATCGGCGCTTCGATTGCCCAACCGTCGTGCTGCAAGGCTTTTGCTACGAGCGCTGTTTGTTCAGTGCCAGCCATTCCCAGCCAACGAAAAACCCCGTGATGCACCAACACATCATAGGCACGGGGAAATTTATAGGGCAATTGCTGAATCAAAGGACGCAGGCCAGCTAAAAAGCGCTTCACAACGATCATCTCCAATTAAAAGACCTGCTGTATTATAGCCAAATCTGAATTATTTGCGACTAAACAACCCACTAAACCAGCCCCGAATTATTAAAAACCAATTGCGAATGCCAAGCGCCAAGCCCAATGCTGCCGCGCCAAAGGCCACTAAGCCCAGCCAACGAATTTGCCAGATTGCGCTGCCAGCTAACGCCATTATAGTAATTACCACACAGATATCAATTAACCAACGCTGTTGTTGCGAGTTTTGGTGATTGCTGCGCTGGCTAATGCGCTGCCAAAGCCAACCGCCCAAGGTTATGAGCGCAATCCATTCCCAAACTGATAACCGCATGAGCCACCGCATAAACGCTCCTGACGCTCAATAACGCTGGCTTATTATGACACGTTTAGGCAGTTTTTTCGATCCATGCGACAACTTCGCGGTTGACATAAGCTTCTTGCTCTGCATACGGTAAATGCCCGACCTTGGGAATTGCCAACAGATCGGCGTGGGGAAGCGTCAATTTTAGCCATTGGGCCTGCTTAAATGGCACAATCGGATCGTGTTGGCCATGCACGATTAAGGTCGGAACGGCGGTTGGCTTGGCTAGAATCAAGGGGCGTAAATCGGCATGTTTGAGCACAGTTGTGATGCCAGCGATGCCAGCAATCGGCGTTTGTTGCATTTGGCCATAGCCATCGCTGATTGTTTTAATCACTTTGGGGTTACTATAAAAGCCTTGACGATCTTTGATGAAGGCAACCAGCGATTTGGAAAAAGCCCAATGGCTATAGCGGCCCAAGCCAAGCGAGCTATGAATAATTGCTTTGAGCAAGCTTGGTTTCCCCACAAAACGCTGCCATAAACTCACAATTCCAGTGAGTTCCGACCAAACAACTGGCGATAGCACAATCAGTCGTTTGACCAATTCTGGCGCTTGGTGGGCAATGCCCAAGGCAATCAAGCCGCCTGTTGAGTGGCCGATGATCGTGGCTGGCTGGCCATTGCTGATTTTTTTGAGGCTAGCGATGCCAGTTTCAATCAAGTGCTCTTGGGTCCAGCGATTCCATTGCTTTTTTGGCTGATTGGGCACTGAGCCATGCCCGGGCAAGCCGACAAGTTGCACCTCGCCATGCGGCCACAGCGCATCCCACAGCCAAAAACGGTTTACAGCGGTAATGCCATGCCATGCGATAAATTGTTCAGCGCCAGTGCTGCGTTGTAAAACCCGAATCGCCTCTGCGCCAACCGTGCCCTGAACGCTGATTGTATACTCATCCATGGTATGCTCCTCTTATGGCCATGAATTGCTTACGCTTGTAAACGCAAGTTTCCTGCATTATGCGCTAACTATAGAATAATTGTTGGCTTAATGCAAGAAACTTGCAATAATAATAGAAGGATTATGCATAATGAAACCAGAGCCATCGGAAGCAGAGCACGAGCAAGACACGGTTTATCAATCGTTGCTGCATCGCCAACGCCCAGGCGGGCGCAGCGCCAAAGTACATGCGGCAGTGTTGCAAGCCACTGGCGAGTTGTTGCTCGAGCAGGGTTATGCTCAATTGCGCATCGGCGATGTGGCCCAACGGGCGGGCGTGCATGAAACCTCGATCTATCGGCGCTGGAAAACCAAAGCCATGCTGGTTGCTGATACCGTGTTAGCATTGTTTGATCAGCATGTGCCGAACCCTGATACTGGGGCGTTTCGCGATGATGTTTTGAGCTTTTTGCCGAGTTTGGTGCGCTATTTGCAATCGCCTGAGGGTGCTGCACTCAGTCGCGCGTGTGTTGATGTTTCCAATTTGGCCGAAGCTGCTGAGGCGCGGCAAGCAGTTTGGGGCATTTGGGTTGCGCAATTTGCGGTGTTGGTCGAGCGGGCGATTGAGCGTGGCGAATTGCCAGCGGCAACAAATGCCCAAATTTTTCTAGAGATGTTGATTGGGCCGTTTTTCTTGCGCTTGTTGGTGACTGGCGAACCATTCGGCGAGGATATGGCGACCCAGGTGATTGACCTGCTCTTACACAATTAAAAAAACAACGCAATCGTTCGAACGATTGCGTTGTTTTGGGTTAATCAAACTTAGTGATTGCGTTGTTTGTCTGCTTGCTCGCGAGCTTTTTCAGCAGCATTGTTGGCTGCTTCTGCTATATTGCGAGCTTTTTCTGCAGCAGTATCGGTTGGAGTTTCATCGCGATCGCGGCCAACTAAGTTACCAGCAAAATCTTTGGTGTATTCGGCAAACCCACGATCGTGTGGGGTATCGGCTTCGCCTTCTTCGCGGCGTTCGTGAGCGCGATCATTACCAAACATGTTGCTGACAAAATCTTTGGTGTATTCAACAATGCCACGGTCGCGTGGTTTGTTCGATTCATCTTCAACTTCAGCACGTTGGGTTGCTGGTTCGTTATTTGGCGTTTCATCGCGATCAAACAAATTTTGAATAAAATCTTTGGCTTTTTCGCCAAAACCAGGTTCATCGTGATTTTTTTGTTCGTTGTTCATGATCAATTCCTCCAAATAATTAGGCTTTCGGGCGTTGAGCCAATTGGGGGGATGGTTGAATGCGGCTTAGCACAAAGCCAATCACAACCCCAGCGATAAAGCCACCAGCATGCGCAGCATAGGCAACGCCGCCACTGGTTTGACTAGTTGTTGTAATGGTGGCGAAGGTGGCAATGAATTGTTGCACTGCCCACAAGCCAATCATCATCCAAGCAGGAACCGTTTGCACGAAACGCCCGAGCAAGACTTTAACCGAATTGCTGCGGAACATAACGATATAGGCTCCAAGGATCCCCGAAATCGCGCCTGATGCCCCGACGCTGGGAATTCCAGCACTCGCTGAGTTTAGGTTAAGCAGAATGTGTGCCGCCGAAGCAATTAGGCCAGTTATCAAATAAAAAGCCAGATACTTGACATGGCCGAAAGCATCTTCGACGTTATCGCCAAAGACAAATAAAAACAGCATATTCCCGATTAAGTGTGCCCAACCACCATGCAAAAACATCGAGGTAAACAGCGTGATCCAGCCATCGCCAGCTGCGATGCGTTCAGGCACTGCGCCCCAAGTCATAATAAAATCTTGCAAGGCTTGGCTTTCGCTGCCCAACGAAATTTCGTAGAAGAACACCAGCACATTGAGCGCAATCAGGCCATAGGTTACATAACCGCGCCGCCGGAGTTTGGAGTTATCATCGCCTAATGGAAACATGGTGCTGCTCCTTTATAAAACGCTGTGCTTTTCAGCACCATTTTGCCAATACTCTTGCTTATCGAGCGCGGCTGCACCATGCTCGTCGTGTTCAATTGTGCTCGCTGTGGTTGGCAGGGTTTGATCAAACAAGCCCAAAATGCGTTTTTTCAGGAGTTGGCGGCTTTCAGCCCCTGTTTGGGGCGCTGTCAGGGCAGCAGTTGCCAAACCTAACAGAAAATATTTGCCTGCCATCCAAATGGTTTTGAAAAAATGTCCAAACATTGCGTTTCCTCCATGGTATTGGTGCTTGATACTCGGTTTATGTTATTTGCGTTGAAATTGACGACTGAATATCAACCAACTAAGCAAAAATGATACCAAGGCTATCCCGCCAAGCCAGATGTAGGTGCTGGTTGCTGGCGCACGGTTGAGTAGCATAATTTGTTGATAATTGGCAATCCCATGGGTCACGGGCAAGCCACGAGCGATATTCTGCACAAACGGCAAAAACGATTTAATTGAGATGAAGAAGCCGCTGAAGAAGACCGACATCAACAGCACCAACATCGAGAATTGCACTGCTTGGCTATCGGTACTCACCACCGACGAAATGAAAAAGCCAATGCCCAGCGAGGCGATGGTCAGCATAAAGGTCAGCAAGGCGAAGTTGAGCAATTGGCCTGTGTAGAAGGGCACGCCTAGCCCAAAGACCATGAGCGAAACCAAAACTGTGATGATCAACGCCGACAAAATTGTATAGCTGGCGTATTTGCCAATCAAGG
Source organism: Herpetosiphon llansteffanensis (assembly GCF_003205875.1). Taxonomy (GTDB): domain Bacteria; phylum Chloroflexota; class Chloroflexia; order Chloroflexales; family Herpetosiphonaceae; genus Herpetosiphon; species Herpetosiphon llansteffanensis. The sequence goes on from NZ_PUBZ01000114.1 coordinate 185,115, forward strand.
TTTGGAAGGCTGAGAGTGGCGAAACCCGAAACATCTCCAATGTGCCTTGTTGTAGCTCACGCACCAGCGATAAACCAGCCAAGGTGACCATCATATGTTGCAGCAAGAGCGCCAACACTGCTGGCGTATAAAAACGCACATAGGCAGTTGCTGGATCTTTGGTGATGTCGCCAAGGCTTTCAATTGGCGCAAGGTTGTTAGCAACTGAGCGCAATGGCGAAACGACGACCGCCGGATCGATTGCTTGCACCCGATCTGCCTGTTGATCAAGCTCGCTGAGGCGAGTATCAAGCTCGGTTAATTGCTGCTCTTGCTTTTCCAAGCTGCCGCCTGCAGCCAAATCGCGATCAAGCGTATCGAGCGAGGCTTGCAGCGAGCTAAGGCTTTGGGTTGAAGTGCTGGTTTCGCTGGCTCCATTTTGGGTCATCGATAAGGCAATTAATTGCAACGCGCCTGATTCGCGCAAGCTGCGAATGGTTTGGCGGGCTTCGGCGCGTTTGTTACCGCTGAGCTGTTCGCGCAATTGGCTAATTTGCTGGCGCGCATCGCTGACATAATCGCGCAAGGTGCCAATTTGCTGCTGGCTTTGGCCAACCACGCTAAACAACATGCCTTTGTTGAGTTCATTAATTTGGGTATACGAGAGATATTCAATCCACGAGCGTAGCAATGGGTCGACTTCGCTATAGATAAAGCGAATATCAACTGCCTTGCCAGTCGAGTAGACCGTGGTCATCTCCAAAGGGAAAATTTCGACCAGATCAAGTTCGTCGTTTTCGAGCGCAGCGATGGCTGGCGCTTCGCTTTCGTAAATATGGCGTTCTGGATCGATCAGAAATGTGTTGCTGATGCGTTTGAGTAATTCGGTCACTTGAGGATCATCGCGGTGACCTGGTGGCACGACGATGCCGGTGCGAAGCTTCGGTTGCTCGCCTTGGTAGCCAACCCCAAACAACGAGAGAATCAGAAACGGCCCAATAATTAAGCCAACTAAAAGTAAGGGTTGGCGGCGGATCGCATTTAATTCTTTGGCACAGAACGCAAAAATGCGCACAAGATTTTTAAGCATTGCTGTGCTCCTTGCTGGCTGGTGTTTCGAGCCGTTCCATCAAAGTAATAAAAATATCGTCGAATGGCGGGTTATATTCGCCAACTTGGCGCGTATCGATGGTTGGGTCGCTATTGAGCGCGGCGATGAGTTCGGGCAAGGCGGTGCTTGCATCATCGACATAGACCATCATGCTGCCAAGCGGCGCATTGTGAGGGCGTTCGATGCCTAAAACTAATTGATGACGGCTCAAAATGCGCACTGCATTACGCAAATCTTCAGCATCAACCCGAATATTTAGCACATCGCTGCCCAATGCGCGGCGGCGCAGGCCATCGGGCGTGTCAACCAGCAACAATTGACCATCGCGCATCACCGCCACCCGATCGCAATAGGCAACCTCGTTGACATACTGAGTAGTAACGACCAGCGATTTGCCCATGGCCTTGAGTTCTTTAAATTGATCCCAGAAGCGGCCACGCAGCACAGGGTCGATGCCAGCAGTTGGTTCATCGACGAACAACAATTCTGGCTCGTGCACCAACGCGGCAGCCAATTGCAAGCGCCGTTGCATCCCGCCAGAAATATTGCCAGCCAAGGTTTTGCGGGCCTGATCAAGCTCGACAAAATCCAATAATTCGTCGATCCGTTTGCGGCGTTTGGTTAATGAAACGCCGTACATCGAGGCTGCAAAGCGCATATTTTCGAGCACATTCAAATTGGGGTACAGCACAAACAACTGTGGCATATAGCCGAGTTGTTCGCGATCATGAGCATTGAATGTTGCTGGATCTTTGCCCAATACGCTGACAGAGCCACTGGTTGGGATATAGACTCCCGTCATGAGGCGCACAGTCGTGGTTTTGCCACAACCTGATGGCCCGACGATGCCAAAAATCTCACCTGGCTGAATATTCCATGAAACATCGCGCACCACGTCGCGATCGCCAAAACGCTTTGTCACCTGCTGAAGTTGAATCAGCGATTGACCGGCATGTGCTTGCATAAGCTAGTTGCTCCTTGCACCAAGCGGCGATACTGCTATGAACTTGTTGATCGGCTTTGGCTTTATTCTATCCTAGCGATCAAGCATACTTCTTAAAAAAAGCTCACAAGCATTTAGCAAGATGTGATCCAAGTCGAAAAGAGAGCAAAGAGCATAGAACATAGAACATAACCATGTGAAAGGGAAAAATCAAAAGTCAGAAATCAGAAATCAAAAGGCAAAAAGTAGCAACGTTTTAACGCAGAGGCGCAGAGAAATGTATGAAGGATGAAGTATGAGGGATGAAGCCAAAAAGAACAAAGAGCATACAACATAATGAAGAATGAAAATCAAAAGTCAATAGCCAATAGCCCATACCCATCTTCGTGCTCTTCGTGTCCTTCGTGGTTTCAACCCTTCGTGCATAGCGCTTCTCCTCTGTTCTATGTTCTTTGCTCTATGTTCTCCATACCCTGACCAGCAAACGTGGATTGTTGGAGTCGCGCAGATGTGCTAAAATGAGCTACCGAGTTTGTACGGAGTTTTTGAGTATGGCACAAGCAACACGGATTGGGGTCGTGACGAGTGGATCGTTACTTGAAGGGTTAACTGCTCGTTTAGATGAACGCTACGATATTGAGCGTTTGCGCGTTGGTCAATTTATGGTGGTGCAAGGCCGCCAAAACCGCTTTTTTTCGATGTTGACCGATGTGCAACTGGCGGCAACCAGCCTCTCGATTTTGGCCGATCCGCCTGATGATGAACACCCGTTGTTGCGTGAGATTTTGGCTGGGCGTAATACCTATGGCACGTTTAAAATAACTCCACAGTTGATGTTGCCCGAAGATTCGCTAGAAACTCCACGGCCTGTTAAAACGATTCCGGCCCACTTTGCGCCGATTTACGAAGCCAGCGAAGACGATTTTGGCCTCGTGTTTGGAGCCGAGGGCGATGGCAAATTTCAAATGGGCACGCCGCTCGATATGGATGTGCCTGTTTGTATCGATTTGGCGCGGTTTGTTGAGCGCTCAAATGGAGTGTTTGGTAAGTCTGGTACTGGTAAATCGTTCTTAACACGCTTATTATTATGTGGTGTGATTAAACATAATGCTGCAAGTAATTTAATTTTCGATATGCACTCTGAATATGGCTGGAGTGGCACAACCGAAGATAAAATTCAAGAAGTTAAGGGCTTATCGCAGCTCTTTCCTGGCCAAGTGTATATTTACAGCCTCGATCCTGAATCGTCGCGGCGGCGCGGCGTGAAATATGATGGTGAAATTACGATTGGCCTGAACGAAGTTCGGGTTGATGATATTTTGTTATTACAAGACGCACTTAATCTTAATCCCACCGCTGCTGAATCGGCGTTTATCTGCGCTCAACGCTTTGGCGACGATTGGATTCAAAAGCTGCGCGAATTAGATACAGAACAGCTGAAAGAATTTGTTGAATCGACAGGCGCAAACATGTCGTCGATGTCGGCGCTTTCGCGTAAATTGGCTCAGCTTGAGCAACTTAAATTTGTAACGCGCAAATCGAGCCAATCATCGATTCGCCAAATTATCGATGCCTTGCTCGCTGGCAAAAATGTGGTGGTCGAATTTGGTCAATATCGCAGCGAATTGGCCTATATGCTGGTTTCAAACATTCTGACGCGCCTTATTTACGATGAATGGGTGCGGCGAACCGAAACCTTTTTGGCCTCGAAAAAATCGAGCGATCGCCCGCCGCAACTGATGATTACCATCGAAGAAGCGCATAATTTTCTTACGCCGAGCTTGGCCAAGCAAACCATTTTTGGCAAAATTGCCCGTGAATTGCGCAAATATTCGGTGACCTTGCTGGTGGTTGATCAACGGCCATCATCGATTGACAACGAAGTGATGAGCCAGCTTGGCTCGCGGATTACGGCGTTGCTCAACGATGATCGCGATATTGATGCAGTGTTTATGGGCGTTGGTGGCTCGAAAGGCCTGAAAACCGTGTTGGCCTCGCTTGATTCGCGCCAACAGGCCATGATGTTGGGCCATGCTGTGCCAATGCCAGTGGTCATGCGCACCAGAGCCTACGATAAAACCTTCTACGAGGCCATGATTCAGGGCAATCGGCGTGGGCCAAGCCTCAGGCCGCGTACGCCAGAATTGATTGATCAAGAAGCTGACGAATTATTTTGAGCGTGCAATAATCCATTAATCCTAAACGTGATCAGTCAAAAGACGGAGATTGCTAGTTAAAAAGTACTTCGAGAGGGTTGACGATCAACTAGGAACAATGCTATAGTGAAACGAGTGGCTAAATGCTGTTGTTCTTACGAGCAACGGCATCACAGCACGCACAATACCGCGATGAGATTGCCACAATTTGCCTTAGCATTCAGGCATTGTATAGATAAACTGTCGCCGCGCCTCGTGCCGATGCTTGGGGGGCGGCGTTCGATCATTAGTTTAGATAGCAACATCTTGCCTGCGACTCAACCTCGGAGGAGCCATTTCAATGATTGACAAGCTACTGGAGCTTGCGGCAAAAAATCAGAACCGCATCAAACGCGAAGATATTCTCAGCGTGTTGCCAGAGCCAGAGACGAATATCGAAGCCCTCGAAAGCCTCTACGAACAAATCGAAGAAGCAGGCATCGAGGTTATTGATGCAGACGAAGCCCCCAACGTGGCCGAACTCGATCTTGATTTAGATCTCGATAGTGACCACGAGCTCGATGGAGCCTTGCCTGACCTTTCCGATATTGCGCTCGACGACCCAGTGCGCATGTACTTACAAGAAATTGGGCAAGTACCATTGTTAACTGCTGCTGAAGAAGTCGATCTCGCCAAGAAAATGGAAGTGGCTCACGCCGCCAACGATACCTTGTTGCAAGATGATGGCTTGCTTGAGCATAGCGATCGCATTTCGCTGAAACGCCATATTGATATTGGACGATCTGCACGCCAACATCTGATTCAGGCCAACTTGCGCTTGGTGGTTTCGATTGCCAAAAAATATACCTCATATGGCCTGACCATGATGGATCTGGTCCAAGAGGGCAATATTGGCTTGATGCGGGCAGTTGAGAAATTTGATTACACCAAAGGCCATAAGTTCTCAACCTATGCCACCTGGTGGATTCGCCAAGCAATTACGCGGGCAATTGCCGACCAAAGCCGTACTATTCGCTTGCCAGTGCACATGGGCGAAGCGATTAGCCAAGTCAAGCGAACTTCGCATAAGTTGCAACAAACCATGCAACGTGAGCCAACGCCTGAGGAAATTGCCGAAGCCATGGGCATTACCGCATCCAAAGTGCGGCGCACCTTAGAAGCATCGATGCATCCGCTTTCGCTCGAAATGCCTGTTGGCCAAGAGGGCGAAGGCCGCATGGGCGATTTCATCGAGGATGATCGGGTTTCAACCCCCGTTGATGCTGCCGCTATGACCATGTTGCGTGAACAGATTGAAGAAGTTTTGCAAAAATTGCCTGAGCGCGAACGCAAAATTATTCAATTGCGCTATGGCCTCAAAGATGGCCGCTACCGCACGCTTGAAGAAGTTGGGCTTGAGTTTGGCATTACCCGCGAGCGGATTCGCCAAATCGAAGCAGTGGCCTTGCGCAAACTGCGTCACCCACACCTTGGCAAGAAATTACGTGGTTATCTTGATTAACGAACATGGGTAAAACTGCTGACCCAACGTGCATTTAACGTGGCGTTGGGTTGATTTTTTGCACAACACCCTGTTTTATGGTACACTATCGCAGTTTTGCAGCGATCTAAGATTATTTTAACTCTACATGGAGTAGCATAGCAATGGCGAACGAAACTCTCCGGTTGGAACTCCAACCGCGCGAAATTACTGGCAAAAAGGTTCAAAGCTTGCGCGACCAAGGCATTTTGCCAATTGGGATTTGTGGCCGTGGGATTGAACCCTACTCAGCCCAAGTTGACGAACGCGAATTCAACAAAGTTATCAACAAAGCTGGCTATAGCGGCTTGATCGAGTTGAGCATTCCTGGCCAAAAACGCCAATCAGCGTTCTTGTTGGAAGTTCAACGCAACTCAGTCAGCAATCGCATTATCCACGCCGACTTGCGAGTTGTCGATGTCAACCAACCAGTTGATTTGGATATTCACGTTGCTTTGCAAGGCGAAAACGATATGGTCAGCCGTGGCAATGCTGTGTTGAACTTGGTTCAATCAGTTGTACGTGTGCGGGCGTTGCCAGGCGACGTGCCACACCAAATTGATATTGATGCAAGCAGCTTGACCGAAATTGGCCAACAAATCTTGGTCAAAGATTTGAACTTGCCAGCGAATGTGGAAATCCTTGATGATGTCGAAAGCTTGATTTTGACCTTGGGTTACCCACAAGCTGAAGAAGCTCCAGCTGAAGAACCAGCAACCGAAGAATAATTAAATGCCCCTGTGGATTAATCCACAGGGGTTTTTTTAAATCAAAAAAAGGATGTGGTATGTACCACATCCTTTTTAATCTATTTAGCTCTTCTTTTTGGGGCGACCGCGACGAGCGCCAGTTTTGCGAGCTGGTTGGCTTTGTGGGTCGATGACCAAAAATTCAATGCGATTTTTGTCTTTGATTGGGCGGAAGCGTAATACAAGGTTGCTGCGGGTTGCAGCTTCGCGGACAAGTGCACGCAACTTGCGTTTGTCTTCTTCATCGCCTAATACAACTTGACCACCAAAACCAGCTTTTGCGTTTTGGAAATAGTCGGTATATTCGGCAATAATGCGTTCGCGGGTTTCGCGTTGGACTGCACGCTTTGGTTTTGCCCGTTCTTGCATTTCTTCTGGTGACCAGAGTGTAAATTCTGCCATGATTTTAGCCTCCGAAAATGATACTATTCTATTGACGACACGCCATTCTCAATATTCTTGCTCTGTATAGCCTTATCGTATATAGATTTCTGCTTTGTGTCAAGTTTTTTTGTTTCGATTTGGCCAATTTTGGAGGAATTATGCTGCAAGATTCATCAATGCTTACACTTGATCATCGTGATGCGCGGAGCTGTCTGTTTAAACGGGCAAATCAACAACTTCGAATTAGCATCTGTAGCACACAGCTCATTCGAGTCTCGCTCAGCAACGATCAACCATTACCACGGCGTTCATGGGCAGTTAATCGGGCTGATGATGCATGGGAGCCAGTTGAATGGTCAATTGCTCAAAATTCCGATACAACAACGCTTGAGACGACTGATGTAGAGGTAAATGTTGCACATGCTGATGGGCGAATTACGTTTACGAATCGCCAACAACAAGCTTTTTTTAGTGACGTTGCACCTGCAACCTACGACGCTGATGGCTGGCTGGTCACAAAGCAAATTTATAATTCTGAGCATTTTTATGGTTTTGGTGAACGCACTGGTTGGCTTGAAAAAACAGGTCAGCAGTTTTTAAATTGGACGCTTGATCCAGAACCACATCATGGCCCACGGATTGATAATATGTATGCAACGATGCCAGTTTTTATGGGTTTGCAGCCCAATTTGTGCTATGGCGTATTTTTCAACACGTCCTTTCGTTCGAGTGTTGATGTCGGGGCAACCGATGCTGCATTATTGAGCTTAAAAACTCAAGGGCCAGATCTTGATTATTATGTGGTTTTAGGTGACACACCAGCAGATATTACCGCTGCATGGCGCGAATTGTTGGGTGCAATGCCGTTGCCTGCCTATTGGGCGCTTGGTTATCATCAAAGTCGTTGGGGCTATGATTCAAGCAGCACAATGCGGGCAATTGCCGATGAATTACGCGCCCGTAATATTCCATGCGATGCAATTCATTTTGATATTGATTATATGGATGGCTATCGGGTTTTTACCTGGCATCCTGAACGATTTGCTCAGCCAGCCCAATTAGTGCAAGATTTGGCCCAAGATGGCTTCAATGTCGTGACAATTATTGATCCTGGGGTGAAAACTGACCCAAATTATGCAGTTTTTGCTGAAGGTATCGCCAACGATTATTTTATTAAACGGGCTGACGGAAGCTTATTTAGTGGCTATGTTTGGCCTGATGATAGTGCATTTGCTGATTTTACCCGTGCTGATGTGCGTGCATGGTGGGGAAATTTACATAAGATATTAGTTGATGCAGGCGTGCGTGGCATTTGGGATGACATGAACGAGCCAACCGTGTTTGATCGACCTTTTAGTGAAGGCGGCGGTAATGGTGGCACGATTGACTTAAATGCACCACAAGGTGCTGCTGATGAGCGCACAACCCACGCCGAAGTACATAATGTGTATGGTTTGTTGATGGCCCAAGCAACCTATCAAGGTTTGCGCCAATTACGGCCAAATGAGCGGCCATTTGTCTTGACGCGTTCTGGCTTTGCTGGCTTATCACGCTGGGCAACCTTATGGACTGGCGATAATTCGGCGTTGTGGGAACATTTGGAAATGACGTTGCCGCAAATTTGTAACTTGGGGCTTTCGGGAATTCCATTTGTTGGCGTGGATATTGGCGGGTTTTTTGGTAATGCTTCGCCTGAATTATGGGCGCGTTGGGTGCAAGTTGGTGCATTTCTGCCCTTCTGTCGCGGTCATTCGTGCTCAGGCACGCGGCCTGCTGAGCCTTGGGCGTTTGGTGAACGCACCGAAGCGATTGCCCGCGCGTATTTGAGCTTGCGCTACCGCTTATTGCCCTATTTGTATACGCTGTTTTATCAGGCTTCAACCACGGGAGCACCAATTATTCGGCCATTGGTCTATGAATATGCTGCTGATGTAGCAACCCATGCCTTGCATGATCAAGTCTTGTGTGGCTCCCAATTAATGCTTGCACCGATTGTTCGGCCTGGGGTTGAATATCGTTCGGTCTATTTGCCTGCTGGTGAGTGGTACGATTGGTGGACTGGCGAGCGCATCACTGGGGCGCAGCATATTTTGGTACACGCGCCATTAGAGCGTTTGCCAATCTATGTGCGTGGCGGTGCGATTCTGACGCTTGGCCCGGTGCTCAATTATACGGGCGAAGCTCCGCTTGATCCCTTGACGCTCGACGTTTATCCCAGTGGTACGAGCGAATGGACGCTCTACGAGGATGATGGCATTTCATTCGACTATGAGCAAGGCTTGAGTGCAACCACGCATTTCAGCTGCATCGAAACTGCACAATCAATAAGCTTCATTATTGCAGCGCGCCAAGGTGCGTGGCAGCCAGCACCGCGCACAATCGTGGTGAATTTGCACTCGCTGCCACCAAAGGCGGTTTTGCTTGACGAGCAGCCGATTGAGTGGGTGCATGCCGATGGGGCGATTACTGTAAGCTTTGTTGATGATGGCTTGACACACACGCTTGAGGCGAAAGTATGAAGGATGAGGGATGAAGGATGAAGCATGAGAACAAAGAACATATGAAATTATGAAGGATGAGGGATGAAGGATGAAGCATGAGAACAAAGAACAGAGAGCATAGAACATAGAACACTGTCTCTTATACACATCTGACGCTGCCGACGAAGCTAGA
>NZ_PUBZ01000115.1 GCF_003205875.1 Herpetosiphon llansteffanensis
GGGCTGGGGGGTGAGGGGAATTAAACCTATCCTTTAATAGCGAGCGTAGCGTTCGCGTTCCAGTTTGGCGTTGGTCAAAACCACCCCAACCAAGTGCGCATTGACCCGTTGCAACAAGGCTACAGCTTCGCGTGCACTATCGCGGCGAGTTTTGCCAGCCCGCGTCACCAGCACCACGCCATCGACTTTGGTCGCCAACAAGGCTGCATCGCTGGCTGCCAACACTGGCGGCGCATCGATCAACACAATATCTGCTTGTTGCTTGAGATCGCGCAGCACACTATCGAAGCGCTTGGAACTAAGCAAATCTGCTGGGCTGGGTGGGGTTGCCCCAGCAGGCAAAATTTGCAAGCCATCAATTTCGGTTTTGAGCAGCGGCAAATCGCTGTTTTGGCTCATCGCTTGGCTCAGGCCGCGATCGTTGCTTACCCCAAACAAGCTGTGCAAGCTAGGCCGCCGCAAATCGCAATCGAGCACAATCACCCGTTGCTCTGCTTGGGCAAAGGTAACGGCCAAATTGGCCAGCGCAATGCTTTTATCTTCGTCAGGCACGCTGCTCGTAACCAAAATCGTATGCAATTTGCGCTCAATCGATGAAAATTGAATATTGGTACGCAAGGTGCGATAGGCTTCGGCGGCGGCGGCCCGTGGATCGCGCAACGTGATTAAATCTAATGCCACAGTAACTACCTCTATCTAATTGGTTGGCTCAGGCCGACGCTTAATGTTCGGGAATGCTGCCCAAGGTTGGCAGGCCTGTCCAGCGTTCAATATCGTTGTTGGATTTGATCCGATCATCGAAATATTCAAGCGCAAAGGCCACCAAAATGCCGATGATGCCACCCAAAATTCCGCCAGCTAACACGTTAATTTTGGTTTTTGGCGAGGCCAGTTCAATATATTTGGCTGGTTGCTGAACGCGAATATTAATTGCATCGGTGCTCAAGCGTAGCGCATTCAAGCCAGCAACTTCGCTTTTGAGCGTTTCGCCCAAGGCATCGGCCAATTCGACGGCTTTTTTGGCATCGGGATAATCGACGTTGATCGTCAGCAGCAATTGATCGGGCTGCGGTTGAATTGCAATATATTTGCGCAAATAATCGGGCGTGCGATCCAATTGCAATTGATTGCTAATTTCTTGCAAGCGCGCATCGGTCAATTGGCCAGGCCAGTTGCCCATCACACTCGGCAATTGCATAGTCAAACCCTGATCGTAGCGGCTGGTGATGACATTATAGGTCGTTTGGGCGCGATACAAAGGCGTTTGCAATTTGCTAAACCCGTAGGCTGCACCAGCACTGGCAAAACCAATCAGCACAATCACCCACCAGCGCCGGAACAAAATTGCTAAGTAATCTTGTGGTCGAAGCATTACGACTCCTTTGGAATAGCGACGAGCACTGGGACATTCAGCTGGGCCAAATCGCTCTGTTCGCGCACGGTACGGTCGAGGTAGTGGCGCAAGAAGGCCAAGCCAAACCCTGCCACCAAGGCCAAAACCAAGCGCAACGCCAAACGGGTGATTGGCTGAGGCCAGCGACTAAGTGCCGTAGCCGTGGTTGGCAATTCGAGGGTTTCGACCGCCAACGTGCCCCATTGCGCCCGATTCCACCATTGCAAGCCTTGTTCGTCGAGCACTGCAATGCTGCCAGCAGCAATCGCCGTGGCTTGATCAGCAGTATCAGCATCAACCAGAATTGTGGCAATGCGATGCTCTTGCTCAACTGCCGTGATCATGCCTTTGACTGCACCAGCGTCGAGTTGCAGATTGCGATTGCTGGCAATCCATATGCTGACTGCTTGGGCAAAGGCTTCGGAGCGCACCACGCCCGGCAAATCATCAACAATAAATTGGGTGCTTTGCCACGAATTGTAAATATTCATGTCGGGCAGCACTTCGTTGCCGCCAACCGGCGCGTGGGTAATGGCAAACTTGGCGTTAGCCCGATAGCGCTGTGGATCAGGCTGAAAGCTGAGCAGCGAAACCAACAACACGAGCAGCGGCACACCAAGCACCAGCCACCACGAACGTTGGACAATCGCAAAATATCGGCGTAATTCCATAATTTTTCCTTATTTGATCCACGAAGGACACGAAGGTCACAAAGGGCTGAAACCGCGAAGAACGCGAAGGACGATAGGCGATAGGCTATTGGCTATGGGATGTAAGATCATGTAAATACAAAAATGTTCCGCTAGCCGAGAGCCTTCAGCCCATCGCCATTTTACCTCTGCGCCTCTGCGTTAAACTTGATTTCTCAACCAAGGCTATGTTCTATGCTCTATGTTCTATGCTCTAACATTCATCCCTCATCCCTCATCCTTCATCCTTCCGTCCCGACCCCCAGCCCCCAACTCCTATGCTCTCTGTTCTATGTTCTATGCTCTAACTTAGCAGCATTTCAATTTCAGCCCGAATCTGTGCCTCGAAGGCTGGGCGGGCAAATTGCTCGGCATGAGCGCGAATTGCCGTTGGATCGTAATGATCGTTTTGGCTGGCAAGGATGGCATTGGCTAAATCTTCGACCGTTTGTTGGCTGAAGAAGCGCCCAGTTTGGCCTTCGATTACGCTATCGAGTGCGCCGCCTGCTTTGTAGGCGATGACTGGTCGGCCTGCGCCCATGGCTTCGAGCGGCTGAATGCCTGCATCTTCTTCGCCTGGCATTAAGTAGGCGCGACAACGGGCGTATAAACTGCGCAAACTTGCATCATCGACTTTGCCGACGAAACGCACGCTTGGGCCAGCAACTTTTTCTAGCTCTGCCCGATCGCGGCCATCGCCAAAGATCACCAAGGGCAAACCAAGCTTGGTACAGGCTTTGATCGCCAAATCAAGCCGTTTGTAGGGCACTAAGCGCCCGCCTGCCAAATAAAAATCTTCTGTTGGCTGCGGCGCAAATGGCTGCAATTCAACTGGCGGCGTGATGATCGTTGAAGGGCGTTTGTAGAAATGGCCAATCCGATCGGCAACCGTGCGCGAGTTGGCAATAAAACGATCAACGCGGGCCGACGATTGCACATCCCACAAGCGCAAATAGGTCAGGAAGAAGGGCAGAATCGCCCCAAAAATGCCACTAATTTGCTCACGTTTGACATAATCGTCGGTGCGCCATGCAAAACGCATTGGCGTGTGACAATAGCACAAGTGGCGCGCGCCGGGCTTGGTAATGATGCCCTTGGCATAGGCGCTCGATGAGCTAATGACCAAATCGTAGGCGCTGAGGTCGAAATGCTCGAACGCGCTGGGATAGAGCAAGAAATATTTACGAAAATGTTTGCGCCAGCCTGGTAGCTTTTGCATAAACGAGGTGCGAATATCCCAACTGCGATACTCGTTGGGCATGGCCTCAGCATCGTAAATTGATGTATAGATTGGGGCTTGCGGAAACATGGCGTGCAACACTTCGAGCACCCGTTCCGCGCCACCATATTGATTCAAATAATCGTGAACTAAAGCTATTTGCATGGAACCTACTCAAACAAAAAGCCCATGGTTGGGCTATCCTGTGGGGTCATTATAGCGCACAACCAGGGCTTCAATGCTGAAAATTAGGTCACAACTGTGTAACTAAGTTGTTGCAAAGGCTCGTTTCATCAAGCGTCGTGCCCGATGCAGCACGCCAGTTAAAAAGGCGCTGCGTTCGCTGCCAAAGCGTTCTGCATATTCACGCGCCGCCTGCACTGGCTGAATTTCCACGCCTTGACCGCGCAGCATATGCAAATAATCAGTAATTAGCAAATACAAATCGCCAATCGTATGCTTGGGAAACATCTCGCCAATGTGTTGCTGGGCGATCGCTTGGGTAACTGGGCGATACACCGTGTCATACCAGCTTTGCACTGCTTCCTCGAAGGTCACTTCACGATCGAGATCTTTGCCCATAAAATATTGATGATCGATCACATGCAATTTGATGCGGGCATAATCATTGTCGTTGCTCAGCGGCACACGCACATCTTGGCGCAGCAGATTAAGCTTGCTCCAATGCAAAAATTCTATTTCAACCGCACTTGGCGGATCAGGCAACTTCACTCGATTTTTGCGCTCGCCATAATGGCGCGTATAGTCGATCGCGGCAGTTTTCGGACCGGGATCAATCCCCTCGGTTTGGGTCAGATAATGGCGATGATCCATAATCCACAGATACAAGTCGGTGGCGGTGCGCTCAGGGAAGGCCGCCAAAATGCCAGTAGCATAAATTTCGTCGATCAATGGTTTATAAATATTGTCGTACCAGCTTAAAATCGCCTCTTCGCTGCTTGGGTCTTCGCCAAGCTCCAACGATTTGAAATAGCGATGGCCGTTGATATGCCGAATCAAGTCCAAATAGCCGCTGGGCTTGGTTAGCTCGATAAATTGCGCTTCTGGCCGCAGTTGGGCCAAATTGGTCCATTCCAAAAAATCTGAGCGTTCTTCCAATTGATTTAATTCATTTTGGGTCATGCTTGGCTTGATTGGCACATCGCTCAGCAATTCGATCACATGGGCATCGATAAAATCTTGGCCTTGTTGGCGGGCAACCGAAACTCGATGATTGCCATCGCGCACAAAATAGACCTCGCCAATTTGATACAGCTCGATTGGCGGCAGCAATACATCGCTATAATGCGCCCGATCGACGTTTTTCCAACGGGCTTTGGTTACTTCGTGGCGCGGCAAAAACTGGCGGTCGAAATCGCTATAGCGGCCTTCGCTGCCAATAATTGAAGCCAAGGGCACGATTTGCATGCCACGGTCGGTTTGGCTGCGAATATTTAGGCGAGCGCGAACCTCTTCAAATGGCAAAAGCGTTTGGGGTTCGTCGCGCAACCGCGCTTTTATGGCATTCAGAAAGGCGCTAAATCGCGCTTTTTGAAAATCACTATCAACTTGCTGATCGATCCATTGATTGTAGCCCATCTTAAGTTCCTCCTTGGTGTCGGCGAGCTTGGCCTAAAATGACACCGTTGTGTGTGTTTGCTAGATTGTTGTTGTTACCACGATGGAACAATCTGCTGTGGTTGGCCCTCAGTGATGCGCCATTCGCGAATCTCGTAGGAATCCAAACCACGTGCTACTAATGGGTCTTCTTCGACAAGATCTCTTGCAGCTGCCAACGAATCGGCCTGCAATAAGACAAAGCCACCCCGACGGTCGGTGGCGGGGCCAGAGAGCAACAAGTGGCCAGCGGCTTTGAGCTGGGCCAAATATGCTAAATGATCAGGCAAATGCGGTTCGTAGATTGCCCGATCGACGATAATGGTTAATGTTACCAAATACGTTAGCATTGCTGACTCCCAAAGAAAAAACGCCCCCAATGGGGAGCGTCGTTGCATACTGTTCAACCTTGAGATCATGATTAACTGGCTCTGGCGTTGCTCAAGGCCGCCATTGGCTCAATATCGAGCAAGCGATAGCCATGGGTATTTACAATCAGTGTATCACCATATTGCAAAGGCCGTTGGTCGCCATAGCCATAATTCAAGTGCACATGGCCATGAATAACATAGCGTGGTGCAATCCGATCAATAAAGCGCCGTAGCGCTTGCGGCCCGCGATGTGCGCCAATGCCATCGTGCAAGCCTGCTGGTGGTGTGTGGGTAATTAACACATCAAGCCGCTGGCGATGGCGCATTTGGGCGAAAAAGACCCGTGCGCTAAGCATGGTCATGCGCCAAGCCCATTCAGCTTCGCTATATTGATGTTCGCCTGGGCGATAGCGTAACACGCCGCTAGCCCCCGCGATTAATATCCCATTCACCATTTCAACCCGCAAATCGAGGTCATCGCAGCCCTGTGGTTTGGTCGAAACTCTGCCGTCTTCATGCTGCTCAGGCGCATCATGATTGCCGTTAACGTAAAAGCAGGGAACATTGAGCATCGAAACCAGATACTCAAGGTAACTTGGTGGTAAATCACCACAGCCGACAATCGCATCGATCGCCCCTACACGTTGGTGCAGCGCCGATGTTTGCAACATGCTAACTACTTCGTCACTAACCGACAGGAGCCTCATCGCGCCCTCCAGAACTTCCACGATTCCACACTCGTTGCAGCATTGCGTTACTCAGCAGTATAGCACAGGTATTGCGAGGGATGAAGGATGAAGGATGAGGGATGAAGGATGAGGGATGATGTAAAATCAAAAGTCAAAAGAAGAGCATAGAACATAGAACATAGGGGTTGGGGGCTGGGGATCAGGGACGGAAGGATGAAGGATGAGGGATGAGGGATGAGGGATGATGTAAAATCAAAAGTCAAAAGAAGAGCATAGAGCATAGAGCATAGAACATAGGGATTGGGGGTCAGGGGTCAGGGCTAGGGATCGGTTGGTCATTCTGAGCCAATAGCCTAGAGCCTTCATAGCCTGCATGCCCTTCGCGCTCTTCGCGTCCTTCGCGGTTTCCGTTCTTCGTGCTCTTCGTGCTCTTCGTGGATCATAATCCCAATAGCCTTTGTACCCTTCGTGGAGCAAAAGTCGCAGGCACGTTGCAAAAGCTGCGACTTTTTTGCGACTTTTTTAGGCTTGCTCGCTGCTATACTCCTACGTGAGCGAAGCACTTTGGAAAACATACACATCGACAATCAAGGAGGTCTGAGTTACTGATAAGGGGTTTGTTGGTAGTGCGGTGAGAGGCGCTACCTCGGCTCGTAGCTAGTGCGGTGAGAGGCGCTAGATAAGAGCAATCTGCGCAAGCCTGACACGCTGTTGTGTCATATGCGTAGCCTTATCAAGCATTCAAACTTATTAGAAATTTCAATCGGGTATCGATCGTTTGAGCAGTGCTATGGCACTGCTCTTGGCTTTTTAGCTGCATGCTTGCAACGATTCTGCTCTAAATCTGCTACTTGGTGGGCTGCCGAATCGCTATACTCGGAGTTGAGTGGAATAGCGAACTCGATTGAAAGGAAGCACCTGATGCTGAGAAAATGGATTAGCGCAATCATAGGAGGGAGCGTTCTGATATTGGTGTTACTCATGGTGTTCGATTCATTGCAAGCCTATGCAGCGCTTGGCCCAATCGACGATTTTCCCATCTATGCTGATAGCGCTGATCTGCTGCATAATGGCCAAGCTTTGTATTATGTTGTGTTAAAACGGCCTGTCAACAATGAGATTAAAGATTTCTACATCAAGGCCTTAGCCCAACGCGGTTGGCACTTGCAACCAAGCGTGACCAACCATCTCCACGCATTTATGCGCTTTGAGCAAAGGGCATCGTCGAGTTGAAAATTATCCAGCATGGCGGCTGTAAGCTGGCTCGAAGCGAGGTTTATGCGCGCTATGTTGATCCCCGTTTGCCAATCACACCAAATCCAAATAAAAATGTAGTTTGGTATGGAACCAGCTTCCCCTGTACCGAGGCCCAACCGCTTTCCGCCAAATTACTTAGCTCTAGCTAATGTATTCCCTCACCCCAACCCCTCTCCCGTGGCGCGGGCGAGGGGCTTTAATATCGTGGTTCTGTCGACTGCGTGGTGAAAAACAGGTACTCCCCCTCGCCTGCGTTTTCGTGGGAGAGGGGGATGGGGGGTGAGGGAACATTCTCGCCTACGAAAACGCGGGCGAGGGGGCGCAGGAAATTTAGCTTAGCCACTCACTGCTTGAGTTGCTTGGTCGACCGGCACGCCTTCCATGGTTTCGCGAATCAGCTGATCGACCACGGCTTTAATATCGCCAGTTTCGGCATATGTTCGCAGTTGACGCTCGGCGCTGGTGCCATGCTTCAGCACTTGGTCAATATAATCAATTGCTGCCCGCGAACCAAGATCATCAACCACATCGTCGACAAACTCGCGCAACTCGGCCATGAGATCATGGGCTGATAGCTCTTCACGCTTGCCAAAATCGATCAGCTTGCCACCCATGCCATAGCGTGCAGCCCGCCATTTGTTCTCGTTGATCAAGGCGCGGCTGTAGACGCGGAAGGTTTGGTTCTGACGGAACAAGCTATAAATTTTAACAAAAATCGCTTGAATCAAGCCAGCAATCATAATCGCTTCATCAACTTTGGTGGCAATGTCGCAAATCCGTACTTCGAGCGTGCCAAACATTGGGTGTGGCCGCGCATCCCACCACACTTTTTTGCCATTGTCGATGCTATGGGTTTTGAGCAAAATATTGATGTATTGCTCAAATTCAGCATACGATTGGAAGGTGTCGGGAATGCCGGTGCGTGGAAAGTTGGTGAAGATGATCGAGCGATACGATTGGAAGCCAGTTTTGCGGCCCATCCAAAATGGCGATGAGGTCGAAAGCGCCAACAAGTGCGGCAGAAAGTAGCGCGCTACGTTCATAATTTCGATGCAGGTTTCGTTATCGGGCATGCCGATGTGCACGTGCATGCCGAAAATCAACAAGCGCCGCGCCGCTTCTTGCATTTCCTCAATCACGCCATAATAGCGCTCGTGGGGATAAATATCCTGCTTTTGCCACGATGAAAACGGGTGTGTGCCAGCGGCGGCAATCCGCAGGCCTTTGCTAGCAGCCAAACTGCCAATCGCCCCGCGCAAGCGAATAATTTCTTGGCGAGCTTCATCGACCGTGCGACAGACGTGCGTGCCAACCTCGACAATCGATTGGTGCATTTCTGGCTTCATCTGTTCGCGTAAAATCAACTGACCTTCGTCAAGAATTTGGGTGATGTACGACTTCAATTCGCGGGTTTCAGGATCGATAATTTGATATTCTTCTTCGATCCCAATCGTAAACGGAAAGTTTGGATGCCCCGGATCACGATATTCCATAAGCTCCCCCGTTGGTGTGTCAGTTGATAGTGGGCTGTGGGTGGGTTGGTGTTCGTGGTAATGCCCATTAGGATAGTTGATGTTTTGGTGCTTGTCTACGCTGAGATTTAGCCTTGCTTGGCGACCTGAAAGGTTGGTGTGGTCGAGCCGCCGCCTGCGGTCACATTCAATAAGGTCACGGTCGATAGCCGCGTTAGACAGCCTTGAACTTCGGTGCCAAATAAAAATGGATCGGTATCAACCAAGCGTTGGCTAATTTGCAATTGACCATCAACCATAGCTGGATAATCTTCGTAGGCGATGACCACCCGCTCCTGCACCACAAATGGCTCAGAGAGCGCATGCTCCACAGCCAAATCCCAGGCTGCGCCCTCGGTTTCCCAGCCAATCGTAATGCCATGGCCGCCGTAATCGTCGTTTGGTTTGAGCAACAGCCGATCACGGTTTTGCTTGATAAACTCCAGCAATTCGACCTCGCTGCCAGCATAATCGGTGCGTCCAGCAGCTACCCGCCGTGTCCATGGAATGTGCTGGGCAAGCTGCTGTTGGGTTGCTTTGCTAATGCCCGCCGCGCTGGTAATCGCTGGATCTGAAAGCAAACCAAAGATCATTTTTTTGTGCAGCAATTTGGCGCGAAAGTTATTGGCCAAACAAATCGCGCCATCGCGATAGGCTTGGGTTAATGGGTGATCGAAGGCTTCGTTGCCCAAGCGCTGCAAAAATTCAGTCGTCAACAAGCGTTTGTAGACAAAGTTAACTGGCGTATCATTGGCATACAGCGTGCCAGCGTGATAGCGCAATTCTTCTGGCGCGCAAATCACGGTTTTTAAGCCATGCTCGCCAAAATACTGCTGGAATAATTGAAACTCGGAGAGCGTTGGCAAGCCATGCCAATCAACAATTGCAATCTGTGGATCGTCTTTGCCGCCCCATTCGCGATAAATTGCCAAAAATGCTTCGAGCAAGCGCCCACGGGCTGGCAAACTTGCAACCTGATAGTGGCGCTGAAACTCCTGCATAATGGGTAATTGCTCAAATACCTGCGAAAGAATATCCTCATAGGCGATGGCGGCTGGGCTTTCGGCGTTATATTCGACAAATTGAAACGAGCTACTATCGCTGGTCAAAAATGAATCTAGCCGCGACGAAACGCTCAACTCGCGGTAGCCAGGCTCATAGCTAATTAATCGTTGCTCGCCCTCGGTCAAGGCCAGCAGATCGAGCACCGTGGGCGTGCGCAAGGCATACTCAACCACGCTGCGGGCTGCTTCGGCGACCAATTGCGAAACCGAGGCAATTAAGCCCGATTGCTCAATACTGAGAAAATGCGGGCGCAAGACATTGCACAACGGTCGCGTGCCAAAAAAGAGATTTTCTTGTTGTTGTAGGCTGGTCAATCGTTCTTGGGAAGCGCGCGCGAGATCGGGCGTGAGGAGGGCGTGATAATCACGAATCGCTTGCTCTAACATAGGCCGCTCCATCAATCGCAGCAACGAGCATAGCCAACGCAAAAACCGGCTATGCTCGCGCTTGCTTAACCATTCTTATTCATTGGTTGTGGTTGAACGAGCTTTGGGTTTGCTACTCGCGGTGAGCAACGAGTTCCATTGATAGGTGACTTTGGATTGTTTGCGCTTGCCTAAGGCATAATCGATACACATATCGGCCATGGCGTTGACCACCCACGGAAAGTAGTGGTCGGTCAGCGAATTAATATCCATATCAGGCGCTGGGTTGGTAAAATCGATTGCGTAGGCAATGCCATCTTTAATTGCAAACTCAACCGTGTTCATATCGTAGCCAAGCGCTTCGTTGAGTTTCCGCGCCCCATCCAAGACCTGTTGACCCTCTTCGGGAGTGAGGAAACCTGGTTCGTGGAAGTAGCGATGCGGCCATGGCGCATTGGCATCAAACTTCATAACCATAAAATGCTCTTTGCCAATACACATTACGCGGGCATATTTTTCCCATTCGATGCACTCTTGCAGCATCATACATTCGGTGCCGGTAGTGTTATAAGCATCGTAGAGTTGATCGTAGTTGTAGAGCTTGAACACCTGCTTGAAGCCACCGCCCCAAGCTGGCTTGAGAATAACCGGAAAGCCGCCGACGGCCTCGACATGCGCTTCCCATGGAATCGGGTAGATCAAATTGCGCAGCGATTCATCGACCACACCCTCGACATACGAATGCGATGGCAAGGCGATGGTGCGCGGATGCTTGACCCCAATTGCATCGGAAAGTGATGCGCCAAAAAACTTATCGTCAGCACTCCACCAAAATGGATTATTGACGACGACCGTGCCTTGAAGCACAGCATTTTTGAGATAGGTGCGATAGTAGGGGATTTCGTGGGAGATGCGGTCAACGATTACAGCGTACTCACTCGGCTCGTTCATGGCAGTGCCGCCCAATTGCAAATATTCGGCGGTTACGCCAAGATTGCGGCGGTTGACTTCCTCGATAAATGCCGGTGGCCACGACCATTCACGCCCAACCATGACCCCAATTTTCTTATCGGCTTTTTTTGCTTTTGCCAAGCAAAACCTCCTTGTATCGGTCTAGGCTTTGAGGGAAAATCCTGTGGGTATTTGTGCGGATGCTGCTTCGTTGCGAGGCGCATCATAGCATATCAAGCGCTGCTGCGCCAAAACACCCAAGCGAGGCTTGCCTCATGCAGGGCACTTACAAGCAGATTCTTGACCATCAATTGGGTTAATTGTTGCGCTTATCATCGTTGCGATCTTGCAAATCGCGCTGGAATAGCACAAACTCATAGACTTGTTGGCGACGATCGGGGCTGAGCGTGGTAAAAATTGAGAGTAGTGCCTCTTGTTCGCGCCGTGAATCGGAGTAGATTTTGGTTTCGGACGAGGCTGCTTCGCTGATCATTTCCAAGGCGGTGGTGCGGAACACTTGGGCTACGCCTTCGACTTCGGCAATTCGTGGCGAGGTGTTGCCCGCCTCAACCGCGCTAATATACGAGCCAGAAACGCCGACTTTTGCGCCTAAATCATTCTGGGTCAAGCGGTCGCGGGTGCGCTTGCGTTTGATAATTGCGCCAATTGCTTCACTCAAACTAGCCATGCCAATCTCCAATCTTGCTGCTAATTCGGTTGCGATTCCTTTGCATTGTACAAGAAAAACTCAGCAAACGGCAGCAGACAGAAGAACATAGAACATAGGAATTGCAGTAGTGATCCACGAAGGGCACGAAGAACGGAAACCGCGAAGGACGCGAAGGGCACGAAGGCGATAGGCTTTTGGCTTTTGGCTTTGGATCTCTAGTTTTGAACCAAATCTCCGATAGCCCATAGCCTAGAGCCATGATTCTGATCCCCTCACCTCAACTCCTCTCCGTGGCGCGGGCGAGGGGCTTTAATCCTTGGTTCTGCCCCAATTCGTTGGTTAAAACGGTGCTCCCCTCGCCCGCGTTCAGTGGGAGAGGGGCTGGGGGTGAGGGCATGATCCCGCTTTTGACTTCTGACTTCTGACTTCTGACTTTTGACTTTTCATCCTTCATCCCTCATCCTTCATACTTTAAACAAAATCCCCCTCGCCCAATTGCTTGGACAAGGGGGCGCTTGCGAGCGAGATTAAGCAGCGCTGCTGCCGGTTGCCAATTCGACCAAGCGATCTTGCAATTTCTTGTCGAGCAACGAGCCAGCAACTTGCGAGCGCAACTCTTTTTCGAGTCGGCGGCGGGTTGGGCCACGTTGAGCATCAGGGAAATCGTTCAAGATGCGTTCGATTTCGGCGTTAACTTCGCTATCATCGACGCTCAAGCCTTCGGCTTCAACGATTTTGCGCACCACCAACGACGATTTCAGGCTTTCTTCGCCACGTGGCAACAATTCTTGCACTGCTTCGTCGTGGGTTTTGCCAACGATTTGCAGGTATTGCTCCATGTTGATGCCATAGCGAGCCAACGATTCCACTTGCTCGTGGAGCAATTCGTGGGCGCGATCAGCAACCAACGCATCGGGCACATCGAAGGTTGTTGCAGCAACAACTTCTTCGAGATACTTGTTCAAGACGTTGCGGCGATGGTGTTCGCTTGAATTCTTGACCAAGCGTTCCATCAGGTCTGCCTTGTAAGCATCCAAGTCGCCTTCGAATTCTTCCAAGCCTGGAACTTCTTCCCATGCTGGCAATTGGCGATTTTGAATTTCGCTGACGGTTACTTTGAACACAACGTCTTTGTCAGCAACCCGGGCATCTGGATGATCGGCTGGCAGGTGCGCGCTAATTTCGCGGGTTTCACCAGCTTTGATGCCTTTCAAGCCTGCATAGAGTTCAGGCACGATCCGACGTTCTTCCATGATTAAGGTCGTTGGTTCGCCTTCATCATCGTCGTCATCATCATCGTCGTCGTCGTCATCATCATCGTCATCATCGTCGTCGTCTTCATCGTCGTCATCATCGTCGTCATCGTCATCGTCATCATCGTCGTCATCGTCATCATCATCGTCATCATCGTCGTCATCGTCTTCAGCATCGAGTTTGTGCAATGGCACGCCATCGACCAGCGTTTGGACGGTAGCGGTCAATTGATCGCCTTCGCCTGCTTCTGGCTCGCCTTCGGGAGCGCTCAACACGACGTGTTTTTCACGAGCTTGATCCAACGCCACTTCCAAGGTTGCATCGGTAACTGGTTCTTCGGTCAAGTCAACCGTGATTGCCTTGTAATCGGGCAAGTTCACTTCTGGCTCAACGGGAACCAAAATGCGGAAGCGGAATGGTTCAGCTTCGACTTTTTCCAATGAAGCTTGAGCAACTGGCGTAATTTTTTCTTGATCGAGAGCAGCGCGGAAGGCCACATTAATAATTTCGTCGGTAGCTTCTTCTAAAATCGCGGCCTTGCCGTAATAATTTTCAACGATAAAGCGAGGAGCCTTACCCTTGCGGAAGCCTGGAATCGCAACCTTGCTGGCAATCCGTTGGGCGGCTTTGTTCAACTCTTTTTCTATCGTCGCTGCGTCTGGCTCGATCTCAAGCGCAACAATGCGCTTTGGCAATTGTTCAGTTGTGACTTTCACACGATCTCCAAAGTATATGCTATTTAAGCGATCTTTAACTATCGCCAACGAAGGCAGTCTAGCGTGACATTATACCAGAACATGGCTTAGCGTTGGCTAGCGAATCTGGATTTGATTAATAATTGTTCGCGCTGCGCTTAATAGACGGTTTGCTCGGCCAAGAAATGGCGATACATCGGCGATACCGCCCGCAAGCGCTCAACAATTGGCGGCAATAATTCCAATACGCGCTCGATTTGCTCGGCAGTGTTATCGCGACCAAGGGTCATGCGCAGGCTACCATGGGCGCGTTCGGCACTAATTCCCAAGGCCATCAATACATGCGATGGGTCGAGCGAGCCGCTGGTGCATGCCGAGCCACTTGAGGCATAAATGCCCTGTTGATCAAGCAACAGCAGCATGCTTTCGCCCTCGATAAAATCAAATGAAATATTGACATTATTCGGCAAACGCTGGGTACGATGACCATTCAGATAGACATGCGGAATGCTTGCCTCAATCCCCGTAATCAGCCTATCGCGCAGGCTGGTAATTTGGCTCACGCTTTGGGGCAGTTCATCGACAGCTAGTTGCAAGGCCTTGGCCAAACCAACAATCCCAGGCACATTTTCGGTGCCAGCCCGCAAACGCCGTTCCTGCGAGCCACCATTGATCAACGGTAGCATTGGCACGCCGCGCCGCATATACAACGCGCCAATGCCTTTTGGCCCATAAAATTTATGCGCGGTTAGGCTCAACAAATCAACATTTAACTCTTTGACATTAATTGGTTGCGCCCCGATTAACTGCACCGCGTCGGTATGGAACAGCACATCGTGCTCGCGGCAGATTGCGCCCAATTCGGCAATTGGCTGAATTGTGCCAATCTCGTTGTTGGCCGCCATAATGCTGACCAACACCGTGGTTGGGCGCAGCGCAGCCCGTAAATCGGCAACCGAAACCAAGCCAGTGCTATCAACTGGCAAGATGGTTATTTCAAAGCCAAAGTGTTCGAGATATTCCACCGCATGCAGCACAGCATGATGTTCAATCGCGCTGGTGATGATGTGATTGCCTTTGCCTGCGTCACGCTGAGCAAACGCCACGCCCTTGATCGCCAGATTATCGGCCTCGGAGCCGCCGCTGGTAAACACAATTTCTTTGCGTTTTGCGCCCAACAAGCTAGCTACCGTTTCGCGGGCCTCGTCTACGCCTTCGAGCGCGGCGCGACCCAGCCGATAGATACTTGATGGATTGCCGTAGGCCGTGTTGAAATAGGGCAACATAGCCTCAACGACCCTTGGATCAGTTGCAGTCGTCGCTGCATGATCGAGATAAATTGTTTCTGGTGCCATTCCAGACCACCTTTTGCTGCTAATTGCAAGTTTGTCGCTGGTTTGATTTTACCGCTGTTTAACCCCAAATTGCTGTAAACGTTTCGCTACATTCAGCATGGCCCTGCCAGTAGAACGCCGAAAACGCAAGCATTTGGTCACAGCTTGCAATTGCTGGTTCATAGAGATTCAATGTGGGACTTGTACGACTAATGGTATGCTAAGAAGAGCTGAATCGCAATATTTGGGAGGCACAATCATGATCCAACGGCTTGACGTAGCAGTCATCGGCACTGGCAATTGGGGCACAACCTTGGCCTTGGTTTTGGCGCGTGGCGGGCGCAATGTCACGCTGTTTGGCCGCAATCAAGCAGAGGTTGAGCAACTGCAAGTTGCTGGCGAAAACAGCCGTTTTTTGCCTGGGCAGCGCTTTCCGGCCAATTTGGGCTTGGCGTTTGAGCCTGCGCTTGCTGCTCAAGCCCAAGTTATTTTGTTGGCAGTGCCTTCCAAAACGATTCGCAGCAATGCGCTGCAACTTGCGCCGCTGCTTGCCCCAGACACGATTGTGCTTAGCTGCGCCAAAGGTATTGAGACTGGTAGCCTTGAAACGATGAGCGAAGTGTTGGCTGAGGCGCTCAGCCCGCATCCACGGGGCTTGATTGGTGCACTCTCAGGGCCAAATATTGCCAACGAAATTGCCCAAGGCTTGCCTTCAACCAGCGTCGTGGCATTAAGCGATGATCAGGCTGGTCAGCGGGCGCAGAGCTTGCTCACCACCACATTAATGCGGATCTATCGCTCAAGTGATGTGATTGGGGTGGAGCTTGGCGGCGCACTCAAAAATATTGTCGCGCTTGGAGCAGGCATTTGCGATGGCATGGGCTTGGGCGATAATGCCAAGGCGGCCTTTATCACGAGAGGTTTGGCCGAGATGACGCGCTTGGGCATGGCTCGCGGCGCACATCCGCTGACGTTTGCTGGCTTGGCAGGCTTGGGCGATTTAATTGCCACCTGTGCCTCGCCCCATAGCCGCAATCGCCGTTTGGGCGAAGCGCTGGCTCGTGGCCAATCGCTGGAAACCGCGCTGGCCCAGCTTGGCCAGGTTGCCGAAGGCGTGAACACGACTGCTACTGCTCGCCAATTAGCCCAACACTATAATGTTGAACTACCGATTGCCGATGAGTTGTATCGCGTGTTGTTTGAAGGCAAATCGCCGCAACAGGCGGGGCTTGATTTAATGCAGCGTGACCCTAAAAATGAATTAGCAGGCTTGCAAGGGCTATTTGCTTAATCGAGGAGCTGAGCAATGCAAGAGTTACGATCATTTACCCAACAACATTTGGCTGAATTAGCGCCGTTGATTGCCGCCAGTAGCGCCGAAGGCTATAGCATGGTGCAACGGCTCTACGACGAATGGCAGAGCGGCGTGCAAACCTTTGCGCAGCCAGGCGAAGGTTTTTGGGGCATTTGGCAAGGCCAGCGTTTGCGGGCAATTGGCGGCATCAGCATCGATCCATATCAACCAACAGCGACACTTGGCCGAATTCGCCATGTGTATGTGTTGCCTGCGTGGCGGCGACATGGCTTGGCCAAACAGCTTGTGCTGCACAGCCTGAAGCATGCGGCGGGCCATTTTGCCAAAATCAGCTTATACACCAATAATCCGGCGGCGGCGAAACTGTATGAGGCCTGTGGTTTTGAGCCAGCTACGGGCTTAGTGCGCAGCACCCATTGCTACAACGAGCCAGATTAGCAGCAAATACGCTTTTAGCCCATTAGCATGAGCTAATTCAGCAAAGATTCTCATCCAGCTCTCATCCGAAATGTTAAATCGGCTTGACATATCGATTTGCGCAGAATCGATTTTGCTGGTATACTCGCAGCCAATGTGCCGCGAATGACGTTGCACAGGGAAGGGTGGGAAAACCGGCATTCCCATGCCCAATTAACAAGGAGGCACACCGTGTCGCTGGAAAAAGAAAAGTCAACCGTTATCAATAACTATAAACTGCACGAATCAGATACTGGCTCGGCAGATGTGCAAATTGCCCTTTTGACCGACCGCATCAACCAATTGATCGAACACTTGAAACTGCACAAACAAGATCACCACTCACGTCGTGGTTTGCTGAAGTTGGTTGGTCGTCGCCGTCGCTTGTTGGCCTACCTGAGCAAAAAAGACAATGCTCGGTTCCGTGCTGTCAGCGAACGCTTGGGTCTGCGGATCAAAGCCTAAATTGGGTAAAATGTTTGCTTGCAAAGCATGCTAAAATACACGTCTGGGAGTACAATTGCTCCCAGACGTTTTTGTGTTGAGCCACAATAACGCCTCGCTGGCTCAATGATTGCAGTAAAGAGGCGCACTGATGGTTTTGTGGACGTTAGGAATTGGCGCGTGAACAGTGAACGGATGTTGCTGCGCAGGCTCCAGTGCCTAACGATCCACGTTGTGAAGCACCCAAGTGGGGTGTTTGGAGGCATATTTTGACTGAACATCAAGTTCATAGCGTAACGGTTGAGCTTGCAGGTCGCCCATTGACGATTGAAGCAGGCCGCGTTGCCCAGTTGGCCAATGGCGCAGTTTTGGTACGTTACGGCGATACGGTGTTGTTAGCAGCAGTTACTGCTTCAAATGAACCACGCGAAGGGATTGATTTCTTCCCTTTGACCGTCGATTACGAAGAAAAGATGTACGCCGCTGGTAAAATTCCAGGGTCGTTCTTCAAACGTGAAGGCCGCCCAACCGAAACCGCGATTTTGACCTCGCGTTTGACCGACCGCCCATTGCGGCCTTTGTTCCCCAAAGGCTATTACAATGATGTGCAGGTTTCGATCACCACACTGTCAACCGATCAAGTCAATGATCCCGGCCCATTGGCGATTATTGGCGCTTCGGCAGCCTTGGTGATTTCGGACATTCCGTTTGCCGGGCCAGTTGCCGCAGTGCAAATGGGCCATATCGATGGCGTGTTTGCTATCAACCCCGTTATGGGCTTGATGGAAAATAGCCGCCTCGATTTGGTTGTTTCTGGCACCAGCGAAGCAGTGATGATGGTCGAAGCCAGCGCCTACGAATTGACCGAAGCCGAAATGCTCGAAGCAGTTAAGCGCGGTCACGAAGCGATGCAATCGGTTATCCAAGCGCAGCTTGAATTGGCCGAAAAATGCGGCAAGCCCAAAAAAGAATTTGTGGCTCCTGTCGTTGATACCAGCCTGCAAGATGAAATTAAGGCTTGGATGGGCAATCGCTTCTTAGAAGCCTTGAACAACAGCGACAAAACTGCTCGCGAAGATGCAACCGATGCCTTGCGGATTGAAGTGCTCGAAAAATTCAGCGCTGGCGTAGCCGAAGAAGAATTGGCTGCTCGGGTTAAAACCGTCACCAAAGCCTACGATGGCTTGGTCAAAAATGAAGTTCGCTCTTCAATTCTGGAGCAAGGGATTCGGGTCGATGGCCGTAAGGTCAACGAAATTCGCCCAATCGCGGTTGATGTTGGAGTTCTGCCTCGGGTTCACGGCTCAGGCTTGTTTACCCGTGGTCAAACCCAAGTGCTGACCGTGGCAACCCTTGGCTCGCCTGGCGACGAACAACGCCTTGACGATTTGGGGATTGAAACCACCCGCCACTATATGCACCACTACAACTTCCCTGCCTTCTCGACTGGCGAAGCGCGGCCTTCACGTGGCCCACGCCGCCGCGATATTGGTCACGGCAAGTTGGCAGAACGGGCTTTGGTGCCAGTATTGCCAGAAAAAGATTCATTCCCTTACACCATGCGCTTGGTTTCGGAAGTATTGGCATCCAACGGTTCATCGTCGATGGCCTCAGTTTGTGGCTCGTCGTTGGCCTTGATGGATGCTGGTGTACCAATCAAAGCTCCGGTTGCTGGGGTTGCAATGGGCTTGATTACTGGCAAAGAAGCTGGCCAATTCAGCGTCTTGACCGATATCCAAGGCTTGGAAGATGCCTTGGGCGATATGGACTTCAAGGTTGCTGGCACGAGTGCTGGCATCACCGCGCTGCAAATGGACATCAAAACCACGGGCATTACCTACGAAATTATGCAGCAAGCGTTTGAGCAAGCGCGCCAAGGCCGCGTGTTCATTCTCGATAAGATGAATGAAATTATCAACACTGCGCGCAACGATATTTCGCAATTTGCCCCACGGATTATCACCCTGCAAATTGAGCCATCGAAGATCGGTGCTTTGATTGGGCCTGGTGGTAAGACGATTCGCTCAATTATCGAGCAAACTGGCGCTCAAATCGATGTTGAAGACGATGGCCGCGTATTCGTGACCACGCCTGACGCTGATGGTGCACGCTTGGCTCAATCGTTGATCGAAGGCTTGACCCGCGAAGCCAAAGTTGGCGAAATCTTCACCGGTAAAGTTGTGCGGATTATGCCGTATGGCGCGTTCGTCAACATTTTGCCAGGCAAAGATGGCATGGTTCACGTTTCTGAACTCGATGAAAAACGGGTCGAAAACGTCGAAGATGTGGTCAAAATTGGCGACGAATTGACCGTGATGGTAATCGATGTTGAGCCAGGCACCGGCAAGCTCAGCCTTTCACGCCGCGCAATTCTCACTGGCGAAACTGCTGAACAACGCAAGAGCAGCAGCAGCAAAGGTGGCCCACGCGGTGGTAATGGCGGCGGCGGCGACCGTGGCCCACGCCCAGGCGGCGATCGCGGCCCACGCCCTGAAGGCGGCGACCGTGGCCCTCGGCCAGAGGGTGATCGCGGCCCTCGCCCTGAAGGCGACCGCCCCCGTGAAGGTGGCGACCGTGGCCCTCGCCCAGGTGGCAACGACCGCCGTGGTGGTGGCTTCCGCGGCTAAATCTACGAGCTAGTTTCTAATTCACGAAGCGACACGAAGAGCACAAATCTTCGCGTCGCTTTGTGTTTTTAACGCAGAGAGCGAAGTAAGGATGAAGGATGAGGGATGAGGGATGAAGAGCATAGAACATAATCAAACAAATCTGTAGAATCGGTGGCTGAAAGAGAATGAGGCTATTGGCTATGGGAATGATAATCAAACAAATCTGTGCAATCTGTGGCTAAAAGGGAATGAGGCTATAGGCTGTTGGCTATGGGCTATGGGAACGATAATCACACAAATCTGTGGAATCTGTGGCTAAAAAATTAATCTTCGTATTCTTCGCGTTCTTCGCGGTTTCCGTCCTTCATGCTCTTCGTGTTCTTCGTGGATCAAAACCGATCCCCAACAACCGATCCCCGATTCCCATCGCTACAAATGGCGCAAAAAACGATCAGGTTGGTTGAGAAAATCGCGCAATAACGTCACATGCTCAATTGCATTATATTCAATTGGTTGCAATCCCGCTGCGCTAATTTGCAGCAACTGCGCCTTGGGATAGGCCATAATAATCGGCGAGTGCGTTACAATTACAAATTGGCTTTGCTGCGTTTCAACCGCATCGCGCATGAGCGCCAACAAACTCAATTGGCGAATCGGCGCTAATGGCGCTTCCGGTTCGTCGAGCAAATACAAGCCATTTGGCACAAAGCGCGATTGAAACAAACGCAGAAAACTCTCGCCATGTGAAGCGTGATCGAGGCCTTCGCCATAACGATGGCGCAACTCGCCGATGGTGCGCGAATGGGTTTGGCGGGCTTGAGCGCGGGCCAATGGCGAAAGCGTCGTATCGGCCTCGACCTCGCGCAAACCAGCCTCGGCCTCGATGCGCAATTGATTCAAGCGCTGCGCATAGCCAAAAAAATCTTCAGCCCGCAAGAAAAAGCCACGCCCAGAGCGCTTTTTCCAACTCAGGTGCAGGTATTTTGCCAAGCGTTGGGCTGAGGTCAGGCTTTGATCCTGCTCAAGATCGTAGGTTCCGACCGCGATTGAACGAGCGGCCACAGCCAAGCCTTCCAAAAATGTCGATTTGCCAGAGCCATTATCGCCAACAATAATCGTGACTGGCGCGGTAAAATCGATTTCTTGGCCAATTAGCGCCTGAATCGCTGGCACATTCAAGGGAAATTGCTCGCGATCAGCGGCTTTTGGCGCTTTGACTTTGAGGCTGGCTAATAACATCGCTTAATCTCGCAGCTCATCAATTGTGGCCTGAATTTGGCCTTGATGCAGTTGAATGCTGATGCTATCGCCAGCTGCTACTTGGCTGATGTTGGTTAGGGCGCGGCCTGCGTGCAACACCACTGCATAGCCACGGGCCAAGGTGCGTTCAGGATTGAGCGCCACTAAACTACGCTCAGCAACTTGCACCTTCAAACGAGCCATTTCGAGCATGCGTTGCATGGCGCGTTCCAAGCGTTGTTGCTGCACGGCGACATGCTCATGGCCTTGTTGCAGCCGCACTTGGGGATCGTGACGAAGCAGTTGCTGTTGTTGCTGGTTGAGTTCGCTGCGGAGCAATTGCAAGAGCCCTTGGAACAGGCCATGCAACAAGCCAACCTGATTGATCAATTCATCGCGCAGCGTGGCCAGATCGGGCGTGACCAACTCGGCAGCAGCAGAAGGCGTTGGCGCGCGCAAATCGGCAACAAAATCAACGATCGTTGTATCGGTTTCGTGGCCAACACCCGTGACGACTGGTACTGGCGAGGCAAAAACCGCCCGCGCCACAATCTCCTCGTTGAATGCCCAGAGATCTTCAATTGAGCCGCCGCCACGCGCCACAATAATTACATCTGGCTCGAAATCGAACAGCTCATACAAGGCCTCGACAATCGATGGTGCTGCATCTTCGCCCTGTACGAGGGCTGGCGCGATAATGACTTCGGCTAAGGGAAAGCGGCGGCGCAACACATTCAACATATCCTGCAAGGCTGCCCCAGTTGGTGATGTTACAATGCCGATGCGTTGCGGAAAGAGCGGCAAGGGCCGTTTGCGCTCGGTTAAGCCCTCGGCTTCGAGTTGGGCTTTGAGCCGTTCGTATTGGGCTTGCAAGAGGCCTTCGCCAGCAGGTGTGATGAAATCGAGGTACAGTTGCAAGCGTCCGTTATACAATTCAACTTTGCCATGGCCCAAAATTGCCATGCCATCTTGGGGTAAATAGCTAAGCCGCAAGGCAGTTGAACGCCAAATAACCGCATCAATGCGCGCATCGGCTTCCTTGAGCGTTAAATACCAATGGCCCGATGAATGGCGTTTGCAATTGGAAAGCTCGCCATAAACCCAAACATCGCTGACGACGGGATCGCTGGTGAGCACCGCATTGATATAACCACATAATTCGCTGACTGAAAGTTGTTCCATGGCTTGGCCTGCTTACTGAGGATAGTAGCACAATTGTACGAGGAATTAGCTAAAAAAACAATCGTCGATTGTTTAGAAATGATGTAGATCCCCTCACCCCAACCCCTCGCCCGCGTCCAGTGGAAGCTGGCTTTCAAGGGTAGGTTTTAAGATTCCCTCACCCCAACCCCTCTCCCGTGCGCGGGCGAGGGGCTTTACCACGGTGGTTCTTTTGCAATTCTGCTGAAACCCAATGCTCCCCCTCGCCCGCATCGAGTGGGAGAGGGGGCTGGGGGGTGAGGGAACGTCACAAGCAACCTAATCAAGTGGCACGATTGAAATCAGCACTTGGCCATACTCGACTGGCTGGCTATTTTCAACGTGAATTACCGCCACGCGGCCATGAATTTCGCTTTCAATTTCGTTCATCATCTTCATGGCTTCGACAATGCCGATCACATCGCCTGGATGCACTTCATCGCCAACTTTAACGTAGGCTGGATCTTTGGGCGATGGCGAGGCATAGAACGTTCCAACCATGGGCGAGGTAATGGGCTGGCCAATTGTTGCGGCTGGGGTTTCGGCAGTGCTGGCAGCTGCTGGAGCCGCAACTACGCCGCTGGTAACCACAACCGGGGCTGCCACAGCATAGGGCGTGCGCTTGACATGAATCTTGGCATCGCCACGCTCAAGGCTCAGCTCGGTAATATCGGTTTGGGTGATTAAACGGAGCAACTCACGCACATCCTCGGTGAGTAAATTATGTTCTGGCGTTTGCTCACTCATGGGCTAACATCCTCAACTACACTTTTAGAAATGGCGACGGCGCAGGGAACGTGCCCAGCGCCGTGATGATCAGCTTTAAAATACGCGGCGCAACTCCACCTAGATCCGGGTGAGGTACTTGCCGTTGGTGGTATCGACGCGAATCCGTTCGCCGACGGCGACGAATGATGGCACTTGCACCACCAAACCAGTATCGGTTGTTGCGGGCTTGCCACCACCTGAAGCGGTATCGCCTTTGTAGTTTGGCTCGGTTTCGACCACCGTCATCTCGACTGATGATGGCAACGAAATATCCAATACTTCATCTTCATAGGTCAAGACATCGAAGGTTTCGTTTTCGCGAATGTACAACAAGGCATCTTCGAGCAAATCTACACTGACGGGGAATTGATCGTAGGTTTCGGTGTTCATCACGTAGATGTAGTTATCTTCGCGATAGAGATATTGCACATTGCGGGTTGACAAGCGGGCTACTTCAAAGCGTTCGCCAGCCATAAAGGTTTTGACGGTGGTGGCACTGGTGCGGACATTGCGTAAGGTCAGGCGCAAGAATGCCGTCCCACGACCTTGCTTGACGTGGTTGGCTTCCATCACGCGGAACAATTCACCATCAATAATGAGGGTTAGACCTTTGCGTACTTCACCTGTTGAGACCATGATACAAAAACTCCCTTTGGGTTGTAATAAATTTTAGGCTTGCTCGATCACAATAATCGGGTCAAGTGGTGACTGTGTAAGGGTTTCAACGCCATTGGCATTGAGCAAAACCAAGTTTTCGAGCCGCACGCCGCCCCAATCGGGCAGATAAATGCCCGGCTCGATGCTGAAAATTGAGCCAACTGGCAGCAAATCGTTGTGCACGCGGCTGAGCCGTGGCTCTTCGTGAATCTGCAAGCCTACCCCGTGGCCCGTGCCATGGCTGAAATATTCGCCATAGCCAGAAGCTTCGATGACATTGCGGGCGAATGCATCGGCCTCTTTGCCAGTGGTGTTGGCAGTGATGCCGTTGGTTGCATCGGCAAGTGCATGGCGCACAATGCCATAAATTTCTTCAAATTTGGCATCGGGCTGGCCTAGCACCAAGGTACGCGTCATATCGCCATGATAGCCAGCATACAGCGCGCCAAAATCAATCACAATCGGTTGACCTTGGCCAAGTGGCGCGTTGCCAGCGTGATAATGGGGCAAGGCGCTATTCAGGCCAGCACCGACGATAATCTCAAAAGCTAAGCCATCGCCGCCATGCTCCACGATTGCCTTGTGCAATTCCCAAGCAACTTCGCGTTCGAGCATGCTTGGGCGCAACATAGGCTTCACTGCTGCCAAAGCTTGGTCGGTGATGCTGATTGCTTGGCGCAAGGTCGCAACTTCTTCGCTGCTTTTGATTGCCCGCAGTTGCTCGGTCAACGAACCAATCGCAACCAAGGTTACATCGGCGGGCAGTGCTTGGCGCAAGGCATTGTAATCGGCAACGCTCAGGGTTGTTGGCTCGTAGCCCAAGCGTTTGATTGGCGCAACATAGCGGCCAACGCAGCTATACAACGTTTCATCAAGCGTGCGCGTGATGGTTTCAAAGTGGCTGGCCTCTTGCGCTGCCTGCACGGTATAACGGCCATCGGTGATTAACAATGCGCGTTGAGCATCAATTAATAACACGCCCGCCGAACCACTAAACCCGCTCAGATACCGCCGATTTTGGCTATTGGCCACCAACAATCCATCAATTTGGGCTGCTTCAAAAAGCATCCGCAACGCTGCGAGCCGTTCTTGAGACACCGCGCACCAGCCTTTCAGCACACTACAAGCCCGCTTGGGGTTGCCAACGGGCTTTGTCTAGTATATATGCCATCAAAGATGCTTGTCAAACGTTTTTATTGTAAAGTCGGGGATCGGGGATCGGGAGTTGGGGATTGGGGATCGGTCTATAGGCGATGGGCTATGGGCTATGGAAAACATAATCAAAAAAATCTGTGGAATCTGTGGCAAAAAAATAATCATTCGTGCAATTCGTGGATCAATTTAACGTAGCGGCGCAGAGAAAAGGATGAACAGAGAACAGCGAATTTGGGGATCAGGGATCGGGGATTGGGGATCAGGCTTTGGGGCATGAGAATAATAATCAAAAAAATCTGTGCAATCTGTGGCAAAAAAATAATCATTCGTGCAATTCGTGCAATTCGTGGCTAAAAAAATTAACTTTCGTGCGCTTAGTGGATCATTAACTCTTCCGATCCCCGACCTCCAACACCCGATCCCCAACTATGCCTGATAACTCGCTGCTAGGTGGAGGCTGGCTTGGGCTGCGCCTGCAAAATCGCCAAGCGTCTCGAAGGCTTGCCGCGCAGCATCAAAACTAGCACGCGCCGCTAGCAAATCGCCCTCCAAGACCCAAGCCCGACCAAGCCCAAGCAGCCGTAGCGGCGTTGTTTCTAAGCTCAGTGCTCGCTGATAGAGCGTCACTGCTGCTTGGCCCGATGCCATAATCAAGGCATGATAGCCAGCCATTTCTGCGTAGCGTGCTGCTTCGTGCGCATTGCCCGCCGCTTCGTAATGGCTGGCCAATTGCACCGCGACCAGCGGCAACATACCTGCATAACTCGCAGCCAAGGCTTCAGCTGCCCGTCGATGAAACACTTGGCGACGCGCCGGACTCAGATGCTGCTGCCAAACTTCGCCAATCAATGGGTGGGCAATTTGATATTGGCCTGTTTGCTCGGCCAAAATGCCCTGCTGCAACAACAGATCAAGCATATCGAGGGCTTGATCTTCGTCGCAATGACTGACTTGTTGCAACCATTCGAGCCTGCTGTTGATGCCCAAAATCATGGCGGCTGAGAGCAAGGCTTGGGCTGCACTCGGCAGGTTGGTTAAGCGTAAGCCCAATACATCTGCCAACGAGCTAGGAATTTGCTCGCTGGGCGCTTGTAATAATTCGTGCAAAAAGTAGGGATTACCACGGCTGCGCTGATAAAGTTGGGCGCTGCGTTGCTGATCGCCGCCGTGTTGACGCACCAATTGCTCGCTTTCGCTGGCACTTAGCGGTTGCAACTCATGGCGTTGGGCGATGTGGTTACGTTGCCAATGCCAAAGCAAATTGGCCAATTCGCCATGCACCTGGTTGGCGCGATAGGTCAAGATGATCAGCACTGGCTTGGATTGCAAGCGTTCGGCGGCATAGCCCAGCCAACCAAGCGAAAGTTCATCGGCCCAATGCGCATCGTCGAGCACCAACACCAAAGGCTGATCGGCAAACAACAACAAGACCTGCAACATGGCCTCGAAAATCCGTCGCCGTTCTTCCGCTGGCGTGGCTGTGCTGATTGGCGGCACAATCTCGCGTTGCTTAAAATCAGGAATCAAGCGTGCCAGCTCGCTCTGCCAGTAGGGCGTTAATGGCGATTGTGCGCCAAACAGCCAATCCAGCAGGGCAGTTTGGTCAGTCCAAGTTAAAAATGGCGCAAATGGCAACAGTTGGGTAATTTCCAGTCCGCGCGCCACAATCACCTGATGCGCTTCGCGAATTTGGCCCAGCCATGTTTGCCACAAGCTGGTTTTGCCAATGCCTAGCTCGCCGGTGAGCAGCACAACTTGGAGTTGATTGGGCAAACTAGCTTGCCATGCGCGCTGCAACAAAGCGTAATCACGCTCGCGGCCAATTAATCGGGCATTGTTGGTTGGGGCGGGCAAGCGTGGCGGCTGAAGCGTGGCGGTCGGTGGCGGGCCAAGAATTTGCATGCGCAGCGCTTGGGTTGCTGCTGCTGGCTCCAGGCCTAGTTGTTGCTCAAGTTGATAATGGAAATTGGTGTAGTGTTGCAGCGCATTTGCCCGTTGATCAAGCGCCAAGCATGCTTGAATCGCCGCTTGGACAAATGGCTCATGCAATGGATCGATCGTGAGGCCATGGCTCGCAAGCTGGAGTTTTTGCTGCCAATCGTCGAAGCGTTGCAACGCCTGTTCAAGCAATTGCAGATAGTGGTTTTGCAGCCGATTGCGCTCTTGCAGCAGCCACAATTCAAACTCCGGCGCATCGCGCAAATTCAGGCCATCGAGCAATGGGCCACGATAACAATGAAGCAGGGTTGTGAGATTAGGCTGATCGAATTGCCACAATGCGTGCAGATCGTTCCAGCTCTCACTGCCCAAACTCAAGCGATCATCGTGGTTGCGAATGCAATCGTTGCCAAGTTGTTGGCGCAACAGCCAGAGACAATTGCTCAGGTTTTTGCGCGCGGCGCTGCTGCTACTTTCGGCCCACAACAAGCCCAAAATGCGTTCGCGTGGCTGCGGCTGTGGTTGGCAGGCCAAATAGGCCAATAACGCCACGGCCTTGGCATTGGTCAGACTAATCAATTGCTGGTTGTAGAATATTTGCGGCTGGCCCAAAAAATAATAACGTCGTTCCATCGCCAATCCCAACCCAAAATCACCTAGCCAGCATTTTAAACCAAAAATCATACCAAGTGGGAATTAACTCGGGAAACCAAATGGGAAGCTCATGGGCCATAATCGCCTGAGTGAATAGTGATTAATCGTGGAGCAACGCCCAATGACTACCGCAACCGCTGGCAAACTAAAGGTTGGTGACAGCGCCCCAAACTTTCGGCTACCCAACCAAACTGGCGCAATCGTCGATCTTAACGATTTGCTGGGTAAAAAGCATATTGTGCTCTTTTTCTATCCCAAAGATGATTCGCTGATTTGCGTGGCCGAAGTCTGTGCTTTTCGCGACCAATACGAAGTATTCAAGCAAGCAGGAGCTGAAGTCATTGGCGTAAGCAGCGATTCAGTTGAATCACATCAGCAATTTGCCGCGAAACATCGCTTGCCATTTACCTTGCTGAGCGATGGCGATAGTGCGGTGCGCAAAGCCTATGGTGCAACCACGCTGGGCATTTTTACTGGCCGCGTGACCTACATTATCGATCCGCAAGGCACGATTCAACATATTTTCTCATCGCGCTTGAATGCCCAAAAACATATTGACGAATCGTTACGAATTTTGCAACAAGCCTAAATTTTAGTGGGGAGTTTTTTGATATGGCGACTGCAACCACTGGCAAATTGAGCGTTGGCGATCAAGCCCCAGCGTTCAGCCTGCCCAACCAAGCTGGCCAAATGGTCGATCTGCAAAGCCTGATTGGCAACAAGAAAATCGTTTTGTTTTTCTATCCCAAGGATCATTCTGCTGGCTGTGTGGCCGAAGTCTGTGCTTTTCGCGACCAATACGAGGTGTTTAAGCAAGCGGGAGCAGAAGTGATTGGCATTAGCAGCGATTCGGTTGAGTCGCACGAGCAGTTTGCCGCTAATCATCGCTTGCCGTTTACCTTGCTAAGCGATAGCGCTGGCACGGTGCGCAAGCTCTATGGCGCAACCACGCTGGGCATTTTGGCGGGCCGCGTCACCTACATTATCGATCAACAAGGTACAATTCAACATATTTTCTCGTCGATGCTCAACGCCAACAAACACATCAGCGAAGCGCTGCGCATTATCACCGAGGCCTAAGTTTTTTATCCACGAAGGCTATGGGTTTTTGACCCACGAAGGACACGAAGAGCACGAAGCACAGGCTATGGGCTATCGGCGATTGGCTTTTGGAACCAAATGTTATACCACCAAATGTTCCGACAGCCAATAGCCTGTAGCCCGATCCCCAACCCCCATCAACCGATCCCCACCATCCTATGTTCTATGTTCTTTTTTGACTTTTGACTTCTGCCTTTTGATTTACTTCATCCCTCATCCTTCATCCTTCATCCTTTTACGTCAGGCTGATCAGTTTTTGGCGCACGGCGATGCTGACGGCCTCGGTGCGATTGGTTGCGCCGAGCTTGCCCAAAATATTTTGCACATGAACTTTGACCGTGCGCAGCGCAATATCAAGCTCTAGCGCAATCTCGCCGTTGGAGCGACCACGGCCCAGCAGGTGCAGCACTTCCAACTCGCGTGGTGTTAATGATTCTGGCTGTGGATTGCTCACGCCAGCCACCAGTTTGGCGGCAATATCGGGCGCAAGGTGGGTGCTGCCACGAGCAACCGCTTGAATTGCCGCAACCAACTCATCAGCAGACGCATCTTTAAGCAAATAGCCCTTGGCTCCTGCGCGCAGAGCCGCCCACAGAAACTCATCGGTGGCATAGGTTGTGAGCACCAGCACTTTGGCTTGGGGCCAGCGTTGGCAAAGCTGGCCAATCGCGGTTGGGCCATCCATAACGGGCATTTGCAAATCCATCAATACGACATCTGGTAGTTCTTGGGCATAGAGATTGATTGCTTCTTGGCCGTTGGCAGCCTCGCCCACAATCGCAATGCTGGCCTCATCCTCCAAAACAGCAATCAAGCCCTCGCGAACAATCCGTTGATCTTCAACAATTGCAACTCGAATCATGGCAAAATCCTCGGCGATGGCGTTTTTAGCGCCGTGCTATCAGCTAGCTATCAGCTTAACACGGGTCTCGCCCGATCTGATTATGCTATAATGGCGCGTATACGAGGGCCAAAAGCCCTTCTTTTTTGGATTAAATGCCCGCTTGCGGGGCTTGTGGCTCCGGCCTGCACCTTGACTTCCTGCCAACCATCCACGCGAGCGCTGCAGCAGAAAGATCATCGCACCATATATGTTTAGATCATTTTTTCGCTCATTTAGCCGCGATATTGGTATGGACTTAGGCACCGCCAATACTTTAGTCTATTTACGCGGCAAAGGCATTGTAATTTCCGAGCCATCAGTGGTGGCCATTGATAAACGCACGGGAATTCCCCAAGCTTTTGGCGCTGCGGCCAAAGCCATGGTCGGCAAAACCCCAGCTAATATTGTCGCAGTTCGTCCGCTCCGCGATGGCGTAATTGCCGATTTTGATGTTGTCGAAAAGATGATGAAATATTTTTTCGACCAAGCCCACAAGCACGTTGGCGCAAGCATTGCTGGCCGCCCACGCGTGATTGTCGGCGTGCCTTCGGGCGTGACCGATGTGGAAAAACGCGCTGCTCGTGACGCTGCGATGAACGCTGGCGCACGCGAAGCCTATGTGATCGAAGAACCCATGGCCGCTGCGGTTGGTGCAGGCTTGCCTGTAACCGAACCAACTGGCTCGATGGTCGTCGATATTGGTGGCGGTACAACCGAAGTTGCCGTGATCTCGCTGGGCGGGATTGTGATTAACCACTCGTTGCGCACCGCTGGCGACGAAATCGACGAAGCCGTCATCGCCTTTGCCCGCCGCGAATATAACTTGCTGATTGGCGAGCGCATGGCCGAAAAAGCCAAAATTGCCGCTGGCTCAGCCTACCCACTCGAAGAAGAAATTAAAGTGACCTTGCGGGGCCGCGATTTGCTGACTGGCTTGCCCAAAGCGATTGAAATTAGCAGCATTGAGTTGCGCGAAGGCATCGCTGGCCCAGTTGCTAATATCGTTTCCGAAGTGCGCACCGCCTTGGAAGAAACCCCGCCAGAGTTGGTTGCCGACATTATGGAGCACGGCATTACCTTGGCTGGTGGCGGCTCGCTGTTGCGCGGCTTAGATCGCCGGATTGCCGCTGAAACCAAAATGCCAGTCCACATCGCCGAAGATCCGCTTTCGTGCGTTGCTCGCGGTACTGGCAAAATGATCGAAGAATTTGATAAATACCGTGACACGATTCGGCGTTCGCAAGAATCGCGTCGCATCAAACGCGGATAGCCATGTTAAATCGTTCAGGCAATGCCCAACGCGCTACCAAGCTGATTATTTGGCTGGCTTGTATTGTGGTTGTGCTGCTGTTGCTCGATCAACAGGGTGTTTTGACTCCGGTTACGGCGAGCACTGCCCGCTTTTTGACTCCGGTTACCCGAACGTTGACGAATATTCGGTTAGCAATTAGCGACACCTTCGGCGGCATTTTCGGTTCGTCGCAAGCAGCCCAAGATTTGGCCGCCATGCAACAACGGGTAACCGAGCTTGAAAACGAAAATCTGCAATTGCGCAGCGCCGCCGCCGAAAACGCAACCTTGCGCCGAACCGCAGGCATGCGCGAACGCTATGGCTGGCGCACGGTGATTGGCAATGTGGTCAGTCGCTCCGCCGATGCTGGCAATCGTGTGATTAGCATTGATCGTGGCACTGCCGATGGCTTGGCGGTGGGCATGCCGGTCGTCTCGCACGTCAACGGCAGCCCCGATGCGCTGATTGGCTTGGTCGATACGGTGAGCCAACATAACGCTACCGTCTTGCTCATTACCGATGCGCGATCGGTTGTGAGCGGCCAAGTGCTAGCGCAAGTTGCCAACGAGCAAGAAGGCGGCAGTATCAGCCAACCAATGGGCGATGTGCTTGGGCAATGGCAGCTTGGCTCGCGCCTGATTATGCGCCATATCGATCGCGAAGCTAAATTTAAAGTTGGCGACGATGTGCTGACCGCTGGCATTAGCAAAGCCCTAGCCTTTGATGCGCCTGCAGCGCGGATTCCGCCTGATGTGCCAATTGGCCGCGTGAGTGCGATTCGCCCCGACGGCCACGGCCAACAAGCCGATATTGAACCATATTTTGATCCTGATGTGGTGCGGACTGTATGGATTATCGTCGGCGAAGATTAAGCGAGCGGCTGCGTGGGCAGCTTTGGTTGGCAGCCAGCGTTGGATTAACCGTTATCGTGCAGACGACCCTTTTACCAACCGTTTTCAATGCCCACTTGAATTTGGTGTTGTTGGCAGTGGTTTGTTGGACGTTGCTGGCCGATGTTGCCAAGGGCGCGGCCATTGCCATGTATGGCGGCCTGTTGATCGATGTGGTGGGCTATTCGCCCTTTGGCAGCCATGCCTTGGCCTTGTTGCTGGTTGCTTGGCTGTGTAGCCTTGCTGCCGAGCGCTTTCCGCCCGATACATGGCCAACTTCGCTGTTGCTCAGCATCGGCGCAACCCCGCTTTATCACTTGATTACCCAAATGTTTCGCGGTGGCACCGACGATTGGTTGAGTTGGGCGATTGTGGTGCTTGTGCCAGCCATGATTATCAACGCGATTGGGGTTTTGCCAACGTTTCTCGTTTTGCAATGGTGGAACGAACGGCAAATTCGCCACTAAACTTTATCATCAAGGAGAACCCTTATGCGCGGTCGCCTGATCGGCTTACGGGTCGTGAGCTTAATTATATTCATTGCCTTGCTCGCCCGTTTACAGCAATTGCAATTTGGCAGCAGCGCTGCAACCTCGCGGGCTTCGATTGAGCAAAATATTACGCGCCACGATTATATTGCGCCGCAACGAGGCGAGATTTTTGCCAGCGATGGCACAACCTTGCTCGCCGCCTCGGTTCCAACCTCGATCTTAGGCATTCAAGCTGAATCGTTGCCAAGCAAACGTGCTGATCGCAACGCCGTGTATATGCGGTTGAGCATGCTGTTGCCATTCAGCGATACCTTCACGCTCTCGCCAACCACCAAAATGCAGGAAGATCCTGCCTTGGCAGCGGCAGTTTATGGTATTGCGCCAATTTTGCCAGCTAATACAAGTTTTGCGCCGCATCAATCGATTACGGTGACCGTGCCAATGGGCAAGGCCTTAACCGCCTTGCAATTGAGCAAAGCCTATACCGATGTGATTACCTTGCAGCCAGGCGTGGAAAAAGCCCTCGCCAAAGCCAATTTGCCATCGTATTTGGTTGTGCCGGTGGCGAAAAATATTCCCAATGATGTGGCCTTGGCAATTCGCGAAAATGCGCTGGCCTTGCCCGGCGTGCGGGTTGTTGATGGTTTCCAGCGCGATTACCCGCTGAGTGCCGAAACCAAATCGCTTTCGCATGTATTGGGCTATATGATTCGGATTAACGATAAGCAACTAGCTCGTTACAATCCCCTGAATGATGCAGATGGCCCGCGTCAATACTTGGAAAGCGATTTGATTGGGGTTGATGGGATTGA
The DNA here is from genome assembly GCF_003205875.1 of Herpetosiphon llansteffanensis. Lineage (GTDB taxonomy): Bacteria > Chloroflexota > Chloroflexia > Chloroflexales > Herpetosiphonaceae > Herpetosiphon > Herpetosiphon llansteffanensis. The sequence goes on from NZ_PUBZ01000115.1 coordinate 32,984, forward strand.
AAATTATTACGAATCAACCTTGCGCGGCAAACTTGGCACCAATCAAATCTCGGTCGATGTTTGGGATCGGATTGTCGGCGAGCCAAAGGTGTTGCAACCAATGGAAGATGGCAAGAATCTGATTTTGAATATCGACATGGATTTACAACGTGATACTGAGCAGATTTTGCAAAAATGGCTCGATATTGCCGACCAACGCCGCGTGCGCTTAGCCAACACGCCTGGCAAAGATCAAGTTAAATATGCCTCATATGATCGCATCAACAAAGGTGTGATTATGGTGATGGATGTCAATACTGGCGCGGTGCTGGCCTCGGTCAGTTTGCCCGCCTACGATAACAATGCCTTCAATCGCGGCGAGGTCGAAGAAATTACCGATTTATTTACCGATGAAGAAAACACGCCTTTGTTGCATCGCGCGATTGCTGGTAAATATCCACCTGGCTCGACTTTCAAGCAATTTACCGCTGCCGCCGCCTTGGATAGCGACATTATCAATCCCGATTCGCGCATTCAAGACCCGGGCTTTTTGATTGTGCGCAACGAATATAACGAAGCGCTGACCAACCAATATCCCAACTCCAACCGCCGCGCCAATGGCTTGATCAATGTTTCCGATGCCTTGAAAGTTTCGTCGAACGTCTTTTTCAACACGGTTGCTGGTGGTACTGATTACGTAACCAATCTCAAGCCAAACGATCCCCAAATTAAAGGCGGCTTGGGGATTGATCGTTTATACGAGACGGTTTCGGGCGAGTTTGGCTTCGATAAATTGACTGGTATCGATCTGCCTGGCGAAGATTCGGGGATTATTCCCAATAAAGAGTGGAAGAAGCAGCGCCGCGAACGCTGGGGCGTTGGCGATACCTATATCGCGGCGATTGGCCAAGGTGATGTGCAAGTTACGCCATTGCAATTGCTGCGTGCAACCGTCGCAACCGCCAATCGCGGCACGGTCTATCAACCGCAGGTGGTCAAAGCAATTACCGATTTGAACCGCACCGATACCATTACGCTTACGCCAGTGATTGAGCACACGATCAATCTTGCGCCTGAGCATTGGGCCGTGATTCGCGAAGGGATGCGCCGCTCTGTGCGTGATTCCGATGCCTATAATCGAATTGCCAATGGCAACAACAAACCAGCAGGCGCGATTATTGCCGATCTTGATCGGCTGGATTTGGCGGGCAAAACCGGAACTGCCGAATATGCAGAAGGGCCATATTTGCGTTCGCACTCGTGGTTTGTGGGCTTTGCGCCATTCGATAATCCGAAGGTCGCGATTTTGGCGATGCTCGAAGGCACTGGCGATTTAGGCGACGGTTCGGGGACGTTGGCGCTGCCAGCGGTGGTTGATGTGCTGCGCGCCTATAACGGCGAAGGCTTCCCTGATATTAATGGCAATCTGCCTGCGCCTCCAGCGGGCAGCACTGGCCAATAGAGGAAACAGCGATGCAATTATCAGTTGCGTTGGGCCAAATTGACCTTGTTTTGGGCGATCGCGAAGCCAATTTGGCAAGCGTGCGCAAACTTGCAGCGCGAGCCGAAATTGCTGGCGCAGATCTGTTGGTGCTGCCAGAATTATGGGGCACTGGCTATATGCTGGAGCAAGCCCACGAATTGAGCGATCCGCTGGGCAAGGGCTTGTTTGAAGAAGTGGCGGTTTTGGCAGCGCGGCATCATGTGGCAATTGTTGGCTCGCTGCTAGAGAGCGCTGGCGAGCAAGTTTATAACACTGCCACGCTGTATGATGCGCAGGGCAAACGGCTGCATAGCTATCGCAAAACCCACCTGATTGGCCTGATGAACGAAGATCAATACTTGGGTGCTGGCCAGCAAGCAGAGGTTGTTCAAACGGCATGGGGCACAAGCGCTTGCGCCATTTGCTACGATTTGCGCTTTCCCGAGTTGTTTCGGCGCTATGCTTTGGCTGGCGCAGAAGTAATTATTATTCCTGCTGAATGGCCGACAGCGCGGATCGAGCATTGGCGTACGTTGCTGCGGGCGCGAGCGATCGAAAACCAAGCGGTGGTGATTGCCTGCAATCGGGTTGGCAGCGACCGCGCTAACCAATTTGGTGGCGCTTCGATGGTGATTGATCCATGGGGCACTGTCTTGATTGAGGGCGATGATCAAACTGGCTTGCTGACCGCGACCGTTGATCTGGACACTGTTGCCAAAGCCCGCAACTTTCTGCCAGTCTTCCGCGATCGACGGGTTGATGTGTATTAGGCCGAGGGGTCAGGGATCAGGGGCTAGGGGTCAGGTTTTGATCCACGAAGCGCACGAAGATGAGGCTATGGGCTATGTGTACAGGCTCATTGGGTTAACAGCCACACGCATGCCCTCACTCCCAGCCCCTCTCCCACTGAACGCGGGCGAGGGGAGTTGACTCGTTTTTTGCACGCATTGCGGCAGAACCACGCGGTTAAAGCCCCTCGCCCGTGCCACGGGAAAGGGGTTGGGGTGAGGAGCTCATGCGGTGGTTAACATGATGTACCAATATATCTCTGTTCTATGCTCTCTGTTCTCTGTTCTTTTTGACTTCATCCCTCATCCTTCATACTTTTAAACGCTGGTTGCGTAGTTCAGCTGAATGGTGGATAATCAACCAGCAGAATGCTGGCAGTGAACAAGTGTTGGAATCGTGTTAATATTGCGATGCAATGGAACGGCCCTCTGCCATGCGCGAGGTTTTTCGGGTAGACTAGAAGCATCGACCGAAGTGCGCCGACGCGCACCGTTGCAAGGAGGCTTGCTATGTCCTGGTTTCAATGGCTCTCACCTGCTCACGACATTGTGGCAGCGAAATCGCCCTCGATGGTTGTTCCCTACGTTGTAGAAACGAGCAGCCGCGGCGAACGAGTTTATGACATCTACTCCCGTTTGCTCAAAGAGCGGATCATCATTCTCGGTACGCCGATTGATTCGCAAATTGCGAATGTGTTGGTAGCTCAATTATTGTTCTTGCAACACGATGATCCTGATCGCGATATTTCGATCTATATCAACAGCCCCGGCGGCGAAGTAAACGCTGGCCTTGCAATCTACGATACGATGCAAATGGTTTCGCCCGATATTGCGACCTGGTGTGTTGGTTTTGCTGGCAGTATGGCTACCCCAGTGCTTGCTGGCGGCACCAAAGGCAAACGCTATTCGTTGCCAAACTCTACCATCCACATGCACCCAGCAGGTGGTGGCGCACGTGGCTATGCGCCTGATGTCGAAATTCAAATTAAAGAGTTGTTGCGCTTGCAAAACATTGTGCGTGGCTTGCTAGCGAAAGATACCGGCCAGCCAATCGAACGCATTGCCCGCGACTTCGACCGTGACTTGTTTATGACACCAGAACAAGCAAAAGAATATGGTATCATTGACGAAATTACGACCCACATCGAAGCTGGGCAACAAGATTAATTGAGCAACAAGGATGATGACGCGAGCAACGAGGCTCGCGTCGTCACCAATGGGAGCAATTCCAATGGCGCATTCCGCCTTTATGCCACCGACCTATTACTGCTCGTTTTGCGGGCGGAGCCAAGATGAAGTCGATCGCTTGGTCACAGGTCCGGGGGCATTGTTTATTTGCAACGAGTGCATTGAGTTATTAAGCGCAATTATCGCCAATGAGGAGCGTAAAGATGCTCCGAATACCCCAACCCTACCACCAACTTTGCCAATTCCCCACGCCATTCGCGACCATCTCGATGAGTACGTGATTGGCCAAGATCGGGCCAAAAAGGTGATGGCGGTGGCGGTTTACAACCACTACAAGCGGTTGCGTGCCCAAGCTCAAGGCGATACCGATGTCGAAATTCAAAAAAGCAATATTCTGTTAGTTGGCCCAACTGGCTCGGGCAAAACGTTGCTGGCCCAAACGCTGGCCCGTATGCTCGATGTACCGTTTGCCATCGCCGATGCGACCGCTCTCACCGAGGCTGGCTATGTTGGCGAAGATGTCGAGACGATTCTGTTGCGTTTGATTCAGGCCGCCGATGGCGATGTTGATCGGGCGCAGATGGGCATTTTGTATATCGACGAAATCGATAAGATTGCCCGTAAAGCCGATAATCCTTCGATTACCCGCGATGTTTCGGGCGAGGGCGTGCAACAAGCCTTGCTGAAAATTCTCGAAGGTGGCGTGGTGAATGTGCCGCCAATGCCTGGCCGTAAACACCCGCAGCAAGAATTTATTCCCTTTGATACCACCAATGTGCTGTTTATCTGTGGTGGCGCTTTCGAGGGCTTAGAGCACCACATTGCCCAACGCTTGGGCAGTGCTGGCACCTTGGGATTTGGCAAAACGATCGTCAAAGAAGAACGGATCGAACGTTCAAAGAAATTGCTCTCGTTGGTCAACCCCGACGATTTGCTGCACTTTGGCTTTATTCCTGAGTTTATCGGGCGGATGCCAGTGGTCGCCGCGCTCACGCCACTCGATAAAGATGCGATGCTGCGCATTTTGACCGAGCCACGCAACGCGATCATCAAGCAATATCAAAAAATGTTGGCACTTGATCACGTGCAGCTCGAAGTCAGCAGCGATGCCATGGAAGCGATCGTTGAGCGTGCCTTGGCGGGCAAAACCGGCGCACGTGGTTTGCGCACCGCTGTCGAGGAAATTCTGCTCGATGTAATGTTTGACTTGCCTTCGGAAACCGATGTTGTGCGCTGTGTCATCACCGCCGAAACCGTGCGTGATGGCGCAATGCCAACCTTGATTCGCCGTACAAGCACCCGCAGTCGGGCTGGCAAGCAACCAACAACCAAGGCTAGCTAAATTGCGTTTGTTGAATTCGATGCCTCGTTCTTGCTCAAGAACGAGGCATTTTGTTTTAGCATTTGTTGCCGTGGCTTGACACACTGCGTAAATCGCGGCATCCTGCTAGTAGTACACGTAGTATGTGGCTTTTATGGAGGCTCTATGAAGGGTAAAGTTTGTTTGGTCACTGGGGCAACTGGTGGCATCGGCAAGGTGACGGCCTTAGAACTCGCTCGTCAAGGCGCGACGGTGGTGATTATTGGGCGGCATCCATTGCGCACCGAAGGCGTTACCGAGATGATCAAACGTGAAACTGGCAATCCCAATGTTAGTTATATTCTGGCCGATTTATCCAAGCAGGCCGAAGTGCGCCGCGCCGCCGCAGAATTTCTCAGCCAGCACAATCAATTGCATATTTTGGTCAATAATGCTGGGGCGTTCTATACCTCGCGCCAAGAAAGCGCCGATGGGATTGAATTGACCATGGCGCTCAATCACTTAGCCTACTTTCTGCTGACCGATTTGCTGCTGGATACGCTCAAAGCCAGTGCGCCTGCCCGCATTATCAATGTTTCGTCCGATGCTCATCGCATGGGATCGATGGATTTCAACGATCTCGAGGGCAAGCGCAAATGGGGTGGCTGGCGCATGTATGGCCGTTCCAAATTGGCCAATATTCTGTTTACCAAAGAGCTAGCCCGCCGTTTGGCGGGTACCGATGTCACGGTTAACTGTTTGCATCCTGGCGTAGTCGCAACCGGCTTTGCTGCCAACAATGGTCTCTTGGGGACAGTTTTTCGCAAACTTTTGGATCTTGGTTCGATCAGTGCCGAAAAAGGGGCCGAAACGACCTTATACCTCGCCACCTCGCCTGAAGTTGAGCACGTCACTGGTTTATATTTCGACAAAAAGAAACCGCGTGAATCCAGCCCAATTTCCAACGATCAAGCTGCCGCCGAAAAGCTTTGGCAATGGAGCGAGCAAAAAGTTCAGCCAACCAGCAACCAACAAGCAGCCTAGCAAAGTATGAGGGATGAACGAAAGGATGAAGGATGAGGGATGAAGGATGAAGTGTGAGAGAAGAGAGCATAGAACATAGGCAGAACGTTTTAACGCAGAGGCGCAGAGGAATTATGGCTATGGGCTATATGTACTGGTTCATTGGATTGGCAATCGTGTTCCCTCACCCCCCAGCCCCCTCCTTTCAAGGGTAGGTAGTTAACACCGGTGACCATGGTTCAGGATAAAAACGTCCAACGGGAAGTGGCTGGTGGGTCATGAGGTGGGTGATGATCAGCAAGAGGCCACGCCGGAAACAGCTGAGCATGCGGGGACGGGCGGCCACCACCGCAGGTGGCCACGTTCCCTTGGGCGGGGGTTCGTCCTCACCCGTCGCGTTCGCTGCGTCAGTCCTATCCGCCTCACCTCCCACACTCACCACCCACAACGTGGCGACGGCCAGCAGCACCCACCAGCGCGCAATCCGCTCGGGGTCGGTCATTT
>NZ_PUBZ01000116.1 GCF_003205875.1 Herpetosiphon llansteffanensis
GTGCGCTGGTGGCATGCGGTGACGCTTGATACCAATCATCAACGAGGACAGAGAGGATGGTCATCACATCAGACAATGGTATACTGGACATCGACGGAACTCCTTCTGATGGTGGGTAAGCACTTCCATCGTGGGACTTCCGTCGTTTTTTGTCAAGGAATACGTTCGTGATAACTCACATCAGACGTAAGGCAAAATCAAAAATCAAAATAGAACAAAGAGCAAAGAACATAGGAGTAGGGATCAGGAGTCGGGGGTCGGGGATCAGGCTTTGGACTGGCGAAAATTCAATCCTAAAAATCTGTGCCAATCTGTGGCCAAAAAATACGCATTCGTGCAATTCGTGGAATTCGTGGCTAAAAAAATTAACCTTTGTATTTTTTGTGTTCTTCGCGGTTTCGTGCTCTTCGTGTCCTTTGGGGATCAATTTTTTAGCGCAGAGGCGCAGAGGAACATGGCTTTTGGCTTTGGGCTATAGGGAACATAATCTAATCAATCTGTGGAATCTGTGGCTAAAAAATAAGCATTTGTGCAATTCGTGGCTTAAATTATTTTAGTACTTCTTTTAATTGACATAAAATTTCGTTAATCCCATGTGTCTGGATGCTCCTTTTTCATCCCTCATAATTCATCCTTCATCCTTCTTAAGACCTTTTTGGTCTATAGGTATCTCTGCTAAAATAGGCCATCTCTTTTCTTGTAGCGAGGATGAACTGCCTTGAGCCAAACGATTAAGGTTGATACATTGATCAAAACGTTTCAGGTACCTGAACGTGAGGCGGGCTTGAAAGCGGCAGTTGGCAGCTTGTTCAAGCGCAAATATCGCGAAGTTGAAGCGGTCAAAAAGATTAGTTTTGGCATCGACGCTGGCGAGATTGTTGGCTTTCTCGGGCCAAATGGCGCTGGCAAAACCACGACGCTCAAAATGCTGGCTGGCTTGCTGTTTCCCACCAGCGGCCAGATCGATGTGCTGGGCTACGAGCCACAGCGCCGCGAAAAAGAGTTGCTACGCCAAATTACAATTGTTATGGGGCAGCGTAATCAGTTGATGTGGGATATTCCAGCGCTTGATTCATTTGAACTGCAACGCGCCATCTACCAAATTCCCGAGGGCGAGTTTCGGCGTATGCGCGATGAGTTGATCGATTTGCTAAGTATGGGCGATTTGGTCAAAAAGCCAGTGCGCAACTTGTCGTTGGGCGAACGGATGAAGGCCGAATTTATCTCGGCGTTGCTGCATCGCCCCAAAGTGCTGTTTTTGGATGAGCCGACGATTGGCTTGGATGTGACGGCGCAGCGTTTGATTCGCGAGTTTGTGGCTGCTTACAATCAGCGTTATCAAGCGAGCGTGATGCTAACCAGCCACTATATGGCCGATGTGCAGGCGTTGTGTAAACGGGTGATTGTGATTCACCACGGCCAATTGCTCTACGATGGCGGCTTGGCTGGCTTAGTCGAGAAATTTGCCGCCTACAAAACCATCGGTGTAACCTTGAATGACCCCGACCTCGATTTGAGCGAGTATGGCGAGATTATTAGCAACAGCAAGGGCCAAGTTAATTTGCGGGTTCCCAAAAACGCAACGGCCCAAATTACCACTCGTTTGTTGAATGAAGTTGCGATTAGCGATCTGACGATCGAAGATCCCGCGATTGATTCGATTATTGAGCAGGTGTTTCAACAGGAGGCGCAGGTTGTATGAAGCAGCACCTTGATTTATATCTGACCTTGCTCAAAACATCGATTATCAGCCAATTTCAATATCGGGTCGCACATCTGTTTTGGCTGTTGGCAATGATGGTTGAGCCAGTTGTCTATTTGGTGGTTTGGGGCACGATTGCCACCTCGCAAGGCGGTAGCGTGGCGGGTTATACCGCTGGCACTTTTGCCGCTTACTACATTACCTGGACGTTGGTGCGCCAGATGAATATTGCGCTCACGCCGTATGCTTTTGAAAATCGGATTCGCAAGGGTCGGCTTTCCAACGAACTGATGCGACCAATCCACCCGATCCATTTTGATATGAGCTATTTTATGAGCCTCAAAGTGGTGACGATTGTGCTGTGGTTGCCAATCGCTGGGCTATTGTGGTGGGTTTTTCAGCCAATTTTTACTTTTACAGCGTGGTGGCAAATTCCGGCCTTTATTTTGGCCTTATTAGGTGGCTTTGTCACGCGCTTTTTGTGTTTGTGGGCGCTTGGCTTGGTAACATTTTGGGTCACCAAGGTTAGTGCGGTGTTCGAGCTGTATTTTACGATCGAATTATTGCTTTCTGGGCGCTTAGTGCCGCTGGCGATTATGCCTGCTTGGGTGCGCGATATTTCGCAATGGCTGCCTTTTCAATGGACGTTTGGTTTTCCAATTGATGTGGCAGTTGGCACGTTAACTGGGCCGCAAGTAGCGTGGGGCTTGGCCATGCAAGCAGTTTGGATGTTGATTGCAGGTGGGATTTTGGCCTTAGTTTGGCCGCATGCAGTGCGGCGCTACTCGGCAGTGGGAGCGTAACATGGTCTATGTACGATTGTTCTGGATCTTTCTGCGGGTTAGCGTAATTAGCGAATTTCAATATCGCGTTAATTTTTTTGTGCAGCTGTTTCAATCGGCGCTGGCCTTGGGCACGGGCTTGGTTGCCATGAGCTTGGTATTTAGCTATACCCAAAATCTCGCTGGTTGGACGCAGCCAGAACTGTTGGCCGTGATGGGGGTGCACATTATTGTTGGCGGGCTGATCAAAACCATCATTCAGCCAAATATGAACCGATTGATTGAAGATATTCAAGAAGGTACCTTGGATTTTGCCCTCACCAAGCCTGCCGATGCGCAAGCAATTATCAGTGTGCGCGAATTTCGGATTTGGCAATTGATTGATTTGGTGCTTGGCAGCGTGGTTTTGGGCTATGCAATTAGCCAATTAAGCACCAGCTTGGGCTGGCTGAGTGCGCTTGCGTTTGCGGCGGCAGTGCTGCTTGGCGGGCTGATGATTTATAGCGTTTGGTTGATGCTGAGCGTTGGTGCATTTTGGATTATTCGCGCCGACAACTTTTTGGAAATTTTTGATAGCTTGTATCAGGCAGGTCGTTGGCCAGTGAGCATCTACCCTGGCTGGCTGAAACATACCTTGACCTTTGTGCTGCCGATTGCCTTTGCAGTGACGTTGCCTGCTGAAACCTTGGCGCGCCAGTTGAACGGCCAGAATTTGCTCTTTGCCGTAGGCTTGACGATTTTGTTGTTGGTCGTTTCGCGCTTGTTTTGGCGCTTTGGCTTGCGCCATTACACTGGTGCTTCGGCCTAAAACGTATTTGATGATCGCAACCGAACCGTATCAAACGATACGGTTTTTTCATTTAATCGCATATCGTCAAGGCTGCATTACGAATACTTAATAATGATAAAATAGAACCTCAATGAAGAGCAGGTATTCCCCAAAAACTTCCCTAGCGTAACAATCGAAGGAGATTCTGGCACGGCGCTAGGCTCGCACTGTGTGGAGGTCGTTTGTATGGACCGTCTGAGGCATCGTTGGTCGTTAATTGGAACCATTCTGGCACTGATTGGGGTTTGGAGTAGTTTGGTGGTGGTTTCGCTGCCAAAACGCACCGAAGCCCAGCCAGTTGTCGAAGAACAACGGGTTGTGGCACGGATTCAGGCCAAAGATCGAACTGAATCATTGGCCCTGAGCGCACGTGGCCTTGATTTGTTGGAAATGCGCGATAAGCACGATTTGTTTGCGCTGATTACGCCAAGTGAATTGGCCAAATTGCAGCAAGAGGGCTTTACGGCACAAATTGATCAAGAACAAACCGATTTGCTGCAAAAGCCTTCCATTTTGCCAGTCCAAGGTGGATTCCGCACGGTTGAAGAAGGCTATGCCTTGCTTGATCAATGGCATGCAACCTATCCCAACCTGACTGGTTTGTTTACCTATGGTGCTTCGTGGGATAAAGTGACCGCTGGTGGGCCAGCAGGCTACGATTTGCGTGGGATTACCATCACCAACTCGTTGATTCCTGGGCCAAAACCAACCTTCTTCTTGATGTCGGCGATTCACGCGCGCGAAATGTCGACCGCTGAATTGACCTTGCGCTATACCGAGTATTTGCTCTCGCGCTATCAAACCGACCCTGATGTGCATTGGTTGCTTGATGAACACACGATTGTGATTGTGCCCTTCGTCAACCCCGATGGCCGCAAAATTGCCGAGCAAGGCTCGTCGTTTACCCAACGCAAAAACCGCAATACGGTTGATACTCCAACGTGTAGTGGCGTGAATGTTGGGATTGACCTTAACCGTAACTCATCGTTCCATTGGGGCGAAGTCGATAGCCCTGGTGGCAATCGCTGTGGTCAAACCTGGCCTGGTGTTTCAGCAGCTTCGGAGCCAGAAGTTGCTACTTTGCAACAATGGATTCGCGGCGTATTTGCTGATCGTCGTGGCCCAGCAGATACCGATCCTGCGCCAGCTGACACGTCGGGGGTCTATATTTCGGTGCACTCGTATAGCGATTTGGTGTTGTGGCCATACGGTCACTCAGCCCAGCTTGCGCCAAACGATGCAGATTTGCGCGGCTTGGGCAAGAAATTTGCCAGCTACAATGGCTATACGCCGCAAAAATCCGACGAGCTTTACCCAACCAGCGGTACAACCGATGATTGGGCTTATGGCGAATTGGGGATTGCATCGTACACCTTTGAAGTTGGACCAGAATCAGGCTCGTGCAGTGGTTTCTTCCCTGACTTCACCTGTTTGGATGGCCAGTCCCAAGGCAACTTCTGGGGTCGCAACTTGCCAGCGTTCTTGTATGCTGCAAAATCAGCCCGAGCGCCCTATTTGTTGCAACGTGGCCCTGATGCCTTGAATGTCACCACCCAATCGGCGAGCAATGGCTACAAATTGTTGGCAACGATCAACGATGTCAACAATGGCAACCAAGCGATTGCTGCTGCTGAAGCCTATGTTGATACCCCGCCATGGCGGGCTGGGGCAACCGCGATTGGCCTGAACGCTACCGATGGAAGTTTCAATAGTGTTCAAGAAGCAGTGAATGCGACGATTCCGCAAACGTTGAGCAATGGCCGCCACTTGGTCTATTTCCGTGGCCGCGATGCTGCTGGCAACTGGGGGCCGGTTAGCGCTCAATGGCTCGATGTTGCGCCCCAAGGCTTAACCGGGGTTGTGCGCGCGAGCGATAACAACCAGCCAATTGCCAATGCTACAATCGTAGCAACGACTGGCACGTTTACCAGCACCACCACTAGCGCCAGCGATGGCAGCTATCGTTTGGAATTGCCAGTTGGCAACTATAGCGTCAAAGTGAGTGGCACGGGCTTAACCCCTGCTAACTACAGCTTGACAATTAGCAGCAACAGCTTTACCAATCAAGATCTCGTGCTTGCTCAATTGGCAGTGCTGACAACCACGCCAAATGCCTTGAATTTCAATGTGAGCGATGGCAGCCAAGAGCGTACCTTGGTGATTGGCAATGCTGGCGGAACCAGCTTTAGCGCCAATGTAACCCTTGCGCCAATGGGCTACGAAGTTAAGAGCAGCGACGATGTTGGCGGCCCCAGCTACAACTGGAACGACATCAGCAGCACTGGTAGTCGGATTACGTTGGGCGATGATGCCTGTTCAGTCGTCAACTTGCCACGCAGTTTCATGTACTATGGCATACCCTATACCAAGTTGATTGTGAATAGCAACGGCTTTATCAGCCCAACCAATGCCGCAACCTGTAGTGCCTCGGGCACGTCGACCAACGGCGTGGTACCTGGCACTGCAACACCAAATAATGTGATTGCTGCCTTGTGGGACGACCTTGATCCCAGCGATTTGACCAGCGGCGTGGATGGCGTGTTCAGCTACTTTGATAGCGCTAACGATCGATTTATTGTTGAATTTAGTGGTGTGCCGCACTGGGCCACTGGCGGCAGCTTTAGCCCCGAAGATTTCCAATTTGTACTTGATCTGACGAATGGCGATATTACTTTGCAATATCAAACAGTTGAGACCCAAAACAGCGTCAGTGTTGGCATCGAAGATAGCACCGGGGCTTCTGGCTTCCAATGGGTCTACAACAGCACTGGCCGTTTGCATAGTAATTTGGCTATTCAGTTTGTTGCCTACGCTGGCAGTGCATCATGGCTGAGCTGGACTCCAGCCGCAGTTGATGTGGCAGCTCGTGGCTCGGCAAATATTCAAGTAACCGCCAACAGCAATGGAATTGCCAATGGAACCTACCGTGCTCGTTTGCGGGTAAACGCTGGAGCCAATACGGTCAATGGCGATCAAACAGTTCCAGTTGTGTTTACCATTGGTAGCTCAACCGTGCATGATGTGGCTGTGCAAGCTCCTCAAACTGCTCAGAGTGGGGTTGCTGGCTCGACGCTGACCTATACAGTTAATGTTACCAACACTGGTACCATCAGCGATAGCTTCAACCTGAGCTTGAGTGGCAATAACTGGCCAACCAACTTGAGCCAAACCAGCGTAAGCTTGGCCGCAGGTGCAAGCACGAGCGTCCAAGTTGTGGTGACGATTCCTGCCAATGCGGTTGCTACCACGACCGATAGCGTAACCGTGACCGCAACCTCAAGCGCTGATAGCAGTGTAAGCAACAGCATAAGCTTAGTTTCAACCGCAACCAGTGCGCCGATCAGCCAATATAAGGTCTTTATGCCCTATGTTGTGAAATAGTAACTGAGGATTATTGGTTATTGGGGATCGGTAACCTATGCGTTATCGATCCCTTTTTTGATCCACGAAGAGTACGAAGGGCACGAAGGACGAAACCGCGAAGAACGCGAAGGACGTTTTAGCCACGAATTGCACGAATTGCACGAATGCGTATTCCTTAGCCACAGATTGAACAGATTATGTTTGATGCGGCTTTTGCCTTCTGATTTCATCCTTCGTTTCCTCTGCGTCGCTGCGTTAAATCTGATCCACGAAGGACACGAAGGACACGAAGGACATGAAACCGCGAAGAACGCGAAGAACACGAAGGGAAATTGACTATTGGCACAGGCTGACCAACCGATCCCCAGCCCCCGACCCCTGATCCCTACTCCTATGTTCTTTGTTCTATTCTGACTTTTGCCTTCTGACTTTCTGCCTGACCCCTACTTATCATTTATCGGATAAAATAGAATCGCATTCAGAAATAGTCGCATGTTGGCTTATAAGGAAGCGCTGCCACTCTGCCAAAATCAGACTATTCTTAATGCCCAAGGTTCAGCCTTTTGCGCCACGCAAAGCTGCGCTTGACAAATTGATCCGCTTGTGGGATACTCTCACTTAGTAAATTCATTGGAATAAGTTATGCAGGGACTGCCCAAGAAAGCCAGTCGGGAGCAAAGCAAGCTTCACAACTACCGACTTGTCTTCAAAGCCATCTACGATGGTGGCGCGATTAGTCGGGTGGATGTGGCCCGCTTAACCAACCTCACGCCAACCACAGTTTCGAGTAATGTCGCGATTTTGCTTGACGAAGGCTTGGTGCAAGAAGTCGGGCTAGCACCCTCTGGTGGTGGAAAGCCAGCAACATTGCTGAGCGTATTGGATGATGGTCGCCACTTGATTGGTTTGGATGTTGCGGGACACGAACTGCGAGGCACGATCATCAACTTACGCGGGGCAATTCGCCAACGCCAAACCTTGGCGCTGAATGGGGGCAATGTTCTTGAACAATTGTATCAACTGATTGATCAATTGCTTGCGAACACCCACAACCCAGTGCTGGGCATCGGCATCGGCGCACCAGGAGTGATTAACACCACTGCTGGGGTTGTCCAACAAGCGGTTAACCTTGGTTGGCATAATCTCGCACTGCGCGATTTGCTAGGCAAGCGCTATGGGCTACCAGTCTATTTGGCCAACGATAGTCATGTGACGGCGATTGCTGAACATACGTTTGGCAGCCAGCGCAACGCACCCAATCTGGTGGTGATCAACATTGGGCTTGGCATCGGCGCAGGCATTTTTATCAATGGTCGGATTGTTGGTGGCGACGCTTGGGGAGCTGGTGAGATCGGTCACGTGGTTGTTCAACCAAATGGAATTCTCTGCCGCTGCGGCCATTACGGCTGCCTCGAAACCGTAGCGAGCACCAGTGCTTTGCTGACGAAACTCGATGCAAGCTTGCCGCAAGCAGAACCATGGACAATTGCCGCGATTCAAACAGCTTTGGCCAACAACGAGCCGACTGTGCGGGCGATTATTGACGAAGCAGCGCACTACCTTGGCATCGCCATTGCTAATGTGGTCGGCCTACTCAACGCTCAATTCGTCATTCTTGCTGGGTCGCTGGCTCAACTTGGCAATGATTTACTCCAACCGTTACGCCGTTCGCTAGCCCACCATGCGTTGCAAACCTTGGTTGCAGCCACCGATGTGCAAGTCAGCACTCTCGGCAGCGATATCGTAACCCTAGGCGCAGCAGCGCTGTTACTAGCCAACGAGCTAGGCATTGTTCGGGATTAAAGTTCCAGCAAACCACCCCCCGACGAGCTTAGCCACTTAGTTCCTTGTATAGGGGGTTTGCGTGGATCAACGACAGCGCCGGAACGCCAATGGCTGGCGGTTAGGAGTCGATGTAGGGGGCACAAAAATTGCGACCCTGCTCGTCGACGACGATAATCGGGTTTGGGCCAGCGTCCAACGCCCCACCGATACCCGAACCCCAGACCATGCCCTCCAGTCTCTTGCAGATACGATTTGGGAAACCCTGAAACAAGCTGATCTGCCGATTCGGCTGCTTGCCGGGATCGGGATTGGCATTCCAGGCCAAGTCGATACGCAGAGCGGGATTGTGCGGCATGCCGTCAATCTTGGCTGGCAATCTGTTGATCTGCGTGGCTTCATCAACGCCACCTTTGGCACGGCTTGCGTGATTGAAAACGACGTTCGGGCCGCAGCGCTTGGCATTCAACGCTATTGGCTGGCAGGTTCGATCGATTCGATGTTATATGTTAGTATAGGCACAGGCATAGCCGCTGGCATGATTCTTGATGGAGCTGTCTACCGTGGTAGTCACGGGATGGCGGGCGAAATCGGCCATGCACGCTTTGGTTCATCAACAATTCGCTGTCGCTGTGGCAATTACGGCTGTCTTGAAGCTGTTGTTGCAGGCCCAGCAATTGCCAACTATGCGCAATCTCTGCTCTCAACATTCCCGCATAGCCAACTCCATCAGCTTGATTCCGTCACCACGCCAGCAGTGTATGCTGCTGCTGAGGCTGGCGATGAATTAGCTGTGTCAGTTGCCCACATGGTTGGCGACCAACTGGCCCAAGCGCTCTATACTATGGTGCTTGCCTACGATTGTGATCATATTGTGCTGGGGGGCGGTGTTAGCCGCGCAGGCTCAGCCTTCTTCAGCCCAATCGAACAAGCACTCGATGGCTTACGTCAGCAAAGTTCGCTAGCAGCATCGTTGCTTCCTGCAGGGCGGGTCAAGCTCTTAGATCGTGATTTTGCTGCTGGTGCATGGGGCGGAATCGCCTTGCTCGATAGCCAATCGTTGGCGCGGGTCGCGCAGGCGCAATTGGCTTAAGCTCCGCCACGAGATGAACCCAAAATCTCATGGCAAAACCATACCAGGCCCACATCGTTAGGTTGGATTTGGGGAAACGCCACGGGGTATGAAGTCACGCATACCTCATCATTTCCCGCATTAGTGAGGAACAGTCTAGATGAAACATCGCAGTTTCCTGTTGTTACTGCTGATCAGCATGCTGATCGCCGCATGTGGTGGTAGCACAACGCCTACGACCGCACCAACCACCGCAGCAACCACTGCTCCTGCAGCAACGGCCACAACCGAAACCGCCGCTGCAACTGAAGTTCCAGCAGCAACCGAAGTTGTCGCAACCGAAGCAATCACCGGAACCGAAGCCCCAGCCGCAACCAAAACTACAGATAGCACCGGCAGCGTCCCAGCAGTCAACCCTAACTATGCCGAATTAGTTCGCGCCGAAGCTGGCGAATTCAAAGGCACCAAAGTCAGCATTTTCGGCTTGTGGGTTGAAGCAGAAGACGCAGCCTTCAATCAAACCTTGGCTGCCTTCGAAGCCCGCACCGGCATCGATGTTCAATACGAAGGCTCGAAAGATTTCGAAACCTTGATTCCTGTGCGCGCTGAAGGCGGTAACGCCCCTGACATCGCTGGTTTCTCACAACCAGGCTTGATGGCAACCTTGGCTCGCAAGAACAAGTTGGTCGACATCTCAAGCTTCATCAAACCAGAAGATTTGCAAAAAGATTACATCCAATCATGGATCGATCTTGGCTCAGTTGATAACACCCTCTATGGTGTGTTCTTCCGCGCTAGCACCAAGAGCATCGTCTGGTATCCAGTTCCAGCCTTCGAAGAAGCTGGTTACACCATTCCAGAAACCTGGGATGAAATGACCGCTTTGAGCGACAAGATGGTTGCTGATGGCAACACTCCATGGTGTATCGGCTTGGAACACGGCAACGTGACCGGCTGGGTCGCTACCGACTGGATGGAAGACATCATGTTGCGTACCGCTAGCCCTGAAACCTACGACAAGTGGGTCAGCCATGAAATCCCATTCAACGACCCAAGCGTCAAAAACGCCGCTGAAGTTATGGGCAAAATCTGGTTCAACGACACCTACGTTGCTGGTGGCCGTGAAGGTATCTTGACCACCGCTGTGGCCGATACCCAAACCCCAATGTTCAACGCCGACAAACCAGGCTGCTGGTTGCACCGCCAAGCTGGCTGGATTCCATCATTCTTCCCAGAAGGCAAGAAAGCTGGTACCGACAGCAACTTCTTCTACTTGCCACCAATTGATCCAGCATTAGGCAAGCCTGTGTTGGGTGGCGGCGACGTGTTCGCAATGTTCAACGATCGCCCAGAAGTTCGCGCTGTGTTGCAATACTTGGCTAGCCCAGAATCAGCCAAAGGCTGGGTCGAAGCTGGTGGCTTTATCTCACCAAACCAAAGCGTTGACTTGGCTTGGTATGGTAACGACATCGACCGCCGCCAAGCTGAAATCATCAAGGAAGCTACCGTATTCCGCTTCGATGCTTCCGACTTGATGCCAGCTGAAGTTGGCGTTGGTACCTTCTGGAAAGGTATGGTCGATTACGTGAACAACACCGACATCGATACCGTCTTGACAACCATCGATGAAAGCTGGCCAAAAAACTAGTCAGCCTCCCTCGATGACGATGCCCTGCATCGAAACGCCGCGAGAGGTAGGTAGCCTATGCCTACCTCTCGTTGTATAGTATGGGGGTTGGGGATCGGTTGTTGGGGGTCGGGGAGAACATAGAAAAGGATGAGGGATGAAAGCAAAAGGCAGAAGTCAAAAATCAAGATAAGAACATAGAGCAGAGAAAAGGATGAGGGATGAATTATGAGGGATGAAATTAAATCATTCGTGTAATCTGTGTAATCTGTGGCTAAAAATAATCATTCTTGTAATTCGTGCAATTCGTGCAATTCGTGGCTAAAAAATAATCATTCGTGCAATTCGTGGCTCAAAACTCATAGCCAAAAGCCGATAGCCCATAGCCAAACACAACATAGCACAGAGAACAGCGGAATCGCTCAATTCATTTGTTCTCTGGACTCTGTTCTCGGTATTCAGGCAGTGCTACTTGGCACTGTTCCTCAGCAAGGAGTTGTGGCATGTCATCACAACCACAAACTAGCACTGGGCCACGCTCGCGCAACACCAGCGAGATTGTGCGCTTGTTGCTTGTCCCTCTCGCATTAATTATTTCAATCTTGGTCGGGCGTTGGAGCCTTGGCGTTATGAAAGACGCTGATGCCCCACGGTTTTTGGTGGTTGGGGTGGCCTTGCTCGTCGGGGTCTTTGGCATTTGGATTGCCTACTGGCTCTGTAACGAGCTGCTCAATCTGATTCCTTCTGAAACGCTGCGCGAGAGGATTCGCCCAGTGATTTTTGTTGGTCCAGCTTTGGCCTTGCTGATTATTTACTTGGTCTATCCAACCGTGATGACGGCCTACTATAGCGTGCTCGATAAAAATAGCGAGACCTTTGTTGGGCTGGAAAATTTTAAGTTTGCCTTTACCAATCGCACTATCCAAATTGCGCTGCGCAATAATCTGTACTGGATTGTTGGTGTAACTTCATTTAGCGTGGTTGGTGGCCTCGTTATGGCCGTGCTGTTCGATAAAGTGCGCTATGAAGCCGTCGCCAAATCGATGATCTTCTTGCCAATGATTATCTCGTTTGTAGGCGCTGGTGTGATTTGGCGCTTTATGTATGCCAGCAACCCCCCAGGCGTTGGCTTGTTGAATGCCTTTATCGGCAATTTCGACTTCAAACCAGTTGCTTGGTTAATCAATAAGAGCGTTAATAATATTGCCTTGATCGTGATTATGATTTGGCTGCAAACTGGCTTTTGTCTGGTAATTCTCTCAGCAGCGCTGAAGGCAATTCCCGCCGATATTATCGATGCTGCCCGCGTCGACGGCGCAGGCGAGCTTGACATCTTCTGGCGAATTATCATTCCTTCGCTCAAAACTACGATTTTGACCGTGGTCACGACGGTGGTAATTGCAGTATTGAAGGTGTTTGACATTGTGTTTGTGATGACCAACGGCAACTATGAAACCGAGGTTATCGCCAACCGCATGTTTACCGAGTTCTTCCGAAATCAAAACTATGGCCTCAGTAGCGCCTTGACCATGATTTTGGTGATCGCCGTGCTGCCAGTGATGATTATTAACGTGCGGAATGCCCGCCGTCAGCGAGGGTAATCATGCGTATCCAACGTCTTCTCTCACGTTCATTCGTTCACTTTGCAGTTATTGCAATTGCCTTCCTCTGGACGTTGCCAACCGTCGGTGTATTGGTTAGCTCGTTCCGCCCAGAAAACGATGTGAAAAACTCAGGCTGGTGGAATGCACTCAAACATCCATTTGAGGAATCAGTTTGGACTTTCAAGAACTACGCTGATGTGATTAATGCCAATGGCCTTGGCGAAGCCTTTGTCAACACCTTGGTCGTAACAATTCCGGCCACAATTTTGCCAATTACTGTCGCTGCCTTTGCAGCCTACGCCTTTGCATGGATGAAATTTCCAGGCCGTGATTGGCTCTTTGCGATGGTCATCGGCTTGATGGTTGTGCCATTGCAAGTGGCCTTGATCCCAATTTTGCGCTTGTATACCCAAACCGGCATCGCCGGCACCTTCCTTGGCTTATGGCTAGCACACACTGGTTTTGGCTTGCCACTAGCAATTTATCTGCTCTACAACTACATTTCGCAACTGCCAGGTGACCTGATTGAATCGGCCAAAATCGATGGTGCTTCCGATTTCACCGTTTTTATGCGGATTGTGCTGCCACTTTCGACCCCAGCAATTGCTTCGTTTGCAATTTTTCAATTCCTCTGGATTTGGAACGACCTGCTGGTTTCGTTGGTGTTCTTGGGCACGAATAAAGTTCTGACCGTCAAACTCTCCGAATTAACCGGCTCGCTCGGCAATAAATGGCACTTGTTAACTGCTGGCGCGTTTGTTTCGATGATCGTGCCGTTGGCAGTGTTCTTTGCACTCCAACGCTATTTCGTGCGTGGTTTGCTAGCCGGATCAGTCAAGGGATAAACAAATGCAATTATTACCAAAACCAAAAAGCCTTCAGCTCGCTGAGGGAAGCTATGCTTTACCCAAAATTTGGCAAATTAGCCTGCCAACCGAGCTTGATCAACGCGTTTCAGCCAGTTTGGCCAAGCTTGGCGAGCATCAAGTCGTTGCACAAAACGCCAATTTGACCCTGACGTTCGATCCAACGATTGCTCACGCCGATGGTTATCGCTTGCAAATTGCTGCCGCTGGTGTGCAGATCGCTGCCCAAACTGCTGCTGGCTTGTTCTACGGTTTGCACACGCTACGCCAAATTCAACAGCAATCAGGTCAGCAATTGCCTTATTTGCTGATCGACGATGCCCCCGATTTTGCGGTGCGTGGTTTTATGCTCGATATTAGCCGCGATAAAGTGCCAACCATTGCCACGCTCTACGGCTTGATCGACGAATTGGCCAGCTGGAAAATCAACCAGATTCAGCTGTATATCGAACATACCTTTGCCTACAAAAATCACCCCACAGTTTGGGCTGATGCTTCGCCATTGACTGCTGAGGAAGTGCGCGCGCTCGACGATTTTTGTCTCGAACGCTTTATCGAATTAGTGCCCAACCAAAACTGCTTTGGCCATATGCGGCGCTGGCTGACCAAGCCCGAATATCGCGATTTGGCCGAGTGTCCCGATGGCTGCGACACTGGCGACCCAGATTGGGGCTATTTCGAAGAACCATTCACCTTGGCCCCCGAACACCCAGGCAGCATTGCATTGGTGCGCAGCATGCTCGACGAACTGCTCCCAAATTTCCGTACCCGCACGCTCAACGTTGGCTGCGACGAAACCGTCGAATTGGGCTTGGGTGCAAGTGCAGCAGCGGTTGCTGAACGCGGCAAAGGTCGGGTTTATCTTGAATTTTTGCAAAAGCTTTATCACGAAGCCCATTCCCGTGGCTATATCATGCAATTCTGGAGCGATATTATTTTGCACTACCCAGAGTTGGTTGGCGAATTGCCGCGCGATGCAGAAGTGCTGATTTGGGGCTACGAAGCCGATCATCCGTTTGAAACACAATCGGCCACAATTGCCAAAGCAGGCCTGCCATTCTACGTTTGCCCAGGTACCTCAAGCTGGAATACGGTTGCGGGTCGCACCACCAATGCCTTGGAAAATATCGCTAGCGCCGCCAAACACGGCTTGCACTATGGAGCCAAAGGCTTTTTGATGACCGATTGGGGCGATAATGGCCACTGGCAACCGCTGGTAACCAGCTATCTTGGCTTGGCAATCGGCGCTGCTCGCGCTTGGAATGCCTTGGCTGAACTCGACGTTGTGGCTTTGCTCGATAGCGTGGTTTTTGCCGATAGCAACAAGGTTCTGGGCAATTTGGTCTATCAATTGGGCGATGTCTATCGTGCTGTGCCGCCGTTATTGCACAACACCTCATCGTTGTTCCGCATTTTGCAAGCCAACCCTGAAGCAATTGCTAACTTGAAGCTTGATCGTGAAGATTTGCATAACGCTGATGAGATTTTGTTGCAATTGCGTAACGACTTGCCAAACACCAAACCACAACGTGCTGATGGCGAATTGTGCCAAGTCGAGTTGGCGTGGGCAATTGATTTGCTGCGTCATGCAGTGCAGCGTGGCTTGTGGGTGCTCGATCAACAGCCAAGCGAGCAGGCAAGCAGCCTACAAACCGAAATCGATGGCTTGATCGAGCGCTTCCAAGAAGTTTGGCTGAGCCGCAATCGGCCAGGCGGCTTACAAGATAGCTTGAAGCACTTCGCCACCTTGCGCAGTAGCTATGGCGAGGTTCAGTATGCCTGATCTGTTGGTCAAACTCTACGAACTACCAGCGATTCCCAGTATTGCGGGCGTGACGATTCGGCGCGCCCTCGCTCCTGAGCGCCATGTTGTGCTCGATTGGGTAGAGCGTTTTTTCTACCCAGCCTGGCGCAGCGAATGTGCCGTGGCCTTTAGCCAAACACCAATTAGCTGCATTATTGCGGTCGAAGAGCAAAAGCTCTTGGGCTTTGCCTGCTACGACACTACAACCCGCAATTTCTTTGGCCCAACCGGCGTTGACCCCGATTGCCGTGGGCGCGGGGTTGGCACAGCCTTGTTGGTTGCGGCCTTGGATGCTATGAAACAGCTTGGTTATGGCTATGCGATTGTTGGCGATGCTGGCCCAGTTGAATTTTATCAGCGCACAGTTGGCGCAATCGTCATCCCCGATTCAACCCCCGGCGTGTATCGCGGGATGTTGCAAGGTGATGCATGAGCAGCCTACGTTTTGAAAACGCCACGATCTACACGCCTGAACAGAGTGCTATGCGCAGTTTGGCGATAGCCAATGGGCATATTGCCGAGGCCGCGCCAGCAGCGCCATGCTACGATCTGACTGATCTGATTGTCGCGCCAGGCTTGATCGATTTGCAGCTGAATGGCGCGTTTGGCCACGATTTTACCAGCGATCCCCAGACGATTGCTGCGGTTGCTGCCAAGTTGGTTCAATATGGCGTGACGGCATTTTTGCCAACGATCATCACCTCGCCGCTGAGCCAAGTTGCCTTGGCGCAACAGGTGGTGCAGCAGGGCAATGTTGCTGGTTCGCGGGTCTTGGGCTTGCACCTCGAAGGGCCATTTCTCGATCCGGCCAAGCGAGGCGCGCATAATCCTAATCATTTGCAAAACCCCAATTTGGCAGCAATTGAAAGCTGGTCGCTGGCCAATGGCGTGCGTTTGGTGACCTTGGCTCCAGAACTTGATGCAGCTGCTGAAGTTATTCAAGCTTTGGTTGAGCGTGGCGTGGTAGTAAGCGCTGGCCACTCAGAAGCCACATTCGAAGCAGCCGAGGCCAGTTTCAATCAAGGTATTCGCGCCGTAACGCATTTATTCAATGCTATGCCAGCCTTGCACCATCGCGAGCCAGGTTTGGCCGGAGCCGCCTTGAGCGACCAACGAATCACGATTGGCTTAATTCCTGATGGGGTGCATGTCCATGCTGGTTTAGTGCGCCATGTTTGGCATAGCGCCAGCCAACGGATTGCAATTGTCAGCGATGCGCAGGCCGCACTTGGCATGCCCGATGGCGAATATCTGCTTGGCGACACAACTTTGACCGTCGCCAATGGCGAGGCACGCCGCAGCGATGGCCGTTTGGCGGGCAGCGTTTTGGCGCTGGATCAAGCGTTGCGCAACATTCATGCTTGGACAAATAGCCCGCTAGAGCAGATTTTGCCAGCTTTTACGACGATTCCGGCCAATTTGTTGGGTTTGGCTCACTATGGCCGGATTGCGATCGATAACCCTGCTGATTTGGTGATTTTCGATCAGCAGTATCAGGTTGTTGCCACGATTGTTGGCGGCAACATCGTCTATGGTTCTACAACCTTGGAGCAACGTCAATGCTAACCCAAAGCCATCTTTATCGCGAAATTTACGAGCAACCCCAATCGCTGGCACGGCTGCTCGAGGCCGAAAAAGCCACGGTTGCCAGTTTGGCGGCGGCCATTCGCGAACGCAATATCAGCCAAATTGTGATTGCTGCGCGGGGCACAAGCGATAATGCTGCCCGCTATGCCCAATATTTGCTTGGCTCAATCAACGGGATCTTAGTTACCTTGGCAACCCCAAGCCTGTTTTCAATTTATCAACGCCCGCCAGTGTTGGGCAATGTATGTGTGCTGGGCATTAGCCAAAGCGGCAAAAGCCCCGACATTGTGGCAGTGCTCACCGAAGCCCGCAAACAGGGCGCATTAACTGCCGCAATCACCAATAAAACCGATTCGCCCTTGGCCCAAGCAGGCGATTTCGTGATCGATTTGCATGCTGGCGAGGAATTGGCGGTTGCTGCAACCAAGAGCTACAGCGCTCAATTGGTTGCGATTGCGATGCTGAGCACTGCTTTGGCTGATGATGCCAGTATGAATGCGACGCTAGATCGTTTGCCGCGCTTTGTTGGCGATACCCTGAGCAATTTGCCAGATATGGCGAACGTGGTGCAGCGTTATCGTTATATGCAACAATGTGTGGTGATTGGCCGAGGCTACAATTATTCAACTGCGTTTGAATTGGCGCTCAAGCTCAAAGAGTTGACTTATACGATTGTGCAGCCCTACAGCAGCGCCGACTTCTTGCATGGCCCAGTGGCTGTGCTCGAACAAGGTTTTCCGGTGATTGTGATTGCGCCAAGCGGCCCGATGTTGCCCGAAATGCAAAGCTTTATCCAAACGATTCGCGAGCGTGGCGCAGAAATTCTGGCAATTAGTGACGATCACGATACCTTGCGCTTGAGTCGCACGCCCTTGCGCACGCCAACTGGCCTGCCGGAATGGATCTCGCCGATTATCAACATCGTGCCTGGCCAGTTGTTGGCCTTACATCTGGCTCATACTCGCGATTTCGATGTTGATCAGCCGCGTGGGTTGCGCAAAGTTACCGAAACTCGCTAACTATTCAACCACTGAACTTTATCAAGCCTTGCCGTTGGGCAGGGCTTTTGGTTTTTAGCCAAAAATGATAAATGTATGCTACAGTAGGATGGAATTTCTGGTTAAGCCTATGATTTATTGATAGTTTGGCGATCAAATTTAAGGATATTCCCATGAAAATAATCACTATCCAAGCCTATATTGAGCATGGTCAGCTCACAACCCCGATTCCTATTGAGCATGATGGGATTTATACGATTACAGTTGAGGGTCCAACTGATGCTCCCAAAATGCCAACTAGATCTATTTTGGATGGTTTGATTCCTTTGCCTCTGATTGATGGAATGAGCCAACGGTTTGGGCGTGATGAATTATACGATGAGTATGGTCGCTAAGATGTCGACGAGTGTTTTCTTTGATACCAATATCCTGATCTATGCGTCGCAACCAGCATCGCCATGGCATCAACTGGCCTAAACCATTATTCGCCGCTACGAATCCGACGAATGGCTGTGTTGTATCAACAATCAAGTTATTCGTGAATACTATGCGCTCTTTACTCGTGCTGATGCGAATGGAATCCTGCCTGATCGCCATGCAATTTTGGCAAATATACGCCATTTTGAGCAACGTTGGACGGTATTGAGTGATACTGCTGCGGTGCGAACAGCCTTGTTTAGCCTTGCTGATAGCATTCCCATTGGTGGGAGGCAAATTCACGATGCGAATCTTGTCGCCACAATGATCGCCTATGGGATTCCTGTGCTATGTACCAACAATCCGCAACATTTTCAACGCTTTGCCTCATGGATTACGATCCAGCCGCTTGAGCCAATAAACACCTAAAACTCTACGATTCGCGAGCGTGGCGCAGAAATTCTGGCGATTAGTGACGATCACGATACCTTGCGCTTGAGTCGCACGCCTTTGCGCACACCAACCGGCTTGCCCGAATGGATCTCGCCAATTATCAATATTGTGACTGGCCAATTGTTGGCCTTACATCTGGCTCACACCCGCGATTTCGATGTTGATCAGCCGCGTGGGTTGCGCAAAGTTACCGAAACCCGCTAACTGTTCAATCCCTGAACTTTATCAAGCCTTGCCGTTTGGCAGGGCTTTTGGGTTTTTAGCCAAATAGAAATTCACAAACGCTGGTTCTAATTAATGAGCTTGCCGCCAAAACTAGGCAATGCTAGACTACAGATATCTATCAATATTTCTTGGAGGTATGGGATGCCCACAATTACCGTGCCTGAAGCACTAGCACTGCGCTTACAACAACACGCATTAGCTCAGCACCAATCAGTAGAAACCTTGGCTATTAGTTTATTGACGAGTGCCTTAGATACTGCTATCGATCCTCAGCTACTGACTGTCGTCCAACGAATTCAATCAAGTCCACCTAATCCTATCCAAATTCGTCCTGCATTGGGATCACTTGCGGCACAATTGCACGATGATCAAGGATCGGACAGTACGATTGGTCGGGAATGGGATGTTGCGTGGCAAGAAGCTGAAGCTATGATTCACAATATGAATATTGATGCTAGTACAGATGAGGAATTGCGTTAGGATGGCAATTTACCTCTTAGATACGAATCATGCTTCGCCTTTAATTACGCCCAGTCATACGTTGCGCCATCGGGTAATAACGGAGATAGCAGCTGGAGCAACCTTTGCAATTTGTGTTCCGATGGTGACTGAGCTTATTTTTGGCATTGGTTTGCTACCTCGTGCGGTGGCGAATCGAACAGATCCAACCCTTATTTCCCTGCTATTTGCCTGATGAGACTGATGCACTCCATGCCGCAGAGCTGCAAATTGCCTTACGTCGTCAAGGTCGTCAACTGGCCACCGTAGATGCCTTGATAGCGGCTCTCGCGTTACGCTATGGCTTAGTATTGCTAACCACAGATAAGGACTTCGACGCAGTTCCAGAACTGCGAATTGAAAACTGGCTACGCTGATAATTTAGTAATGATTTGTGCAATTCGTGGCTAAAAACTCCGCAGGAACAACCAAAGCTTGGAGCATTGGGCAATATACTAAGAGCAATAGGCAAGCAATTTCAGCCCCAAACTTCTATACTGATGCTAGACCAAATTTCGCTAACAAGGAGTTTGCAATGCACCAACGAACGCTTGGCAACGGCGGCTTGATCGTTTCTGAAATTGGCTTGGGCTGTATGGGCATGAGCCAAAGCTATGGCCCCGGCGGCGATAAACAATCAGCAATTAACTTAATTCATACGGCGGTTGAGCGCGGCGTAACCTTCTTCGATACCGCTGAAGTTTATGGCCCCTACATCAACGAGGAATTGGTTGGCGAGGCGCTGGAGCCGTTTCGCAATCAAGTGGTCATTGCTACCAAGTTTGGCTTTAATTTACACCCCGATGGCAAACCAGGTTGGTCGGGAGTTAATAGTCATCCTGATCAAATTAAACGCGTAGCCGAAGCATCGCTCAAACGGCTGCGGATTGAAGCCATCGATCTGTTTTATCAACATCGCGTCGATCCGAATGTGCCAATTGAAGAAGTAGCTGGCGCGGTTAAAGACCTCATTCAACAAGGCAAAGTTAAGCATTTTGGGCTTTCCGAAGCTGGGACGCAAACGATTCGCCGCGCGCATGCAGTGCAGCCAGTTGCCGCCTTGCAAAGTGAATATTCGTTGTGGACGCGCGAACCGGAAGCTGAGATTTTGCCAGTTTTGGCAGAATTGGGCATTGGCTTTGTGCCGTTCAGCCCACTGGGCAAGGGCTTTCTGACTGGAAAAATCGACCAAAGCACGGTATTTAGCGAGGGCGATATTCGCAAGAGTATTCCACGGTTTAGCGCTGAAGCCTTGCAAGCCAACCAAGCCTTGATTGATTTGTTGACCGAGATTGCCCACCAAAAACAAGCCACGCCTGCCCAAATTGCCTTGGCATGGTTGCTAGCCCAAAAACCATGGATTGTGCCGATTCCTGGCACGCGGCGCTTGGAACGCTTGGAAGAAAATCTGGGTGCGGCAGCAATTACGCTGACTGATACCGATTTGCAGGCGATTGAACAAGCAGCGGCCTCGATTACGATTCAAGGCGCGCGCTACCCTGAGCATTTACAAAAAATGACTGGTTTATAGCAGCTTGCGGCGTTGGAATATTCCAGCGTCGCGCTTATTTATTTGGCGGGTTTGGCCCAGGAATTGGCTCGCGTATGATTTCTGGCTCAAACCCAGTTATTTCGCTTCCCAAACGCCCCAACAATACCTTAAATTGATCAGGATTATCGGGATGCCACTCGAAGCGGGCGCGCTCGAACCATTGGGTAATCACCTCAGCACCATCAGCATTTAGCTCAAATTGGGCACTGGTGAGCGGTAAGCCAAAGAGTTGCAACGAACGCGCATAGCTATCCAAGCCTGCGGTGGTTGTGCCATGGCTTTGCCAATACTGCTTGAAACCCATGCCATCAGTTTGATTACAGACGTTATGCCCGGTTTCTTTAAACCACAAACAATCAGCGGCAGGCCGGCGTGCTGCTGGCTCCAATTCGCGGTTGAGTTGGGTCATGCGCTCTTTGCCAAGCAGGCCAATTTGAATTTCGTAGGGCGTGCCAGCCAAGGTGTTGTTCTGCTCCAAGCGTTGGCGCTCAGTCCATTGCATAGTGAGGATTGGGCCTTGATCTGGTGCTTGATAACGATCTTTCGCGCTAATCGGGTAGCCAAAAACTGGTAGACCGCCATTAGCGACCCAATATTGATCAAATGGGTCTTCAACACAATAGGCTTTGAGTTCGGGGAAACAATAGTTGCTGGCAGCAGTGCTGGCGCGAATTGGCACGACCAACAACATACTCAGGAGCAATAATTTCAGCTGTTTCATGGCAAAACTCCTTGCTTTGGCTGCGAGTATAGCATAGTTAATGAGGCTTCTGGCTTTTGGCTAGCGGAAAATCATTGAGGTTTGGCAAGAAGTGGTTGGCACAGGACGGAATACCGATCCCCTTCCAAGGGTAGGTTTTGAGCGATTGATGGTGGCATGGAGCGTTCCCTCACCCCCAACCCCCTCTCCCACTGAACGCGGGCGAGGGGGCGAGGACTCTTTTTTACGAAGGAATTGGGGAAGAACCATGGCGTTAAAGCCCCAACCCCGCTCCCGTGGCGCGGGGTTGGGGTGAGGGGATCTTAAGACCTACCCTTGTACGATACCGATCCCCAGCCCATAGCCCCTAACCCCTATTTTTTGACTTTTGATTTCATTCTTATCGTTATGATCTTCCTTTCATCCTTCATCCTTCATATTCTGACCCCCACTTTTAGTTAATAATACTAAATTTTTTAAGTTTATTCTTTAGATTTTTTTACTATAATCGAGCTATGTTCAATGATGATCAGGAGGCAATGGATGCGACGTTTGGTTCAACTTTCGCTGCTGATGGTGTTGGGTGTCGCATGGCTTGGTTCAACGCGGGCACATACCGCAGTTCCAACCGGAACTTCAATTGTGTTTGATGAAGCCTTGGCAACCGGTTGGCAGAATTGGTCGTGGAGTACGGCAGTGGCGTTTGATAGTACAGCCCAAGCGCATACTGGCACAAAATCGACGGCTGTGACCTTTGAGGCTTGGGGCGGTTTTTCGCTGCACTCACCTGGATTAATTCCTGCTGAGGCCTTGAACGGCATTAGTTTTTGGGTCTATGGTGGCACTGGCGGAACCCAATTTAATGCTGGCGTAACCACAACCGATGGTGGCAATATTGTCACACCAGTGCTGATCAATGCTCCCGCTGGCGAATGGACGCAAGTTCAATTGACCATGGCTCAGTTGGGTAATCCCAGCGCAGTTTCACGGATCAATCTACAAGAATCCACGGGCGTAGCCCAACCAACGTTCTATCTCGATGATATTACCTTGAATGTGGTTGATTTTGCTCCTCCAGGCACGGTTAATGTGACGATTGATACCGATCAAACGGTGCTTGACTTTAGCGCTCGCAATGCATTAGGCACAAACTACGGCATGTGGGGCGTGGAAGCCGCAGCCAACCCAACCTTTCTTGCGCGGAGTGGCGCGTTGGGCAATATGACGATTCGTTTGCCCGGCGGCTCGATGAGCCAAGATCATGGGGCGATTAACTGTGAATTGGGTGCTGGCAACACGATTGCCAATGCATGGCCATGCAATTACGAATGGGCCATGACCCCCACCGATTTTATTGAGTTTCTGAGCGCAACTGGTCGCGATGCAATTTGGACGATCAATACTAATGTGACTTCGGGCGAAGCCGCTGCTTTGGTAGCCTTCTTCAATGGCGAAGTCACTGATCAACGTGCGCTTGGAACCGATCACAAAGGCGTAGATTGGCGCACCGTTGGCTACTGGGCGCAACTGCGGGCCAGTCATGGCAACCCTACCCCAGTCGGAATTAAATACTGGGATTTTGGCAACGAAACCTATGGATCGTGTGTTGCAGGCTGGGAAGTTGGCTGGAGTTGCGATGGCGCTGAATATATCAACGGTTTGACAACGCCTGAGCGCCACGAAGGCTATATCGACGTTCGCGCCGCGATGAAGGTCGTCGATCCAACGATTATGGTTGGTGTTACCGCATTGGCCAGCCCAACCGAATTCAACAATTGGACAACCAAGGTGCTGACTGAGGGCGGCGACATCATTGATTACATCGCGATTCACCCCTATTCGTTTGTTGATGTACCAAACAACGATGCCTTGGGCCGCTATTTGATGCTTTCGCGCCCGCAAAAGCAATGGCCCGAAGTCTTTGCAAGCACACGCCAAGCAATCGCCGATTTTGCTGAAGGCCGCGAGATTCCAATTATGATTGGCGAATACAATTTGAGCGCTGGCTGGCCCTACGATCCCCAAGCGATGATGACCAAAGCGCTAAATATGTTGTTTATTGCCGATACGACTGGCCAAATTATTCAAGGCGATGTGTTGGCGGCTAATCATTGGCTGTTGAATGGCAACGTCCAAACCAACGGTACCGATTATGGCTTGATTGGCGATGTGCCAAGCTACACCCGCAGCCCCCAATATTATGCCTTCCATTTGTGGCAGTTTTTTGGCAATCGCTTGCTTGAATATACCAGCGATGCTGATGCAGCAACCCAAATTAGCTTCTATGCTGGTAGCGATGGGCATACCATCTCGCTCATGGCGATCAACAAAACTGGTCAAGCGACGACCACCAATGTGCAACTTCGCGCCGCTGGGGCCGTTATTCCAGCAATTTCTGGCTCGATTGATGTTGCCCAAGCAGCAAGCCTCGATGCGACCACAATCACGTATAATGGCCAAACCAATGTGAACGATGATTTTAGTAATGCGCAGACGATCGAATTGACTGATGTGGGCGAAACCACAACCGTCACGCTGCCCGCCTACTCAATCACGCTCTTGCGGTTTGCAACCGACGACAGCGCCTATACCCTCTACAATCCGTTGGTGCTGTTCAACAAATAGAACGGATAGATTGTGTTCGACCCATTAGCCGAATTGTCGGCGCTTGATCAACGGGTACTGTGCGATTTAGCCGCACAGTACCCTGTTAAATTAACCCTTGAACCGCCAACCGCAGGGCTACCATTGTGGCAACTGTTAATTGAGCGTTTGCAGCTCTCCGCAACCTTGGCCCAAACCCTGATGGTGCGCGGCGCAATTTGGATCAACAGCGTGCGCGTCAATGATCCTTTGGCTGAAGCCCCGCCAGCAGGTGAATTGGTGGTGCATACGCCGCCAGCTGGCTTATATGCCAACCCAATTGTGACCCCAGCAGACATTATGTTTGAGGATGAATGGATTTTGGTGCTGAATAAGCCCGCTGCTTGGTATAGCGTGGCCACGCCATGGGATACGTTTGGTCATCTCGAAGGGGCGTTGGCACGCTTTTTCAGCCAGCGCGCTGGCGAAGCAGTGCCGTTTCATCTCGTCCATCGGCTTGATCATGGTACTTCAGGCGCGTTGATCGTCTCGAAAAATCCCAGCCTCAACAGCCGTTTTCAGCGCATGTTTAACGAGGGTCGGGTTGAAAAAACCTACCTTGCGCTGGCCAGCGGCGTGCCAGCATGGCGTGAATTAGAGGTTGTCACTGGCCATTCACGCGGCGAACATGGTTTGTGGTCGGTCTATCCCGCAGCGATGATCGATCAATTATATGGGCCGAAGGATCGTCGGGTGCGGCGGGCGCATACCAGTTTTACCCTGCGGGCTACGGGAGCGAACGCAAGCTTATTGGCCGCCCGTTTGCACACTGGGCGCACGCATCAAATTCGCTTGCATGCGCTGCATGTTGGCCATCCGTTGGTTGGCGATCAACGCTATGGTGGCATAACGCAGCTTGGTAATTTAACCGTGACTGAGCAATTACTACACGCTGCATGGTTGCAATTTCCCCATCCGCGCTATGGCTCGATGCTTGAACTCACCGCGCCAGTGCCGAACCTTTGGCACGAGGTTGGTGCTGCAGTTGGGATTGATCTGCAAGCTGAATTTGTGCAAATAGGAAACCCCGCGCTATGAGCTTATTCATTCTTTGTGCTTTTGCCTTGTTGGCTGGCTTTATCGATGCGGTTGCTGGTGGCGGGGGCTTGATTCAATTACCGCCCTTGTTGATTTTGCAAAAAGACGTTGCGCCTGCATTCGTGCTGGGAACCAATAAATTTGCCGCAGTAACGGGCACGGCTACGGCAGCAGTCAATTACAATCGGCGGGTGCGGGTCAATTGGCGCATTATTGGGCCGGGTATGCTTAGCGCTGCGTTGTGCTCGTGGCTTGGAGCGCGGGCCGTCAGCTTGATTCGGCCAGAGCTATTTCGACCAATTATGCTGCTGTTAATCATTGCGATGGCAATTTATACCTTTAAACGCAAGGATTTTGGCAGCGCTGCCCGCGAAACCAAAGCCTCGGCGCAGCCAATTCCCTATGTTTTGGGCTTTTGCGGCCTGATTGGCTTCTACGATGGGATTTTTGGGCCGGGCACTGGCAGTTTATTGATGTTTGCCTTCGTGGGGATTTTGGGCTTCGATTTTCTGCAAGCCTCAGCCTCGACCAAAATTATTAATGTAACCACCAATGTTGCGGCCTTGGTACAATTTCTCAGTGCGGGCCAAATTATCTGGCACTTGGCGCTCCCAATGGCGGTTTGCAATATTGTCGGCGGAATTATTGGCTCACGCATGGCATTGGCCAAAGGCAGTCAGTTTGTGCGCGTGATCTTTCTTGTCGTCGTGGTTGGGGTCATTTTGCGCTACGGCTACGATATTGTGCAAAGCATGATTTAGAAGGATGAAGGATGAGGGATGAAGTCTGAAGTCAGAAGGATGAATTATGAGGGATGAAGTCAAAAGGCAGAAAACAAAAAAGGATACAAGGCTATCGGCTATGGGCTATCGGATAATTGTTTGTGGAATTCGGGCAATTCGTAGCTAAAATGTTCATGGCTATGGGCTATCGGAACAAGAATCACATCAATCTGTGGCGAAAATGACTCATTCGTGGAATTCGCGGTTTCAAATTTTGACTTCTGACTTTTGCTTTCGATTTTTGACCCTTACCCTAGATCTAGAATACGAGAAAAACAGTGTATAATTCAGCATCCAAATGGTATGCATCTTGCATGATTCAGGAGGGTTGGTTCGCGCACTAAGGAGGCACGCACTGCAATGAACACACCCACTTGGGCGGTGGAACTTGACCACGTAACCAAAGAATTTCGCGGCAGTACAGCCGTTCGTGATGTTTCTTTAAAAATCGCGGACGGTGAATTTTTTTCCCTACTTGGCCCCTCTGGCTGTGGTAAAACCACGCTACTCCGCATGATCGCTGGCTTTGAAAACCCTAGTAGTGGCGATATTTACATCGAAGGTGAGTTGATGGGCGAAACGCCTGCGAATCAGCGCGATGTGAATACTGTTTTTCAGAGCTATGCCCTATTTCCACATATGTCGGTAGCTGAAAATGTGGCCTTTGGCCTGCACATGAAAAAGATCAACAAGGCTGATGTTGCCACCCGCGTGAAGCAAGCGCTGGATATGGTGCAGTTGCATGCATTTGGCGAGCGCCGCCCCAAGCAACTTTCTGGTGGTCAGCAACAACGGGTTGCCTTAGCCCGCGCCTTAATCAACGAGCCAGAAGTGTTGTTGCTTGACGAACCCTTGGCAGCGCTTGACCTGAAATTGCGCAAAGAAATGCAATTGGAACTCAAAAGCATTCAGCAGCGCTTGGGCATTACCTTTATCTTCGTGACCCACGATCAAGAAGAAGCCTTGACCATGAGCGACCGCATTGCGGTGATGGAATTGGGCAAAGTGCTCCAAGTTGGCCAGCCAACCGAAATCTACGAACGCCCCAAAACGCGTTTTGTCGCCGATTTTATTGGCGAATGCAATTTTATTGATGGTACGGTGATGGCGGTTGAAAACGGTGCGGTAACTCTTGAGACAACTGGCGGCGTGCGGGTTGTGGGCACTGGCATGTTTCCAGTTGCTGCTGGTGATCATGCGGTGCTGGCCGTCCGGCCTGAGAAAGTCCGTTTGGTTGAAGGCCAACAGCCCCAAGGTACAAACGTTTTTGCTGCAATTGTTGAGCGGGTTGCGTATATTGGCTCTGATACCCGAATTATTGTGCGTTTGCCTGATGGCTCGCCGTTTGATGTGTGGGAAGCAAACACGGTTTCGACGCTTGACCCAAACCAATATTATACCGCTGGCGACCCTGTTTTTGTTACATGGGCCACCCAAAATAGCCTAATTCTCGAACGTTAATCGTACTCTGCTCAGGTTTGTTGGTTTGTGCAAACAAGCAACATCCATGGGGGAACTATGTATAATGCGCGAACTGAGCAACGTCGTGCCTGGTTGCAAGCCTCGCCTGCCTTAATCTGGTTGGGCTTCTTCTTTTTGGCTCCCTTGGTGCTCATTCTGATTTATTCATTCCAAGGCCGCGCCGACGATGGCACGGTGTTGTGGAACTGGTCGCTGGCCAATTATCAAAAGTTGTTTGCCGATGGTGCATTTTGGCGCACGCTCTGGCTTTCAACCTGGATTGCGTTGGTGGTGACGGCGATCACGTTGGTGGTCAGTTATCCGCTTGCCTTTTTTATGGCGACGCGCAGCCCCAAACGCCGTGGTTTGCTGGTGCTGGCGGTGATGATTCCGTTTTGGACCAACTTTCTGGTGCGGATTTACGCTTGGAAAGTGTTGCTTGGCAATAATGGCGTGGTCAATCGCTTTTTAGATCAATTTGATCTTGGGCCATTGCAAATGATCAATAACCCAAGCGCGGTGATTATGGCGCTGATCTATGGCGAATTGCCGTATATGATTTTGCCGCTCTATGCAGCGCTTGAACGCTTCGATTGGGTGCAGCTTGAGGCAGCGCGCGATTTGGGCGCTGGCCGCTTCCAAACATTTTGGCATGTCTTGTTGCCGCAAACCTTGCCAGGCATCACTGCTGGCTCAATTTTGGTCTTTGTGCCAACCGTCGGCACCTTTGCGGTCTCGGATATTTTGGGTGGCACGAGCGTCAACATGGTGGGCAACACCTTGAGTTTGCAATTTGGCTCGGCCTCGAATTGGGCTTATGGCTCAGCAATTTCGATGATCTTTATGCTGCTGCTCTTGGGCGCAATCTTGCTTTATTTCAAAGCCACACGGGAGGTGAATGATGGCGAAAATCCTGGCTGATAAGCGCATTGAAACCAAGCACGGGCGTTCGCGTCCGGTGGCCAAACGGCACATGCCTTGGGGTACATGGGCGCTAACGCTGAATGCGATTTTCGTCTACACCTTCTTGTATGTGCCGATTATTGTGTTGGTGTTGTTCTCGTTTAATGCGGCCAAAGTTGGTGCGCAATGGCAAGGCTTCACTTTGCAATGGTACAACGAGCTATTCGCCGATGCCCGTTTGGGCGATGCGCTCTGGACAAGCCTTAAAATCGCTGGTTTATCGACCATCATTGCCACGACGATTGGTACGTTGGCAGCGTTGGCCTTGGAAAAACGTGGTTGGCGCGGGCGCAAAGCCTTTGATACGGGCTTGTATTTGCCAGTCATTATTCCTGATGTGGTGATGGCTGTCTCGCTGTTGGGTTTCTTTACCTTGGCCTTTCGCCAATTCCAAGCCTTGTTAGGTTTGAATTTGGCCATGGGCTTGTGGACGGTCATCATCTCGCACGTGGCGTTTAATATTTCGTTTGTGACGGTTGTGGTTGGCACAAGTTTGGCCAACTTTGATCGCCGCTTGGAAGAAGCCGCTGCTGATTTGGGCGCAACGCCATGGCAAACCTTTTGGAAGATCAAGTTTCCCTTGATTGGGCCTGGGGTTTTGGGCGGTGCGTTGCTCTCGTTCACGCTTTCGCTTGATGATTTTGTAGTAACCTTTTTCACTCGTGGCCCAGGGGTCAACACCTTGACCACCGAAGTTTACGGGCGAATCAAAAAATCAATTTCGCCTGAGATTAACGCAATCTCAAGCCTGATGTTACTTGGTTCAACGATCTTGGTGCTGACTTCGTTGTGGATGCAACGTCGCCGCCAAGCCTAATCAATAACCTAATTTGTGTGTTTAAGGAGTTTGATTGATGAAACTAAACCGCTTTGGGCTGTTGCTCATGGTGTTGAGTTTGTTGGTGGCCTGTGGCGAAGCAACCCCAACCACTACGCCGCCAACTACGCCAGCTGGTACGGCAACTGGGGGCAATAGCGGCTCAGTTGATCGCAGTAAGCTCAGCGAAACGTTGCGTATCTATGCTTGGGGCGAGTACATTCCCGAAGATGTGCCCCAACTTTTCGAAAGCGAATTTGGCGTAAAAGTCACGGTTGATACCTATTCATCGAACGAAGAAATGGCCGCCAAAATTCGGGCTGGCAATTCGGGCTACGATATTGTTCAGCCTTCAGATTATATGGTAGCATTGTTGGCCGAGGGCAACTACTTAGCCAAAATTAATCTGGCCAATATTCCAAATGTTGCCAACATCGATCCTGCCAACATGGGCTTGTATTACGACCCAAACAACGAATTTTCAGTGCCCTACTTGTGGGGAACCACCGGCATTGCCTACGACAAAACCGCAGTTTCGCCAGCGCCAACCAGCTGGTCAATTTTGTTTGATCCTGCTCAGCTGAGCGCCTACAAAGGTCGCGTGAGCATGCTCAACGACGAGCGCGAAGTGATTGGCGCGGCCATGCTGTTTTTAGGTAAAGATCGCAACTCCAGCGATCCTGCTGATCTCGAAGCTGCCAAAAAAGTCTTGCTTGAGCAAAAACCTTTGCTGGCCAAATACAACAGCGATAATGTCTACCAAGATTTGGCTTCAGGCGAGGTCGTTTTGGCCCAATCGTGGAATCTCTACACCGGCTTGGCCATGATCGAAAACGAAAATATCGAATGGGTCATTCCGCAAGAGGGTGGCGTGATTTGGCAAGATACAATGGCGATTGTGGCTGGCTCGGCCAACCAATATACCGCCGAAGTGTTTATTGATTTTATGAATCGGCCTGAGATTGCTGCCAAAGTTGCCGATTTCACTGGTGCATTAACCCCCAACGTCAAAGCTGAGCCATTGATCGGCGCAGAACTCAAGGCAGTCTATCCCAAGATCAAGCCTAGCGCCGAAGATCGCAAGCGCCTCGATTGGCTGCGCAAAGGCCAAAATGCCACCGCCTTCTCCGATGTGTGGTCGGCAGTTAAATCGCAATAACTAAGAACAGAGAAGAACATAGAGCATAGAACATAGAGCATAGAGCATAGAACATAACCGTTATGCAAAGGACATGGAGCATCAAACGCTGCGTGTCCTTTGTGGTTTAACGGTAAAAACTAGGGCCAAAAGTTAAAAATGGTTAGCAGGTAGTCCTTTTTACATATTGATCACTAGATAATTGATATGGTATTTATATCTACGTATACAGCATGATCGGCATGTCGGGCTGTATGCAGGAGATCGTTGGTAGCGAGATGGTTGTGTGGTGATGTTTTGGCCTAGGAGTCGTTCATGACAGCCTCGTTTAAACACTGGCGCGGATGGTTATTGGCAGCGTTGGTTGGTTGTACAGCAATTCCGCTAGCGCTTGCGCCGGTTCAAGCACAAACAAACACTAAATTGAATTGGGATCGGTCTCAAAATCAAGCAACGCTGGTTAATTCAGCAGCCTTGACCAGCACTCAAGCCTTGACAGGTACGTGGGAACCCAATATTGCCAATGTTGAGCCAAATACTGGGATTGTGCATACAACCACAATTGGCCCAAATGGCGATTTATATCTTGGGGGGTATTTTACCCAGATTGCTGGGGTCAATGTTAATGGGCTGGTGCGTTGGGATGGGACGCAGTGGTCAGCCTTACCTACAACTGAATATGATTGGACAACCTCGTCGCCCTCGTTTAAGTCGCTGAGCTTCGTTGGCGATGATCTGTATGCGAGTGATTATAATCTCAATATTGGTGGCCTGACTGGGCTTGATCTTGCTCGTTGGGATGGGACGCGCTGGCATGCAGTTGGCAGCGGAATTGGCGATAATGGCGTTATTCATCAGCTCGCTGGTTATAACGGTGAGTTGTATATTTTTGGCGATTACACAAGCTTTAATGATGTTGCCGCGCTCAATTTTGTGCGCTGGAATGGCACAACCGTGACATCCATGACCGCAATGCTCGAATCAATTGATACGGTCGATGTGCTGGTTGCAACCTCGAATGGAGTCTATGTTAGTGGTCAGAATGAGCGGAATATTGCCCAGCTGCGCTATTGGGATGGCACAAGCGTGCGGAGCCTGCCCATAACGGTTGCACCAAACTCAATCAAGGTTTTTAATGATCAGCTGTATGGGGTCAAAAATCTGGATGCTCAGAGTTCAGCGTTGATGCGCTGGAATGGCACGGCTTGGGTTAGCGTCGTGGATTCTGCGCCAGGGATGATTATTGATTATGCTTTAGATGCAGACCAAACCTATCTCGAAGTATTTCGTCAGAATGACATTCACCACTATAGCTACAGCAATCTGAACCTTGAGTTATTGGCTGATTGTGCATGTAGTGGCAATTATGGCTTACATTTATCGCATAATCGGCTTTTCGTGACCAGTAACCTTGGCACGCCATTGATCTATTATGCGAATGATCAATGGCATGATGTGCCGATGTATAGCTCGCCACTGGCGAAATTAACTGCTGGCGATCGTTCAGCCTATATTCAGACTGATCAATTATTGAGCTGGGAGCAAAATAGCTGGCGGGTTGTGCCTCATCCAGCGGGTTTTGCGGTTGTTAATCACATTCAGGCAACCGATGATCAAGCGTTGTATGCCATCAACTCAACTGATGAAATCTACGACCAAGTTGTGTATCGCTATGATCATGACATGAATACTGTAACCAGCTTACCAATTATTCCGAATACGTTCCTTGGCGATTTATTTATTGTCCATGGCGAAACGCCGGTTGTTGCCAGCACAACCACCATCTATTATTGGAATGGCACGAGTTGGGATAGCCTGCCATTGCCGTCGGACAGTCCTAGCTATGACCTTGAGGTTTTTGGCTACGATCAACAGCTGTATGCCTTGGTGGTATCGAATAATAATGGGATCTATACTAGCCTGATTCATCGCTGGAATGGCACTGCGTGGGTTGCGTCGAGTCCAACACTCAACGGGGAGACCTATGATGTTGATCTTAATGCTAACGGCCTTTACTTGGTTGGGCAATATACCAATGGCAGTGAGCATTCGCAATTTATGCATTGGAATGGCAGCCAATTCAACGTTATTGCTAGCTCAAATCTCATTATTGATGAAGTTGAGGCGACCGATACAGGCGTGTATGTTGGTGGTTGGTTTAGCCAAATCGGCAACTGCACATGCTACAACCTTGGCTATTGGAATGGTAGTGGCTGGCAAGCAGTTGGCGGCGGCGTAAATGGACGGGTCGCAGAACTGGCCGTATCTGGTGATCGGCTGTTTGTGCGTGGCGCGTTCAATCAAGCAGGCACGATAACGGCTTTAGGGCTTGCGAGCTGGAATTTTGCGAGTGCCGCGCCGCAATATACCATCTATCTCCCCTACACCATTAAATAAATGCTCATGGCTCAGGATCGCAGCTAATCCTGAGCCATTCTTCCGCTGCGCCGTTGCGTTAAAAATGCGACTCTTTTTCGCCACGAATGACGCGAATTGCCTGAAATATATTTTAGCCACAAATTTCCACAGATGATTTGGTGGATCGTTTGTTAGCCAACAGCCTGCCACTTTCATTCCTCATCCTTCATTAAATATTTAGTACTTTTAGCCTATCAATACATAGGTATAGAATGTTGGATACTCTATCCTTAAAGACCATTAATCCATAGCTAGCTAAACAAGATCATGGATAAGGTTCGCTATTTGCGAGCGCTCGTTCAATCAGCAGCGTTATTAAAACTGCTGACGATGTTTCATGTGCCACCTAGTTTTGAGGAGGAATCCATATGCGTCGGTTTTTGACGTTCGTTATGGTGTTGCTGGTCGTTAGTATTGGGATTGTGCCTGATCCTCGATCAAACGCCGCCTTAGCATTAACTGATCAGCGTGACCGCTCGCAGCCTATGCTTGATAGAGTGCCAACAGCGTTCGTGGAAGGGACATGGAATCCGACAATTAACATGTTAGATATGAAAATCAATAGTATGGCCGTTGCAAACGAACGGGTCTATATTATCGCTTGGGTGGATGGACCGAACTCTGAGCCTCAAGCTCTGCGGGCATGGAATCCGCTAACTCAACAGTGGACGGTGCTTCAAGCGAATACAGCGAGCAATAGCTGGACTAAGTTACAAACAGGCCGCGATGGTCGGCTTTATGCGCTGCATACAATTTATGGTAGTTCAGGAACAGTTCCTCAGCGGCTGGTTTCAACCTTCAACGGATCTGAATGGGTTGATGTGACTCCAGTAGCCCCTTTGCCGGGCAATAGTTTTAATTCATATATTGCGCTCAGCAATACTGAGATCTATATGATTGATAATAATCGCAGCTTGCTGATTTGGAATGGTACAACGTGGACGATTAAGCAAACCCATGAGGATGGGCCTGGAATTGAGGGGATTGCTGACTTACAACATTGTGGTGATGGAATATATTTCACCTATGTTGAGGCGATGCAGGTTAATGAGCATGTTGTTGTTACGCTCGAAGAGCTACGCAAATATACACCGGCAACGGGCACTATTGCGGCTAGTGGAGGGCGGGTGAAGATGGCGATTTGTGAGGGCAATAATCGCTATAGCTTTATTAAGGAAAAAATTTACTTTGAGTTGGCAAATACTCCGACTCGCACCTTTACTGCTAGCTATGCTACATCGTCAACAATTCCTTGGGTGCGTGCGATGGTCCGCATTGGCGGTTATATCTATGTTACTGGCAATTTTGATACCGTTGATGGGGTTAAGACTGGGAATATAGCCCGCTGGAATGGCAGTCGGTGGGAAGGGCTTGGGCCTGAGTTTAGCCCGTATCGAGTCTCTACCGATGCTATCGTTGGGCTTGGCCATCAGGTTTATGTTGCTGGCTTTTATCTTGAGAGTGGCACTGGTGATGGGCGACATATTGCGGCATGGGCTCCGACTATGCCCTATACAACCTATAATCCATTGGTAATCCAAAAACCTTAATCAAACGTCTGCAACCGTATTTAATGGCTCAGCATGAATTCATGCTGAGCCATTTGGTTTATTCGCTGCGAATTTTGGCAATCAAGTTGCTGGTCGATAAGCCAGCTTGATATTGAATCAGCTCAACTTGCCCACCGTAGGCTAAAACGATGCGAGCTTCGGGCAGCTCTTTGCCGCTGCTTGTTTGCTCAGGATGCGCATAGTCGCCACCCTTGACATAGACATCAGGTTGCAAGGCAGTGACTAATGGCTCAGCGGTAAGTGAATCAAACAAGGTGACATAATCGACTGCACGTAAGCCAGCCAAGACGATTCCGCGCTGCAATTCGGGCACAATTGGCCTAGTTGGGCCTTTATAGCCACGCACCGAGGCATCGCTGTTTAAGCCCACAATTAACAGATCGCCGAGCGCGCGCGCTGCTTGCAAATAGCTAACATGGCCAGCATGCACCAGATCGAATGCACCATTGGTAAAAACAACGGTTAAGCCCTGTTTGCGCCATTGTTGGCGGCGCGCGACTAATTCTTCTAAGCTGCGGAATGGAGAGTTCATCGAGGCCTCATGCAATCTGACCAAATTGGATTAATGCGCTTTGGAGTTCGTTAGAGCTAACCGTGGCCACGCCAATGCGACGCACGACCAAGGCTGCCGCTGTGTTGGCAAGTTGGGCGGCAATTAATGGGCTATGGCCAGCGCAAAGGCTCAGCGTCGCAGTCGCAATAAAGGTATCGCCTGCACCAGTTGCATCAAAAACCTCGCCAATTGGCACCGCTGGAATGTGATGGATGCCTGCTGGATCGAGCAACGAAAAGCCAGCGCCGCCTCTGGTAATCACCACCGCCGCCAGCTTGAGTTGATCGCGCAAGCGTTGCAAGCCCTGTTCAACCTGCTGATCATTGGGCAGTTGCTGACCCAACCAGGCTTCTGCTTCGCCCAAATTACACTTGAGAAAATCGGCTCCAGCGTAGGGTTCAAAGCGGCCTTGGCTATCAACCGTCAATAATACCTGATATTGTTGACATAATTTTTGAATATGTTGAATTAGCCGCTCGCTAAGCCAGCCAACCCGATAATCGGAGCACAGCACAGCATCGACTTGGGGTATCAATTGGCTCAATAATTCGATCGCCTGATCTTCGAGGCTGGGGTCGACAGGCCGCCGATCAATTTTATCGAGCCGTGCTACTTGCTGGGCGACGGTTAATTGCACCGAGGCCAAAATGCGGGTTTTGGTGGTGGTTGGGCGTTGCTCATCACGTAATAGGCCAGTTGTACTGACCTTGCGTTTATGCAACGCATTAGCTAATTCTTGGCCCGCCTGATCAGCTCCAATCAAGGCAACGATGCCTGCTGTGCTGCCAAGCGCTGTGATATTGGCCGCAGGGTTGGCAGCGCCACCAGGAATTGTCCGCCGCTGCTCAAATTCTAAGACCGGAATTGCGGCCTCGCGCGAGAGCCGTTCGGGCTTGCCATACAAATATTCATCGAGCACAACATCGCCAACCACCAGTACTCGGCGATTGGCGAGCTGTGCAACATGTTCAAGCGTGATCA
Source organism: Herpetosiphon llansteffanensis (assembly GCF_003205875.1). Lineage (GTDB taxonomy): Bacteria > Chloroflexota > Chloroflexia > Chloroflexales > Herpetosiphonaceae > Herpetosiphon > Herpetosiphon llansteffanensis. Next base: position 36,227 of record NZ_PUBZ01000116.1, read on the forward strand.
TGCGTGTTCTCAACATCCAAAATTAACCAACCAGCTTCACCAACCAACGGGTGAACGCTGGGAAGATACGATAAACTACTCCAAACAGATGAAAAAACCGAGGAATAACCCGCTGAGTTGTGGGGTTGGCCGCCACATGCAACACAATATCAGTCACATCGTGGGGCTTGAGCATGCCAAAAAGCGAAGCAAAGCGCGACATCTTATTGAAGTCTGCTGATTCAAAAAATGGCGTAGCAATCGGCGCTGGGCAAACGATCGAGCATTTGATTGGCGTGCCACGCAGCTCGATTTGCAACGCTTCCGATGCCGCCATCAAGGCATGTTTTGAAGCCGAATAACTGCCCATATTGTGGGTTGAAACCAAGCCAGCCACCGAAGCCACATTCACAATATGGCCACTATTTTGCTTGTGCATCACGGGCAAAACGGCGCGAATACAATGCATCGCACCAAAATAATTAACCGTCATCATGCCTTCGAGATGTTTCCAATCGATGTGCTCAATGGAATCGAACACCCCATAGCCAGCATTATTGATCAGCAAATCGACCCGCCCAAATGTTGCAACCGCTTGATCGATCAAGGCTTGAACTGCATCAACATCGCTGACATCGGTGGCAACAGCAAGGGCTTTGGCTCCTGTTTGGTTAATTGCGGCAGCAAGATCGTTTAATTGATCAGCTGAGCGAGCGGCCAGCACCACATTGGCTCCGCCTTGGGCTAAGCCTTCAGCAATTAATTTTCCAATGCCTGATGATGCGCCGGTAACGATGGCGGTTTTGCCAGCAAAACTCATGACGTTGCTCCTTGCTGTGCCCAATCGTGGGCAAACTGCTCTAATGCTTGGCGTTGCCAGGGATGCAAGTGAACAATTGGGCGACGCTCTTTAACTAAATTCCAAGCGTTTTCGAGGCTCATGCCTTCGGCGATGAGGACAGCGGTACATAACGTTGCCGAACGGCTCATGCCAGCGTGACAATGGATGAGCACTTTGTGGCCAGCTTTGGTTGCCTGTTGCACAAAGGCGACACCTTGTTGCAACGCCTCAGTGGTTGGGGCTTGGCGATCTTGGGTTGGCAGCCACAAATAGCCCTCGTTGCCAAGCGTGCCAAAGCGATCTTGGCGTTCTGCTTGCAGATTGACCGTCACGCGCACGCCTTGAGTGTGTAATATGTGCCAATCGTGTTCATCGAAAAAACCGCCGAGGTAAAGCTGATCAGTAATTTGGCTTGCTCGCGGCACAACCTTGCCGCCGAGGCGACGATACAGTCGGCGTGTGCCCATGACGAGCTTCGAGCGCACAATATAAAACCAACGCTGCAAAACGGCCAGCATACCTCAATCCTTTGTCAGTTTTTGGGCTAATCAACGACCGAAAGCCATTGTACCACGCTGTACCAAGCCTGTTCACCGCGCTTTGTTTGAACCTGATCGGGCTATAATGGCTACGATTTTTTATAGTTGCAAGGCGCTTGTGGAAACAAATTCGATTCAAATTGCGTTGGTGGGTGGTGCGCCCTTGGTGATGGCCAGCTTTTTAGAGCGCCCAAACCAATTTTTGGTGGTTGCAGCCTTAGCCGATGGCTCAATTGTGCAGGCTCATATGGCTGATCGTGGCCGTTTGTTGACGAAACTTGTGCCAGGTGCGCAGCTTGTGCTTGGCCACAAACCAGCGGAAGGCCGCAAAACCGCCTATCAAGTGGCGGGTGTTTATGAGGGCAACGAACTGGTTTCGTTGGATACAGGGTTGCCAAACCGTTTAGTTGAGGCTGCTTTGCGGGCGCGGGCTTTAGCGCCGTTTGCTGCATACAGCCATGTTGAGCGTGAAGTCAAACATGGCGCAAGCAGGTTTGATTTTGGCCTAGCGCCAGCGCCGCCGACCCATGCTAAGCGTCATGGTGGCGATTGCCCATGGTTGGTTGAGGTAAAAAGTGTTGGTGATGCAGCTGGCGGCTTGGCCTTGTTTCCCGATGCGCCGACCGTGCGTGGGCGACGACACTTGCTTGAATTGGCCGAATTGCATGAACAAGGGCGACGTACAGCTGTGGTTTTTATTGTGCAGCGCGGCGATGCCCAACGCGTTGCTGTCAATCGCCAGATTGATCCAGCATTTGCAGAAACTTTGGCGTTGGTTGCTTCTCGCGGCGTTGAAATTTATGCCTATCGTTGCCCCTTGAGCCTTGCTGGCATTCAGTTGGCCGAGCAACTGCCAGTTGAAATATAAAGGATGAGGGAGGAGGGAGGAGGGAGGAAGGCAAAGTAGGGGTCAGGGGCTAGGGGCCAGAGTAACGTCAAAAGTCAAAAGTCAAAAGTCAAAAATCAAAAATCAAAAATCAAAATGGAGGTCGGGGGTCAGGGATCGGGGTCTGGGGATCAGCGGTTAGGTCAATAGCCCTTCGTGTTCTTTGCGCTCTTCGCGGCCTTCGCGGTTTCGTCCTTCGTGTCCTGCGTGGATCAGGATGATGGCATTTGACAAGCATTCCAATTTGCGGTAGAATCCACGGGCTGTCAACGCATGACTGAATCACATCGGTCACGACACCAACAACTGACAAATTCACCCACGCCTGACTGATTTGACAAGGATTGGCGGCTGTGGTAGAATCCTCAGGCTGTTGACCGACAGCGACGATGTTTGCTCAACATCACACAATTTGACGATTTGTTCCGCTCCGATGTGCATCTGCCATCAGCGGATTTTTTATCGCCAAAATCGCACCTTTCCAACTGATGGGTGCTGCGTCCGCAGCACATTCCATGCATCATATTTTTCTTTTTTTGTCACCGTCAAGCCGTTGGTTGTTGATCTACCAACACAACAGAGTGACCGTGCTTCCGCTCTCAAAATCAGAAGCACACGCAATCGCTTCGGCGATTTGTCGGCGAGTTTGATCCTGGCTCAGGACGAACGCTGGCGGCGTGCCTAATGCATGCAAGTCGAACG
>NZ_PUBZ01000117.1 GCF_003205875.1 Herpetosiphon llansteffanensis
CTAATACTAGATGAGCGCTAGTCTCGTGGGCTCGGAGATGTGTATAAGAGCCAGCATTTTTTACAAATGAGCTAAAATCGGCTAGTATACAGTTGGATAGTTAATTAAATGAAAGGAGCAAAACGCCGATCGCATTGGCCTCGCCGTGTTGTGGTCAACATCGTTGCTCAGGTAGAGGTACGACCGCCTTGTTGGAAGCGTACTGGATGTGTGTTGCAACTCGTTGTTGAGGAGGCTTATGTGAAGCGTCTATGGCTACGAACATTGGTTGTCGGCTGTATCCTTGGTTTGGCTACCCCGACGATAACTGCTGGGCAGACTCGTTTGAAGGAAAAAACACCTGAGAATTTAGCGGCAGCAGAAGCGCCCGCCGTTGCAGGCCAATATCTGATTAAGTTCAACAATTCTCTCTCCAAAGCAGACCGCAAAACCACCCTCAAAAACCTCGGAGCAGATCAACTCCAACACCTCGATAGCCTTGATCTTGAATTAATCGAATTTCCAGCGCTCAAAAATAATGCCTCGCCTGAACAAACCGAGCGCGTTTTAGCTGCACTCAAAAATAATCCAGCGGTTGAGTATGTCGAGCCAAACTACATCTATGCGCCGCTGTACACACCCAACGATCCAGGTATTGCCCAACAATGGGCTTGGGGTGTCATCAAGGCCTACGATGGCTGGAACATTACCCAAGGCAATTCCAGCGTGATCATCGCGGTCGTTGATACAGGCATTCAAACCAACCACCCTGATCTTGATGCCAAAATTGTGGCTGGCTACGATTTTGTTGATAACGACACAAATGCAACCGATGGCAACGGCCATGGCACGCACTTGGCAGGCACAGCCGCCGCCGAAACCAACAATAGCACTGGTGGCGCTGGTTTATGCCCAAATTGCCGTTTGATGCCAATTCGCGTGTTTAATAATAATGGCAGTGGCACGCTTGCAGCAGTTGCTCAAGGCATCACCTATGCAGCCAACAACGGAGCCAAAGTTATCAACTTAGGGCTTGGTGGTAGCGCCTCAACCACATTAAAAAATGCTGTTGATTATGCTTGGAACAAAGGTGCATTCCTCAGCTGTGCGGTTGGTGGCAGCAACAGTGGTACGCCAACCTATCCCGCTGGCTATGCCAACTGTTTCCCCGTGGCCGCCAGCGGCAAAACCGACATTAAAACTCCATCATCGGGCTATGGCACATGGGTCAAAGTTGCTGCTCCAGGAGTCAGCATCTATTCAACATGGCTCAATGGCGGCTACAACACCATTAGCGGCACTTCAACTGCAACCGCCCATGTTTCTGGTTTGGCAGGTCTGTTGGCCTCGCAAAACCGCACCAACGCCCAAATTCGCGATCGCATTTGCGCCACTGCCGACCCAATCGCAGGCACTGGCAGCTATTGGTCGTGTGGGCGAATTAATGTCTATGCAGCAGTCCAGTAATCATTAATTAGGGGCTATTGGCTATTGGCTATTGACTATTGGTTGTTGGTATTCCAACCTATTCCCGATAGCCCATAGCCTGAAGCCGATAGCCTTTATGCTCTGCGTTAAGATTTTGATCCACGAAGGACACGAATGGACACGAAGGATGGAACCACAAAGAATCCGAAACCGCGAAGAGCGCGAAGGACGCGAAGGGTAAGTTTTTTTAGCCACGAATTGCACGAATTTCACGAAGGGCTTTTGACATGAGGCTATCGGAACAATTGTTGCCAGTTCAAGCAATCTCCGATAGCCCATAACCTGAAGCCGATAGCCTTTATGCTCTGCGCCGCTGCGTTAAGATTTTGATCCACGAAGGACACGAAGGGACACGAAGATGGGACTTTCATCCTTCATCCCTCATACTTCATAATTCATCCTTCGGTTGCTCTTCATCCCTCATCAGCGCGCTTCGCCAAATCCAGCAAGCGTTGCAAGGCGGGCAAGGCTGCTGCCACAATGCTCAATTCGACCTCGCTCAAGCCAGCGACGTGGGCCGTCAGCTGCTTGTGGGCTTGGGTTTGGGCTTGACGCACCGCCGCGAAACCAGCAGCGGTTAATTGCAAAAGCTGTTGCCGCCGATCTTGCGGATGCGGAATCCGCTCAATCCAACAGCGCTCAACCAAGGCTGGCAGCAGTTCGCTAATTGCCTGCGGGCTAACATGCTGTTGTCGCGCCAAACTACTCAACGATTGTGGTCCATGCTGAAGTTCATTCAACATGCGTAATTGGGCAGCGCTCGTTGCGCCATCAAGCTGTCGTCGCACCTCAAGATCGACCAAGCGATGCAGTTGGGGAGCGAGAACAAATAAATCTTCGACCAGTCGATCAATATGATGCCGCTGCATAATCCCCCTTTATTCTTCAAGTTACTTGATGATATTTATAGAATCAGGCCTGATTTTTCGCGCTAAACCTCGATTATTAAAAAAATATTTTCAAGCTGATTGAACTTGACAACGATCATAAAGATCTTTATTATACTCATAGATACTCATTCATCAAGCAGCACCCGTCTAGCAGGCAGCTTCGCTCTGTGAAGCTAGCTCGTGTGCTTTATGGAGGTGTTAATGCCTAAATCTTCGTTATCGCCACCGCTAGTATTGCTCGATCGCGTGCTACGCTGGTGTTTTATGATGAGCGCTGGCTTAACCATCCTGTTGCTTTTTGCTGAGCTTGCCCCGCGCTGGAGCCATGTTGGCATCGCAATTCAGTTGATCAGCCTTGGCTTATTAATTGCCATCAAGCCACTCAAACGCTCAAGTCATCTTTTTCTCTATCCGTTGCTGCTCGCCCTGGCAATTAGCATGTGTGAGCCAACGCTGCCACCCTATCAACTACCAACGATTATTAGCCAAGCAGCGCCGTTCGCGGTTGTTACGCTAATTCTCGGCGATCTGATTCAGCGGCGGGTTGTGCCAATCTGGCGACCAAAACGCTTGGTCGTGGCCAATGGCACCGTCGATCTGATCGAGGCTGCATGTTTTTTCCAGCTTGATCCAGTCCAACTCCGGCAAGAACTCGAACAACAAGGCTGCCCGCTGCGCAATGCAAGCGATGGCGGAACACTCGTCAAATTAGCGCCAATTCTAACAGTTTTAGCTACAACAACACACTCAGGAGGTGCCGATGCCCCATGATATATCGTTGATCACCAATATCTCGGTTGCTTTGGTTGCAGCCTTTGCTGGCGGCTTGCTAGCGCGCCGGCTTGGCCTACCAACAATCGTTGGCTACCTTTTAGCAGGCATGTTAATTGGCCCGTTCACGCCCGGCTTCAAAGGAGATGTTGGTGATATTAGCCAGCTTGCGGAAATTGGCGTTATCTTCCTCATGTTTGGGGTTGGCCTCCACTTTTCGCTTAAAGATTTATGGGCCGTGCGCAAAGTCGCAATTCCAGGTGCAGCCCTGCAAATGCTGTTGGCCACAGGCTTAGGCTTTGGGCTAACTCGTTTGTGGGGCTGGTCAACTGCCGCTGGCTTGGTTATGGGCTTAGCGCTTTCGATTGCCAGTACCGTGGTGTTGCTACGCGGCTTGATGGATGCAGGCGAGTTGAACACGCCCGCTGGCCAAACCGCCGTCGGCTGGTTGGTGCTTGAAGATTTAGCCACCGTGCTCATTTTGGTCTTGCTGCCCGCCTTTTTCGGCAGCAGTGGCGGTAATCCTTGGGCCGCTGGTGGTATCGCCTTGCTCAAAACCACAATCTTTGTTGTGTTGATTCTGTTTGCTGGCGGGCGCTTCTTGCCTTGGTTGCTAACTTGGATTTCGCATTCACGCTCACGAGAGTTGTTTATTTTGGCCTCGGTGGCGGTCGCACTTGGCACAGCCTTTGCAGCAACCGCAGCCTTTGAAGTTTCGTTGGCGCTCGGGGCCTTCTTGGCTGGCGTAGTCTTGGGTGAATCCGACCTGAGCCACCAAATCGGCGATGAAGTGCTGCCCTTCCGCGAAATCTTTGCAGTGATTTTCTTTGTTTCAGTGGGGATGTTGGTCAATCCAATCTATGTGTGGAACAATATTGGCCAAGTTATCGCCCTCACCGCATTGATCGTCTTCGGCAAAGCCATCTTCACCCTCTTCTTGGGCCTGATTTTGCCTTCATCTGGCCGCACAATGATTGTGGTGGCCGCAGGGTTGAGCCAAATTGGTGAATTTTCGTTTATTGTCGGCCAAGCTGGGGTTGGCTTAGGTGTTTTGACCCAAGATCAATATTCGCTGCTTTTGGCCGGAGCGATCTTCTCAATTATGCTCAATCCAGTGATGTTCTGGTCGATTCCGCATGTTGAAACATGGCTCAAGCGCTATCCACGGCTGTGGGCACGCTTCCAACGCCACGCCACAATCGAGCCTGAAAAAACCAAATTACCAGAAAGCGATCATGTGGTCGTGGTTGGCTATGGGCGGGTCGGCGAACACATTGGCACTGTGTTGCAGCGTTTGAAGATTCCGTTTGTGGTTGTCGAAGCAGACAATCATCGCGCCGACGATTTTATGACCAAAAATATTCCAACTTTGATTGGCGATGCTGCCAACTCGGAAGTGCTGACCCACGCCAAACTTGATAAAGCCAAGGCCTTGGTCGTGACCTTGCCAAATGAAGCAGCTAGTGAATTAGTCGTTGCCGCAGCCCGCGATCTTGCGCCAAACCTGCCGATTGTTGCCCGTGCTGCAACCAATTCTGGGGTGGAACGCCTCGCTGATTTAGGTGCACAGGACGTAATTCACCCAGAACTAGAAGGTGGCTTAGAAATTATTCGCCATACGCTCTTGCGGTTGGGCTATGCAGCAACCCAAGTTCAGGGCTATACCGATGCTGTGCGCCGCGATCAATATCACACCAATATTGTGCCAACGGAACATCTGGTGCTCGAACAATTGATTCAGAGCGTACGTGGCTTTGAGATTGCATGGCGCAATATTAACGCCAATAGCAGCTTGGTTGGCCAAAGTTTGGCCATGCTCAACTTTCGCGCCCAAACTGGAGCCTCGGTCATTGCCGTGCTCCGCGATCAGCAATTGATCAGCAATCCAGAATCGCAATTGACCCTCGAACCAGGCGATACGCTGGGCGTGATTGGCGATGAAAGCCAAATTCAGGCCGTCGATGCCTTAATTAGCCGCAGTCAAACAACAAATCCGCCGCCAACGAACCGCCTCGCGACAAGCGGCGCATAGCTATCTTCCCCTCGACTGAACTCGGTCGAGGGGCATTTTTTGCCTCAATGATCACAAACCAATCGTTAGACCGATGTTGGCAGCCAGCCGCCAACCTACACTAGCCACTGCTTTTGTTGAAGGAGGTCTGGATGCAATCCCCAACCACACAATTGCCATGGCAACAAGCCGACTGGTTTAGCACAATCAGCAACTGGATTGAGCAACAGCTCAGCGCTCATGGCCGCCAACTCAACGCGCCAATCGAACTTATTCATCAAAGGCCATGGTCGGCCTTTGCCCAAATCAGCACCGACCAAGGCTTGGTTTATTTCAAAGCGCCTGCGCCAGCCTTTCGCTATGAGGCTGGCTTAACTCAAGCCCTAGCCGCTTGGCAACCAGCCTGTAATGTGCCTGTTTTAGCCATCGAGCCAAACCAAGGCTGGATACTTTCCGCCGACGCTGGCACAACCTTACGTCAACTTGGTCAGGATGCAAGCCAACTTGCGCATTGGGATGCCCTTTTACCACAGTACAGCGAATTGCAAATTCAGCTTGCTGCTCGCGTGCCAGCATTGCTCGATTTAGGGCTACCTGATCGACGTTTAGCCCATTTCCCCAAGCTGTTTGCTGAGTTACTGAGCGATCATCGCAACTTGTTGATCGATCAAGAATCGGGGTTGAGCACAGCCGAACATCAGCAATTGCAAGCCTTGCAGGCCACTGTTGAAGAGCAATGTCTAGCTTTGGCTGGATTTGGCTTGCCTGAAACCCTGACCCACGAGGAAATTCACGAAAATAATGTGCTCTATGCAGCGCGTGGCTACACCTTTACCGATTGGAGCGATTGCAGCGTGAGCCATCCCTTCTTTTCGATGTTGGTTACCCTGCGTGCGGCAGCCCATTGGCTTAAACTTGCTGAGCAAGGCCCAGAGTTGCAACGCCTACGCGATGCCTATTTGGAGCCATGGACCCAATTTGCTCCGCGCAAGCAACTTGACCAAGCCTTCGATCTCGCCTACCAACTTGGCATGATCAATCGGGCGTTTTCGTGGCGACAAGCGCTCGATGGCCTTGATCCAGCCCAAACTAAAGACTATCAAGATAATGTTGCTGGCTGGTTGCAAGATTATTTAGTCGCGCAAAACGCATAATTCTTGGTTGCTGAAAGGTTTGTATGCGGCTCATTTTAATTCGCCATGCTGCATCGCAGCATAGCCAGCAAGGCATTATTGCAGATATTCATGGCTGTACTGGCTTGACGGCAATTGGGGTTCAACAAGCTCAAACGCTTGCGAAACGACTCCGGCAAACCCGTGAGCTCGATCATTGCGCTGCTCTCTTAACTAGCCCAGTGTTGCGTGCCCGCCAAACAGCCGAGCTACTCAAACCTGTGCTTGCTGTGGCTGATCTGATCGAAGATGGTAATTTATGCGAACTGCTGGTCGGCGTAGCAGATGGAATGTCTAACAAAGCATATCGCGCACAATATGGCGAGTTTGCAGGGCCGCTAGCGCCAAATCAAGCATTTGCTGCTGGCGGCGAAAGTTGGGCCGAATTTATGCAGCGGGTGCAGACAACGCTTGATCAGTTGGCCAAAACCTACGCCAACCAGACTATTGTAGCGGTTTCGCACGCAGGTTTTATTGTTGGATCGATGCTCAAATTGTTCGATATTCCACGCCCGGGCACTGGCACATGGCTCGACCCAAGCAATACGGGGTTGACTGAATGGCAGTGTGTCCAAAATACTTGGCGCTTGATTCGCTATAACGACGAATTTCATCTCAAAAATCAACACGTATTCTGAGGCGTATCCGATCCAGCTAGCGATCTATGAGAGAGATTATGGATAAACAAACGATTATCGCGCAGATAAGCCCTGAGATCTATGCTATCGAAGCTGAAGCTGCCCGTTGGTATGGCTCACAAACCAATAATCCGAATGGGCTTTTTTACAGCTCCGATATATTGCATGAAATTGATAGCTTAATTTGGGATGCAACCAATGATCTTACTGATAGCCAAAAGCTTTTGCTCATGTTTGCGATCTACGAAGATTTGCCGGGCTATGGCTTGCTTATGCTGAATTGGAGCCGTTATCAACACTTTGATCTGCCAACCCAAGCCCTTTTTTGGTCAGAGGTTCGACCTTGATTGGTTTGAGCTATGCAACAATTGCGCTACGATTTGGCATAACTTGACTCATGAGGCCAATTCTGCGCTTTTGACGAGCATTATGCGAAGTTCAGCTACCGCCGCCTGGCATTTAAAAGCGCCGCTGTATGAACAATTAATTGCCGATGTGCGTTGGCGTGAGCGTATTTACGCGAGCTTGCACGCTAGCTACTACACACTTTATGGCCAAATTGATAAATACGAAGCGCTAGGCTATCTCCAGCAATTGGTTCTCGCTGAGCCAGATCAGGCGCTTGCCGATTTGATCAGCACACTCCAATCGGGCTAACGCTATACAAATGCGTTTGGGGTTGAAGCGATGCAGCGGGCTAAAAAGGAGCCAAGCTGAGCAGTTGGTAGCTTCAATATTGACCTCTAACTCGATAGGTATATTCAATCTGATATTCAGCGCCGAGTTCTGCTTGAAGCCGTTGGGCCAAAGCCAAACCTTGCTCGGCAAATTGCTGCTCTGCGGCGCGGCTTGCAAAGCCCGAACTCGCCGGATCATCATCAACATAAATCGCATCAAATGCATCCGACCAAGCCATCAAATCGGCAATCAGCGCTGGGCTAAGCGGCAATTCATTGGGATCAATATCGCCAAACTGAATGCCATCATTCCACCAAACGGGATAACACCAATAATCAGGTGCTAAACGAAGCTTTTGCATGAACAACCTCACATGAAATGCTGGTTAGGCAATTGATGGCCCATTTAAGCCTGCTCAAGCGGTGGATCAATCTGCCATTCGACAGTTTGGTATCGCATCAGAATTTGCATGAATTCTTCAGTATTATGGGCAGGATCGAAAAAATTCAGCAGGATTTCAAGCGTTGCAGAAGCATGATCGTGGCCCCAGTTGCATGCTAAAATATCGCCATAGCAACCAGTTTTGTCATTGATAGCTTGGGTAATGCTTGCTAATTCTGGAGGAAGTGATGCAACACCAGCAAAGATTAATCGAGTTTGGCGAAAATCATCATCTTGAGAATCAGGATCATAATTAACTGCCAAAGCAAGGTTATATTCTAAATGCAAAATTAATTGCTGCTGTTCAGAATTATAGTCAATTGCCTCAATTAACGCATTATGTAAGGAATAAAGTGTCGGATCATAGTTCATATTAATTACCTCAAAATCAAGCATAAATCTATCAAATGTGTGCAAGATCTACTTAAATCGGCGAAGTGGGCGATTTTTTATTGGCAAACGGCGGCGTTGCAATTGTTGTGCTTGTTGAATGTAATATAGTTCTAAACCGAATGGCCCATGAAAGAGATCAACAATTGCTTGATTACGCTCATCTGCATGGCGACCACCAAACCAGCAATAATCTTGCTTTTGGCCATCAAACTGGGCTACAACGCGATCATACACGCTTGCAGTAGTGTAAACTTGGTCGCTGGATTCAAGCGCAAGCAATGAGCTTTGCTGCATGATGGTTGAAATTTTTGCAAAGGTTATGTAATCGATCGGCTGATCATAGAGCACATCATGGCTCAATGGCTGTTGCCAAGCGCGATTTTGCCATTGATCAATACAGACAAAGCGCCAATATTCTTGGTTGGGATATTCGGCAAAAAAGACTACTGCGGTTTTTTCGATAGCATCTGGCAATTCAGCAGGAAATGAATTAAACCAATAGTGATAGAGGTAAAAATAATTGATAGCAGTTGCTAAACGCTCATAATAAAGTAGTGGAATAGCTAAGTACATACGATAATACTTTCGATTAACCAATATAAAGTTGCGTAAACCCAGCATCGCGGCAGCGTAGCAATTGTAAGGCTAATAATGCTATTCGTTGCCTCATTAATGAATAATATTGGCTTTCTGGATTTAATAGGCACTTAAAGATATCAATTTCTGCCAAAATATACCCTATATCTGCTTGTTCAACAGCTAAGCCTGTTTGAAATAAGCGCATCCATTCTAAATTGGCTTGGTTAATAATTGGCAGCCAAGCGTGCGTAAATACAGCTTCAGTAGCGATTGGCAAAAAGCTCGTTGTTTCATTTAAATCGGTAAGCAGCAACCCAATCGACATGGACTTCCTCGTCATATTGAACAAACGAGTTATAAAAACAGCAGCAAGTCATGTTAACTTGCTGCTGTTTGGCCTATTTAGAAGCTTGTTTGTTCAACCTGACCATCAGCAAAACTCATGGTCAGGTGCAGTGGTTGTTGCGGGCTGGTCACAAGCTCGATTGTGTTCCAAGCGGGCTTGGAGCGTTCGCGCAACTCGCGCAGAATGAAAAAGAGTTGATAATCGACCTCAAAGCCTTGCTCCTGACGCAGTTGGTTGGCCGAGCTAAATCGCCCGTAGAGCAAGCCATGGTCGGCTGCGGGAATTTCGGCAACCACGCGGGCGCTAATCCATGGCTGAGGAATTCGCTGCTCAATTGTGCTACGCAAGGCTGCCAACAATTGCTCGCTAGTGGCATCGCTTAAATCATAGACAGCATCATTATGGTAATGAAACGCCTGATAGAACGGTAACCCATCAACCTGATAGCGCGCAGCGAGGATAATTGGGCGTTGATCAGCATTGGGCAGGTTAATCACTTGTAGATCGAGCGTTACATCATGGCCAGCCTGGCGTTGGGCATCAAGCGTTTGCTCGAATTGCTGCCATGCTTGTTGATTGATTTCGGTAGGTTGAAAAGGCTTGGCTGGCTCAGCAGGAGCAGGATCATCAATTTGCCATTCAACTGTTTGATAATGAATAGTACATGAAATAAAATCTTCAGTCCCATTCAAATCATCAGTGATCGTAGCATTCAGCGTAACACTTGGTGACGCTGACTGATGCCAACTAAATTCATAAATATCACCATAAATGCTATCAGGATCGGCTCGTCCATCAGCAAATTGTGGCAATGCAGGCTCAATTGCCGAAACTCCATGAAAAATCAAACGAGTCTGGCGAAAATCATCAACGAGGTTATTTGGATCAAAGGTAACTGCTAAAGCCAAATTAAGCTCAATTGAGAGCACGAGCGTTTGATCAGCTGGATTATAGGCGATAGCTTCTAATAATCCATCATGCAAACGATATTGAGTTGGGTCAATAAGCATGCTGACTCCTATTTTTATTCAACAACGATATGCGATGGCCCTGAGCCATTATTAACTGGGTTACCATTACGATCAAAATATTTATCAACTTTCTTATGGGTTGCATGAGGATTTTCAATATGATAATGGTCAACACCTTCAAAGCCAGGTTCGCCTGGTTTCCCTTTATCAAAGCGCATGGTCAAACCAGAAGGATCTTCAAAAGTTCGGTGACCATTTGCTGCGGCTTTGGGATGAGAAACTTCCTTCCAGCCTTGCTTAAGCAAATCGTCAGGATTCTTAGGCAAATTCGAAGCAATATTGGGAATACGTTCGGCAGTTTCTTCAAGGGTTTCTTGGGCTACATTTTTAACAACCCGTTCCGCCCCTTCTTCGACAACTTCCTCAGCAACCTCTTTAACCGCCCGTTCGGCTCCTTCTTCGGCAATTTCCTCGGCAATTTCTTTGCCAGCCTTAACGCCCCATTTGCCAATTTTGCCTGCATCGCCAACAATTGGAATCATCGCAGCAGCAGAGATAGCAGCCTCAAGATGGCGACCTTCGGCTAGATAAATCAGGGCATTAACCCCGTCCGCAATTTCGCCAAAGCCAGGGATAAAGCCCACAACATCGAGCGCACCATGCACCCAATCGCTGGCCTTGTTCCATGCCTTGCTTAACCAACTGCCTTCATCTTTCTTGGCAGCAGCAGCGGCAACCATTTTGCCTTTAAACAGGCCCGCAGCCTCTTCCTCAGCCTGGCGAAAGATTTTGCTAATCTCACCAGTGACGCTTTGCGCTACGTTAAAATTGTTTTCAAGCCGCTTTAAGGCTGGCACGACCTCGCCAGTATATTCACTCTCAAAGGCCTTAAAGGCATCTCCATGCCAGCTACTGGCTAATTGCTGATGTAACTGGTTTAATTGTTGCTGTAAGCTTGAAACTCGGTCTCTCAACTGACCAAATTTGGTCTCAATTTGCTTAAGCTGCTCATACTCAGCTTGAACGATTGGTGCCGTCATCCTGCCTCCCAATAACAATAAAAAAGATCAGCTTGTCATGCGAGTTACTGGGAGCAATGTTCTAGGTTGATTGTAATCGTTGACATGTCACCTTTAAAAGTGCCTCGCTAGCATAGCACACTCAACAGCTAGCTAGATTAATCGGAGCTTAATCTACAGCTTTGACTATTGATGCTTTGCGGGCCACTATCGTAGCGCACACAAAACAACACGCGGATCAACTATTGATCCGCGTGTTGCAATGACTAGAAATTAATTAGCGGCCAGTTTTGGCTTTAACTTCAGCAGTCAAGGCTGGCAAGATTTCGTTAATATCGCCAACAATCCCGTAGGTAGCTACCTTGAAAATTGGTGCTTCGGGATCTTTGTTGATTGCCACGATGGTGTTTGATGAGCGCATGCCAGCGAGGTGCTGAATTGCGCCTGAAATACCACAGGCAACATACAATTTTGGTGCAACGGTTTTGCCGGTTTGGCCAACTTGGCGCTCGTAGGCGATCCAGCCAGCATCGACAACTGCGCGTGAAGCGCCGTGTGTGCCGCCCATGACCCGCGCCAATTCAGGGATAAGTTTTTCGTAGTTTTCAGGTGAGCCAAGACCACGGCCACCAGAAACAATCACGGTTGCATCAGCCAAGTTGACAGCGCCCGTGCGTTGCTCAACATTGCGCACTTTAGTCCGAATCGTGACCGCAGGCATCGCCACGTTCACCACTTCGCCAGCGCCAGCGCCAGCAATTGGCTTGCCAACTTGGCGACGAACCGAAGCGATCGCTGGGCGAGCAGCGCCAAAACTCAAGCTATTGATCACGTTTGCGCCGTGTGAAGGGCGAACAGCGGTCAATTGGCCTGCTTCTACGCTCACATTGGTTACATCAGGAGCCAAGCCTACGCCCAACTCAGCAGCCAATGCGCCAGTGAAATCGCGCATTTGCAACGATGAACCAGTCAAAAACAGTTCTGGTTGGTGGGCTTCGATTGCAGCTTTAGCAGCAGCAACATAGCCATCGGTGGTATATTGGGCCAAATTGGCATCATCAACCACATAGGCTTTACTTGCGCCAGCAGCAAATGCTTGCTCGACCAAGCTGGCAGTGTTGCTGCCAAGCACCAAGGCGGCAACGCTTTGCCCAAGCGCATCGGCAATTTCTTTGCCTTTGCCCAATAATTCTTTGGAAATTGCGCCAACTTCACCATTTTTATGTTCGATTAAGACCCAAACGCCACTAGCCATGAAAACACCTCATTGTGAAGGATGAAGGATGAAGGATAAGGGATGAATAGGTTCCTTCAATCGCAGCATCAATAGATAATGATTATGTTTTGGATGAATCCTAAGGGGAATTTCTTCATAATTCATCCCTCATAATTCATCCTTGCAGCTTACAGGATTTGATTTTCAACCAATTTTTGGACCAAGCTGCTCACTTGAGTTTGGACGTTACCACTGATCATCTCGCCTGATGGGCGGGCTGGTGGTGGCACGCGATCAGCAACTTGCACATTGCCAGCAACATCGCTGCCGCCAAGGCCAAGGTCGCCTAAACTCCAGGTTGGGATTGGTTGCTTGCTGACTTTGCGAATCTTCAACAATGATGGGTAGCGAGGCTCGTTCAAATCTTTAACCGCCGTTAAGACGACTGGCAACGAGGCTTCGACGGTTTCGAGGGTATCTTCCAAAGCGCGATCAACCACAATGCTGGTTTCACTCAATTCGTGCACTTTGAAAACATAGGTCAGTTGTGACCAACCAAGGAAGCGGGCCAACGCTGGGCCAAATTGGCCAGTTTCGTCGTCGGTGCTTTGCTTGCCACAGAAGACGATATTGACATTATCGAGTTTCTTGATCGCGGCAGCAACAACTTTGGCAGCGCTTTGCGAATCAACATGCTCCAAGGCTGGGTCGTTGATCAAAACTGCTTCGTTCGCACCCATTGCCAAGGCTTTTTTGAGTGAATCAGTGGCATCATCGCTGCCAAGGCTGATTACGGTCACTTGGCCATCGTTCTTTTCGGCCCACTGCAAGGCTTCTTCAATCGCATATTCATCAAACAAATTGATAATTGGATTGATTCCGTCGGTGTTAATCTGCTTATCGGCAGTGATTTTCACACTATTTTGTTCAGGAACTTGCTTAACACAAACTACTGCGTGCATTCAAGAAACCTCCGTTGGTTTGCTGAGTGGCTCTTTTGCCACAAGCATGCGCTGTGGCTTTGGCCATAGTATACCATAGACTGACTGAGCATGACGCACTGCGTTGAACTAGCAGCCGCTTTTTATTTTGTACAATTGACGTGCATTTGGCTGGCGTATACTCATACTAGGCCATCATCTGCCCAAAGCTACATAGAACAAACAAGGAGCTTTAGGTTGATTTTGGCGCACAAATGAGGAGTTTTGGATGGATTTAAATAGCTTTGAATCGGTACGCACGTTGCGCAAAACCGCGTTTAAGTATTGCTGTGGGATTGCCTTAGCGTTAATGTTATATGTAATTCAGCTTAATTATTTCGTCTTTAATGAAATTAATTATGAATTTATCGCAATATCAATCCTATATATAATTATGTTATTCTTTTTCACCGAAAGCTATTCATTTAAAGGGGTTATCTTAAGTATTACTGGATTTTTATATGTTATTTATCAAGCAGGTGATGGTGATCGTTTAAATGGAATCATTTCCGATCATACTATATTATTTTTATTACCGATCATTATGGTTGGCTTAATTAGTGGCTCTTTTAGGATGATATTAAGTGGTTTTTTTAATATATTATTAGTATTTATCTTTTTTTATATCTACCAATCTGAAATTATCTCGATGACGTATTATAATTTACTTTTCTTAAGTATTGTAATTTTCTTAGTATGGCTCCTCGTGCGTTCTTTAGAAAAAGCCCTCTATCAATCACTCCATCTTCAGGCCAATTTGCAAAATTTGGTTGCTGAACGCACAGCCCAATTAGCCGTCAGCGTGCATGAAGCCAAATCGGCGCAATACGTTGCCGAGCAAGCCAACCTGCGCAAATCGCAATTTCTGGCCACAATGAGCCACGAATTACGCACGCCGCTGAATGCCATTATTAACATGACCGAGTTTATCGATTGGTTTGGCCCGCTCAACAGCCAACAAAAAAGCTATCAAGATCAGGTTCGCGGCGCTGGTGAACATTTGTTACACCTGATCAACGACATTTTGGATCTCTCGAAAATCGAGGCTGGACGGGTTGAATTGCACTTTGGCAACATCGATTGTGCAGCAATTACCCAAGAAGTGCTAGAAACCGTACGGCCCTTGGCCGAAGCCAAAGGTTTAGAGGTTGCTTATCAACAAGCTGATAAGCTTGATTTGGCATGGGCCGATAGTAAAGCGATTAAGCAAATTGTGCTCAATCTGCTCTCAAATGCAATCAAATTTACCGAAACTGGCCGCATTAGCGTGACCATTGAGTGTGCAGCAAACGCAGTTATCTTGTCGATTCACGATACAGGCATTGGCATCGCGCTTGAACATCAGCAATTTATCTGGGAATCGTTTCGTCAAATTCAAAGCGCCGATGATCGCGAATATGAAGGCACAGGCTTGGGCATGAGCATCACCAAGCAGCTAGTCGATTTACATGGTGGCGACATTACGGTCGAAAGCGAGATTGATCGTGGTACGCAATTTCGCGTGTGCTTGCCAACCAAAGCAGCGTGGCAGCAACGCCAGCGCCACTATGCCCAAGCTGCCAGCAAGCAGGCTATGTTGATCGTTGATGATAATCCAAACACGGTTGAAGAATTTGGCACTCAATTATCGCGCAGCGATTGGAGCATTGTTGGCTGCTTGGATAGTCGCGAAGCCTTAGCAATCTATCAGCGTGAGCAACCAACGTTGGTTGTGCTTGATGCAACTTTAGCCTTTGTTAGCGCCCATAGCTTAATAAACGAAATTTTGGCAATTAATCCTGATCAGGCAATGTTGATTGTCGCGCCAAACAATGAATATAGCCTTGGCTTGGAAAGCTGGCCGCATATTAGTCGGCCATGGCCGCAAACATTGGCCACCCTGTTGCAACAAACTGTGGCAACCGCCCAGCAGCATCGGCAAGGAGCAACAATCGCATAACGAGGAGCAAGCGATCACCTTAGGAGGAATAATGTATTCATCGACGACCCACATTTCTGCCGGAGTGATTGAAGATAACCCGCAAAACCTAGAAATCGCGCGGGTGTGTTTGATTCATCAATTGCACGCCCAGTATCAAGGCGGTTGGAACTCAGGCAGTAGTTTTTTTGCGTGGCATAGCACCCATGCAGATATTGGCTTAGATATTTTACTCTTGGATATTCATATGCCCAAGGAGAGCGGAATTAAACTCTATCAAACCGTGCGTGCAGCATTGCCACAGACCAAAATCATTGCCTGGACAGCAGATGTTGTTCCGCAACGGGTTGTGGTCTATCAACAAATTGGCTTTGATGGTATGATCGGCAAACCGATTAATACCAAATATTTTCCGTTACAGATCCAGCGCATTTTGGCTGGCGAAGCTGTCTGGGAGATTTGATTGTTATGTTGGCCAATGCCGAGCCAATTTTGCTGTTTGCCGAAGATGCCCAAACTGATGCCACAATTGTGCAAGTGATTGCGCAACGCTGTGGCTGGCAAGTTGTTTGGCTCAAAAGTCTGTTTGCAATGTGGCAATATTGTGTCAGTATGTTAGATCGTGAGCAACCAACCCTTAATTGCGTCATTATGCTCGATATGAAAATGCCCGACCCAGCCTATCGCCATTTGGAAGGCTCGGTTTTGGCTACTTGGCTGAGCCATGCTATGCACGAACAACGCTTGCAACCAGTGCCAATTTTTGGCATGACTACCGATAAAACGGTGCATCGCGAGTGGGAAGCGCGCATTGCAGGGTGCTACCAGCTGTTTGAAAAGCCCTTGCGACCTGAACATTTTCAGCAATTACAGCAGCATTTGGGCAATCCCAGCCCGCCAGCAATCGATGGCGTTGATCAAATTGCGGTTGAAATTATTCGCAAGCAACATTTAGATATTATGCACACCGTGATTGCGGCCTATCAAAACCAGGCAATTCCAGCCAGCGCTGCTGCTTGGTCGCTCGATGAATTACGGGTTTTATTGAGCCAGCTGACCAATTCAATTTACTGCCCACGCCATTTGCAACAGCAACGAGAGCAAATTCTTGAGCGGGCTGGGGGCTTGATTCAATTACAACGCTCGATGCGCAGTTTTTTGAGCAACCCACAGCTTTCAACCTTTGAGCTGAAAATTCTTAATCGGATTTTACAAGGCGTTTCGCAAGAGCGTATCGCCGCTCAAGAGGCACTTGGGCGACGCAAGCTGGAAAGTACAATTGAACAGATTTTGGTGGCATTTGGGCTGTTCATCAGCAATTAATCCCCCCAAATGTACAATTTACATCCATTTGGGCGCTTTACACTAAAAATTGAGCGATGAATAGAGGTTCTTTCCCACGAAATCGAAAGAACCAAATCCACTGGCGTGGAAACATATGGCGTAGCAATCCTAAGGTTTAGGGTAGCTGCGCCGTTGGTTTTAACCATTGTTTTGAGGGAAATGGCGATCAAGCCAATCTAAATGGCCATGCGGATATAACTCATCATCGTCCTTATCCATGATGTGGTGATGAGAGCGAAAGTTGGCTTCCGCAGCACGGGCTTGAATCGCCAACGGTGGTTTTTGACCATAAGGATATGCACCCAACCCGCATAGCGCAGGTAAATTTGCTAGCCAAGTAAAATCGGTTGGATCTTGGAGATGCAGATGCAGCGTATGCAACTTGGTCAATTGCAATAAACTGCGTGGAATGTGTTTAAGCCGTGTGCCTCTGATTTGCAAATGTCGAAGTTCGCTCAATTGACCAATTCTCTCGTCAAGCAATGTCCAATCTGGCGATTGCAAATCAAGCCCTTGCAATTGCTCAAGCTGCCAAAACCACGCCGGAATATCTTGGTTAGAAAAGTCACCATCGAGCCAGAGATAGCGCAGACGCTTCAGCCATTCAGGCGTAGTGGGCATAGCAAATAAATGGAAATCTTTACAGCGCAACCAGTCTAAATTGCGACATTGCGCTAAATTCCGAACCTGCTTAACATTTGCCATTTGCAGATCAAGGCTTTTGAGGCTTAAGAGGGCTTGATCTGCTAAAGTAAGCTTCCCTAACCGTGATTCTGATAAGTTGATAAATTCGCATGGGCCATTGACCACCAATTCAGCATCGGCAAAGTTGTTTCCACTAAGATCGAGCCAGCGTAATTGTGGGTTAGCTTGAATGGACTGGGGAATAGAACTTATGTTGCAATGACGTAGCGAAACTGCCGCAAGATTGGGAGGCAAATATAACTCACGCCCAGCACAATCGCTGTAAAACAAATTCAAATCTCGAAGGCTACTCAATTCTGCAAACCATGGCGGAATATGTAAGTTTTTATGTTGGGACAGATCCAGCAATTCCAAAGGATGCTGCAACAACTCAATCGGGAGTGTTGTAAGTCCGCTCTCACAAAGATTCAAGCCCCGCAAGCGCGTAGCAGGCAATAGACTAAAATCGCGAATCGGGTTTTCAGACAGGTTAAGGTGTTCGATTGCAGTATCGGCAATCAAGCGGGGAATGCTCTGAAAATGGTTACTACTTAGCGAAAGATGTTTGAGTTTCGGCATGCGGCCAACGACCGCTGGTACCTCAGTCAGTTGGTTAGAGCTTAAATCAAGAAATTCGATTGAACTTTGGTCAAAATTTGCTGGCAGTTGGACGTTTGGGCAACCGCCAAGTGATAATTGAATAAGTGGCAATTCAATCAGCCAATCGGGTAATTGGTGCAAATCATTGTACATAAGAGTCAGAATATTGAGCGGTAGCTGACGCAATGCAGTAGGAACTTCGGTTAACTCACACTCAAACAAATCAAGTATGCGTAAACTATGGCATTGACCTAGTAGCTCCAGCAGTTCAGGGCTTGAGCCTAAAGGGCACAAACTCAGCGATAAACCTGTCCATTGTTCATCACGGGCAGTCGTCAAAACTAATGGCCAATCTTCACTATGGTAAACACGTTCACTCATAATCCTTCCCTCATTTAAGCTGTGCGCCCCACAATTAGCTTAATTGTAGGGCGCAGTGCAATTGTTTAGGCTTGCAAGGCTTGCAACTGGGCATAGGCTCCGTGTTGCTCAACCAAGCTTTGGTGATTGCCGACCTCGATAATTTGGCCATGCTCAATCACCACAATCCGGTCGGCATTGCGCACCGTCGAAAGTCGGTGGGCCACCACAAAGGTTGTTCGACCTTGCATCAAGCGTTCTAGTGCTTCTTGAATCAGGCCTTCCGAGATGCTATCGAGCGCCGAGGTGGCTTCATCCAAAATCAACACCCGTGGGTTGCGAATGAGGGCGCGGGCAATGGCTAAGCGCTGGCGTTGTCCACCAGAAAGCCGCGTGCCCCGCTCGCCAATAATCGTATCGAGGCCATCAGGCATGTCGAGCACAAATTCTAAGGCATTTGCATCGCGCAACGCTTGCTCAATCGTCGCTTCGCTCACATTATTCAAGCCATAGCAAATGTTATCGCGCACCGATCCATCAAACAGCAGAGTTTCTTGCGAAACAACCGAGATATGACGGCGATAGCTGCGCAAATCAATCGTTTGCAGATCATGACCATCAAGCAGCACCGTGCCTGCCGTTGGCTGCAAAAAGCCAATCACCAAGTTGAGCAAGGTCGATTTGCCCGAGCCAGATGGGCCAACGAAGGCAATCGTTTCGCCTGGCTGCACCTCAAGCGTCAGATCATACAACGATGAACGCTGGGTGTCGGGGTAACTGAAATGCACATGCTGAAATTGAAAGTGCCCTGCAACCTGTTCCAAATGTTGCTTGCCAGCGTTATCTTCAATATCCTCGTTGTCGAGAATTTCGCCGACCGATTGCACCGATTCCAAGCCTTTAGTAATTTGCGGCGCAAGGTTGGCCAACTCCATCACGGCCCCAGTCAAAATTGAGAAGTAGCTGGTCATCAGCACCACATCGCCAATCGCCAAGGGCAAAAATTGAGTGTAGCAGGCCCACGCCGCCACAATCAAACACAGGCCATTAAAGAGGTTAAAACTGACCCACGAAGCTGCACCAAACAGCGAATTAACTGCATCGAGCCGCAAGCCAGCATTTTGAAATTGCACCAAACGGCGGTCGAGTTTGCGCATTTCTTCTTCTTCGGCAGCATGCGCGCGCGTGATAGGAATCAGCTGGATCATCTCGCTCAAACGGGCTGCCAAGCGTTCAACTTGATGCCGAAAGGCGCTATTACTCGATTGAATTGGATTACGCGTTGTGCGCAACACCACTGCCGCCAAGGGCACAGTTGCCACAAAAAACACCAAAAACCATGGCGAGCGAAAGGCCACCACAATAATCGCTGCCAGCAAGTTTAATAGTGCCGCCGGAAAACTCTGGAATACATTGCGCGTTAATTGCTCGATGATTTCGACATCGCGCAGCACTTTGGCTTGCAAAACCCCGCTGCTGCGTTGATTGTAAAAGCCAATCGACATTAATTGCAGTTGTTGGGCCAACATCGAACGTAATTTACTTTCCATGCGGCGAATTGCCAAACTCAGCAAACGAATATAAACATACTGGGTTGGAATATTTTGCAGCAAGACAATTAACAACAAGAAGCCATCAAACCATAAACGTCCTAAGCCAATTTGGCCTTGGCTCGAAATAATATTAATAATGTCGGCGGTAATTAAGGGCATAATCCAAACTGGACTATGCTTAACAATATAGATCAGGCTGGCTAGCGCCAATTTGCCCCAATCTTCGCGATATAAATTGAATAAAAGCCGCAATGGATGCTGGCTGGTGGATTTGGCTGCGACTGGTGAACGGCGGGCGGCAATTGATTGATTGGTCATCGGCATAGCGATACCCTACGCTGGTAAAATGATGATCGGCGCGACGCTGCGTGGCTCTAGTCTACCGCATATGTAAAAATTCGCATAGCCCATTTGACTGAGATTGCAAGCCAGAGCAAAGGCTTAAATTCCACCATTTGATTGATGCAGCAGCCTATGCAGACCGCTATCCTAAACACAAACGGAAGTTAAAATTATCTCAACCAGGCTGCTACCTGATTGTGGATGCGAACGAGCAGCTTCGTTTAGGGATGTTGATTGGCGATCTTCTACAGAGCACCAGCAAACTTCAAGCACTCATCATTCCAATTTAAAGCTAAATCTCCGTAGCTGAGTTTAGCAGCGAATAGGCAGCCAACGCGGAGATTCGTTAACATGAGACATTTAATCGCCCACTGCCATCCCCAATAACTTAATGTGCATGGCAGATTTGTTTAAGTAACCAATTTTTAATGATTTATTTACCAATCTTTCTTAAAGTAATCAATAAAAGATTAAAAGGCACTTGTAGTATGCAGCTATGCGGTTTTTTTGGGCCAAAAGTTGACAGTATTTGAAGTTATTGTTATGATGGCTCGCATACCGCAATTCTACCCATACTCTATTCCCCTACGCGGTTATCCCAACTCGATCGTAACATATAAACCATTGGCAACTGTATGGGCACTCCCAACTATTGTTTTTGCTTTCCCAAAAGCATTATGTGGTTGTTACAATCGAAAAATTCACCCTGATCGTTATTTAGGAATCTTCTTGCACCCCTTCCGCATGTTCCTAAACCGACCAGTAAACTCTTGGCAAATCTTGCTCAATCACACAACCCTTAATCAATAACTTGGCTGGATGTTCGGATAGGTATCTGATTAAACGATCTGAATTGGCATTGATTCGGATGTATTTAATTAGGTTATTACTTCACGTTTCAAGGTTTTATTCAAGCCTTGGTCAACGCTTTTTAGCGCTATTCGTCGCAATACCTAACCTGCATGCTCATTGAGTATGCAGCATAGTTAAGCTTGGCTAAAATTGAGCATATCGCTCAATTGATTCAACACCTTTGCCAAGTACAGCTTTGCTATACCCAAAAAAATAGTAGTTGTTCAAAAAATTCATGTGACGCTACACATAGTAAGGAGTTCGCAGTGATCTTAATCATTACCAAGCTTTTAACCGATACAACGGTGGTTAGTGTCCGTGAGCTTTTGGAGGCGCAGGGTCAAGAAGTTGTGGTATTAAGCCAAGAAGTTATGGAGCAAAATGCTTCATTTCGCATCAATCGGGCAGCAGATGGTACAGCTCAAGCAATTTTACGCTTAGTAGAGCGTGAAATTAATTTTGCCACTGATGTTCATGCAGCATGGATTTGGCGGAGCTGGCGACCAGAACCATTACTTGAACGTTATCAGCAATTAGCCAAACAACATGACGAATGGAATTTCTTTTCTGGCGAATGGGGTGCGTTATATAAAGGAATTGTCTTAGCACTCAAATGTCATAATATTTTCTGCATCAATCCGCCACCATTTCACGATGCCTTTGAAGAAAAATGTGCTCAATTATGGCTTGCTGCTGATGTAGGGTTTAATATCCCTGATACGCTTTTTACCGCACATCTGCCCTATGCTCAAGATTTCTACGAGCAACACGCCGATTCAATTATTTATAAGCCGTTTCGGCCATTTTTCAAGATGATTCCTGCAAAAGATGAAGAACCAAGCAAAATTGCCAAGTTATTAACCAATCGAGTTTCGAAGCAACACTTTAGTAATGCGCGTAATGCAGTGCCAACGCCTGGTATTTTCCAGCCCTACGTTGAAAAAGCGTTTGAACTGCGGATTGTCGTGGTTGGCCGCGAAATTTTTGCCTGTTCGATCCACTCACAAAGCAGCGAACGCGCACGCGAAGATTGGCGACGCTACGATATTCCTAACACGCCGCATCAAGTATATGCCTTGCCTGATGATTTAGCCGCCAAAGTGCGCAACTATATGGATCGCTTGCAGCTAGTATTTGGCAGCATCGATATGATTGTCACGCCCGAAGGCGAGCATATTTTCCTCGAAATCAATCCCAACGGCCAATTCGATTGGATTGCCCGCCTCACCGGCATGCCAATTTATGAACATTTTGCAGCAATGTTGCAAGCTGCCAGCATCGATTATCCGATTCCTTTGGCTCAGGAGGCTGTTAATGCTCAATAAGACGTTAATTTATCGCCGCTTACCATGGATTCGCGCCTCGGAAGGGCGAGATTGCGGCCCCTCGGTCTTTGCATCGGTAGCGCATTTCTACAAACATCGCATTACCTTGGAGCAAGCCCGCACTTTGGTTGGCGCTGATCGCAATGGCACAAGTTTGGCTGGTTTGCGCGATGGCGGGCGCGCAATCGGGCTTGAATCGCGGCCAGCCCAAGCCATTTATAGCGCCCTGCAACATGTGCAATTGCCAGCGATTGCCCACCTCAAAGGGGGCGAAGGCCATTATGTGGTGATTTATAAATGGTCACCGACCTCAGTGGTTGTGCTTGATCCCAGCCGGGGCTTGCGCACGCTCAGCAAAACCGAATTTGAAGCCATGTGGAGTGGCTATTTGGTTGAATTCAAGCCAACCGCAGCCCTCAAACCACGCGAGATTGAAGTAAAGCCGCTCAAAACATTGTTCCAGCTTGCCCGCCAACATAAGCTTATTTTGGGGATTGTGCTGTTTTTTGCGCTGCTCGCAACCTCGTTAGGCTGGATAACCTCGTTTTTTATGCAAATTTTGATTGACTCGATTCTTCCAAATCGCGATCAAGCATTGCTTTTTGCTTTAGGCGTAGGCTTAATTTTAGTCAGTGTCTTTCAATCAGCGCTGCAATTTGGCCGTTTATGGCTCAGTGCACGGGTTGGTCAACGCGTGCATCAAAGTTATTCAGCACAGTATATTGATCGCTTGTTGCGCTTGCCGATGAAAGTCTTTGATGTGCGTTGTATTCCTGGCTTGGTATTACGCGTAACTCAGGCCGATGGAATTCAGTTGGCACTCTCCGAAGGTTTGATCACAATTTTAGCTGATACAGCGATGTTTGTCACTGCATTAGGCATTATTGCCTTCTATAATCCAGTTGCTGCATTAATCGCTGCTGCTGCATTGCCATTAGTGTGGTTTGTACTCTTCTCGCTGAATGATCGCGTTTATAACGTTCAATTATCATCAATCATTCATATGGAAGAATTTACTTCGCACATGGTTGATGTTTTTGATTGTATACGGACAATCAAAGTTTTTGGTGCAGAAGAACAATATAAAACATTGCTTAACGAAAAATTAGCCAATTTCACCAAATCACGGATGGACAGCCGGATCAATATTGCCTTGCCTAGTGCATGGAGCGTTTTGGCAACCTCGTTAATTACTGCTTCAATTTTATGGTATGGCAGTAGCCAAGTATTTGCAGGCAGCATGACTCCAGGCGAGTTGGTGGTGTTATTTGGAATGGTAGCCTTCTATTTACAACCAATTCAACGCTTGCCAGCAACAATTCTTAATCTGCGCACAGCCTTATTGGGCATTGAGCGCATGGATGAAATTATGACCTTGCCCGATGAAGAATCGCGAGCGAATGATGTCGTTGCATTACCAGAAGTCAAAGGCGAGATTAAATTCAACGATGTGCATTTTGCTTATCTGCGCAACAAAATGGTGCTGAAGAAGCTGAATTTTGAAATCAAACCTGGCGAAACAGTAGCAATTGTCGGTGAAACTGGATCTGGTAAAACATCATTGGCAAATTTGATCGCAGGATTTTATTTGCCAAGCCACGGCGATGTATTAATTGATGGGATTAGTACGCGCCAAATTAAACCTGATGAATTGCGTAACGCAATTAGTGCTGTTTTTCAAAATACCCGCTTGATGCAACAATCAATTCGCGACAACATTACATTAATGCGTGATACCGATATGGAATTAATTCGGAATGCAGCAAAAATTGCCCAAGCAGATGAATTTATTTCAGGCCAAATGTATGGCTACGAATCGCAAGTGGCACGCGGCGGGGATAATTTCTCCTCGGGCCAAGGCCAGCGAATCACGCTTGCGCGAGCATTGCTCAAAAACGCACCAATTTTAATTCTCGATGAGGCCACGAGCAACTTAGATAGTGCGACCGAACAAGGCTTTTTGCAAGCGCTCGAAGAAAATCGTGCTGGCCGCACAACCGTGGTTATTGCCCATCGGCTCAGCACAATTTTACGCGCCGACCGCATTTTGGTGATGGATGCTGGCGAAATTATCGAATCTGGCAGCCATGAGCAATTGTTGGCACAGGCTGGCCATTACTACAATTTGATTAAAGGTCAGCTTACCAAGCCAATCAGCGAGCCAATCGAGCAGATAGCAGCAACCAATTTGAATCAACGAACAGCCTAAAATTCAATTCCCTGCTGTTTTACATTCAAGGCAGCAGGGAATTCGCCCTCGGGTTTGCAAACCAGCGTTAAGAAAGGTGGGTGCTACGTCGATCATTCTATCAATCTACCAAGCTGATAGAGTCATCATATTCAAGTACTTTTACGCCAACATATCACAAATATCCACCAATAAATAGCAAAAATCATTAAATATTGCTGTTTTTGGATATATCTATTTAATATTCATTCTAATTATATATTCATAAAAGTCGTTATAAAATACAAAACATATCTAGATTAATCTTGACATTAACCAAATTATTTCTATAATCATGATCATTGCTGGAACGAACAAAAATTCCAAATAACTCATTAATCTCGGCAATCTGGAAGAGGAACGATTATGCAAAGACAAACAATGCTGGCGACCAAAAGCGAAGACGTGATTATTTTCGGCTTGACCTACCTCGAAGAAGAAGCTGCTGAAATCCAAGATGTTGTTGGCTGTTTGATGCCTATTGGCAGCGATGGCTACACCGTTACTGGCTGTGACGATAGCGATGGTGGTAACCCAGGCGAACTGATTCCCTAAGCAATCCAAGGCTGGTCTGTGGCAATTTCGCATATTAAGGAGTCGCATTCAATGGAATTCGAAAACACCAACATTGAAGCAATGCCAGTTATTTTTGGCCTGACCTACCTCGAAGAAGAAGCTGCTGAAATTAACGATATTGTTGGCTGTATTGTGCCAATCGATGGCTATACAACAACTGGCTGTGATGATACTGATGGCGGTAATCCAGGCGAAATGATTCCTTAATCGACCTCAATTTATTCGTGCGGCGAGTTTGTATAAAGGAGTGCAATTCAATGGAATTCGAAACCACCCAAATCGAAGAGCTGCCGGTTATTTTCGGCTTGACCTACCTCGAAGAAGAAGCCGCTGAAATCAACGATATTGTTGGCTGTATTGTGCCAATCGATGGCTATTCGGGCACAAGCTGCGATGATGTTGACGCAATTCCCTAGGCCAAGCTTTTCGGCATCAACGAACGCCATTTGTGTGTAAAGGAGTGCAATTCATGGAATTTGAAACCACCCAAATCGAAGAAACGCCCATGATTTTCGGCCTGACCTACCTCGAAGAAGAAGCCGCTGAAATCAACGATATTGTTGGCTGTTTGGCCCCAATTAATGGCTATTCGGGCACTGGCTGCGATGATAGCGACGTTCCTCCAGGCACCCAAATTCCCTAAACCTACAGAACATTAATTTCTTCCAGCAAGCAAACGAGCCGTGGATTTGCCATGGCTCATTTGGTTTTAGCAGCAATAAACGCTTATTCAGCGCTAAAATTCGTTATAATTGCGAATGCGATATATTTGGAGCTAGCAGATGGCATAAAGGAAGCGCCTCATGGATTTGCTCGCAGCTGAAGTGCCAAGCCTGATTTGGCGATTAATCGAATTACGCGACCTGCTTTTAGCCCAACAGCATAGCTTTGAGAGCGTTTGTCAAGCCTTATCCAACACCTATCCTGCTGGGCAATCTGGCCAACGAGCATTTCGGCGCGACCTGCATAGCTTGCGCGCCTTTGGCTATCAAATTGAGGTGGCCAACAAACCAAAACGCTGGAAGATTAGTACAAATCAGTATGTATTGGCTGATGATGACCTTGAAGCATTGATGGCAATTCGCGATCTCTTTGGGGCTGGGCATCCCATGACACCCCAAGTTAAGCAGTTTGTCGCCCGATTAACCAGCAATTTATCGCCGACCCAACAAACGGCTTGGAAGCGGCGACCAGCCCTGCGGGTGGCGTTTAATCCAGCGATTGATTACACGCCCTATGCGCAATGGATTCGTTTTTTTAGCGATGCGATTAGCCTGCGGCAACAGGTTAGTTTTTCTTACCGATCGCTGAGCAGCGATCAGCCACAACTGCACCCGCGGGTTGATCCTTATGAGTTAGAATATCGGGATCGGCATTATTATCTGCTGGCTTATTGCTATCGCTATGGCATGATTTTAACCTTTCGACTTGATCGCATGATTTTTGATGTGGCGAAGGACTCGCCACGTTTATTGCCAGATATGCAGCACATGCGGCGCGAGCGGCGAAAAATTCATTTTACCTATCGCTTACCTGCCGCGTTTGCCAGCGGTGGCGTAAGCGAGCGTTTTATGATTGAAGCGATTCGTTATGTCGATGATGAAATCGAGATCGATGCCAGCGAATTTAGCGAATTTCAGATTATTCGAATTCTTTTGGGCTATGGTGAACATGCCCGATTGATCAAAGGGCCTGAATCATTATTTGCACAACTTCGCCGTGTGATTGGGGCGATGTATGCCCATTATCACCCAAACTCAACACAAGCAACGAGCGAATAAGCATAGTCATCAAAAAATTATGTCATGTTGATAGAATTCTATGGCTTATTTAGGTTAAAAAAGAGCCGCTTCACAAACCATCAGGCCTCTAAGCAATAGGTATATAGCCTGTTGGTGGCTTGGGTTTTGGCGATTTTTGCTGAATTCGATTGCAGCCTCAAGCTGATTATGTTCACAAGAATAAGCAATCAGCCTCCATATACTTCAAAACGAACAGCTAGCTGCCTAGAGAGCTATGGTATGATAGCGACTTGAGCTGGCAACCTTGCCAAGCCAAGCCCGTAGAGCCTAGGTCAATCATTTAGCCGAGTTAATCAAACCATGGTTGTTGAGCAAAAATCAACCGGCCCATTGGCCGAACTTCTGACAACGATCTTGCGCCAGCGCCAACTTTCACCACGGCGTTTGGCCGAATTAACCAATATTCCCGAAGATACGATTAAAGGATGGTTGCTTGGGCGCGGACGATCGATTCGCGAATGGGAACGGGCGATTGTGGTAGTGGCCGTGCTCGATTTGGCCTATGCTAACACGATTGAATTTTTGAGTGCAGCCCGGGTTGCTCCAGCAAGCTTGGAGCGCATAGCCAACACCGAATTCTCGGCGGCCTATCGCGAGCAACAACGCTTAATTGTCGATTGGGAAGCACGCCACGAAATTATTAAACAACTGCGAACGAACACGTTGCAACCAGCTACCACACCACTACCAGCACAATCTGAAGCACCTGTCAGCATTCCAGCGGTTGCGCTGGCTGCCGAAACACCACCCTCCACGCCGATTAAGCGCCGCTGGCCCGTTTGGGCAGGAGTTGGCTTGGCTATGCTGGTGGTTGGGATCGGAATTTGGTGGTGGCTACGACCGCAGCCGTTGAGGGTATGGACAGCAGGTGGTTGGGGCGAATACACTGATAACGATGTTGGCGGCAACTCGCAGGCAATCAATACGCCGTTTGTTTGCATCATTCCCGAAAGCAGCGCCAACCAGCAATTAATCGCTGGCTGCCGGGGATTTAAGGGCATTATTCGCGGCCAAGATGGCTACGCAGGCATCTATCGCACCCTCAGCGATCCACCAAAGCAAACGGTCGATTGGAGCCAAGTCAAGGGCATTAGTTTTTGGGTTTATGGCTCAGGCCAACATGTGCATATTGGAATCGAAGCCCAGCCCGACCCAAACCAACCGCCCCAAGAGCATATTGCTAAATTTGAAATAATGCCAACCTGGCAGCAAGTGTATATTCCCTTGAGTATGTTTGTGCCCTTAGAGCCAGGTACGACGCTTGATCGCAGCAAGATTCATGCGCTTTCATGGTCAATTACCCAAGGCGATCAGCAGCATGTTGAATTGCTGGTTGATCGAATTCAGCTTGAATACTAGTCTCATTTGGCTAAATCGGGCTGATTGACCCGCAACTAACCCTGCTTTGACCAAACTTTACACTCGTTTGAACGCGCCGATTGTTGCAAACTAGCCTCATCATTCTTTCGTGGAGGCTCGAATGCAACAATCGTATCGGCATTGGTGGAAGCTTGGTTTATTGCTCATTTTATTAGCGCTACCATTGGCAACCCAAGCCCAACAAACAGCAAGCCAAATCCCCAACCCAACCTTACCAGCGCTGCATGTGGCAGGCAATCAACTGCTCGATCCCAATAATCAAGCGGTGAAGCTGCGTGGTTTTGCTATTCCTGATCTGGAATATGTGGCTAAATATCGTGATGGCGGGATTCCAGCAGCAATTAATCGCATTACCACAACTGGCAGCAGTTCAAGCGCGTTTCATTCGCGGGTTGTGCGCTTGCCTGTCTATCCCGAGCCACAAGGCTTGCCAATTGATGGCTGGCTGGCTAATCCCGACCACTATTTCAGCACCTATTTACAACCAGCAATCCAACATTGCATTAGCCGCAAGGTCTATTGCATTATCGATTGGCATTGGGTCAGCGATTATGTGGTTGCCAATAATCCAAACCGCACTGCCTATATTCAGGCCGCAACCAGCGCCTTTTGGACGCGAATTGCCCAAGCCTACCCCAACCATCCCAACTTGTTGTTTGAGTTGTTCAACGAGCCAATTGAGCCGTTTGATTGGTCCACGTGGCGCGCAACCGCCCAATCATGGATCAAAATGATCGATCAATATTCGCCAGAAAGCGTGATTTTGGTTGGCGCGCCGCATTGGAGCCGCGATACCAGCGGGGCCTTGATAGATCCGTTTGTGGGAGAGAATATTGTTTATACCAGCCACATCTACCCGCAGCATACCCGTTTGCGGCCAACAACTCCAGTTACATCAACCCAACAGCAAGATCAATGGCAAACATGGTTTGGCGATACTGCCGAAGTCTATCCAGTGATGCTTACCGAATTTGGCTGGGATGTCTGCGATGCTGATCCCGATGGTGAAAGCGAAAGCGGTTGTAGCAACGAGCCAATTGTTGGCACAACGCCTTCATTTGGCACCCCATTCCGCGCCTTTGTCGATCAATCGGCGGTTGTTGGTTGGACAGCATGGGTTGCTGATTATTGTTTGGGGCCAGTAACCTTTGATTATGATTGGAATGTGCTGGGTGGCAATGCCCATCAAGGCAAGTTTATTCGCACATGGCTCTACCAAAAACGCACTGAATTTTTTCCAACTCCGATTGGAACTGGGCAAGCGGTTCCGCCATTCAATGTAGCGCCAAGCCTGCCCGATAACTGCTAAACAAGGCCAAACCAAAACGCAACCAAATCCACCTGATTAAATTGATGAGGATCCAAGCAAATGTCAGAGCATGATGTAAATCGCCGTCAGTTTGTTGGCCTACTTGGGCTGGGAGTAGCCCAAGGTTTGATTGAACCACAGCCAGCAGCCGCTAGCGCCATTATCACGAAAGCTAGCAATGGCCACGTTGCCAACCTGCTTGCCCGCATAGAACAATTGGAATCCCAAGTCAGTAGTTTGCTGGCAGCCTTGGGGCATACCAAATTACCAAGCGCAGAGCAAGGGTTAAATGATTATGCTGGCACAATTCCAGTGCATACGCTTGATCGCAAAGGCGAGCCGTTAAACTATCCAATTCCACTGGATTCGATGGTGCAATGGCAGCGCCGCGAAGATCCAAACCAAGTTTTGGGAACATCGCAAATCTTATCGTTGGTGCATGAAAACACCAAGCCGCATGCCTATCCATGGACCTTGAGCACCTTTTTACGCACCAATCATAATCAAGGCGATGCGGTTGCCAATTTCGTTAGGCTCCAGAACCATGGCGGTGGCTGGGCGGCAGGCTTTCATGCCGAAACCTATCATCGCAACAATGGCGGGGCCAGCATTGGCGCAAACATTGAAGCGCACAGCGAAAGCAGCAGCGGGCGGGTAATCGGACTCAACGTTTTGGCGGTCGATTGGAATATCGACGACCAAGGCATGCAAAAACCGCCAATCGCCACCAAACTTTCCGAAGCAATCAATGTTCAATCATTCCCGCAAGCTAGTTGGAAAACTGGACTTAACTTTGATCTTGGCTCAAAGGGCGATCGGGCAATTTGGATTCAAGGCACATGGAAAACTGGCATTGATGTTGGCGCAAACGATATTGTGATGAATGCCAACAATCGCCTATACCTCGAAGAAACCAAACAAGTGTACCTGACCTGTAATACCACAACTGCCCGCATCGAATTCCATTGGGGCGACCGTTTGATTGGCTATATTCCCTACAACGCAGCCGAACACGCATTGTAAACGTGGCTAAAACCAAAAACAGCGATGAGTGAAATGCTCATCGCTGTTTCGGTTTATGTCAAATTAGGCTTATAAATATGACCATGGATTTGGTTGTTCAATGGCTTGAGGATTTTGCTGTGGCGCTGGCTGAGCACCAAAAGCAGCAATCATGCCAAATAATACGGCGGAGGTCAGCAGGTGATGTTTGATTGAACGCATTGGAAATTCCTTTCAATCGGCGTTTATTTCGATAGCCCTAGCCTAGCAAATCGCCGGGTGCGCTACTAGTGTAAAGGAAGGGTAGAGCAGTGTTAGAGCAGGTGTAAACCCCAAAAATCAGGGAATATGCTAGGCGATAGCAACGTAGTGCTGCTTAATATCGTCTAAACTATGGTACATGCTTAATCGAGGGAGATTTCCGATGTTACACATCATGCAAGAGATATAAGATGTTCATCAAAAATCTTTAGCTATGGATGGGTCGGGGATCGGGGGCTAGGGATCGGGTTCAGTATCCTCTGGGCGGATCGAATAATTGAATTTGCCCGCAGCCCTTCGCATCGTACCGCTAGCGTCAAGTTTCAGTATCCTCTGGGCGGATCGAATAATTGAATTATATTCAGGATCATCGGCAGGTTGCTTGCTTGGTTGTTTCAGTATCCTCTGGGCGGATCGAATAATTGAATTGGTGATGGTCTCAGTAATAGAGCTAATGCCCGCCTCGTTTCAGTATCCTCTGGGCGGATCGAATAATTGAATTCTGATCGGATGGCTCGTCCATGATGAACCTCTGGTTGAGTTTCAGTATCCTCTGGGCGGATCGAATAATTGAATTCTGGACGCTCACGCTTGAGGCGTTTATGCATGTCAAGTTTCAGTATCCTCTGGGAGGATCGAATAATTGAAATTATCGCAGCGGCCCTGCGGCGCTGGACACAAAGACCGTTTCAGTATCCTCTGGGCGGATCGAATAATTGAAATTAAGTCTCAGTGATGTGGCCGACGCTGCCTATAACTGTTTCAGTATCCTCTGGGCGGATCGAATAATTGAAATCTGCGTCCAACCAGCCCAAAAAGGCTAGTTGACAGTTTCAGTATCCTCTGGGCGGATCGAATAATTGAATTATGCGATCCTGATTACCCATGCCCACATTGACCACACGTTTCAGTATCCTCTGGGCGGATCGAATAATTGAATTTGGAGCATCAGATGGAAGGTGATCGCAAAGTAAGCGGTTTCAGTATCCTCTGGGCGGATCGAATAATTGAAATCAAGGTAGCCATCGAGCAGATTCCGATCAAGCCGATGTTTCAGTATCCTCTGGGCGGATCGAATAATTGAAATGCGCGGCATGGATGATTGCTAAGCCGATCAAATACGAGTTTCAGTATCCTCTGGGCGGATCGAATAATTGAAATCCGAGAATGGCGGCGTTGATACGTGGCAATCCTTGTTTCAGTATCCTCTGGGCGGATCGAATAATTGAAATCCGTCACAAGTCTTTCCCAACATCAAACCCAAGGAGTTTCAGTATCCTCTGGGCGGATCGAATAATTGAAATAGCCACAGCCCACACAGGCCAACCGCAAAAGGAGGTGTTTCAGTATCCTCTGGGCGGATCGAATAATTGAAATCAGCTTGTTTATTTGGTTATTCATGTGGTGATATGTTTCAGTATCCTCTGGGCGGATCGAATAATTGAAATGTACATAGTTCTATACTATCCTCTTGTTTCTATAGTTTCAGTATCCTCTGGGCGGATCGAATAATTGAAATTCCCAGCGCTGGCGGTCGGCTCACCCTCGTCATGCTGTTTCAGTATCCTCTGGGCGGATCGAATAATTGAAATCAAAGCTAACGCTTCTGCAAGTGGTTCGCAGACGCGCGTTTCAGTATCCTCTGGGCGGATCGAATAATTGAAATAGCACAATCGGCAAACTATCACTCGTGCCATCGAGCGTTTCAGTATCCTCTGGGCGGATCGAATAATTGAAATCCCTAGTGAAATCCCGTTGGCCACATCATTCTATTAGTTTCAGTATCCTCTGGGCGGATCGAATAATTGAAATTTCGAGCGCTGTAGACACACTCACGCGGTCATACTGTTTCAGTATCCACTGGGCGGATCGAATAATTGAAATAAGGGATCATTGTTTCGTGTTGCCTGCACCATATGCAGTTTCAGTATCCTCTGGGCGGATCGAATAATTGAAATAGGCGGCGGCCTGCAAACCACGGATGTATCAACATGTTTCAGTATCCTCTGGGCGGATCGAATAATTGAAATCGAATTTCAATTCATCGCCCGGCCCACGATGCGATGTTTCAGTATCCTCTGGGCGGATCGAATAATTGAAATCAGCGTACTCATAGTTAGCGTGGCCCCGCAACGAAGGTTTCAGTATCCTCTGGGCGGATCGAATAATTGAAATTATCGCGATATTGTTGATTGATAATGCCCATAAACTGTTTCAGTATCCTCTGGGCGGATCGAATAATTGAAATCGCTTGTGGCGAAGATGAGCAACATGAGCACACCAAGTTTCAGTATCCTCTGGGCGGATCGAATAATTGAAATGCCCAGCAGTCTTTTGAACAACTAAAATGGTGTAAGTTTCAGTATCCTCTGGGCGGATCGAATAATTGAAATGCCCAGCAGTCTTTTGAACAACTAAAATGGTGTAAGTTTCAGTATCCTCTGGGCGGATCGAATAATTGAAATTGACTCAAGGCCAGCACGCGCGCAGCACGTGGCAAGTTTCAGTATCCTCTGGGCGGATCGAATAATTGAAATACGCTGGCCGCTGCCGATGGCAGCACAATTCCGTGTTTCAGTATCCTCTGGGCGGATCGAATAATTGAAATGACCTGTTGATCATCGATTATCTGCAACTCATGCAAGTTTCAGTATCCTCTGGGCGGATCGAATAATTGAAATGTGCCCGTTTCGGGCTATAGCGAAGCAGTGACCGAGTTTCAGTATCCTCTGGGCGGATCGAATAATTGAAATCAAAGGCACGCATAAGCGAGACATCATCCGTTGTCAATGTTTCAGTATCCTCTGGGCGGATCGAATAATTGAAATATCAACTTCCAACGTGCTCAAATCCAAATCATAGCGTTTCAGTATCCTCTGGGCGGATCGAATAATTGAAATCGCTGTTCGTTTTGATGCTGTACTGCAAGCCGTCTAGTTTCAGTATCCTCTGGGCGGATCGAATAATTGAAATCTGATGATCGTGGCTTCAATGCGAAGTCTGCCACGAAAGTTTCAGTATCCTCTGGGCGGATCGAATAATTGAAATGTCAAAGTCAAGTTTTGATTGAGATCGAGATCAAGGTTTCAGTATCCTCTGGGCGGATCGAATAATTGAAATCGGCCAAACTTTTGTATGAATGGCATGATAGCCGTGTTTCAGTATCCTCTGGACGGATCGAATAATTGAAATAATCAACAGGCGGCAAAATCACATCGTCAACGCGTTTCAGTATCCTCTGGACGGATCGAATAATTGAAATAGTACTACACCGAGCAAGAATTATTAGCCAAAGAAGTTTCAGTATCCTCTGGACGGATCGAATAATTGAAATTCATACGCGGCGCGAATCCAAGCGTTGTCCATCTTGGTTTCAGTATCCTCTGGACGGATCGAATAATTGAAATAACGCGACATTCTGCCAACGATTGAGCATGAGCGGCGTTTCAGTATCCTCTGGACGGATCGAATAATTGAAATCAGGCTACAACGCTAATGCAATCTATGGCGAAAGTTTCAGTATCCTCTGGACGGATCGAATAATTGAAATTGCCCGCTGTACAAACCGTGCGATCAACCGCTGAAGTTTCAGTATCCTCTGGACGGATCGAATAATTGAAATACATGTTAGTCCATGAAGGCGTTTTATCCCTTTGTAATGTTTCAGTATCCTCTGGACGGATCGAATAATTGAAATCCCAGCGTTCTGACAATTCCATCATCTCGTTCAATTCGTTTCAGTATCCTCTGGACGGATCGAATAATTGAAATCCCAAGTGCGCTACTCAACTAATAACGGTACAACGTGTTTCAGTATCCTCTGGACGGATCGAATAATTGAAATGACGTGGAATCGCGAAATGGCGAACGCGATATGCTCGTTTCAGTATCCTCTGGACGGATCGAATAATTGAAATGACCTCAAAACCGAGAAACAAGAAAGTGCAATCAAGTTTCAGTATCCTCTGGACGGATCGAATAATTGAAATACGAAATCACCCGAATCGTGGTCGCATTGCTTCGCGGGTTTCAGTATCCTCTGGACGGATCGAATAATTGAAATCGATGAGGCCTACATTGCCGGTTTAGAAAACCGCGAGTTTCAGTATCCTCTGGACGGATCGAATAATTGAAATGACTCGAATAGCTCGGTATAGCCAGGTATCAGGTATGTTTCAGTATCCTCTGGACGGATCGAATAATTGAAATATTGAGACATGCGTTGAGTGTGGTAACACCATTCAGTTTCAGTATCCTCTGGACGGATCGAATAATTGAAATGAAGTGACCGCATGGTTTACGGCAATCAAGGAAGGTTTCAGTATCCTCTGGACGGATCGAATAATTGAAATCCGATTATCTACCCGATGGCGAAAATAAGGCAACGTGTTTCAGTATCCTCTGGACGGATCGAATAATTGAAATCCGATTATCTACCCGATGGCGAAAATAAGGCAACGTGTTTCAGTATCCTCTGGACGGATCGAATAATTGAAATATAAGCCTTCCATCATACGCTGATTACTCGCAGCGTTTCAGTATCCTCTGGACGGATCGAATAATTGAAATTAGGTAGAGGCTCAGCGGCTTCTCGGTTGGATGTTTGTTTCAGTATCCTCTGGACGGATCGAATAATTGAAATGTTCTAATTCAGGATTCATAGTTTTACTCCATAAAAACGTTTCAGTATCCTCTGGACGGATCGAATAATTGAAATGGCTGCAAGGCAAAACCAACCAAGAGCCAAGCGCGTTTCAGTATCCTCTGGACGGATCGAATAATTGAAATCTTTGATAAGGATCGGAAGGCGATTCATGACATTCAGTTTCAGTATCCTCTGGACGGATCGAATAATTGAAATAGTTTCCGGCGGCAATGTCGCGCCTGCCGTCACCACGTTTCAGTATCCTCTGGACGGATCGAATAATTGAAATCCCAACGCGAGATACAGCCCTTTGCGTATGCCTTGTTTCAGTATCCTCTGGACGGATCGAATAATTGAAATAATAGACTCAAAAGCGACGTTATTGATAAAATTGTTTGTTTCAGTATCCTCTGGACGGATCGAATAATTGAAATTATTCCCAATTGCGAGCGAGCGTCCCGCCACCTGGTTTCAGTATCCTCTGGACGGATCGAATAATTGAAATCACGATTCCTACACGCGGTCAAGCGGTTGTTTAATTGTTTCAGTATCCTCTGGACGGATCGAATAATTGAAATCTGATGCTTAAACATTTGGCGCTCCACAAGGATGTTTCAGTATCCTCTGGACGGATCGAATAATTGAAATCCCTTGGCCGCGCCGCGCTCGGTTGCCTTGACGCCTGTTTCAGTATCCTCTGGACGGATCGAATAATTGAAATATCTCGCGTGCGCTGCGATATTGCAACGTGTCTGATGTTTCAGTATCCTCTGGACGGATCGAATAATTGAAATATAGGAGAAATGCAGGCTAGGTTAGAATCAATCGAAGTTTCAGTATCCTCTGGACGGATCGAATAATTGAAATGCGCCAGTGATTCGCTCAATGAGGTGCTTGGTGACTTGTTTCAGTATCCTCTGGACGGATCGAATAATTGAAATATATGGCGGCGAGTGATGGCAGCGGCGCATGGACGGTGTTTCAGTATCCTCTGGACGGATCGAATAATTGAAATCCTGCGCCTACACCAGTTGTCAA
This sequence comes from Herpetosiphon llansteffanensis, assembly GCF_003205875.1. GTDB lineage: Bacteria > Chloroflexota > Chloroflexia > Chloroflexales > Herpetosiphonaceae > Herpetosiphon > Herpetosiphon llansteffanensis. The sequence goes on from NZ_PUBZ01000117.1 coordinate 36,791, forward strand.
CGATACTGAGCGTTTCAGTATCCTCTGGACGGATCGAATAATTGAAATGGAATCAAGAGCCGCATCTTCCCAGTGTTAGTTGTTGTTTCAGTATCCTCTGGACGGATCGAATAATTGAAATAAGCCACAATTCGCGCCGCACTTGGATTAGCGAAGTTTCAGTATCCTCTGGACGGATCGAATAATTGAAATATCGACCTACTGAGTTAATGATGAAGGCGATCCAAGTTTCAGTATCCTCTGGACGGATCGAATAATTGAAATGGGTCAACGGTACCGCCGCCAACGCGGACTGCGTTGTTTCAGTATCCTCTGGACGGATCGAATAATTGAAATCTTTGGTTACGCGGTTGTATTCAATGGTGTAGTTTGGTTTCAGTATCCTCTGGACGGATCGAATAATTGAAATGCCAATAACATCGTGAACGCCACGCAGATCATTGTGTTTCAGTATCCTCTGGACGGATCGAATAATTGAAATAGATCAAGTGTTCGAAGCCCACTGGACTAGTAACAAGTGTTTCAGTATCCTCTGGACGGATCGAATAATTGAAATGCCCTCGCCCGCAGCCGCAGCGATGGGTAGTATCAAGTTTCAGTATCCTCTGGACGGATCGAATAATTGAAATCAAGCGTCCAGAACTCAATCACGCCACCGGTGATCAGTTTCAGTATCCTCTGGACGGATCGAATAATTGAAATGCGCATGTGTTGTGTGCGCTACAAGCACAAACAGACGTTTCAGTATCCTCTGGACGGATCGAATAATTGAAATCAACCCCAATCGCCATAAACAAGTCAGTTTTTGACAGTTTCAGTATCCTCTGGACGGATCGAATAATTGAAATACGATTTGATTTTGCTTTGCGTTACCCATTCAATATGTTTCAGTATCCTCTGGACGGATCGAATAATTGAAATAATTCAGGATTCATAATGCTTTTACTCCATAAAAACGTTTCAGTATCCTCTGGACGGATCGAATAATTGAAATGAAGTCAATAGCTTTGATTTATCACGATTGTGTGTAGTTTCAGTATCCTCTGGACGGATCGAATAATTGAAATCCTGCTGTAGCTCTTGCATCATGCTATGAAGTTGGTACGTTTCAGTATCCTCTGGACGGATCGAATAATTGAAATTGGACGGCGCTCGATGCGAGGTCAATAAAGACCCCAAGTTTCAGTATCCTCTGGACGGATCGAATAATTGAAATTTCTTTGACATAGATCGTTTGACCAACCTTGTACGTTTCAGTATCCTCTGGACGGATCGAATAATTGAAATTGATGAAATGCCAAAAGGCCTCGCTGAAAGTCAACACGTTTCAGTATCCTCTGGACGGATCGAATAATTGAAATCTGTGGTCTGTGCTCGGCGTGGAGCTGGCCAACCGGATGTTTCAGTATCCTCTGGACGGATCGAATAATTGAAATCGTGGAGCGGTGCTGCTCATCCCTCCGTTCATCGGCGTTTCAGTATCCTCTGGACGGATCGAATAATTGAAATACCGAACTTACGAACAACCCGCAGCTGGTCAAGCGTTTCAGTATCCTCTGGACGGATCGAATAATTGAAATTGATGAGCTGCTGATCATCATCAAGCATGGATGTGTTTCAGTATCCTCTGGACGGATTGATGTGGTCCTGAACGTATAGACGAGTATGGTATCATACTGATACGGGAAAGGAATCCACCAATGACACGGCAAAAACCACGCACCTTTACGGCGGAATTTCGCCACATGGCCATTGATCTCGCGT